>JAGQYM010000100.1 GCA_020436085.1 Cyclobacteriaceae bacterium
AATCGCTTTTCTCCTGCTTGCCTATCTCCTGGCATGCTCATCCGTTGAAAGAAATAAAATGCTCATGATCCATGAACGAATGAAGGCTGAGCTAGTTCTTAAGATTGCCGAGCAAGATACTATCCGTCAAGAACATGACAAGATAGTTGAAGCCCACAAAGAGCTTATTGATAGTGCCGATCCCGATTTCAAACTTATGGAGGCCCGTCACCAGCTTATCATCGATAAATACAATTTAATGGATCGCCTGCATAATCAAATTCTGAAAAAGCATCAGATTATCGAAAATCGGCATGCCTCAATGGACCCGACGGATCAGACATTAATTGATGATCATACCCAAATGGAAGAAGAATACAGGACCATAGAGGCTGACCATGAGAACATGGAAAGGGATTTTCACATTATGGATCAGGATCATCTCCGGGCAATTGAAAAAGCCATGAGGAAACGATAGCAGGCACATCATCGTATACCACGCGTGTAAGGTGTCACTCCCGGGCCATATTTTGTCTTGAGGCTATGACCAGTGTGTTGAGGTAACCAGAAATTGATCAACCAATCAGCCGTTTCGTCAATAACGTGAGGCGCTAATGCAAGCGTTTGAACTATTCTATCCTGTGCTCCTTCCACGCGGCTGTGGCTATACGCACATCGATATGCATAATGTATCTGTCAAGCAAGCATAGGCGCCATGAGACTCCTTCCTTTTGTTCTTATCTCATGCCTTCTTTCATGCGCACCTGCCGTTCCCTTGAGTGAAACCATCATCTTCCCTGATCATCAGTATGGCAGCGGTGATCTTGTCTCTGGCATCAACTTAAACACCCTGGAAACCCCCGCGTCTGTCACTGAGTTTGCGAAGAAAAAGTACCCTCTGGAAAAATTATATCATGTCCAATATAGGCGATTTGTACCGTCTGTGGCGGCATCATTGGGGTATGCAAACGATGACTTCAGCCTAACCGCTTCCTTTGGATACGTGGTTCTTCAAGCGGACGCCACCTTACGAATGTCGAATGAACTCTACATATCATCACTGCTTACTCTCAATAGATCCTGGCAATCAAGCGTTTTGAGAAAAATGAGCAACAATGTTGCTCTAGGCTGCTTTTATGGTCACCTGACCTTTGATGCAGTTAAACCTGGAATTCCTTTGATCACTGTAGATAGCCGCAAGAGCCTGACTTTCAAGACATATGGCCTGCGCGCAATCGCCTCATTTCCCTTTGACTCTCGTAGAATCCAATTGACACTCTCCGCGGGCCACTGCTACAATTATAAGGAACCAGTTTTTATGATTGGGTTAATACATCAAGGCCCTCTATTACCAACTTGGCGTTTTTGATCGACGCACTTCGCATAACATACGTATAAACCGTTCATTCACCCGCTTGACTCTGTGCGAAAACAGAGTTACTTTCTCCTAAGTAGTTCAATTTCTATCGTTCTGGAAATTTTTCTATGAAACAAGCGGCTTCATCAACCACGCTGGCGGCCAGACTAAAAGGGTTTGATGCATTCAATCCTATGCGCCATCCGCTTGGTTCGGAAAACAGTTTCTTTTTAACGCATTCCATAACCCGTTAAGATATGTCAATGAACAATAACTTGAATGAAATAAACAACCTTCTTGGCGAAATCAGATCGATGTTACTGGACAGGCTCAAAGTGAGGCATATCCGGCTCAATATCATGAGCACAAAAAGCTCAAAACTGAAGATCATTGCTCACACTGCCGGCTTTGACGCCGAAGAGCTAAAGATAAGCTTGTCTCGGGGGCAAGGTTGCTCCGGAAAGGCTTGGAACACCAAAATGGAAGCCATTGCCGACCTAGCTAAAGACGTTCAGTGGATTTCAGATGAGGATCAAGAAAGAGTGAAGACCGGATTATCTGTAATTCTCAGTATTCCTTTATTTGATCCCGATGTGCCGAACCTCAAAAGAGTTATCGGCACCCTTACCATTGATTCAACTGAAAGAATTTATGAACCCATGCAGAAAATAGTTCCAAGCCTTATACCCCACGTTCAAAAAATTGCAGACCTAGTCAAGAAAAGCGGGTTATGAATCTTGCCAAAGAAACTCATCTTCTCCAAAGGGAACTTGCTTCTGAGCAATTCAGACAACGCACTGACTGAAACCGGACTGGGGTCCCCACCTTGTCCAGCCATGAATAGTAAGTTTTTGCCGATCACCGATACTCTTCTGCACAAACCCATCTCTTGAATTTGAGGTGATCATGAAATCCAAAACAAATCTGACATTTTGGTTGCTGACGACCTGTCTTGTCTTCAGTTGCGAAAGGCAATCAGGCGGACATACCTCTCCATTGGCGTTTGAAAGTATAACACATTGGAAAACCGTCTCTTGGGTAGATGCCGTCGTTGAAACAAGTGATGGTGTCTACTTGATTGCAGGTCAAACGAACGGGAACATCTTCGTCGGTGCTTTTGATTCTCATGGAGATTCTCTTTGGATAAGAGAGTTGAATGTCTCAGACAGGCCTTTCGCTCTCTTTGAACAAGACGATGGAAATATAGACATTTTCGCATGGCGATCTTTTGTCAAAACGAACTCAGTCGGTGATATTATATTTACAAAGCTGTGGCCAGACAGGCTCTATCCCGTTTCGGTCAAGCGAGCTATGTCCGGCAATTACTTGATTGTAGGTGAGACCGATTCCTCAAGCGTAGGCGTGTCCTCAGCATACTTTTTAGCGGAATCTGATCCAACGGGTACTCTTATTTGGACAGTCAGCATTCCAGGGCCACATGGACTCAATAACAACTATTACAACTACGGCTGGTCTCTTTTGGAAAATGGCAATAATGGCATAGTCGTCGCCGGAACAGAATATTATGCGACAGAACCGGTCGGCGCTACAGTGATTATGCAAATAGGCGGGAATGGCTACGAACCCTACAAATTGGCTTGGCAGAAAACGTATTCTTCCCTCCGACTTTGGAGACCGTACCTTTTCAGACAAGAAGCAGCGTCATTGGCAATTGCTGGCGAGGGATTAGATGGTAAGCTCAACCTTCTTTGTGCTACCTCATCGGGCGACAGTATCGAAACGATTCAGACGATTGATATTCAATTTCTCCAGGACGCAATAGCCGATCACGATCCGAACCATCTGGTCTTGTTGTCGACTCGACAGGTTGCAGTTGGGAATTCCGACGTTTTCCTGACTAAAGTAACCTTGCAAGGAGATACCCTGTGGTCAAGATCATTTGGCGGCCCTGGTAATGAAGGGTGTTACAGAACGGTTTTGACATCTGATGGTGGTTACATCATGGCTGGGAAAAGCGACGTGGATATTTACTTGATTAAAGTGGAGAATTCGGGGCAATTGGAATAGCATCGGATGAACTTCGCATAATACGCGAATTAAACCGTTCATTCAGCCGTTTTGTTCGTTTAAGATTGGCTTAAATAGTTGAAGGGGTGGCACCAATTCATGAGTTTGAAGGTTTTTATCCGGCCCTGCTGAGGAATGTTCCAGATAATTTAGCTCGTAATCTTGAACCTACGTGGAGGAGCTTCCCAAAACGACCAGACTCTTCAGTATCGGAGACTTTCCACAAAATACGTGCCCGCGTCAGAGAATCTGTTTGTATTTGCGTGCATGGGGCAGGACTCGCTGAACGAGTACGATCTCTTCTTCCATGGTGTAGAGTATAAGACAACCTTCAATGATCGTGTACCTGAAGTTTCCTGCAGCCAAGCGGTGCTCGTTGGGGACGAAACCCTTTCTTGGATGATTCGACAATTCGCGAAGACCCAACTCTGTTTTGGATAAAAACCGCTCAGCCGCCTCCATGTTGTCTTGGCAAAGCAAGGTGACGATTTCGTTCAAATCATCTTCGGCTGCCCGAAGAAGCTGTACTGTATAGTCACTTGACATCCCGTGTTCGCTTTCGAATATCCTTCACAACCTGAACAATCGGTCGCCCTCGATCACCGGCTGCCCTCTGAGCCTGTGAAACTGAAAGCTTGCTAAAAAGATCCATCTTCTTCTGCATCAGGTCATAACTTTCAATAGACAGTATAACCATGTCTCCTTCCCCATTTTTGGTAATGAATACCGGTTCCTGATCCTTGTGCACGATCTCCGATATCCGATTGAACTTATTCCTTAGGTCCGAGATCGGTTTGATAATCGGCATGTTTCCTCCTTTTTTGGATGCACAATATGATGATGATGCCGCCATAATGTCAATTTGAAACCCACTAAAAGAGTTCTCCTTGACAATGGACGTCTTTTGGAGTTATCCTGAAATTATCGTCTTTGGCTTCACCTTTTTCGGGACGCATCCACTTCGCTATTCTGTACCGTAAATGTATTCTGGAGACTCTCCGATGGTTACCTCAGCCCTTCGTGACGAAAACCCTCTTCTTCCTTTTTTGTGGATTGGATTGACCATAATCCTGTTGGCCGCAGACTTTCTCGCAGGTCCGTTTATTCAATTTCCTATCAC
>JAGQYM010000101.1 GCA_020436085.1 Cyclobacteriaceae bacterium
CGCAAGTATAGGGAAATAGGTTGTCAAAATAAATATGGACGGTGGCGAGCAGTACTCCTTCAGGGTTGAGCGATCATCTTCTTAATCCATGCTATCATTTCGGTCACGGTCTCCTGCGCGTAGGTTCCATTCACTTCGTCAAAGGCATTTTGAGGATTGGCATACACCGACCAGTGGTGGTCCATTCCCTTGGCAACATAGCGAGTTGCCCGACCCGGAGTTTTTTTATTGATCATATCGGTAACGATCTGGCTATCGTCAACGCTCATGATCCAATCATATTCCCCTGCTACAAACAGAACCGGTGCGCTTGTATCTCCCCAGGTTTCCAGAAAATTAAAATCCTGAATCTGCATGTAGAACTTTGCCGGTCTGCCATATTGATGACGAGGTTCGTCATACCAAATCGAGGCGAGATGTGGTTTCTCCTGTATGATATGTTCAGGAGTTTTTCTGTAATTCATGTAGTCACTGTGAAACTCAATGTACGCTGGCATCAACGTATTGATTTCACGCTGAGTCTTTCCACTGTATTGAAGCCGTCTTCTTTCAAGTTCGATCATGTGCTCCAACCATGTCTTGTAAACGCTCACGGCAGAAACATAAGCCTTCACAGGTTGCCCTTTGCCCACAATGGAGGCAAGAGTTCCGCCAAGGCTTGCACCGAAGACGATAATGTTGGTGGTATCGACATCGGATCTTTGCTTAAGATGACGCCATGCAGCTTTGTATCCATCAAGTTCTGTGTGTAAGTCGCACTCGGCACAGGGTGGTCCTTCGCTGTCACCAACTCCCGGCTTCTCTATTCGCATCATCAATGCCCCTGATTTTTCAGCCACCTCACGCTGCATTTTTGTCCATGAGTCGTCCCGTTCCGGAAGCTCAACTGAACTACACGATAGCCAACTGACAAACAAAATGGCGGGTAACTTTCCCTTTGCGTCTTTCGGCTTGGTAACAAACGCTCGAATCAAGTCTCCTGAGTTGTTGGTTAGCGCTATTGCTTCAACGTCCAGAGATTTATACGTCTCGAGTGGTGCGGGGGCGGGAGTGAAAGCAATCGACATCGTCTGATTATTTCTAACCATGGTAAGCTTCACCTGGTCACCACCTCTGAGTGCCCAAAGCCGTTGATAAAGGACATTCTCATCGGGAAGGCTGTGACTATTGATGGTGAGGACGACATCACCTGCGCGGAGGCCGGCCTTGTATGCGGGAGATCCATTATTTACACTGGTAACTCTTGCGCCAGGCGAATCAGAAATTTTTCGTACCCGAAAGTCGAGCTGTGCTTTTCTTTTTAGTGTAGGATTTTGTGCAATTGATACCGCGGCAAGCAGCATCAGCATAAAAAAACAGATTAGCGAACGATTCATGCGTGGTTGGTTAAATGATGGTTTGTTTTCAATCCCACGAAATTCTGAACAACTAAACTCAGGACTGTTTAAATTCGTAAATCACAACAACAGATTTAGCAAAGGTGCAATGGGAGAGATGACAGTTCAGGTTCTATTGGCAGGGTTTAGCGCCATCATTATTCTCAACTCTATTTTTTTTGGGTTGGTATTGATTTTCAATTCCAAAGGCCTGCTGAAAAACCAATTGCTCGGTTTTCTACTCTTCGGGATAGCGCTTCGCACGGGCAAGTCAATATTGATGTTGTTGATTCCTCATGTGCCGGATAGCGTGCCAGCTATCGGGTTGGTAGGAATGGGAGCCATTGGTCCGCTATTCTATTTCTATACTTTGAATTTGCTTGGACAGCGATGGTCACGACAAAATCTGTTGCACTTTGCATTTTCTATTGCGACCGGCCTCACCCTGCCATTTGCATCCAACCAGGTAGTGTTCTGGCTCTACTTCTTCTCGGCACTTCAAATGGCGATATATATCTCAGTCACCGCCAACAGGATTTTCCGGAGCCACAATCTTGACGATCAGACTTTCAGATGGCTGCGACTGCTACTGATTTCAATTTCATTGATATGGGTGGTGTATGCAATTCAACTTTTCTATCAACAATTGGGTGTATACTTGACCGGAACTGTTGTTGCGTCTCTTTCCCTTTTTGCAGTGCTGTATGTCAGCCTTCGATCGAACAGAATATTTTCAAAAACGAAAAAACAAAAGAAGCCGGAAGTCTATGATGACGTAAAGCTGTTGATCGATGACATGATGTCAAACAGGAAGATGTTCACAGATGGGTCGCTTACACTTTCAAAGCTTGCCCAAGCGCTCAAGATCAAACCTTATGTCCTCTCTGGTGTACTCAATGATCATTACGGTCAGTCGTTTCCTGAGTTTGTAAATAGCTATCGTATCCGCGAAGCGCAGGTGATGTTAAGGTCGGAGAAACACCAGATGTATAGCATCGAGGCAATCGCCTATGATTGCGGCTTTAATACACCTTCTGCGTTTTACACTTCCTTTAAAAAGCTGACAAAGCTGACACCGGCTGAATACCGTGCCCGAAATGAAACGGAGGAAGTCACCTCCCGGGCCGTGTGAGACTACTTACACTGCGATACTTTGTTTTTCTGTGATACTGAGCGCTAGCGAAGTATCTCCTCTGATCATTAGGTATTCTTTCGACATAGTAGTCACACTGAGAGTCAGCGAAGCATCTCCTGCGATATGAGGGTACTCTTTCAGCAATCTATGGCCTTCTCCTCATAAGTCTCCCGCTGCGGAATGCGCCAGCGAGGGCAATCGGTATTTTGGCTTCCTCCTCGATCACCCTTGCTCTGGCCTCTTGTACCCTCGCCACCATTTCCTGTTCCTGTGCTACCGCCATGGCTCTTCGTTCCTCAGCCTTGGCTTTGGCAATATTTAAATCAGCTCGGGCTTGATCAGTTTGTAGTTGGGCTCCAATATTTTTTCCGATATCAATGTCCGCGATATCAATTGATAATATGGTATAGGCTGTGCCTGCATCCAGACCGTTGTTTAAAACCGTGGATGAAATCCGGTCGGGATTCTCAAGCACGTCCATGTAATGCGACCTTCCTATGGTAGAAATTATACCCTGACCCACACGCGCCTTGATCGTTTCTTCGCCAGCACCACCCACAAGTTGTTGAATATTTGCCCTCACCGTCACTCTGGCCTCGGTAATCAATTGAATACCTTCAACAGAGATGCCGGTAATGGCGGGCACAACAATCATATAGGGAGACACCGATAGTTGTACCGCTTTCAATACATCACGACCGGCAAGATCAATAGCGGTTGCCTGAGGGTAGTCCAATTTCAAGTTAGCCTTATCCGCTACTACTAGGGCTTTGATCACATTAGTCAGATTTCCCTTAGCCAGATAGTGGGTTTCAAGTTGACTGGTAGTTATTCCCTTGATACCAGCTTTGGTAGCTAAAATCAACGACCGTACAATCAAAGAGGGCGGAACCTTTCTCACACGCATCAATACCAGATTGATAAGATTCACATGAACACCAGAGAATAGAGCGGTGATCCATAAATTAAGGGGTAAAACGTAAAAGAGTAGCCAGAAGCCAACGACCGAGGCGGCAATCCAGATAAGCATAAAAGATTCCACCATGGTTTAAATTAGAAGTGAGCACCAATTTAGCAGTATTTATGATTGTGGAATCAATTTAAGCTCAAAGTAGCGGTGAAATTGACGCCTGGGAGTGTAATTAGGTTTTTGACAAAAGTCCCGTTACCTTTGCTTAGTTTTTAGCAGAAATCATTCTGTTTAGTGAAGTAATGCCTCTTAATATCCTTCCTTTAAGAAGTTCTTTCTACTCCCAATATTTTTTAGCTGAAAATGATAGCGATCAGGCAGGGTCCTTTTTTGACTCTATTCTGGCGCTGAAGATTAATATTTAAAGAGTAAATGAACGTATTAAGAAAAAGAAGACCTCGCGCACATGAGGCACGCCCTCAGGGGCAAAGGCCATCGCGAGTGGCTAAGAAGAAATCAGTGAGTAATGTTAATCCTGACCTTTTCACAAAAAAGGCAATACCGTTGGAAGCTTCAGTGTACAAGCCTACCAGAACGATCACGGATTTGCCCATCGACCCTTTTATCAAAGGTAACCTTACCCGCAAAGGATATAAAAACCCTACCGAAATACAAGAGCATGCTATCCAACCCATCCTTGACGGAAGGAATGTAATGGGTATTGCGCAAACGGGCACCGGAAAAACCGGAGCATTCCTCATTCCAATCATCAATAAATTATTGAAAACAAGCCCTGCGTTTCAGGTACTGATTGTGGTTCCTACACGCGAACTTGCCGTTCAGGTAGAGGAGGAATTCAAGAGTATGGCGAAAGGTACAGGCCTGTCAAGTCTTTGTTTTATTGGAGGCACCAGTGTAAGGCGTGATCTTTCATTGCTTCGC
>JAGQYM010000102.1:0-3902 GCA_020436085.1 Cyclobacteriaceae bacterium
TTTTTCTCCAATTTCAATACGTTTCCACCTCGCCTCATGATTGTATTATTTGTTCCTCTGATAACATTGGTGTGGGCGTTGCTGATATCAAAGACAACCAAAGAGCTGCTTCCATTCATTTCCCCGAGAGCACTCACAGGGCTTCAGGTGTTCAGACTGTTTGTGGAGATCTTGCTTTGGATGTTATTCATTCAAAACCTAATTCCAATCCAGATGACTTTCGAAGGACGAAACTTTGATATACTCGCAGGGATCACAGGACCAATCATAGCCTATTTGGCATACTCGAAGCACGTAATCGGCAAAACAGGTGTGATCATATGGAATGTCGCTTGCCTTTGCTTGTTGATCAACATTGTCGCCACAGCGATCTTATCTATACCAAGCCCCTTCCGATACTTTATGAATGAGCCGGCCAACACCATCGTGACTGAGTTTCCGATCATCTGGCTGCCGGCCTTTCTGGTACCTCTTGCCTACAGCCTGCACTTCCTTTCATTGCGTCAATTGATCAATCAAAAGAATTGATCAATGCTGATTTTTTCAATACTTATGTATTATGAAGCTCCTGATAGATATTATCGGCTGGATTGGATCCGTAGAAGTTATCCTGGCTTACGGCCTCAACAGCTATCAAAAATTAAAATCTGACTCATTATCTTTTCAAATTCTCAACGTAACGGGAGCAGCATTTCTCATCATTAACACCGTATATTATGGAGCGTTCCCTTCCGCCTTCATCAATGTGGTTTGGGTACTCATTGCAATACCTGCCATATTCAAGATCATAAGAAAAAAGCAAAGCGCTCTTTGAAAAAAAATCCATCCACCTCACTACATAAAATCATGACAAAATTTTTATCAATTGTTTGCTGTACACTGATCATCGTAGGTGCGCAAACTGCTGGCGCGCAAACCAAGACTCAAGCCAAACAAATCAAGGAGTTCGATGCTTACGTAGAAAATGCGAGGAAGCAATGGGGTACAGTAGGCCTTGCTGTGGCGGTGGTGAAAGATGGCCAGGTCATCTTCGAAAAAGGTTACGGTGTAAAAGAGCTGAACACTACTGACGCTGTTGATACCCATACGCTTTTTGCAATTGGCTCAACCACGAAAGCGATCACTGCCACGTGCATGGGTATTCTGGTAGACCGAGGTAAGGTAAATTGGGATGACCATGTAATAGATTACCTCCCGGAATTTCAATTGTATGATCCTTTCGTCACACGAGAACTTACAATCCGCGACTTATTCCTGCACAACAGCGGTGTTGGCAATACGGACTTCCTTTGGTCATGGATGACAATCGATGGTGACGAGGTGCTTCGCAGAATGCGTTGGGTTGAGCCTACCTACTCCTTCAGGGCTGGCTTTATTTATCAAAACATATTTTATCTCGCAGCCGGAAAAGTAATAGAGAAAATCAGCGGTAAGACATGGTATGATTTCATGAACGATGAAATTTTTAAGCCCCTTCAAATGACGGAAACAGTGCCAAGACTGCAGGACATCAAGTCGCCAAACAAGACCAAACCGCACATGATGGTAAATGGTAAAATGGCAGTGATCGAAGATTTAAGTGCAGATAACATCGGTTCGGCCGGATCAGTATGGTCTTCCATTTCCGACATCGCCAAGTGGACCCAGTGTATGCTGGATAGCGGAAAATACAAAGGCGGTCGTCTGGTGGAGCCAAAGACCTGGATAGAAATGACGAAGGTGCAAACTATAGTTCCTTCGTCCGAGTTTTATCCGACAGCACAACTCACCAAACCCAACTGGACAACGTATGGAATGGGCTGGTTTCAACACGACTACAAAGGACGAAAAGTCAATTTTCATACAGGAAGTCTCCCGGGCTCAATTGCCATACACGGGCAGATTCCAGAGGAGAACGTTGCGGTCTATGTTTTTGGAAATACCGATCACGTGGAAGTACGGCACGCCATTATGTACAAGGCCTTTGATACATTCGCTTTGGGTGGAAGCCGCGACTGGAGTGCTGAATTTCTAACGCTTTATACCAACCTGGCGAAGGGATATGAAGCGGCAGAAAATAAAATCACAGAAAACAGGGTGAAAAATACCAAACCATCACATGATCTTGCTGACTATGCAGGGGAGTACACTGATCCGCTCTATGGCACGGCAATAATAACTGTCAGCGGGGATCAACTCAGCGTAAGTGTTAACAAAGTGTTCAACGCCAAACTATCGCATTGGCATTACGACACATTTAGAGGGCCTGCAGAAAAAGAATGGTACGGTCAGGCAATGATGTCATTTGAAGTAAATAATGCCGGCAAAATTGCAGCATTGAAGATTGGCAACGCATCGCTGAAAAAAACCAAGTAAGTCGCCAAATCCCCCTCTTCACGGAATCGCATGGTTGCGCAATAATTCCTAGTTTTGCGTGTTTAGACTATGAATATGATGAAGAAGATTGCATCGATTGTATTGGTTGCGGTTGTTATTGGTGCTTGCGATCCGAGCAATCCATTTGCTCCACCACCCGCTGAGGACTACCTGAACGAGCTGGTAGACGTGATGAAGAATAACCATATCAATAAGGCCACCATTAACTGGGATGACCTGAGAACGCAGGTGTTGCAAAAAGGAGCTGGCGCAGCCACCATTTCTGCTGCCAATGATGCAGTGCTTCTGGCATTGGAATTACTTGACGACAGAAGCAGTTTTGTATTAACTGCAACGGGAGCAATCATTGAGTACAAAGTACCTTGTGAAGATGAAGCTGCACCTGAACCAACAGTGCCAGCTGACATCGGATATGTACTGATTCCACCCTACAGCAATTTTGGTATCAACGCTGCCATCTTCGCAGAGAAGATGCATGGCACCATCAGCAGCCAGGACAATGCAAGTTTGAAAGGCTGGATTATTGACCTCCGTGGAAATACCGGAGGCAATCTGTGGCCAATGATAGCAGGTATCGGACCCGTGCTAGGAAATGGCACAGTTGGATATTTCGTAGATAGCGATGGCCTCAAAAAAACATTTGCCTACAAGGATGGCACAAGCTTTTACAACGATGAAGCAGTTGTAACTGTGAGCTTCCCGTATGTTGATTTTAAAAGCGCAGGAAAGAAAATCGCTGTGCTGGTGGATCACTCTACTTCCAATGCAGGTGAAGGTGTGATGGTGGCTTTCTCAGGAATGGCCAACTCGCGAAGTTTTGGTTCCGCCACCTGTGGTCAGGGAGGCGGCAATCAACCCTTTCAGCTTTCAGACAGGTCTGTACTTTATTTGAACGTAGCTTACCTTGAAGATAGAAATGAGCAAAATTTGCAAGGTGTAATTACCCCGGATGAAGTCATCGATGACCAAGCAGCGGTATTCAATGCTGCAGTCGACTGGATCAACAACTAGCCGATTTCAATTACGACATCATCAGTCATAGGGTGGCCCACGCAAGTGAGGACGTAGCCTTCATCTCGCTCCGATTGAGACAAACCTTCCTCTTCATCCAGCTTCACTTTTCCAGAAAGTGCTTTGCCACGGCATGCCGTACACAGTCCGCTCTGACATGAATACGGTAAATCAATTCCTTGATCAAGCGCTGTCTCCAGAATTGCCTTTCCGGGCTCTACCATGATTTTGTATTCCTCACCATCGTAGCGAATGGTTACCTCTCTCGCCTTTACTTCGCCATCAGATGCCGGCTCTTCTTTCTTCTCCGCCTTATCAATGGTGCCTTGTACGAAGCTTTCTTTGAATATTTTTTCCTTGGGGATCGACCGGGCGGCCAGCAGCGTATCAACATTCTTCATCATGCCTTCTGGTCCGCACATCAGATAGGTCGTTTTTTCAATTCCCCAATCCGGAATCCTCTCTACCAGCTTGGATAGCATATCATGATTCAGTAAACCGGAATATCCCTGCCA
>JAGQYM010000102.1:3919-4184 GCA_020436085.1 Cyclobacteriaceae bacterium
ATTGTCCAGTACATGAATCACGTGAAGTCGGCCTTCATACGTGGTTTGAAGCTTCTCGAGTTCATCTTTAAAAATGATACTGTCGATATCCCTATTGCAGTAGATGAGCGAAACTATACTCTCAGGTTCTTGATTGATAATACTCTTAATCAGTGACATCATGGGCGTAATCCCTGATCCACCTGCAAACATGATGATGTGCCGTTTGTTCGAAGCGCTGAACTCCGTAGTGAATTGTCCCATTGGCTCCATCACCTTTACGCGA
>JAGQYM010000103.1 GCA_020436085.1 Cyclobacteriaceae bacterium
TAATAAATCACTCAAGTTGGAAGCGTATGCAAGAGAAATCGAATTGAACAATCTAAAGTCGCAGTTAAATCCACATTTTATTTTTAATGCACTTAATAGCATAAGAGCGCTGGTAGATGAAAATCCAGCCAAGTCAAAGCATGCAATCAATCAACTGTCTAGCATTCTTCGCAATTCGTTGGTAACGGAGAAAAGAGAACTCACTCGTTTTCAAGATGAGCTCAAGGTGGTGAAGGATTATCTAGGTCTTGAGAGTATTCGCTTCGAAGAGCGACTGCACACAGAATTTATTATTGATCCTAATTCAAAGGAATTTCTCGTACCTCCGCTGATGATTCAAACGCTGGTAGAGAACGGAATCAAGCATGGCATTTCCCGTCTTACAGAAGGAGGATTGATCCAAATCAAGACTTCAATCGAGAATGATCGATTGCAAATACAAATCCGAAATAGCGGAAAATACATAAATGGCGTAAAGAGAACTTCGGGCGGTATGGGACTTGAGAATACGAAGCAGAGATTGCGGCTGATTTACGGAGACGCTGCTTCGTTTAGAATTTTGAATGAAAACGATAGTTTTGTACTCACGGAAATCAACATTCCACACATAAACACGATATGAGAGCACTGATAGTAGATGATGAGAGATTGGCGCGCAAAGAGCTGATCAAATTGTTGGAAGATCACCCTTCGATTGAGGTAGTAGGAGAGGCCATGAATGCAGATGAAGCGGAGCAAATGGTGAACGAACTAAACCCCGATCTACTTTTCTTAGATATTCAGATGCCTGGGAGAACAGGCTTTCAATTGTTGGAATCTCTGGATTCTGCACCGCTGGTGGTGTTTACCACGGCTTATGATGAATTTGCACTGAAAGCATTCGAAGTGAATGCGCTGGATTATTTGCTGAAGCCAATTCATCCCGAGCGATTGGCAGAGGCGGTTCAAAAGATTAACGAAAAGGAAAAGAGTAAAGGTGGCCGTCCGAAGGACAAGAAACTTGGATTAGAGGATCAGGTTTTTGTGAAAGATGGCGACCGTTGCTGGTTTGTGAGTTTGACCAACATCCGCCTGTTTGAATCAGACGGCAATTACATTAAAGTGTACTTCGACAACAACCGTCCGATGATTCACAAGTCATTGAATGCGTTGGATGAAAAACTAGATGAGAGAGCATTCTTCCGCGCAAGCAGAAAGCACATTATCAATTTGAGCTGGGTGGAAGGCATTGAGCCCTGGTTCAACGGTGGTTTAATGGTAAAGCTGAAGGGAGGAGATAAGGTAGAGGTAAGCCGCAGGCAGGCTGCCAAGTTTAAGGATATGATGTCGCTGTAAGTTACTTCAGCACCAATTCAATTAATTCTTTCTCCACGTTCCAGTCCTTTGCCAGCTTTAACATGGCGGTGGCCTCCATTTCTGTGACATAACCCTTAAGATTGTTGGCTTCCCATACCATATTGATAAGATCAATTCTGTCTTTTTTGGGATAGTCACCGATAATGTCATTGAGATATGTTCGAGCCCGATCGAACGCTGTGATAAAATCCTGGGCGATGAAGTCCAGTGCCCATTTGAGTTCGTTTTGTGCATCCAATTCAGCTGCCGTTTGCTCCAGGTTTTGCTTCTCCTCTTCGTCCAATCCGTGGTAGCTGAAGATCACAGCCTTCAGCAACATGTACACCTGCTTCTCTTCGGTAGTCATAATGCACTTAATGTGGCCGAAAATTAGTCAAATTTTTGATGCTATAAATTGATTGCAAATTCAAATCATGAACTCCATAGCAATTTGATCAGCCACCAGCTTCCCTTTGTTCGTTAGCCTAAGGATTTTATTGTCACTGAGTTCGACTAACCCTTGTCCGACAATCTGATGCAAATAGGTCGTATGCGTCCCTTCAAAATTGTGGTCATACAAATTTTGGAGTTTGTTGAGATCGCACCCCCACATTGTTCTCAGCGATGTAAAAACGAACTCGTTGATCTTGTTTTCCTTTGTTAACGTTTCGACCTCTGCCGGAACATTACCGTTCCCAATTTCACGAAGGTAGAGAGCATTGTTACTGACGTTGTGTTGTCTTGTATTAAGATTGTAGGAGTGTGCGCTTGGCCCGATGCCGAGGTACGGCAACTGTTTCCAATAACTAGTGTTGTGCCTTGAATACTTTTTCGGTTTTGCAAAGTTGGATATTTCGTAATGTTCGTAGCCAAAAGACGTGAGGTTGCCCATGATGAGCTCAAACTGTCTGGCATTTTCCGCTTCGCTGGCAGGCTTCATTTTCCCTTTGCTTAGCCAATTCCCAAATGCGGTTTTTTCTGCAATGGTGAGTGAATAGGTGGAGATGTGATTGGGAGAGATTTTTTTAAGCAGCTCCAGATCTCGAGTCAAAGCCTTTTGAGATTGGTCAGGAATGGCAAAGATTAGATCGATACTAATATTATCGAATCCAGTTCGCTGAGCATTTTCAATTGCGTTTGTAGCCGCCTGACTGTCATGTGAACGGTTAAGAAACTTTAAAATACCATCATCAAAAGTCTGTACCCCGATACTCAGCCGATTGATCCCAATCTTTTTGAAATCAATGAGTTTTGCCAGCGACAAATCATCTGGGTTCGCCTCAAGCGTAATTTCAGTGTCTGCTGATACGGTGTGGAGTTGATCAATTTTGTGAAGTAACGATTCAAGATGGCCTGCTGAGAGCATGGACGGAGTGCCGCCACCAAAGTAGATGGTTTCAATTTTTTTATCGGAAAGATAGTGTCGCTGCAAGTCGATTTCGCGTATCAGAGCAGAGGCCATCTCGTCAATCCTTTGCGTATTTGTGGAAAAATGAAAATCGCAGTAATGGCAGGCTTGTTTGCAAAACGGGATATGGATGTAGATGCCTGCCACGAAGAATAATGGGTTTCTCTCAAAGGTAGAAAGAAGGACCTGTTTATTTAACTCGTCATAATTCACAATCTTTGCAGCAGATTTTTTTATCGTGAGAATTATTTCCCTGGCGTGTTTATTTCTCTTATCAATCCTATCCTACGGGCAGGGAGATAGCTTTGAGGTAGTAGATGACCTACGTCCGCAATGGAAAACATTTCAAGGAGGTGAGTTCGTAAAACTGGCGGAGGGCGAGACCACAACAAAAACGATTTACTTCAACGTGGATCCCGGTCGATATCGAAGAGGAAGTGTACTGGGCATTGAATGTGCTGAACCGGTATCAATTTATTTGAACTACAAGCTTGTTTCATCTAACACTAAACATGCGTGGATCAGTCTCGATAGTCTTTCTGGAAAAGTGACTTCTTCCTGGATGTTTGGAATTTATAGCTCAAAGCCGAAACCCTGGCTTCGCACGACTGTTCTTAGCATTGATGACGGACGCTCGGCTAACAATAATCCGCTGAGGCCGATTGATCACTTTCTCAACTTTTCTATACTAGCGTCAGTAATTATTTTGATTTTTTTAGCGGTGTTGCTGCGCACGAATCCGCGTTTGACTTTTGATTATTTCAATTTCATCCGGCTTTTTTCTATTCAGGAGCGCGAAGACTCACTCTTGAATAGTAGGATTTCATCAAGTGTTAATATTCTCTTCTACGGATTTGCATGTATACTCACTGGTTTTGTTTTGCTTACGTTGTTTCATTTTGGATCGAATGCAATTCCATTAGCAGAATACTTTCCGATCACCTCATTAGGAGAAGGCTTTTGGCAGTGGCTCAAACTCTCAACGGTGGCCGCAGTGGTACTTATTGGCAAAATAATTTTGCTTTCCATATTCACATCAATGTTTGATTTAAGGGATGTGACCGGGCTTCAGTTCTACAACTTTGTCAGGCTGGCGTTCTTTATCCTTACCGTTTCTTCACTTGTGTGTCTATGTTATTTTGTTTTCAAAATTCAAAACCCTGGCGCGTATAATTTTCTCCTCGACTGTGTTGTGGTAGTGTTATTTTTCTGGGTGTTTGTCGTTGGACTCAAATTAATGAGTCGAACCGGCTTCCGATTTTTTCATTTATTTTCCTACCTTTGCGCATCGGAATTAATTCCGGTTATTATTCTTGTTAAGGTCTTAA
>JAGQYM010000104.1 GCA_020436085.1 Cyclobacteriaceae bacterium
CTACTATCAGGATCATTGGAGACGTATGCGAATACGGGCTGGAGATAGTTGGCTTAATGATAAATTGATGGTTATCGCCGCGATTCTTGAAAAGAAGGAGGGTGTAACCTTCGATCAAATAATCGAGTGGACCAAAATAGACCGCATACGAGCTAATGAGGTGTTAAGTGAGTGGCGTCAGTTTTTCCCGCCGGACCGCTTACTATTTTCTAAAAAGCGTGAACGTTGCTACAGATGTTATCACAAAAGTTTTCATGAATTTCTGGAAGAGCAAGAAGACGTGCAATTAGCCCGTGAAATTTTCAATGACAAGATGATAGATTACTATAAGAGGTGATAGATATGAAACGAAATGAATTTAAGACCCTTACACTGGAATCGAAATACGATTTTCTTACCACTCACCCACAACGTTTGATAAGCAAAGACCGCACGGACGACTTGCATGAACTTCTGATTGAGGAAGAAACATATGATTGGTTACTACAACCTTCTTGGTATCTCTGTTGGAGAATTGCCTTACAAGATGTGGACATGAAAGGTGCAGAACACAACAGTCAAACCGATTCTTATATCAGTACCGTCAGGTTAGCTTGGGAAGCTGCTGAATCTGCATGGGAAAGGGCGAATACAGCTCAGGAAAGGGGCAGAATCATTGGTTTACAATGCCGTTATGCGCTTATTATCAGTTCCTTAAACTCTTTGGCAGACAGTGTTCCTGATGAAATGACGGAATCGCTTGCCATGGCAGGAGTATGGACATGGAAAGAAGCCCTGGCAAAAGTGAACCGTATGCTTGATGAGGAACGAAAGGCGAGAACATTAGTTGGACTTTTTAGAAGTGCGAGATCGTTGCTTGACAAAAAAAAGGGACCTGAAGGACGAATATTTCATCAAATACTTGAAAATGTGAAATTGCTTGGTGAGGATCAACGTAAAGCAATGACGTTAATCGATATGATCAACATGATCACGTCAGTATTGCAGACTCCGGATGTTTCACCTGAATGGCGCGATCTGGTTCAAAGTGTAGTTGATATTGCACAAGGACTGGGCGATGATTCTGATAGCCGTTATTGCATGCAGGTACTGGAAAAAATCGCCAGCAGTGGTTTGACATTAACAGAAGATGTAGTGAAAACAATCGTTAATACGCCACTCACGTTGTCAAATGGTAATTATGCAGCCCGGCTCATTCAGGCTGTTGCTCCACATTTTACTCACTATGAATGGGGTCCTTTCTCTCTCTATGTCGTAATCAGACATATAGCGAATTATCAGTTATCTGTCTTCCGCTCAGATCAAGCGCGGGAGGAAACACTGGCCGTTCTTTGTAGCCAATATGCCGCAATTGATGGACAACAGTACAGAGAGGGTGATTATGGCCATCGGGCCAAGGACCCGACTGGTCGCACGCTGGAGGAGATCAGTCGTTATCTTTCAGGAGAGTGGAAAGCTGTTGCTTTGGCTCTGTCCTTGAAGCATTTTGATGGTGAGCATCGAGATAAGCTTTTCCAGGAATTTCTGGCCCTTGTTCAGGAAAGAGGATGGATTGATTATACGGCTGGGGAGGAAATCCAACCTGGTCGTTACCGTTATCCAGTACTTGCGAGACCCAAAGAGGGCGCTGAAGAGATCATTCTATTGGCCGGTCATAGCGAGGATGCGATTTCCTGTTATATGCCGTATCTGCCAGATAAACTGTTTATGGAAGCGACGTCACGAATTGTAAACAATTGGTATGATCCGCGTCCAGAAAGCGGCGACTTGTTCTATGCCAGAGTGGAGAGGATTGCCGACAGCCTGTCACACGCCCAAGGGAAAATCTTTTTTGCCGAGGTTCTGCGCCGCCTGCGGCATAGCCGTGCTTACGATTTTGATAACGTCTTTCGTAGACGAAAGGGACTGGCGAAACTGATACCGTTGTTGCCCGAGGGTCTGTTATCAGAAGCCTTAGAAATCGCCAAAGAGATGTTGGCAGAAGTTGATGAGAACACAGCTTGGTTGAAAACATATGGACAAGATTTACCAGATTTCGAGCTTGATACACTGGCGCCGCAAAGGTTGACAGCAGGGGAACTGCTTGCTGAAATGCCGTTTGCTTTTCGATTTCAGGACGTCAATGAGGTGCTGGTTGAAGTCGTGATTCCTATTGCTACCCGTAGTTCGGGTTCACTTAATAAACAGCTTTTCGCCTTGATCCCCCATATTCAGGATACATTTGCGTGGGCAGATTTGCTGTCGCGGATGAAGGGACTACCAAATTCAATGCTGGAACAGACTGTCAACGCGTGCGACGCGCTCTCTAAAAAGGACCTTCAATCCCAGCAAGCTGAAATTGTAGCGCTCTCATTAGCACGGCTGGCGCGCCAACTGAGTGATAAATCTCGTCAAATAAGGCTTTTTGAGCAGGCGCTGGAAGTTGCGTTTTCTAATCTTTCGTCCCGGGAGTTAGGCGACACGGTTGCCCGCGTTGCCAGCCTTTTTCACGACCCTGACCATGAGCTTCAGGATACTGACTATGAAGATGAGATTTTGAAGAAGATAAGGGCGGCATTTGAACCCGCCCTCAAGGAATGGCGGCGGCTAAAGGATAGAGAAGATCAGGTAGTTCTCTTACACAAACTCGTTCAATTAGTAGATGAGAGAGTGCAGCAGGAGGTTCTCCCATCCCTGTTTCGTTGGATTGATATTGCGTTTCCCAGAACTGACAAAAACAGATCATTGGCTGGAGGAATAGCCCAGGAAGAACGCGAAGCATTCTTGAAGCCATTAATTCCCCTGATTCCCGCGACTAAGGATTTCAGTGAGGTTTTCCGCTTTGCGCGCGATATCGGTAGCCTGAGCGAGGAGGAGCAGCTTGATTTGTTGGGCAGTCTTCTGGCTCAGATGGACACGCCAATAAGAGCGGCATTTGAAGGAATGGTGGAGGAACTGACAGGCGAACCAATGCCTGAAGCACCAGCGGATTTGCCAGAGAAATTGACCATTGAGTCGCTGCGACGTGATTCAGAAACACCAATACTTGACTTCGCAGCATGGTGCGCCAGGATTAGAGAGATGTCCAATTTGCCACGTTCCGATTTTTACAAGGAGCTTGATAAAAATCTGCTTGCGATTTACTCACTTGGTGGACAAGAGGCTCTTGGCGCGGTTTATGAGGAAGTTGCCAGGGTGGGGAGTTGGTGGTTGCCGGCAGAGGTAGCCCAAATACTTGATGAGCTGGTGACGAGATTACAGAAACACAAACAGGGTTTAGATGAGAGAAGCGGGGCAAGAGAAGGAATGGTTTTCGAGTATTTGGAGAATATGTACCGAGACGTGCAAGAGGTAGCGAAAATCTTTGATAGCAGCGGTCCCTTTATCGAGGAGAGACTGATAGAGTTGCTTTCGGACAAAGAGAGAAACATCCGAATTGCCGCGGCTCTTTTTCTTTTCTTACGTCCAGATCACCAACAGACAACCCTCTCCGTTATTGAGGAGATGATGCCATCCTTCAATGCTTACCGCTATGAAATGGTCATTTCATCTTTGTTGGCATCTGTCCTGGCAAGACATGGGAACCACTATCGAGAAGAATATCTTAAAAAATGGGCAAATAAAATAGGATGGACAGACCAGTTTGAAAAACGATTGACAATCTTTGCGTTGCAAGAGTTGAGCGATCCCACATTTTTGGATTAGCCCACTTCAGCAGCACAACGACCCCATAGCGGCAGACAGTATGAAACCTGGAGCTTAATACGACAACGAGAAATTGACATAAAGGGCATGCTCATACCTTCCTGGAAGGTGTTTTCACACCAAAACGCAGCATTTATGAGACGGTTTGGGAAATGAGACCAACCTTCCAGGAAGATTCTTCCCGAAATCTCGTTGTAGTATTAAGATGCAAATGACAATTGATGTTCCCAGCGAATTGGCTGAACTGTTGAAAATACTGCAAAATCGGTTGCCAGAATTATTAGAACGGGCCGCACGTGACCTTTTGCGGGAACAGGAAAGTGGCACGACTGTAG
>JAGQYM010000105.1 GCA_020436085.1 Cyclobacteriaceae bacterium
CTGTTTTTAATTTATTGACTTTGTTTAAGCTTTCTGTATAGAATTTTTCTGCTTCTCTCAGAAATCCGCTGTTCGGGTAGCTGTCGATCAGCTCTTTATAGAAATCAAGAACAACACCAAATCGTTCCTTTTGAAGACTTGGTAGACTTTGATTTGCCAGCCTGAATTGTGCCTCCACTTTTAGAAATGCTACTTCTTCGAGATAGTTTGAGTCTGGGAAATTCTCACGGAAAGTATCAAATGCGATGATGGCTGCCTTATAACTCCTCAGCTTCAGGTAGAGTTTCGCGTTCTCATAGTTCTTTCTTTCCAGTTTCTTCTGGCACTCTACGATTACTTCAGCAGCCCTTTCACTGAATTCACTGCCTGGAAATTGATTCAAAAATGTCTGCATAGCTGCCATGGCTTCTACGCTGCTTTGCTGATCAAGATTGTATTCGGGAGATGCCTCATAAAGAGAGTATGCGTACATGAAATGGGCTTCCTGTGACAGGTTGCTACGGCCATAGGTTTCGTAAAAAGTCTTGAACTGGGCTGATGCCAACAGATAGGTGCGCTCATAATATTGGCAGTAGGCCAGCAGGAACTCAACTTTTTCGCCTTCGGGCAATCCGCGTACGATAGGTCGAATTTGCTCAAACAGGAGAGCCGAGTGGTAATAGTCTTTATTATCGTAATAGTTAAGGGCTGCCTCGTATTTCACGCGCCAGTCCTCGCTCTTCTCTATCCTTCTAAATTTGCTGCAAGAAGAAACCAGGAACACAAAACCCCCCAGAAAAAGCAAAAAATACAGTTTTCGAACCCACATAAGCCTGCAAATATACTACACTGTCAAAGAATCACAATTTGCCGTTAGACGCTGGATTTCAACTTGTTTAAAGGAGGGTTAGGTCCTTACTTCCGAACGATAAGCTTTCGGGTCAGTACCCCGTCATTATCGAGGTACAGCGTATAGAAGTAAACGCCTGGAGCCAGGTCTTCAGTGTGAATTTTGACCCTGTTTTCGAAGGAGGGCAGCTCGTAATCGCCCATCGGCATGCCCAAAATATTATGAATCACCACATTGGCTTTGACCGTCTCATTGATTATCCGGTATTCGATGAAGGCGTAATCTGAAACCGGGTTAGGATAAACATCATGGATGGTGATGTCTTTGGACTGAAATACCAGTGAGCGTTCTCTTCGTTCTTCAATTGACACCGAAACCGCGTGTTCTACAGCGTCAGCAAGGTGTCCGCGCTCAAAAACCTCAAATCTGATGTTGTTTTGGCCGGAAACCAGCCCGGTCTCCAAGGTATAGTACAGGCCTGTCAGCGTCTGTCCCGGTTCTATTTTCTTTGAGAATTCATCCATGCCAGGTTCGAGGCAATTGTCGTCCAGACAAAAATAGCCCTTCTGCGTACCTCCTAAATCACCACTTACCTTACGGATAATATAGAATTGAGCCTTATCGGTGTTGTTTTTAATTCTTAGCGGAATCTTGACGATTTCGCTAAGGTTGGCCTGGTAGGATATTTCGTTCTTGTTGACAAGCTCAGGCGTCTGAGCGGCCACTTTCCAGCTGCACAGCATCAGAGTCACTATGGTCAACGTTAAACGCATATGGGCACACTAATTCAAGTGAAAATATAATTGAATTGCGTTTTTTGTCCTAAATAATTCAGAAAAAAAATGATGGGTGGAGGCAATTTATCACCCAATCTGCGCGTTACGGTTCACTTTGGGATTTTACCACGTCTTCTTTCTCAGGTTTTTCCTTTCTGCGCCACACAAATCCTCTAAGTTTCTTATCACCCTCTGCTATTTCATGGGGTGGGATGAAAGAGGCATCAGGTTGTACGTAAAAACTGATATTGTTTACTTTCCCCTCTTTGAAGTTGATTTTCATGTTGCTGCAAATGATCTTATTCATCCCGGTTAGCACTGCAATCGTTTGCACTGAATCCTTTTCTTCAGATTCCTTTTCCAATTCTTGAAGAGCGTAATAAATGCTCTCCCCATTGCCCATCACATCCACGTGGTTTATCGCCTTGCCATCAAATATTGCGGTCATTTTTCGGCCCTTGATCTGATTGAAGTGAAAGAGGGAGTCCTGGGATACGACAAAGGAATTGTTGACCAAGTAAATTTTATCGATGGTTTTGTTGGTGATCAGCATATGAATGGAATCAGCGGTCATCTGATTCTCTTCCGTCCATAACACAGGGTCATTAAAAAAATACAGAGTTGAATCGTGGGCAACGTACACCAATGAGTCCGCTATTCCTTGCAGGTCTGATTTGAAGATTTTCACGTTGTTATATGCCAGCAATTTCTTTTTAGCAGGGTCGGGACTTTCGACCGATACGAGAGTGTCAGCACTTAGAAATAAGGTATCATTGTCGTCTGATATTTTAGCCAGGTAGGCATTGCCATACACTTTTGTAATTCCTGCTTTACGATCGTAATCGCCATCATCACCATAAATGATCAGGTTTTCTTCTTTGGACGTCATCACTACGTTGCCTTTGGCTTTGTAAAATTTTCTCAGGTCGTTGAGAAAGTATTTGTCGCCATTCAGTTTATAGGATTGCGTTTCGATCTCTCCCCGGTTGAGTGAAGATTGTTTTTTATTCGTGTCATAAAATCCACTTTCATACACGGCAGTGCCGCCTTCTTTGTCTTTGATGATGGTGTGATCTCTGAAGAAAATTACTTTCGTGCGGGAATTGTATTGGAGGGTGTCGGAGTTTAATGTGTATTCATCATTTACACCGACTACGTCTCTTTTAAAGGATGCCATGTTGGTATTTACATCATAGTAGCCTTTGATACTTGTGAGCACGTTGGTAGAGTCTACCAGCTTGCCTCCATTGAAGTAGCGTGCTTCATTTTTAGTTCGGTAGTAATCGAGAAAATCAGTGTAGAGTGTGGCAAGGCCAAGTTTGGTAAAAACCACGTTTTTTCTGAGGTGAGCAATACGATCGTTGCCGTCATAAGAAAGTCCATTTGAAGTTACGTCTACGGAGTCACCTTCCACGATGTGAATCTTGCCAAATGCTTCTACGCGATTGTCTGACTTGAAGAAGTGAGCGGAGTCGCAGTAGATGGTGGTGTTGTTTTGAACGAAAACTACATTGCCAATCAGCCGGTCGTATCGCTGTCCATCCTTGATACTTCCGTAGAGGTTGTCTGCTTTTTTCAGCTTCACCCTTCGCTGCCCGAGGGCAGGTGCTGCAAGGCTAATTATGGCGAGGAAAATCAGTAGTCGAACCTTCATAATGCTTTCAGTGGCAAAAATAGATAAAAGTTAACTTTGCGGTATGGTTACGAGGGTCGTACGATATATTGAAAGACATCAACTGTGTAACAAGAGCCAGAGTGTTTTACTGGCAGTGAGTGGAGGCTTAGATTCCATGGTGATGCTTGATTTATTTCAATCTGCTGGATTTCGGATCGGAGTGGCTCATTGCAACTTTCAACTGCGCGATATCGACTCAGAACAGGATGAAAAATTTGTAGAAGCAAGGTGTAAATCATTGAATATTCCCTTTTACTCGAAACGATTTGATACCAATAATTATGCCGCAGAGCATAAGCTTTCTACCCAAGTGGCGGCTCGCAACCTTCGGTATGCGTGGTTTAATCAATTGTGTGACGAGGAGGGCTTTGAGTGCATAGCTACGGCTCACCATGCCAATGATAATCTTGAGACGATCTTACTGCACCTAACGCGCGGAACAGGTATCAGTGGAGTAGCTGGCATTCCTTTGCGGGCGGGGCGTGTTATCAGGCCATTGCTTGGGTTTACTCGTGATGAACTTCTGGCTTACACTGTGGAGAATAAAATTGAATGGCGTGAAGATCGGTCGAATGATACAGATGACTATGATCGCAATTTCATCCGCCACAATATTTTGCCGCAGCTGAGATCTCTAAATCCCTCTCTCGATGAAAGCATGCTGCAGACTCAGGAGCG
>JAGQYM010000106.1 GCA_020436085.1 Cyclobacteriaceae bacterium
AGTACGTAGATAAGTTTGAATTCCGTGAAGAAAACGACTTGATCCTCGACAAGAAATTTGTTGTGGAAGCTGGTGACTCACAGAAATTCAAGCCAGGTCAGATCATCACTGCCCGCGAGATGCGCGATGAAAACTCTGCATTGAAGAGAAAAGACCTGAAGTTGGTTGAAGTACGCGAGGCTATGCCTGCCGTGTCAAGACCTACTCTGCAAGGTATCACCCAGGCTTCATTGAAGACCGAAAGTTGGCTGTCTGCAGCCTCCTTCCAGGAAACGACCAAGGTATTGAGTGAAGCGGCTATCCGTGGCAAGGTTGACAAACTCATGGGCTTGAAAGAGAACGTGATTGTTGGTCACTTGATCCCGGCCGGTACAGGTCAGCGTAGATTCAACGATTTGATCGTAAGCTCTAAAGAAGAGTATGACAGAATGATGCAGGAACGCTCACTGTCAGAACCGATCGAGCGCGAACTTCAGGATTAATTAGAATAAAAAAACCCAGCCCTCATTACAGAGGGCTGGTTTTATAAACTATGGCTGAAGACAAGAAAAATCCACAGAATCAGAATCAAATCAATATTGAGCTATCAGAGGATATCGCTGAGGGGATTTATTCTAACCTCGCGATGATCGCTCACTCCAATAGCGAGTTCGTAGTGGACTTTATCCGTCTGATGCCTGGGGTTCCCAAAGCCAGGGTGAAATCAAGGATTATCATCACCCCAGAACATGCCAAGAGACTTCTCACTGCCCTCAAGGAAAACATCGAAAAATACGAGGCTACCTTCGGCCCTATCAAGCGCACAGAGGAGATGCCAAAGTTCCCTATGAATTTTGGAGGAACCGTTGGAGAGGCCTAAATCAGGCTAATTTCAGCCATTTTACCCTATAAAATTCTTTAATCAAGCATTTGTATCCTGTCCTACTTTAGATACCTTTGCAGTCCGAATTTTTTGGAGGTTTTTAAACGTAGAATTATAAATGCCAACCATTCAACAGCTAGTGAGAAAAGGGCGGAAAAAATTGACTTTTAAGTCAAAATCCCCAGCTCTTGATTCATGCCCGCAGAGAAGAGGAGTTTGTACACGTGTGTACACCACCACTCCCAAGAAGCCTAACTCAGCCCTACGTAAAGTGGCTCGTGTAAGGCTGACCAACAGCAAAGAGGTGAACGCATACATTCCGGGCGAAGGTCACAATCTGCAGGAGCACTCCATCGTGCTAATTAGAGGTGGTAGGGTGAAAGACCTTCCAGGTGTTAGATATCACATCATCCGCGGTGCGTTGGATACAGCCGGTGTTAACGGTCGTATTCAGGCTCGCTCTAAATATGGTGCCAAGAGACCTAAAGCAGGTGCTGCACCAGCTAAAAAGTAATTTGATAGCATTATGAGGAAATCAAAACCTAAAAAGAGATACCTTCTTCCTGACCCTAAGTTTCAGGATACTCTCGTAACTAAGTTTGTAAACTACATGATGGAGAGAGGAAAGAAGAGTGTAGCCTACAACGTTTTTTACGATGCTATCGAGCAGATAGAAAAAAAATCTGGAGGAGAGAATGGACTGGAAGTATGGAAGCGCGCGATGAGCAACGTTACCCCTGCAGTCGAAGTAAAAAGTAGAAGAGTGGGAGGAGCAACCTTCCAGGTTCCTGTAGAAATCAGACCAGAGCGTAAGATCAACCTTTCTATCAAGTGGTTGATTGATTATGCTCGTGCCCGTGGCGAGAAAACCATGGTAGATAAGTTGGCTGCTGAAATCATTGCCGCATCAAAAGGTGAAGGAGCTGCGATCAAGAAGAAAGACGATACACATAGAATGGCCGATGCAAACAAGGCCTTTTCACACTTTAGATTCTAATCAGGGTTCGATCAAATGGCAAGAGACTTAACATACACAAGAAATATTGGTATTGCAGCGCATATTGACGCAGGAAAGACTACGACTACTGAGCGTATCCTGTATTATGCTGGTGTAAACCACAAAATCGGTGAAGTGCATGATGGTGCTGCTACCATGGACTGGATGGCACAGGAGCAGGAGAGAGGTATTACGATTACCTCAGCAGCGACCACCGTATTTTGGAACTACAGAGGTCAAAAATATCACGTTAACATCATCGATACTCCTGGTCACGTTGACTTTACCGTAGAGGTAAACCGTTCTCTTCGTGTATTGGATGGTCTGGTGTTTTTGTTTAGCGCGGTCGATGGCGTGGAGCCTCAGTCAGAAACAAACTGGCGCCTTGCAGACAATTATAAAGTGGCACGTATTGGTTTCGTAAACAAAATGGACCGTGCTGGTGCTGACTTCCTTAATGTGTGCAAGCAGGTAAAGGAAAAGTTGGGTAGCAAAGCAGTTCCTCTTCAATTGCCTATCGGTGCTGAGGATAACTTCCGTGGAGTGGTTGACCTGATCAACAACCGTGGTATTATCTGGAATGAAGAAGACAAGGGAATGACCTTTACTGAGGTACCAATCCCTGATGATATGGCTGAAGAAGCTCATATGTACCGCGAAAATCTTCTTGAGGCTGTCGCAGAGTACGATGAGTCATTGATGGAGAAATTCTTCGAGGATCCAAACTCAATTACTGAAGCTGAAATTTTGAGTGCGCTCAGAAGAGCGACTATCGATATGAAGATCGTGCCAATGGTGTGCGGTTCTTCTTTCAAGAACAAAGGTGTTCAAACCATGCTTGACCTGGTGATGGAACTTCTTCCTTCTCCTATGGACAAGGACAATATCATTGGTAAGAACCCAGACACAGAAGCTGATGTAACAATCAAGCCAAGCGAAAGCGAGCCATTCGCTGCGTTGGCATTCAAAATTGCTACCGACCCGTTTGTTGGTCGCCTTTGCTTTGTAAGAGCTTACTCAGGTGTTCTTGAGTCAGGTTCTTATGTGTACAATAGCCGTTCTGGAAACAAAGAGAGGATTTCTCGTGTATTCCAGATGCACGCCAATAAGCAAAACCAAATCGAAAGACTTTTGGCTGGTGATATTGGTGCAGTAGTAGGCTTCAAGGACATCAAAACTGGAGATACTCTTTGTGATGAGAAACGCAAAGTTGTTCTCGAGTCAATGGTATTCCCTGAGCCTGTTATCGGATACGCTATCGAGCCTAAGAAGCAGGCTGATGTAGATAAGTTGGGAATGGCGATTTCTAAGCTTGTTGAAGAGGATCCAACACTTCGTGTGAATACGGATCAGGAGACTGGTCAAACGATCCTGAGAGGTATGGGTGAACTTCACCTTGAGATCATCATCGACCGTTTGAAGCGCGAGTTCAAGGTAGAAATTAATCAAGGTGCACCTCAGGTTGCCTACAAAGAAGCGCTTACGGCATCGGTTGAGCACAAAGAGGTTTACAAGAAGCAGACTGGTGGTCGTGGTAAGTTCGCGGACATTGTGTTTGAAATCGGACCTCGTGAAGATGGCAAGGAAGGCCTTGAGTTTGTGAACGACATCGTGGGTGGTGTGATTCCTCGTGAATTCATCCCTGCAGTGCAAAAAGGTTTTGATCAGGCAATGGTAAACGGACCTTTGGCTGGCTACCCTATCGATTCAATGAAAGTGAGATTGTTCCATGGTTCTTACCATGATGTAGACTCTGACTCATTGTCTTTTGAATTGGCGGCTCGTATCGGATTCAAAGAAGCTGCTCGCAAGTGTAGCCCACAGATTCTGGAGCCAATCATGGGCGTGGAGGTATTGACACCTGATGAGTTTACCGGTTCTGTAACTGGTGACTTGAACAGAAGAAGGGGAATCATGAAGGGTATGGATACCCGTGGTGGTGCTCAGGTGATCAAGGCTGATGTGCCGTTGTCTGAACTATTCGGATATGTAACTGATTTGCGTACGATCACTTCAGGTCGTGCAGCCGCGTCACTTACGTTCTCACACTATGCACCG
>JAGQYM010000107.1 GCA_020436085.1 Cyclobacteriaceae bacterium
TAAAGCACATAGTATCCACCACCACTCGAACCGGTTGACACATTAAACGATATTGTATTATTTATCAATTCAATCCACCCGGCATAGTCGCAGATTCCACCGGCTCTTGTGGCTTTGTTATGAGTGACTACGTTGCCAATCAACGAGGGTCGTGAATCCCAATCTATGCACATCCCACCCCCATCATCCGCGGTTTGATTGTTTGAAATAATGTTGTTAATAACTTTTGGAGACCCTGCATTGAAATATATCCCAGCACCTTTTTGGTAGGCTCGAGCATAATTGTGATGGATGTAATTATTTCTTATAATTAGTTTGGTAGCAAAAACGTAAATGCCTTGTGTTGAATTATAACTTACTTCGCTATTGCTTATGCGCATGCCCGCTGCACCATTGTTACTGAAGGCATAAATAGCACCCCGTCCATTATTTTCAACAAATTGTACCTTGCAATGGTCAATTATAGTAGAATCCTGAGATCCTGAAGCGTAGACATAAATTCCTTTCCATCCTGCCAACTTCTCGGAATATCCTGTTGTGGCGTGCGCCAGATCTAAACCCGTAGTGTCTGACGAGGTGAAAACAATCGGTTTAGCCGCAGTACCTTTCGCTTTCAACGAACCGAGAACCTTAAGTTCGTAGGAACCCATGAACATAAATTCTACTCCCGGCTTCACTTCTAATATATTAGCGGATTCAACGATAATATCTCCACCAACTACATAGCGGGGTGCATCGAAGATACCGCTGACATTTCCTTTAACATAAACACCATCGATTAGTCGGATGTAATTTTCCTTTTTGATATTCCTCTCAAATCCATTGACATCCTTGATCGTCAGCGTTACATCGAATCTCCCTTCAGTCGTATACTCGTGGATAGGATTCTGCTCTGTTGACGAGGATCCATCTCCAAAATCCCAGTGCCATCCCGTTATATTGGCGCTCCCTTTTTGTGAAAGATCTTGAAAGGAGACAGAGAGCTCGTTATATCCTAACAGTGTATCCGCGGTAAATTCTGCTCTGGGCGAAAACTTTCCCAATGTTTGATGAAAATGCTGCATTCCGATATCCGCAATGGAACCGTCTGAATCGTGTGGTGAGTCCAGTGCTCCGGTATCAATGCAAGACGATTTTGAATCATCGGCTAGAGGATAATTGTCCCAGGAAAGTGTGAAATCGTTTCCAGCTGCATTGGCAAACAATGGAGATGTACTAATAATATTCTTCGCTACTCCGTTGAAAGGCCCTCTTATGCCCCCCATTCCCGATTGGATGGCACAATTATAAAAATTAGGTCTTGCATTAGACGATTCAATATAAACCTCATCAGTTGAGTTCGCATCCTGATAGCGATCTCGATTGCCATATATTATAGTGTTTACAAAATTCGGATACGAGGTCCCCTTAATGAGTACGCCTTCTCCGTCCTCGCCCTTGTTAAAGGCAATTGTATTATGAACTATGCTGGGAGATGACCCTGAGATAGAGATACCACCTCCATCGTCATGTTCCGATTCATTGTATGAAACTAAATTTCTTAACAGAGTGCAGTCGGAGCCATTGGTGATCACCAGGCCCGCCCCGTACCAGTAGCAGTTATTATAGCTGATGATGTTATTCTCAATCCGGCTTTTTGATGCCGAGAGCCAAAGGCCACCTGCGTAACTACCACCATAGTTTTTCTCAATTCTGTTTCCTGCAATTAAGGGTGATCCGGTATCTACATAGATTCCGGCACCATATTGATCCACCAAATTATTACGAATGACATTGTTATTAATTTTTATGTCTCCTTTCTCAACATAGACCCCTGCTCCCCTTCCTCCTCTATTATTGCGAAGGAGGCAATTGGATATCCTCACCTTATTAAAGTTTTTCACGAGTACCGCATTGCCACCATTTGTTGTAACATTTCCGCCTTGATATTCTGTGTGGGCAATCCGACAATACTCAAATATTGTGCTATCGCTATCTGACGCAACATTTTCAATTCGAATGCTATGCCATGATGATTTGTCGTCAAAGCGGTCAAATGTTATCGAGTCGGCCGCTGTTCCACGGGCTAAAAGGTTTCCATTTACGTTCAACGTATAAGGTCCAAAAAATACAACTTCAACACCCGGCTCGATGGTTAGGGTATTTCCGGCAGGAATTGTTACGCTATTATAGATATTATAAGGACTGCCTTGCTTGGTCCACACACCGGATACCGTTGGGTTGTCGACTATGGTTCCAGTCAGTACTTTTATGTAGTTGGTCAATGTGAGGCTGTCCTTCTTCCCTTTCTCGTTCTGTGCTACCAGTTTCACATCATAAGTGCCTGGAGAAGTGTAATGATGCACGGGTTCTTTTTCTGAGGAGATCGAATTATCTCCAAAACTCCATTTCCATGAAGTTATTTCGCCTGCCGCCTGTGTAGAATAGTTGGAAAAAGGAACTTCAAGAGGAATTACGCCCTGGATAGGATCGGCAGTAAAGCGAACAGTTGGAAAAGCGTCAGAGGTTTGCATGAACGGCAGGGCTCCGATATCAGCAATAGTTCCATCAGGATCATGCGGATTCGTTGGATCGCCAGCGTCAATTGCGCTCGACATGGTCGCGTCTTTTGATGGATAGCCAGTCCATCCGAGATGGGCATCAAAAATCGGCAGGTTGATGAACTTCGGGTCTTTTGTCGAGGAGTTTGAGACGATCCACTCAGGGTCAATAACGCCCTTGACTATACAGTAGTCAAGATTAACATTGGAGTGGTCAAGGTCATTTATTTCGGAGTAAGTATTGTTGTTACTTTTATTCCAGAGAATGGAGTTCTTGCCATTTAAGTCCGAAAGGTAAATATCGAATCCATCCGGTAGGCCTGTATTCCCTGCAGCGGTGGTATTATCCAGATTAACCTGACACTGCCAAAATGCCTCTAATGCGCCACCCTTGTTCCCAACTATAACAGTCTTGTTAATGTTCATAATTGATGATGTCCTTATGTAGATACCCCCTCCCTGAGACGCATTGTTATTAACAATATGGGACCTCGATAATGTCACGTTGGATGTTAACGAATATATCCCTCCTCCATCTTCTGAAGCATAATTCCCTCTTATCAATAGGTCTTTCAAGTTCAGGTTGCTCACGCCACTCACGGCAATCGCCCCTCCATATGCAGACCTGTTATTTCGTAAAGTTGAATTCCTGATTTTTATGCGTCCAAAGCCTTTGGAAAAGATGGCTCCTCCATTATTACTTTCCGAGCCGCCACCCGCTTTGCCATACTCAAGTACGCAATAGACTATTGCCGATGAATCGGGATGGGTGACATTCTGAAATCGGATGCCGTGCCATCCGGTATGTGTGTTGGTGCTGAAGCCTGAATTATCGGTTACGGTAAACCGAATAGAGTCTGAGGCAGATCCCACAGCTTCCAGACACCCTTGAACAGATAGGCTGTAATTCCCCGAAAAGCGCACTTCAGAACCAGCTTCGATCGTAAGCTTTTGGTTGATGTCGATCGCAATGTCACCGTTAACTATATAGGGACTTCCGGCTTTGGTCCAAACACCCGATACACTCCCCGCTGGAATATTGGTTTGCCCGACACATGTCACAGACCAGGTGCAAAGACACAGCAAAAAGAAGAGAAATTGGGGCAAGACTTTAGCAGTTCGTGTCATTGGCTGTTTCCTAGACCTCAGCAAATATAGGTCAATTTAGTTAATCCCTATTCTTTGTTAGGGACTTTCAACATGTAACAGGGGGGCTTACCTCCCACTCCCCGCCTGGCGTTAATTCCTTGTATTTTATGGTGAAAGTTGGGCGGTAATAAACAAAAAACCCCGACTTCATCAGCCGGGGTTTTAAGGGATTGCTTGCTTTGTCATCTTACTTTGAGTTTAGTG
>JAGQYM010000108.1 GCA_020436085.1 Cyclobacteriaceae bacterium
AGGATGGATTCAAAAAAGCAGCCCAAGCTACGGTGGCTGGTACCATCGTACAGATCATTATGCTGGATATCATCTTTTCGTTCGACTCGATACTAACAGCCATTGGGATTGTCGATAAGGTAATCATCATGATCATCGCAGTGATTGTGTCGATCGGAGTCATGATGGCTTTCTCCGGACGCATCAGTCGTTTTATCAAAGAACATCCTTCGATGGAAGTTTTGGCACTAGGGTTTCTTATTCTCATCGGCTTTATGCTTTTCCTTGAATCACTACATTACGTCATTCCAAAGGGGTATATCTATTTTGCGGTCGCATTTTCAATGATCATTGAATTGACCAACATTCGAGTGAGAAAAAAGAGAAAGAAAAAATCTGCTCCGGTAAAACTTCACAAAAGTTACACTGAGGAAGAAATGGAAGAAGCAATTAATCATTAAGTCAGCAATGGACAATCGCTACCCTATCGGCACATTCAAGGCAAAGGAATCCTACACCAAAGAAGAAATTCAAAATTTAATCAACGACATTGAGGCATTGCCAAAAAAAGTTGAGTCTGCTATTCAAGGCATGAGCGATGATCAGTTGGATACGCCCTACCGAGAAGGCGGCTGGACAGTTAGACAGGTTGTGCATCATTTGCCCGATAGTCACATGAATGCCTACGTTCGGATGAAGTGGACGATCACAGAGGATCAACCCCGAATAAAGGCCTACGATGAAAAGGCCTGGGCGACTACGCCTGAAACAAAACTGGCGCCAAGCATTTCGATCGATTTTCTAAAAAGTCTACACACAAAATGGGCGGCTCTAATGAGAGGACTCTCGGAAGGCGATCTCAGTAGAGCATTCATTCATCCTGAAACTGATAAATTGGTAAAAATGGACCGTATGATTGGCCTTTATGCCTGGCATGGAAACCATCACCTGGCCCACATCACCACGCTCAAAGAAAAAATGGGATGGAAATAAATGGACGTTGTGTCAAGCCAATATCCGAGACCTCCCCTCCTCTTCAACCGACATCTTGAAACCGTCTACCCCGCCTTGTTCCGAAAGGTGCATGGCATCTCCTATCAACGAGAACGAATTAGTACCCCAGATGAAGATTTTCTAGATCTCGATTGGCTCAAGCAAGAGTCGAACAAACTCGTAATCATCTCTCATGGGCTGGAAGGTAACACACAACGTGCCTACATCCGGGGAATGGCGAAAGCATTTTACACAGCGGGTTATGATATCCTGACGTGGAACTATCGTGGTTGTAGTGAAGAGATGAATCGACAATTGCGCTTTTATCACAGCGGAGCAACAGATGATCTCGGTGTAGTAGTTGAACATGCCCTTCAACAAAAAAATTATACATCAATATCTCTTATTGGATTTAGTCTTGGCGGTAACCTTACACTCAAATACCTGGGTGAAATGGGTCAGAATGCCATCTCTAAAATTACTTCTGCTGTGGCCTTTTCAGTTCCTTTAAGCCTGGAGGGAAGCTGTACCTCAATATCAAAATACACGGTATATGCTCAGCGTTTTCTTAGAAGTCTGAAGGAGAAAGTGATTACAAAATCCAGGTTAATGAAGGAGTTGGATGTAAACGGCATCGGGAAGATTAGCTCATTACTTGAATTTGATGATAGATATACCGCCCCAATTCATCAGTTTTCAAATGCCTATGACTATTACAACAGATGCAGCTCTATACATTTTGTAGACAAGATTCAAATTCCGACTCTCATTGTAAACGCCAAAAATGATCCATTCCTTGATCACTCGGTGAACACCGCATCGTCACTTCACAACAATGAAATGATTCGCTTTGAAACCCCTGACTATGGTGGGCATGTGGGATTTACTCTTTTCAACCAAAATGGCCTATATTGGTCGGAATTAAGAGCATTGAAGTTTATCAATAATGTTTGAGCGCTACTCGATAGGGTCAACAGCAAACCAACTTGCCGATTTTTATTCAGTAGATGTTCCATCCTACTACAAACCCAACTACAATGCTGGCCCCACCCATCTGCTTCCCGTAATCACACATCACAATCCAGAGGGCATTTCTTTTTTCTATTGGGGGGCTATTCCTTCATGGGTTAATAATAAAAATGTAAGTGAGAAACTAATAAATGTACGCGGGGAGACTATTCCTGATAAATCAACTTTTAGGAAAAAGATGATGCGCTACAGGTGCCTGGTACCTGCTGACGGATTTTACGCATGGAAAAAAATAAGTAAACGAGCGGCTATTCCATATCGGTTCTTTGCGAAAGACAAATCACTGTTAACATTTGCAGGGCTATGGGAGGAATTTGAAGATGAAGAAGGTGAAACACACCACACTTTCAGCATCATCACTGTGCAATCGAACGGGCAGGTGGTGACAGTGAACGAGAGAATGCCAGCACTACTCGACAAGCAAGGTGAAAAAGTGTGGCTCAATAAAGAATCAAGTGAAAAGGAATTACTGGATGCCCTAAGACCAAAGACAATTGAGTTAGAAAACCACACCGTGTCTCCCAGGATTGCGTCACTGGACGCTAACGATGCTTCGCTGATATTGCCTAGCGCACCGGCTGATCAACACGGCAACCTCACGTTATTTGATTAGAAGCCGTCATCTTCATCCTCCTCCTTCTTGGCAGGCTCTTCCTTTTTTTCCGCTTCTTTCTTCTTGACCTTCTCTTTCTTCTTTTTAGGAGCTTTTGCTTTCCGCTCTTTCTTTGACGGAACGGCCTCTTCATCGGATGGTGCAGGTGGACCATCTACAGCCGAAGAGTCTGACTTGTCTTTCTTCTTGAAGAGATTTTTAAAGAATCCTTTTTTCTCTTTTGTCTCACCCGAGCCCGTGGCAGAAATACCAAGTTTCTCTCCACTCTTCTGCTCTAACGCAGCACGAACATCAGGTAGCACCAACATGTCGCGGAAATACCACATGTAGTTGTCCTGATCAACGTTGAATTTTTCCTTGGCTAATGAAATGGCATAAGCCGAATCAGTGCGATCCAGGCCCTGCTGAACTGCAACACTGTCAATAATATCTCTTTCAGCCATGATCAAATCAGCGCCCTCCTCCAACTTAAGAGAATCAGGAATCTCAGGATATACCGGTTTCATTTCAACCGTCTGGAGATTTCGCATCTTTCTGCGATATGATTCCGGCACAGCAATGAGGTATTTGTTCTTACTTGCTGTAAGTATCTTGGGTGTAGAATCTTCCTTGAAATAGCTGAATTTCTTTCTCAGTGCCTCTTTGTCGTAGATATAAGCACTCTGAAAGGCAGGGCAAATCATCCTTTGAGTACAAGCACTCAAAAGGACTGTAATGCCAACTATAAGAAGCGTTAATCTGCCCATTAAACGGTACCTCGCAATCAACAAAAATAAAGAAATAACCCCAAGTTATTCCGGTTGAACGGCAAATGTAACCAATTGATAACTATCTGATTTACAGACTATAAACTATCAAGTATTGCTTTTTGGCTTTTAGTTAAAGTTTTTGTTGCCAATCGGTATGACTCCTCAATCCACTCCTCGAGTAATCTATCCGGCACCGAGCCGTCCATCTCGACCGTAATCCAATGCATTTTATTCATGTGATACCCTGGCTGGACAGCCGGAAAACGCTCTCTTAAATCCGCTCCGACCTCTGGTTGTACTTTCAGGTTGACACTGGTAAATAGGTCAAGGTCTGTAAGTGCAAACATCTTTCCCATCACTTTGTATACCATTGTATTCTCATCAAAGGGAAACTCTTCCGTCACTCCTTTCATTTGCATACAGAAGTTGCGGAAAGACTCTATGTTCACAGAAAGAACCTCTTAATGATGATGAACATGACCCCTAATAAGAAGATGATAATGCTGATTTTGTTGACT
>JAGQYM010000109.1 GCA_020436085.1 Cyclobacteriaceae bacterium
CGCCTTGATATTGCTGCGTACGTATTGGTTTTGTATTTGTATGATCTCGCTCATAATGGATAGTGCGATTTCTTTTGCTGTGACAGAATTGATTGACACACCAATGGGCCCATGAATTCGGTCAACCTGGTCCTCCGTAAATCCCCTTTCGAGCAGCTTTTGCCTCCTCCGCACATGTCTTTGTTTACTGCCTAACGCGCCAATATAGGCTACTTCAGACTTCAATAAATAGTCGATCGCATCATCATCGATTTTAGGATCGTGACTAAGGATCGCACAGTAGGTGTAGTTATCCAACGGAAAGTCAGCAAGTACTTCTGAAGGATAATCTGTAATAATTTTCGAGGGAGGGCTCTTAAACACAGTATTGGCTGAAAAGAATCCCCGAGGATCAATGACCACTGTTTCAAAACCAAAGTCATTACCAAATGACACGAGATCTGCGGTGATATGCGCAGCACCTATCGCGAGTAAAAGCGGTTTTCTTGGAAAAATCTGGATGAAATATGAAATACCGTCTCTTTCGACCACCTTGTGACTTCGCTCCTGAAATGCTTTGTCTACCTCCTGTTGCATTTCAATCTCATCACCAACCGTTTCCCCTGTCAACTTATTTATGAAAATATTCCTGCATCCATTGTCTTCCAACGAAGTGATCAAAGCACAGGGTGTATTCGACTTCAGGTTTTGTGCGAGGCGCGCCCACACTGGATTGCCAATATCAAACTGCTGCATGAATGTATGAATCGCGCCACCGCAGGGAAGTCCAACAGCCCACGCGTCTTCGTCTGCTACACCGAAGCCCAACTTCATTGACTTGGTGCCCTCAAAAAGTTTGGTTGCATTCTTGACCATCTCGCCTTCAACGCAGCCACCACTCACTGAGCCCATCATCTGACCGGCAGAGTTAACAAACATCATCGAGCCCATAGGTCGTGGTGAGGATCCTTTGGCTTTGATTACCCTTGCCATTGCTACGTCATGGCCTGCAGTTTTCCAGGCAGTCAGCGTTTCCAGATATTCAAGCATACAGTCTATTTTGTCTCAAGGTAGTTGAGCATTGCATTCCAGGTAAGGAGGATGCAGTCTTCTCTACCGTCATAATTCTTTAATGCCACTAGTGTGGAAAGCGAATCGCTATTCAATGACTCAGCAGTCCCTGATTTCACAGCTGTCACAAATTGGTGAATAATCTCTTTTGCTTCACCTTCATGTCGTTGCTCGAGTTGTTTCATTAACAGCGATCCAGATGCCTTGGACAAAGCACATCCATGTCCATGAAAATGAACTTCTCCATCTGTAAATATTTTAAACTTGTCTCCACACACAGGGTTGTAGGCAAGAACGCTGGTCCCATCTTTCTTTTCAAAACGATAAGGAGCTTTGCTTTCCGGAATGATCAATTCCTTATAAAGGCGTTCTATTTCTTCTCTGTTCATTTCCAAAAGTCAACAAGTTTCTGGAGTGATGAAATTAACCGATCTACTTCTTCCTCTTCATTGTAGATCGAAAAGGAAACGCGTGCCGTTGCGTCAAGGTTCAATTCATCCAATAGTGGTTGGGTACAGTGCATCCCCGCTCTAATTGCAATATTATCCCGGTTTAGGAATCCAGCGACATCATGGGCGTGAATCCCATTAACATTAAACGACACTATTCCCGACTCTTCATCAAAAAGAGGTACCAATTTAATCTCTGCAATCGACTTCACGCCTTGAGTAAACTTCGAAGTCAGTCGGGCCACATGCAAACGAGCTGCATCTTTATCTAATTGTGTTAAAAAATCTACAGCAGCCCCCAATCCCAATACACCCTGCACATTAGGTGTGCCTGCATCCAGGTTGAATGGGAACGGTCTGTAAGTTGATACACTTTCACTTACACTTTCTATCATTCCTCCGCCCACCACAAGGGGCTCTACTTCCTCACGATAGTTATCTCCTACATATAATACCCCTGTTCCCATGGGACCAAACATCTTATGACCTGAGAATACAAGAAAGTCACAACCCATTTTTTCAACGTCTATTGAATGCAGGGCTGCGCTCTGGGCTGCGTCTATCAACACGGGAACATTTCTTTTTTTGCATTTTGCAATGAGACTCGTTACTGGATTAATTCGTCCGAGAGCATTGGAAATATGGTTCACCGCAACCAGCCTTGTTCGCTTATCAACAAGCTCTGCCAGGGACTCGGGTGAAAGTTTGCCATCTCCATCAAGTCGAAGGATTCTCAATTCTGCTCCCTTTTTTTTGCACACGTCTTGCCATGGAAGAAAATTAGCATGATGCTCAAGAATACTTACTACTACGTTATCATCCTTAGAAAGTCGAGACTCTAAATACCCTTTTGCTACTACATTGATCGATTCTGTGGAGCCTTTGGTGAAGCCAATATTCTCGCCACTCTTTGCATTCAGGAATTTTGCAATCTTGTGTCGCGTGTCCTCAAACCTGTTGGTAGCGGCATTGGACAGATTATAAATACCACGATGAATACTGGCATTTTCACTGATTGAAAACTCTTGCATTGCGTCAATCACACTATCCACGCGCTGGGTTGTCGCGGCATTGTCCAAATAAACCAATTCGGGATGATGTTGAAATATTGGAAACCTTGATCGCCAAATTTTATTCATTCCCATTTCCAATTTTACGACTAAAATCTGGCAGGTTTAAAAATATTGAGAGTTTCGTCTACGGCTTGGTAAAAATGGTATGATCAGCCTTGATTATTTTTTAACCGCATAGGTCAACTCCACCATTCCATTCTTGTAGGCCTTCGAATCTTTTAGAAGAAGTGGCAGCTCCTTGCCTATAAAATCAAAAAAGAGTGAACCCTCCCCTAGTAGTACCGGCACTATGGTCGTCACGATTTCATCTGCCAAATTCAGCTTCAGCAATTCTTTTGTCAAAACTGACCCTCCTACCATCCAAATGTTCTTGTACTGAAGTTTCAACTGTTCGTTCACAAGCTTTGAAAGGTCACCGGAATAGAATTGAACGGTCGTCCTCTCTGAACTCAAATTTCGGCTTGACAGCACAAACACTGGCACATCACCATACACCCAACCCAACTCCAAAGCGTGTTCATAAGTTTTAGACCCCATTACGTAACAATCAATCGACTTAAGGAATTCATCGATATACTCCTGCGTCAAGGTAACCCCATTCTCATACCTATCTGTCGTATTCATCCAGGAAATATCTCCGTCCTTTTTGGCTATAAAGCCATCAAGACTTGACACCATGTGAATCGTCACTTTAGATTGGTTCGGGGTCATCACTTTTATTCTATGAAGATCTCACCTGCCAAGTATAGTTTTCCTTTACCACTGATCTCCACGCGGTCGCCCAGATGCCTGCACTGCAAATACCCTCTGCGCGTTGAGAGTTGGACTGCTTTCAACTCCTGTTTATTAAGCCGTTCAGCCCAGTAAGGTATGAGCGTGGTGTGGGCCGAACCCGTCACCGGATCTTCGTCAATACCTACTTGTGGACCGAAGAAGCGAGACACAAAATCAACCTCATCGCCTTTTGCGGTAATGATCACACCTCGCGCTGGCATTTTCTTAATCTCAGGAAAATTAGGTTTGAGGCTCGTGATATCCGACTCCGTCTCAAACACCAACAGGTA
>JAGQYM010000010.1 GCA_020436085.1 Cyclobacteriaceae bacterium
CGCCATCCAGAGTAATGACGCGTTAGGCATAAGACAAAGAGCGAGGGAAGCCAGGATAGCGCCAATTGCAAAGTAAGGTCTTCTTCGTCCCCATCGCTGGTGCCAGGTGCGATCACTATAGTAACCTATTAGCGGTTGGACGATCAGTCCCGTAATAGGCGCTGCCAGCCAGTACATCGCCAGGTTGGCTGTGTCAGCTCCTAAAGTTTCAAAAATCCGACTAGTGTTCGCATTCTGTAAAGCGAAACCAAATTGAATACCCAGAAAACCAAAGCTCATATTCCAGATCTGCCAGAAATTAAGCTTGGGTTTGATAGTAGCGGTGGATGACATAGTACTTAGTTCAACTGAATGGGAAAGTTGTATCTGAAATATAGTATTTAATTCAATACTGAATTTTGATAGTTTCCTGACTGGCCTTCAGTTCAATAAAAGGTAGTGAAGGAATCTTGTAGCCTTCGTTGGATTGAACAACCGGATCAAAACTTCTCAGTGGCTGCACGAGGCGGTAGTCTGCTTGTGAGATTGAAACTGGTTTTTGATCTACTTTGACTTTTGATAGTGAACCAAATCCATGAAAGTAAATTCGGTAGTCACTGTATTGTGATTCGAAGTCGCCCTTTGTTGGTTCGATATCGATTTCTGATTTGTCAGGATCGAACGTTATAGTTTGCAATGAGAACTCTCCTTGCTCATATGCAAAGGTACTTCCGTCATCCTGATACAATGTGAATGAGCATGAATTCTGTCCGTTGTATATATGAATTTCAAGCACCGTTGATTTTGATTTGGTGTTGTTAACCTGATCTCCATCCATTACAATAATGGAGGATCCTTTCACGAAAACTGGTAGTTTTTCAATCGGACATTCTACCATTATTTCTCCGCCAGTGTATTGCAGGTCATCAAACAAGCTGTACCAATCTCCTTGTGGTAGAAAAACTTTTGTTAGTTCCCTATGGCTTTCGACTGGAGCGACCAATATGGAATCACCAAAGAAGTATTGATGTTGATATTGATTTAGGTATACTTTTTCCTCGTGGGGATAATCGATAGCCAAACTTCGCTGCACCGGCATTCCAGTTATGGACGACTCACAGAATGCCGAATAGAGATAAGGCATTAGTCGGTAACGAAGCTTGATATAGTTGCGTGATATTTCCTCCACTTCTTCACCAAATGACCAGGGCTCTGCGTCACGGCTGTTAACCATCGAGTGGCCGCGAAAAAATGGAGAGAACGCTGCGATGGAAATCCAACGCCCAAAAAGTTTTGGATGGGCATCACCAACAAATCCCCCAGCGTCATACCCGCAGAAGGATAAACCGGTTAATCCCATGCTGTTTAGTAGTCGCACACCCAACATCATATGTTCATCTGTTGCGATGTTATCCCCCGTCCATACAGCGGCATATCGCTGAATACCTGAGAAGGCAGAACGTGTGAGATTGAACGGACGCTTTCCTTTCAGCAATTGTTTGGTTCCTTCGTATGTGGCGCGCGCCATTTGAAAGCCATAGATGTTACGTCCCCTTCTTATCGTGTCATGCTGATCTTCAAATGACATTCCGATATTGTCAGGCAGTTGATTACCCCAGGTGGCAATCTCATTCATGTCATTCCAAAACCCCTCGATGCCTAGCTCGATGTAGTCCTTGAATTTATTTGCCCACCATCGTCTTGCTTTTGGACTGGTGAAGTCAGGGAAATGACACCACCCAGGCCAAACCTGCCCGGTATAGTAGGATCCATCTGGGTATTTGATAAACACATCATCACGAACTCCGTCATCGTAGGCATGGTAGCCCTTCTCAACCTTGATACCTGGGTCACACATTACAACGACCTCAAACTTGTCATCCTTTAACTTTTCGATGAGTGACTTTGGATTGCTGAAGTGGGAGGGGTGCCAGGAAAAAATTTTATAGGCGTCCATGTAGTGTATGTCAAACACAATCGCATCCGCAGGAATGTCTTTTTCACGAAACGTACGAGCCACGTTCAATACTTCCTTGTCAGGAAAATAACTGTATCTACACTGCTGATACCCAATCGACCATCTCGGAGGCAACGGCATCCTGCCAGTCAAATGAGTGTAGTGCGTAATAATTTCTCGAACGGTAGCTCCGGCTATGAAGTAGTAATTCATCTCTCCGGCATCTGCTGAAAAGCTTGAGAATCGATTATTGGAGGCTCCGAAGTTGAAATGTGTTTTAAAGGTATTGTCGAGATAGATTCCATACTGTAATCCACTATGGATGCCGATGTAAAATGGCGTTGAACAATAGAGAGGATCAGAAGCTGAGTTGTATCCGTAACTATCAGTGTTCCAATTGACGTATCCATGGCCTCTTCGATTGAGTGGGCCTGTTTTCTCGCCAAGTCCGATAAAACGTTCTCCGTCTTGAAGCTTTTTATAGCTCGTTACTTGCTCGCCATTCCAGAGTGTAGTCAGGTCATCTTCGTTCAGTACTTCATTGTTCTTGTTGGCGAATTTTATTTTTAAGGAGTCCGTGTTGACAAAAATTCTAAGAGCGTCACTTTCAATGATAATCTCCTTGCCGGATTCATTTATGTTCAGCTCAACTTGCCCGGGTTGGGCTACCACTGCGTATGAGAAATCTTCAAAATTAGGTTGACGTGTGAGGGTGACTCTTGCGATTGATGAACCATAAAAGATGATTTTGAAATGGGCATGATCAGTGTGACCAATTATCCCATTGCCCGACTTTTTCCATTTTTGAATTTTGCCCGGGGAGATTACTTGTGTTGAATTGAGATGTGACATTGATGTCTGGTCAAAGTGGTTGCAGCATCAAAATAGCACAATTAACACTTTTGAGGTGTCAATAGAATTCAAAACAAATTCAGCAAACGTTTGCGATTAGCAGAAGCCTACTTTGGTTTCACCGATGAGTCTCGTACGATGAGGCGAGTTTTCAGGATTTTGGTTTCTGGAGGAATTTCTGTTTCCTCTTTGTCCTTTCCTTTCTTTTCGATCTGTCTGATAAGAAGTTTGGCTGCTTCCTGACCCATTTCAAATCCTGGTTGGTCAACGGTGGTGAGAGGTGGTTCCATCAATGCACTGAATAACCAATTACTGAAACCAACGATCGCTATATCATTTGGTATTTTAAAGCCCATCTCTTTTACAGCCAACATTGCTCCCATTGCAGAGGGATCGTTGCTGGCGAAAATAGCATCAGGACGTTTCTTAATACTAATCAATCTCTTGGTTACTTCCTTTCCTTCATCAATCGTTGCGCTAGGACACACCGTTATCAAATCTTCGTCTATCTCCATGCCGTGCTCGGCAAGAGCTGCTTTGTATCCTTCGAGTCGTTGTGTGCTGATGTCCAGATTAGGAGGACCTTCTATATGTGCGATGCGTTTGCATCCCTGCTCAATGAGATGCCGGGTGGCTTCTTTGGCACCCGCAAAATCGTCAACAATTACTTTACTTAACTGCGGATTGTTGTAGACGCGATCAAAGAATACAATTGGAACCCCTTTTGCAATTATAGACTCAATATGCTCAAAGTCTGTCGTCTCTCGCGATACTGAAATAAGCATGCCATCGACACGACTGTTGAACAAAGCCTTAATGTCCGTTACTTCTCTTGCTTGAGATTCATTGGACTGGGCAAGAATTACGTTGTAACCTGCACGATAAGCTACGTCTTCAATTCCGCTGATGATTGTTGAGAAAAAGAAGTGAACAATTTCCGGTATTATAACACCGATTGTATTGGTTTTGCTTTGTCGAAGGTTAAGGGCAACTGTATTGGGTTGATAGTTCAACTTGGTAGCCAACTGGTTGACCGCCTTCTTCGTCTCGGGGCTGATGTCAGGATGATCTTTCAGTGCCCGTGATACAGTAGACGGTGAAATTCCCAGTTCTCTCGCGATGTCTTTGATCGTTACCAAATTGTATTTCATGCTTTACTATATGTCGGGTCTGTCAATTTACAACAATTTTTTCGCAATCGTTTGCATTATGCAAAATACCCGCAAAAAAAGGTGTTCAATCCAATTTTTGCAAAATCTCTTTTATTCACGCCAAACGTAAACACTTAAAAACAAAAGTTATTATTGCGATAGAAATTATTTGAAAATTTTTTTGAAGTGAAGGCATGTATTTTTGATTTGGACGGAGTGATCGTTGACACAGCGAAATATCACTTCGTTGCGTGGAAGAAATTAGCAGAAGAGTTGGGTATTTCTTTAACAGAAGAGGATAATGAAAGGTTGAAAGGTGTGAGCAGGATGGAGTCGCTCAATATTATACTTTCCTTAGGCGGACTTGACGTTGACGATCCGGAAAAGATCAGACTTGCGGACAAGAAGAACGATTGGTTCGTGAATTATATTAACGAGATGAAGAAGGAGGAGATATTTCCTGGGGTTATCAGCCTACTTCAGTCACTCAAGGAGAAGAAGGCCAAAATCGCGCTGGCATCCAGTAGTAAAAACGCAAAGACTGTTATCGATAAATTGGAAATCAGAGATTGGTTTGAGGTGATTGTGGATGGAACAATGATTACTCATTCCAAACCTGATCCTGAAATATTTTTGCTGGCTGCAGAGAGGCTGGGAGTGGAGCCAAAAGACTGCATTGTGGTGGAAGATGCAGAGGCAGGCGTTGAGGCGGCCAAAAGCGCGGGAATGAAATGCATCGGTATTGGATCTGTCGCCCAATTAGGAAAGGCCGATGTAGTTGTTAATCAGATTGAAGAATTGAGTACCGAAACATTAGAAAAACAGTTTTAGTCCTCCTTGTCAAAAGTAGCGAGTTATGAAAGAATATTTCAAGCATGATCCATGGAAAGTAATTGAGGAAGGTTTCGATCCTCATATGAACAAAGTTGCCGAAAGCATCTTTAGTATAGGCAACGGTCGCATGGGGCAACGTGCGAACTTTGAAGAGCAATATTCAGGAGAAACCCTTCCGGGTAGCTATGTAGCGGGCGTATATTATCCGGATAAAACGCGTGTGGGGTGGTGGAAGAATGGGTATCCAGAGTATTTCGCGAAAGTGCTCAACGCTCCAAACTGGATCAATTTGCACATCGCTATTGAAGGTCAACCCCTTGACCTTGCAAAATGTAAAGTCGAATCTTTCAGGCGCGAACTTGACATGAAAACGGGAATACTGACGCGTCTGTATATCGCATCGCTTCCTGATGGAAAAAGACTTGAAGTTAATGCATCGAGATTTTGCAGCATGGCCGATGATGAGATTGGAGCAATTAAGTTCTCATTAACGCCCCTGAATTTCTCTGGGAGCATCACCGTAGTGTCTGGGATCGATGCTGATGTTGTCAATATGGACTCCAACTATGACGAGAAGTTTTGGAATGAGGTCTACAAAGATGCCTCCAGGGATCAGGCTGTAGTGACTGCGGAAACCAAAAAGACTCTCTTTCACGTCTGCTGCGGGTCTACAGTTTCTGTTGTTCAGAAAGGCAAGGAAGTATCACTAAAACAATCGTCTGTTACAAAGGAGAAGTTTGCGGCCTTTCAGTTTGAACTGCCGATTAATGAAGGAGAGTCTACTGTTATTTATAAATACGCGGCAATACTGTCATCCGAGAATCATAAAAAAGAAGAGTTGGTTGCTCAGTGCCGGACTCAGTTGGATTACGCGCGGCAGCGAGGATATGAAAAACTAAGAGATGCGCATGTAAAAATCTGGACAGATAAATGGAACGAGTGTGATATTACTATTGAGGGTGATGTTGGAGCACAGCAAGGAATACGCTTTAATATTTTCCAACTTAGTCAGACTTATACAGGAAAAGATCAGAGGTTGAACATCGGTCCAAAAGGTTTTACAGGGGAGAAGTATGGTGGGAGCACCTATTGGGACACAGAGGCTTATTGCTTGCCATTTTATTTAGGTACAGCTGATCAAAAGGTTGCGCGTAACCTGTTGGTGTATCGTCACAAACATTTGCAAAGGGCGATAGAAAACGCAGGCAAGCTTGGCTTTACAAACGGGGCGGCACTGTATCCGATGGTGACTATGAATGGAGAAGAGTGTCACAACGAATGGGAGATTACGTTCGAGGAGATTCATCGCAACGGAGCGATTGCCTATGCCATTTTTGACTACATCAGATATACCGGTGATAATGACTATTTGGTTGAGTATGGGTTAGAAGTCCTGATTGGTATCTCTAGGTTTTGGGCACAACGGGTCAATTGGTCTGATGACAAATCGCGCTATGTGATGCTAGGAGTTACAGGTCCCAATGAGTATGAAAATAACGTAAACAACAATTGGTACACCAACCTGATTGCTAAATGGACTCTTTCCTACACACTCGAATCGATTGAATATGTTAGAGGGAAAGATGAGTCAGTATTTAACAGGCTTATACAGTCTTTAAAGTTTGAAGTGCAAGAGGAGACGAAGAAATGGAAAGACATTGGTGATAAAATGTATTTTCCAGAAGACAAGCACCGAGGCATATTCCTTCAGCAGGATGGATTTCTAGACAAAGTCATTAAGCCAGTTTCACAATTGGGCAAGGGCGATAGACCTTTGAATCAGAAGTGGTCGTGGGATCGTATTCTGCGCTCATGCTACATAAAGCAAGCAGACGTGCTACAAGGATTGTACTTCTTTGAAGATCAATTTGATCAGGACTCAATCAAGCGCAACTTCGATTTTTACGAGCCGATTACTGTTCACGAGTCTTCACTTTCACCTTGTGTGCATTCAATTCTGGCCGCATCTCTAGGCTATCAGGATAAAGCTTATGAAATGTATGTGAGAACAGCCCGGTTGGATTTGGACGATTATAACAATGACACTGAGGATGGGTGCCATATTACCAGTATGGCTGGCACTTGGCTGAGTATCACCAAGGGTTTTGGCGGGCTTCGCATTGTCGATGATCAGATTCATCTTCACCCATTTATTCCGGGTCAATGGCAGAGCTATTCATTCAAACTTGAGTTCAGAGGCCAGGTGATCAAAGTGAATGTTTCACAGGCGAGTGTTGACGTCACGTTAGAGGAAGGGAAGGAGCTAGGGATCGTGATTTATGGACAACCATTTGTTCTTACTGACAAGGTTTCATCCCCAATCAGGTAGGTGCTCGATTGTAAAATTTTAGTGCCGCTGAGCCTAAAATTATTGGGCTGATTACGGTGTACTTTTAAGTCATTTTATACCCAGTTTGTCGCGTTCGCGAAGTGATATTTTGACCGCTGCTGGATAACTCCTGAACTCAAAAAAAAACCGCCTCAGTTGCAAACGTTTGCGGTTTCGATTCCGTAAAAAAACCTCATTTTTTGTGGAATTTTGCATTCAAAAAAGGCTTTAAACTGCATATCTTTAGTCTAGGTTAATTCTGAGTTATGTTAACCGCATGACTGCTCAGAGCGAAAGATTAGCCGCCCATTTAAACTTAACAACACAATATGACACACTTTTATCTGTTAATTCGCAGGTACCTGGTTGTCTTCCTAATGCTTGGTTGCGCGACTGCTTTTGCGCAAAGATCGATTAGCGGCCGCGTCACTGCGGCAGAGGACGGCAGCGGGATACCAGGCGTAAACATTCTGGAGAAAGGTACTACGAATGGTACCGCCTCAGATTTCGATGGAAATTTCAGGCTTAACGTTGGCGACAATGCCACCCTGGTTTTTTCATTCATTGGGTATAAGACGATGGAAGTTCCGGTCGGAGCTCAGTCTACGCTCAATGTTAGTATGGAGCTTGACGTTACCGCTCTCTCTGAAGTCGTTGTAATTGGTTACGGCCAGACGACAGTGAAAGACGCCACGGGTGCTGTTGCCGCTGTTACCTCTAAGGATTTCAACGGAGGTGTAATCGCATCTCCTGAGCAGCTAATTCAAGGCAAGACCGCAGGTGTTCAAATAACCTCCGCGAGTGGCGCTCCTGGAGCAGGCGTTCAGTTGAGAATACGAGGAACGAATTCGATTCGTTCCAACAATAACCCACTATTTGTGGTTGACGGAGTGCCTCTAAGCGGGGGTACACAACCTGCTGCACCTGATCTTGGAGTTGGTTCTTCCGCAGATACTAATCCATTGAACTTTTTGAATCCGAACGATATCGAGAGCATTAGCATATTAAAGGATGCTTCTGCAACCGCCATCTATGGTTCAAGAGGTGCAAATGGAGTTGTGATTATTACTACTAAGAGTGGTAAGGGAAACAAAGGCACATTTGATTTTGCTTCGAGTGTCAGCGTTTCTTCGCCACTTAAGAAGTATGACTTGTTGGAGAGAGATCAGTTCCTTAGTGCTGTTGCTCAATACGGAGGGGATCCAGTAGCACAGGACGGAGGAGCGAGTACAGATTGGCAGGACTTTGTTCTAAGGAATTCAGTTTCTCATAAACAGAACCTTTCTTATTCAAGGGGTTTTGAAACTGCCTCTATTAGGGCGGCAATAGGCTATGAAGATCAGCAAGGAATTCTTCAGAATAGCTATATGAAAAGATTTACCACCAGAGTAAATGGCTCCAAATCTATGTTGGACGACAAACTGAATTTAGACTTGTCTGCGACTTATTCGAACGTGAGAAGAGAAGATCCACCTACCAGTGGAAGCGCAGGATTTCAGGGGGACATACTTGGTGCTGCATATGCCGCGAATCCGACATGGCCGACAGACCCACTCTTTAATCCCGGTGGACTGAGAAGTCCTGCGAACATGCTGGAGTTTTTCGAGAGTAAGGGAACAACGAACCGGATCTTGACTAACTTATCTGCGGACTACAAGCTCAATGATGCCCTTACGGCCAAGATTACCTATGGGTTGGATCTTTCTCGTGGAGATAGATCAACATATGTCACAGGAAGGGCCATCAATTTTGGAAATGGCGTTCAAGGATCGGGAGCTGGCCAATTGAATCAGAATAATACAACATCCAACCTCCTTGAAGCGACACTCAATTATACCAAGGAATTGGGGAATGTTGACATTGAGGTGGTTGGAGGATATTCCGTTCAAAGTTTTAGAAACCAATACTATTGGGCTGAAGGCCGTGGGTTTGCTGACTACACTGACTTTGGAAGTATGGACTACCAGATGAGAACTACTTTTGATGCGGCTGACGCTATCGCTTCTGGCGTTGCCGGAGACGGCCGTTATAACAACTGGGGTTTTTCCAGAGACCTACGTGCAAATAACATTACTATTCCATCTGGCGCAGCTGGTTTTGTGAGTGGAGTAGATTTTGATAGTGGCGAGTTTTATCGCGCTTTCCTTAGAAGGAATGCTGGGGTTATTCTTTCGGGAATTGGTGCTAATTTTTACGATCAAACGGACTATTTGCAGTCTTATTTTGCAAGAGCGAACTTCACGATTAACGATAAACTATTAGTCACAGCAACACTAAGAGCGGACGGTTCTTCAAAGTTTGGTAAAGACAACCGGTACGGGGTATTCCCTTCTGGGGCCATAGCATATAAATTACACGAGGAAGACTTTGTTCCGGATGCATTTAGCAACTTAAAAATCAGGGCCGGATACGGAGTTGTTGGTAACCAGGATGGCTTGGGATATGGAGAGTTTATTAGAAGAGATAGGTTCGCTGACGTAGACGTAGGGGATGCACGCGAGATTACAATTCCGGGAGTCTCAAGTTCTGGGTCAGTAAATCCAGGGTTAAAATGGGAATCAACTACTCAGATTAGCACAGGAATTGATTTTGGATTCAATAATGATAGAATTACCGGTAGTTTTGACTATTACGTAAAGAACACCACAGATCTTTTGCTAAGACGAAACGCTGCACAACCAGCAGTAGCTGATCAAATATTTGACAATTTGGATGCAGTTGTTGAGAACAAAGGATGGGAGTTATCCCTAAGTTATGGCGTGATAGAAAGTGCTGACGCGTCTTTGACCTTGGGTGGAAATATTTCCAATAATAAAAACGTACTTAAAGATTTCGGTGGCCTGCTTGATGCAGGTACTATTAGAGGACAAGGATTGACAGGTGCATATGCTCAACGATTGGCAGGTGGCCAGCCTTTGTTTTCATTCTTTTTACGTGAATTTGGTGGTTTTGATGCAAATGGTCAACCAATTGGTGACGAGCAAGTTTTTGTTGGTAAAACCGCGTTGCCTACATGGAACATGGGATTTTCAATTAATGCTACTTATAAAAAGTTTGACTTTAACATGTATGTTTCAGGACAATTCGGTCAGTATGTTTACAACAACACTCGAAATGCCTTGTTTACAGCTGGGTCAATCAATAACGCTAGAAATGTTACACCGGATGTGTTAACAAATGGAGAGGCTGGTTCGGCTGAAGCATCTGTTTCAACCCGATTCCTCGAAAAAGGTGACTTTATTAGAGGTCAAAACTTAACGCTAGGTTATAACATACCTGTTAGTGGTACATTTAAGAACCTGAGAGTGAGTTTGAATGCACAGAACTTGTTCCTGATAACTGATTACTCCGGACTCGATCCAGAGGTAAGCAGTAATCCATCTGACAACGATCTGCTTAACCGACTGCCAACGGCAGGTATTGACTGGGCGGCATATCCAAGGCCAAGAACATTTACGCTTGGTATTAACGCCTCGTTTTAATTTAGATTTGAGCAAAATGATAACAATAAATAAAATGAGAAATAGAAGATTGATATCAGCCGTGTTGCTGGCCTTCGTTGTGTCTTCTTGTAGTTTGGACATTGATGAAACTGACTCACTAATCACAGAGGGATCCTCAGATGTGTTTAATGGGGTGACAGATCCCGGATCTGCGATTACGAATCTCTATAACAATATTTCTAGCCAAGCTGGGGATCAGGCTAATCTGTTTGCCCTACAAGAAGTGACGACTGACGAGTTGATGGTGTTGACACGCGGAACAGACTGGGGGGACAACGGGATTTGGAGAACCCTCCACCAACATACTATGGGCCCCAACCATGCTTACATTAACCAAGTTTGGAATGACAAGAATAGCGCAGTGTTGAGAGCTACTGAAATAATAGATCCTCTTACTGATGCTACTGACGAAGAAATTGCACAGGCAAAGTTTGTCAGAGCATATAATATGTGGTTGGTGATGGACTTTTGGGGTCAGGTTCCTTTCAGGAACCCTGTAGACGGACCCGAAGTAACTCCTAGTGTGTTTACGAGAGCGGAAGCTTACGACTTTATTGTTCAGGATTTAACTGATGCGATTGCTGATCTCCCCTCAGGGAGTTCTACATCAGACACAAAAACCACTGCAGTGAAGGCCACAGCGAAGTTCCTTCTTGCAAAAATTAAGTTGCAGGCCAATGTGTATAAGGGTGACTACGGAGCCGGTGACCTTCAGGATGTTATTGAGTTGGTTGATGAGATTGAGACAGGAGGTTATGCGATCGTAGGCGGTGGTTACTTTGATATATTTGTTGGCCCTGAATTTACAAATACGGATGTTATTTGGAACGTGCCAGCTGGTGTTGGTAATAGGATGTGGAATGGTTTGCACTATAATCAACCAGCGAAACCAGGAGAAGGAAATGATGGTGGTGGTTGGAATGGATTTACAACCTTAGCTGAATTCTATGACAAGTTTGAGGGTGATCCAAATGAAAACGTTTTAGGTGGTGATCAGGAGGAAAGACGTGGATTTACCCAGACTTTGGCATCTACCAATGAAGACAACTTTGGATTTGGATTTGGCTTCCAGATAGGCCAAATGTTTAGCTTCAGTGGAGGATCCGCAAAAGCGCTAACTGACAGAGGTGGTGCACCGTTGGTATTTACACGAGAAGTCCCTGGGCTAGTTGGAAATAATGAAAGAACGGGTATCCGAGTTTTAAAATGGTCTCCAGCCAATGGGGCTTTTACAGAAGGTCTAGTTATGGCTCGTTTTGCTGATGCACATTTGATGCGAGCAGAGGCACGACTTAGACTTGGTAATACTACGCAAGCACTAGAGGATGTTAACTTTCTAAGACGTAAGAGAGCGAATACCCCTGATTTGACTTCGATAAGTGAATCAGCTTTGCTTGACGAGAGAGGTCGGGAATTATATCTCGAGGGCTGGAGAAGGCACGACTTGATTCGCTTTGGTGTTTTCAAGGACGCATGGCAGTTCAAGGAAGCTGGTGATGGTCACACTGACTTGTTCCCAATTCCTGCAAGTGCGTTACTTTCTAATCCGAATCTAGTTCAAAACGAAGGTTACTAGGTTGTTTAATAGGTATCTAAAAAAGAGGGCTTTTGCCCTCTTTTTTTTATATATCATGCTTTAATTTGTTGAACGAAAATTCTGATCGATCTACTGTTACGTTGTCTGTGTAAATGGGGAGTGAGGCGGTCATGTGTATGAAATCATTAAGCTTCCGGTACTTTTTTTTATCAGTCATACTGGCCATATTGGCTGGATGTGACGCGGAAACCAAGCGGTTTAGATCACTGGCGGCAAGTGAATCCGGAGTTGAGTTTGTCAATGAACTCAAGCCGACCGAAGATCTCAACATACTTACCTATCTATACTACTATAACGGTGCCGGAGTTGCAGTTGGCGACTACAATCAAGATGGACTTAATGATTTATATTTTACAGGTAATCAAGGGCCCGATCAACTTTATCTTAATCGAGGTAATCTGAAGTTCGAGGACATCACTTCAAAGGCAGGAATTGAAAACTCTGGTGGGTGGAGTACCGGTGTAACTCATGTCGACATCAACGGAGACGGCCTCCTTGATATTTATGTGTGCAAAGTTGGTAAGTATAAGGGTATAACTGGGTCGAACCTTCTATTTGTCAACCAGGGCAACAACGCTGACGGAATACCAATGTTCAAGGAGTTGGCGCACGAATACGGTCTTGATCTTGTTGCGTTCTCCACGCAGGCTGCCTTTTTTGACTACGATCTGGATGGTGATTTGGATTTATACATTATGTCACACTCAGTTCATCCTAATCACTCGTATGGTAGAGGAGACACTCGTCATAGCATTGATTCCCTGGCTGGTGATCGCTTGTATGAAAATGTAGAAGGTGTATTCACTGACGTTTCAAAAAGTGCTGGGATCTTTCAGGCTAAGATTGGTTATGGCCTGGGTCTATCGATCGGAGACTTGAACCAAGACGGATACCCGGATATTTATGTTGGTAACGACTTCTTTGAGAATGATTACTTGTACCAGAATAACGGTGATAAAACGTTCACCGAGCTGAACTCGAAAGACTTGCACGTCTTGGGGCACACAACGCACTACTCCATGGGTAACAGCATTGCTGACATCAACAATGACGGCAAGGCAGATATTATGAGCCTTGATATGCTGCCAGAAGATTTGAAAACTCTGAAGTCATCAGGAGTAGAGGACGAGTACCCGATTTACAATACCTTCCTCGAAAATGGATATGCCCCGCAGTACATGCAAAACACTTTGCATCTCAATAGAGGCAATGGGATTTACAGCGAGGTTGGATTTCAATCTGGCATCGCGGCTACTGAATGGTCGTGGGGTATTCTGGCTGCCGATTACGATCTCGATGGGTTCAAAGATATCTACATTACAAATGGGATACTTGGTGCGACCAATGATATGGACTATATCAATTTTGTCTCACAGGATTTAATACAACAGTCAATTGGACAGAACTTCCAGGGACAGTCTCTTGATTTTGCGAAGTATATTCCGGAGAAAAGAGTAGCTAATTATATGTTCCAAAATGCTGGTGGAACCTCATTTAAAGAAGTCACAGCGGATTGGTTTAATGCCACACCTTCGTTGAGTAACGGTGGCGCTTGCGCTGATCTTGATAATGATGGAGACTTGGATATTATAGTAAACAATGTAAATGAAAAAGCCTTTGTCTTTCAAAACCTCTCAAGAGATAAAAATGACGGAAACTATTTAGCACTTCGTTTCAAGGGTGACAAGGGTAATACTTTTGGTATCGGTACTAAGGTTGAAATCTTCGCTGGAGATCTATATGTTTTTGAGGAGAATTTTCCAGTGAAATCATATTTGTCCGCTGTACCTAACGAAGTGTTAGTTGGATTGGGGAAAAACATGATTGTTGACTCCATCAAAATAACCTGGCCAAATAGAAAACAGCAAGTTTTGACAGAAGTGGATGCAAATCAAATACTTCTTGTCGATATCAAAGATGCAACTTCGGTAGCGCTGGGTTCTGCAAAAGGAAGGACGAAAGCACTAGTCGAGAATGCTGAGCAGATTCTTGACTTCACACATCGTGAAGAAAGTACCCTTGATTTTGATCGTGACCCATTGGTGCCTTTTGCGCTTAGCAATGAAGGGCCGAGTATTTCTATTGGCGACATCAACGGTGACTCATTGGATGACATTTTTATTGGAGGGGCAAAACTGCAATCAAGTCAGCTCTTTGTTCAATCGCCAGATCACAGCTTTAAGGCCTCTCAATTAGAATTGTTTGAGTCAGACGCTCGCAGCGAAGACGTTGATCAGATATTTTTTGATGCAGATAATGATGCAGATCTCGACTTATTAGTTGTTTCAGGGGGTAATGAGTTTGCAAATGGAGAGCCATTGAAGCCAAGACTTTATATTAACAATAGCGGTAGATTTAGTTACGCAAAAGAAGAGTTTAAGGACATCGTAATTAATGCATCGGTTGTAAGGATGATCGATCTCGATAAGGATGGTGACAATGACATTGTAATCGGCTCGAATGTGTTGCCAAGAAAATTTGGCGAGAACGCGAGGAATTTAATTTTCTTAAATGATGGTAACGGACATTTTACTGATGTAACAGATTCTTTTAGCACGTCATTTAGAGATGCTGGTTTGATTACAGATCTCGAAGTTGTTGATTTCGATGGAAACGGATTTGAAGATATCGTTGCAGTCGGTACATGGATGCCCGTCACAATATTCGTCAACAGTGGGTCAACACTTTCGTCAAAGTCGATTCCAAATTCAGAGGGATGGTGGAATTCTGTTGCGATTGACGACTTCGATAAGGATGGAGATCTTGATTTAATTGCCGGAAATTGGGGTAATAATTCTCGCCTGAAAGCATCTGATAAACAGCCAGTTACGCTGTACAGAAATGACTTTGACGGTAATGGCAATACAGAAACGTTGATCACTTATTTCTATCGCGATCAGGAAACATTCATATCGTCAATGGATGGCTTGGCGAAGCAAATGCCATTCATAAGAAAAAAGTATTTGAGTTATCACGACTTCGCCAACGCTTCTGTGGCTGAGGTGATGGGTACGGACAAATTATCCAGTGCTATGCAGAAAAAAGCGAAGACGCTTACTTCAACGTATTTTAGAAATGAAGGAAACGACAATTTCAAAGCAATTGAACTTCCTGCTGCGGCACAGCAGTCGACTGTCAATTCGATCGCTGTAGATGATTTTAACAACGATGGTTACAATGATATGCTCTTGGTTGGTAATAACTATGAGATAAGCACCCAACTTGGTCGGTTAGATGCTTCCCATGGGGTTCTATTACTGAATGACCGAAACGGATTTTTTGTTGAAAACAAGGAGCAGACCTTCAACGTGGCTGGTGCAGCACGTGATATCAAGAAAATTAGAATAGGAGAGGACGACTACTATGTCGTTGCGATGAATAAAGATAAGCCCATCTTTTTGAAAAAACAGAAACAATGAGGACAGTAAGAAACTTGATTTGGCTTGGCCTGACAATAACCGCTATTTCATGCAGCGAGAAAACTTCAAATAAAGGCGAGCAGAATCTGTTTGTTAGAAGAACTTCTGCAGAGACAGGAATTACATTTATCAATGAAATCGAAAACCAAAAGAACTTCAACATCTTCAAGTACCGAAATTTCTATAATGGTGGAGGTGTAGCGATTGGAGATATCAACAACGATGGCCTTCCAGATATTTTCTTTACAGCTAACATGAAAGAGAATCACCTTTATCTCAATAAAGGAAATTTCAAATTTGAAGATATAACAGCAACAGCTGGCGTAGCCGGAAGCAAGCCGTGGGATACTGGCGTACTTATGGTAGATGTGAACAACGATGGTTATCTCGATATATATGTGAGCAATGCCGGAAATATGGAAGGTAACAACCATGATAATGACCTGTACATCAATAATGGCGATCTGACTTTTACCGAGCGGGCACAAGAGTACAATCTGGCTCGAAGCGGTTTCTCCACTCATGCCACATTCTTCGACTACGACAAAGACGGAGATCTCGATGCCTACCTGTTAAATAATAGCAACATCCCGGTGAGCAGTCTTGGATATGCTGATGACCGTGAAAAACGAGCTAGTGATTGGGAGGAAGTTCCTGAAATATTTCGTGGAGTAGGAGACGTGTTGCTTCGCAATGATAACGGAGTTTATGTAGATGTGAGTGAGGAGGCAGGCATCTACGGAAGTTTGATTGGCTTTGGGCTCGGAGTTTTTGTGTGCGACATCAACGGAGATACTTATCCTGATATTTATGTGACAAATGATTTCTACGAAAGAGACTATCTGTACATCAATCAAAAGGATGGGACTTTTTCCGAGGAGATAAAAAACTGGACCTCACATCTTTGTCTATCGGCTATGGGTGTTGATATGGCCGACATCAACAATGACGGTCTTAATGACATCTTCATCACAGACATGCTTCCCGAAAGGGAACAAAGGACCAAAAGTGTCATGGAGTTTGAGGGGAATGATGTATTTCGGTTGAAACAAAGCCGCGACTTTTATCAACAGTACATTCAAAACACGCTTCAGGTTAACAACGGTAACAACTCATTTTCAGAAATCGCCTACTTCAGTGGTATCGCACGAACTGATTGGAGTTGGGCAGGGCTTATGTTTGACATGAACAACGATGGCTACAAGGATATCTATGTGACCAACGGAATCATTCACGACCTTACTGACATCGACTTTGTCGACTTTTTTGCCAACGAAGTAGTTCAAAACACTGTGCTCACAGGTGAGAAGAAAGAGATCAGTTCAATTATTGATAAAATGCCGGTAGTTGCACTGTCAAATTATGCCTACAAAAACAACGGTGATCTCACATTCAATAATGCAACGGCTGAGTGGGGACTTGAAATACCAAGTTTCTCAAATGGATGTGCCTATGGTGACCTTGATGGAGACGGAGATCTTGACTTGGTAGTCAATAATGTAAATATGGAATCGTTCGTTTTTGAAAATAGGAGCGAGCAGAATGCCAACAACCACTACATTCAATTTCAATTGAAAGGAAAGGGTAAGAACACCTTTGCCATTGGTTCATCAATAAAGCTCTTTATTGGAGACAAAGTTATTCTGCAAGAGCTGATGCCGTCAAGAGGTTTTCAGTCTTCAATGGACTATGTGATGACTGTAGGACTGGGTGAAACAACTACTATAGATTCGGTAGGAGTGCTTTGGCCGGACAACAAAGTTACAAGTCTGAAAAATGTGAAGGCTGATCAGAAGCTGGTGCTTTCGCAAGAGGACGCTGTTGAGCGCGCGGCAAACATGGAGATGAAAGATTCTCAAACGTTATTCAAAACGGTAAGCGAAGATGCACTGCAAAATCATAAAGAAGATGGTTTCGATGACTTTGATCAGGAAGGTTTAGTTGCGAGTCAATTGTCGAAAGAAGGTCCCGCACTGGCAGTGGGAGATGTAGACGGAGATGGTAATGAAGACATATTTGTCGGAGGCGGCAAAGGCCAGGTGGGCGCGATTTATCTGCATCAGGCTGGCGGGAAGTTAAAATTGAAGACAAATAATTCCTTTGCTGCTGACGCTGACCTCGAGGACACCGCTGCAACGTTCTTTGACGCTGACGGAGATGGTGATCTTGACTTGGTCGTAGGGACTGGTGGAAATATTGCCAGAGAAAAGGATTTGTACGTGGCACGACTCTATCTCAACGATGGCAAGGGAGTGTTTACAAAGTCAAAAGCGAAGCTGCCCACCGCTAAAACGAATATTTCAGTAATAGCACCACATGACTTTGACGGTGATGGTGATATTGACCTGTTTGTCGGTTCCAGAAGTGTACCAGGAATCTACGGAGTCAACCCTCAACATTTACTGCTACTTAATGATGGCACAGGCACTTTTTCTGACGGCACCGAACGCTATGCATATGCACTTAAGGATGCCGGAATGGTAACAGATGCGAAATGGCTGGACATAGATGGAGATGGAAAGCGTGAACTAATAACTGTATCTGAATGGGGGTCACCAATGATCCTCAAAAACTCGGGAAGAACGCTGGACAAATTGCCAAGCAGCCTTGATTCTTTGCATGGTTGGTGGAAAGTGGTCGAAGGAAGTGATCTCGATGGCGATGGAGACCTCGATTTGATTTTGGGTAACAAAGGAACCAACACTCCTTACAACGGTACCAGACAACACCCGATGAAGTTGTGGGTAAACGACTTCGATCAGAATGGCACGATAGAGCAAATTACAACTCTGAATTTTGATGATGGTGATTATCCAATTCATATGAGGAAAGAGCTCACCGCGCAGTTGCCAAGTTTGAAAAAACAAAACTTGAAAGCATCAGATTATGCTAGTCGATCCATTAGTCAAATTTTTTCGCCAGAGGTGGTCGACCGTTCCCTCGTTAGAATGGCAAACATTTCTGAATCAATCGTTGCTGTAAATGAAGGGGGTGGAAAATTTTCCGTGACTGTGCTACCTGGAAGAGTGCAATGGTCGTGCGTATGTGGAATCTCGTGTGCCGATGTAAATAAAGATGGCAATCCTGACTTGATAATGGGTGGAAACTACTACGGCTTGAAACCCCAATTCTCAAGGCAAGATGCCAGCTTTGGTCATGTATTATTAGGTGACGGCAAGTTAGGTTTCGAATGGCAGGACTATGGCAAGAGCGGCTTTTTTGTAAAGGATGAAATACGACACCTTCAACTTTTCAAGGATAAGAACGGAAAGGAATACATGTTTGCCGCAATCAACAACGGTGAGCCAAAAGTGTTTGAATACTCAAAATAGAGGCAATGCGAATTCTTAGATTTAGTGTCATTTACGTATGCCTTGCCGTTACCGCTATTTTGCCGGGATGTGATAGCGATAAAAAGCTATTCAAAAAACTTGATGTTGTCGGAGCAGGCATCACTTTCGAGAACACCCTCAATTCAACTGATGACTTTAATATCATCGACTATCTCTACTTCTACAACGGTGGAGGTATTGCCATTGGAGATATCAACGATGATGGACTTCCTGACATATTCTTTTCTGGAAACCAGGTGAAGAACAAGCTCTACCTGAACAAAGGAAATTTGCTGTTTGAAGATATCTCTGCTCAGGCAGGCATTGAAGGCAACAGCACTTGGAATACAGGAAGTGTGATGGCAGATGTGAATGGAGATGGGCTACTGGATATATACGTGTGCGCAGTTGTCGGTTTAAAAAACTTGAGAGGTCACAACGAACTTTACATCAACAACGGTGACAATACATTTTCCGAAAGGTCCGAAGAGTTTGGACTTGACTTCGATTCCTATAGCTCATCAGCCGCTTTTCTTGATTTCGATCTTGACGGAGATCTTGATATGTATTTACTGAATCATGCCGTACACACTTCTGAATCATTTGGCAATGTTGAACTGCGTAATAAGCGCTCTTACGAAACAGGTGACAAGTTGCTTAGAAATGATAACGGGAAATTTGTCGACATAAGTGAGGCAGCAGGAATATACGGAGGCATTAATGGATATGGATTGGGTATCGCGGTTTCCGACTTCAACATGGACGGTTACCCTGATATTTATGTTGGGAATGACTTTCATGAAGATGACTACTACTACATAAATAATGGCGATGGAACATTTTCCGAAAAGGGTAGAAGTGCATTCACGTACACCAGTCGATTCTCAATGGGAAGTGATGTGGCTGATATCAATCACGATGGATTACCCGATCTCATAAGCCTTGATATGTTGCCGGAGGATGAAACCGTGTTGAAGCGTTCAGAGGGCGATGAAAATATCAACACGCTGCGCATGCGGACTGATCAGTATGGTTATTATTATCAGTTTGAGCGTAACATGCTCCAAGTGAACCAAGGGAATGGTGAGTTTGCTGAAACAGGCTTACTAAGCAGCGTAGCAGCTACCGATTGGAGTTGGAGCGCAATCTTCTCAGACTTTGACCAGGACGGAAATCAGGATTTGTTCATCTCCAACGGCATACCACATAGACCAAATGACCTGGACTATATTAAGTATGTATCTAACGAAAAGATCTCACAGACCATGGATGTTTCAAAGATTGTCGATCAGGAAGCGTTGTCACTGATGCCTGGAGGTGAGATCAATAACTATGTTTTTAAAGGTACAGGTGACTATGGATTTCAAGACATGTCGACAACCTGGCTACCCAATGAAAAAACGTGCTCCACAGCTACCGCCATTGCTGACTTGGACAATGATGGAGACTTGGATGTAGTCGTGAGCAACGTGAACAACAAACCAGGGATTTACATTAATCAAACCAACGAGAAAGCTGCGTATCTGAAAATCAAGTTGAAGTACGATGAAAAAAATACGTATGCAATTGGTTCAAAAGTCTATGCATATAAAGACGGCAAACTTCAATACAAGGAGATGTTCACCGTTCGCGGATTTCAATCGTCATCACAACCCATGATACATTTTGGGTTTGGCAACAATACCACCGCAGATTCTGTGAGTGTTGTTTGGCCAAATGGAAAGAGACAGACTCTGAGAGAGCCCCATTTAAACCAGACGTTGGAGGTGAAGTATGATGAGACTTCATCCAAACAGTATGTCAAACCTGTGAATGTCGATCAATTGCATTTTGAACAAATAAGTCAGGATGAGATTGGATTGACTTTTGAGCACAAGGAAGATGAGTACACTGATTTTGATAGGCTCAAGCTCTTACCATATCAGCAATCTGACAAGGGACCTGCCACTGCTGTTGGTGATATTAACAATGACGGCCTTGATGACATTTATTTCGGTGGATCGAAGCGAATTCCAAGTCAGATATTCATTCATTCCGAAAATAAACTTAAGCGAGTTCAATTTCCAGTGATGGAGAGAGACTCGATCAAAGAAGATATAGACGCGGTGATTGCAGATTTCAATGGCGATGGCAAATCTGACTTATATGTCGGAACTGGTGGCGCTGATTTTTATGCAAAAGCTGAGCCTCTTTTGGATAGTTACTACAAGTCGTCTGATACCGGATTTAAATTAGACGAGATTAAGGACTACTACGAGAACGTTAAGTGTGTACGACCATTTGACTACGATGGAGATGGTGATCTGGATATTTTTGTCGGTAGCGAATCTGTCTCAAACGACTTTGGTAAAGTTCCTCGGTCCTATTTACTCCAAAATGAAAATGGCTCATTCAAACCTGTGCAGTCTGATCTCTTTGCCAATCTTGGAATGGTAACGGATGCCGTGTGGGAAGACTTCGATGGAGACGGTAAGTTTGATCTCGTGGTGGTCGGAGAGTGGATGAAACCCGTGTTCTTAAAAAGTGATGGCTCGTCTTTTAAAATTGACAATGTCATTCAAGGTGACATGAGCGGATTATGGCAATCGGTTTCATCCTTCGACATTGATCAGGATGGTGATCAGGATTTTGTTCTTGGCAATTGGGGTTTGAATTCCAAATACAAAGCTTCAGCAAGTAGCCCCATGAAAATGTACTACAGCGATTTCGACAAAGACGGAAAATCAGAAACGATAATTGCGATTGAAAAATATGGCAAGTACTATCCGCTGGACGCATTTGATATGCTTGCTAGCCAAATCGTCAGTTTGCACAAGAAGTTCACCTCCTACAAGTCGTTTGCCGGCAAAACCATTGAAGAAATATTTACAGATGAACAATTAGGTAATGCCAAGGTTTATGATGTACACAACCTTGCTTCAGGATATTTGGTGAACAATAAAGGAACGTTTTCATTCAAGCCACTGCCAATGGACATTCAGCTCTCTCCAGTTTTAACACAACTTAAATATGACTTCGACAAAGACGGAGAGGATGAGTTACTCTTGGCTGGTAACTATTTCGGAGTGCAGCCTTTTAATGGACGTTTTGGCTCCTTCGGTGGGGCATTGGTTGATAGTGAGAATAGAATTTTGACAGGTAATTCAATTGGTTTAAATTTTATAAATAAATCAGTCAGGCATTTGAATGTTGTCAATGTTGGTGACCATCGGTATTTGATTGTCACGGTAAACAATGACAAGGCACAAGTTTATAAATTGCTGAAGTAGATGAAGAAACTGGTTTGGGCTTTGGCAATTGGCATCGTGCTGGTACTGGCTTGGTATTTATTTTTAAAACCATTTGAATACAAAGTAAATTTTAAGGCGAAGACTTTACCCGGTGATGTTATAGAGACAATTAGAATGTGGGATAGAACACTTGAGAATTCAAAAATATTGACGGTGGATTCAACTTATGCGTTGAAGCAAGAGTTGACATTGAATGAGCATGTGTATACCTACAACTGGAAGTATGAAGTGGTTAATGACACTACGACAAACGTGTCGATTGAGATCACCGAACCAAAGCGCGCCATTGTCAATAAGATACTCATCCCATTTACCGAACAGCCGATTGAGAAGGACGCGAGAGATATTTCATTTCAGTTTGTTGAGATACTTCGCTCGCACCTTGATATTACCGATGTGAAGATTGAGGGTGAAAGCGAGACAGCAACTAAATTTTGTGCTTGTACTACTTTGGACACCCGCCAGACAGACAAAGCAAATGGTATGATGAGAGATTATAAATTACTTGCTGCTTTTGTTGGCGACTTTAATTTGGAATTGGATGGCCCTCCGATCGTGGAGGTGACAAATTGGAGCCACAATGAGGGTAAGCTGACATATGATTTCTGCTTCCCAATAGCAAAAAGTGATACCCTGCCCGGAGTGCGTGAAATCAAATTTAAAGAGCTAAAATCACGTAAAGCACTCAAGGCAATTTATCATGGGAATTATATTACTTCCGACAGAGCGTGGTACGCATTGGTGCATTATGCAACTACCAATGGGTACAAAATTGATGGAGCACCTATTGAGTACTTCTATAATAACCCAAACATGGGTTCAAATGAAATGGAATGGACCGCTGAAATTTTCTTACCGGTAAAATAATATGAAAACAAGGATCCTTTTATTGCTTGTATTGTTTGGGTCTCACAGCTTGATCGCACAAGATCTGACGTCATCCACCTGGCACTTAAAGGCCTCAAAGATTGATCCCGCAAACTACTACGGAGTTACAGTTGCAAACGGAATGGTAGGTTTAATTTCTTCATACGAACCAATGAAGGTTGCTGATGTGGTGTTGAATGGAGTATACGATAATTATCAACGAGGACGCGTATCCAATATTTTAAAAACCTTCAATCATGTGAATATGGAATTGGAGGTTGGCGGTGTGAGAATAGGAGGCAAAGACATTGCCAACTATGATCAGGTCCTGGATATGAAGAACGCCACGCTTCTCACCACATACTCCGCCATCAACAAAATATCAGTGAAACATGAGATGATGTCATTGCGACATTTGCCTTTTACTTCTCTAATACTTGTTGAGATCACTGCGAAGGAGGACGTTGACATCACACCAATTTTAAAAATTGAAGCACCCGATCATCTCAGGGATGTGCGAAATTATTACGCGGAGATAGACAGGCCACACGTGCTGATTCCGTTGATGACATCAGTTGCGCAAAGCCCATCTGGTGAGCACACATTGGCGGCTTCCTCAAGTTTTATTTTCAGTGAGGGTCATGGCTATGAGCCCAAAGTGATTCACGAAGATTGGGATTTCAACATGCACCTGATCAAGTTCAAGAAGAAGCTAAAAAAAGGCGAAACGTATAAGTTCGCAGTAGTGGGCTCCACCACATCCAGCGAGCATTATTCCGATCCATTCAATGAGGCTGAACGCTTAACAATTTTTGGGAGGCTAGAGGGCACCGAGCGTCTCTTGACCTTACACAAGAAGCAATGGGCTAAACTGTGGGAGAGTGACGTTGTGATAGAGGGTGATGATCAGGCGCAACGTGAAATCAGATCGGCACTTTACCACCTCTATAGTTTTGGACGCGAGGGATTAGGCTTGAGTTTATCACCAATGGGCCTTTCAGGACTTGGATACAATGGTCACGTATTTTGGGACACAGAACTGTGGATGTACCCGCCCATGTTGATGCTTCAACCGCAGATCGCAAGATCATTTCTGGATTATCGCTACGATAGACTTGAGGCAGCAAAACGGAATGCGTTGGCGCATGGATTCAAGGGAGCAATGTTCCCATGGGAATCAGCTGATGATGGTTCAGAAGATACACCCGTGTGGGCGCTCACAGGGCCATTCGAACACCATATTTCCGGCTGTATATCATGGGCCTTCTGGAAATATTATCAGGTGACAGGTGACAAAGATTGGCTGAAAGAAAAAGGATACCCAGTGATCAAGGAAGTGGCTGACTTTTGGACCAGCAGGGTAGACCGCAACGGTCCGGGTAAGTATGATATTAAGAATGTGGTGGGGGCGAACGAATGGGAAGAAAACATTGACAACAATGCATTTACCAATGCTGTTGCGATTTTGTCGCTTCGCTATGCCACGGAGGCCGCAAACGAATTGGGATACAAAGCTGATCCGGACTGGATGCACGTGGCAGATAATATTCCTATTCTTCAATTCCCTGATGGAGTAACACGAGAGAATGCTACTTATGATGGCGTAATGATTAAGCAAGCGGACGCTAATTTATTATCGTATCCCCTTGAGTTAATTGTAGATAAGAATCAGATGAGGAAAGATTTAAAATATTATGAAACTAAAATGTCACCAAACGGTCCTGCTATGGGCTTTTGCGTTCTAGCAACTTTGTATGCCAAATTGGGAGAGCCGGATAAGGCCTACGACATTTTTATTAAAAGTTATCGACCTAATGGTGTTCCGCCTTTCGGAGTGTTATCAGAAACAGCTGGTGGAACCAATCCATATTTTGGAACCGGTGCCGGTGGATTGTTGCAGACAGTGCTTGCCGGTTTTGGAGGTTTATCGATAACGGATAAGGGAGTTGTTCAGGGTGATAAGTCATTACCCAAGAAATGGAAATCAATTGAAGTTAAAGGATTTTACAAGAGAAAATAAGACAAGACCATGAAGACGTATGTAAACATTATCCTGGCATGTGCAGTATTGATTGTTGCCAATTCATGTTCTACCGACAAGAAGGATGTTGTGATCGATCCGAAGATGTATCATGATGCAGTGGATCAAATCACGGATGTGATAGTTCATGATATTTTTTCGCCTCCCGTAGCGAGTCGTATCTATGCCTACTCCAGCATCGCTGCGTTCGAGGTTGAAGCAGCTCACGACTCTACATTCCGGTCATTGGCAGGTCAGCTTCATGGGCTTACGCCAATCCCACAGCCGACAAACGAAGTGAACTATGATATCGCAGCGATTCAAGCCGGACTGGCGGTAGGCAAGGCACTGATTTTCTCAGAAGATAAGCTTGAGGAGTTTCAAAACAATTGGTATAAAAAACTAGATGAGCTCGGTGTTTCCAGCAACATTAAAAATAATTCTACCGAATACGGCAAGACGGTTGCGAAACACATCCTGGCTTGGGCGGACAAGGACAACTATAAGCAGACAAGAACTTTTGAGAAGTATAACGTCAAGGATGAACCGGGAAGATGGCAGCCTACACCTCCCGCTTACATTGAGGCGATTGAACCGCACTGGAATGAAATAAGGACTTTTATAATAGATTCAGCCGATCAATTTATTCCGGCAAAGCCAACAGCATTTAGTATAAAGAAGGATGAGAAGTTCTTCGCTGAAGTAAATGAAGTTTACGAGACTGGAAAAAACCTTACTGAAGAGCAAGCTGAAATTGCTTCGTTCTGGGATTGCAATCCATATGTGATGAATGTGCACGGCCACGTGATGTTTGCCACAAAAAAAATCACACCAGGTGGGCATTGGATGGGCATAACGAAGATCGCTTGTACAAAAAATAAATCATCAATTGCTGAAAGTGCCGAAGCTTATGCGCTTACTGCCATTGCACTTGCAGATGGATTCATCAGCTGTTGGGATGAAAAGTATCGCAGCAATCTTATCAGACCAGAGACGGTGATAAACACACACATTGATGAAACATGGAAGCCGCTGTTGCAAACACCTCCGTTTCCTGAATACACGAGTGGCCATAGCGTAATCTCATCTGCCGCCTCCGTAGCACTCACCAGCTTGTTTGGCGAAAATTTTCAATTTGCAGATTCAACAGAGACCGCCTTTGGTCTTCCTGTCCGATCGTTCAATTCGTTTTATCAAGCTTCATCTGAGGCTGCCATCAGTCGCTTGTATGGCGGTATTCACTATCGCCCGGCAATCGAAGAGGGCCTGAGACAAGGTCGGCTCGTGGGCAATTGGGTAGTTGACCATGTGTTTACGAGGAGGCGAAAAGGCGCGGATCAACAGGCAGGGTAGGAGTATGTAATAAATTCAAAAATCCATGAAGCCAAGATTGACGTTCGGCCAAATCATCAACATGAACTTTGGCTTCTTTGGAATTCAGTACAGCTTCGGGTTGCAGCAAAGCAACATGAGCCCTATCTACAAATACCTCGGGGCAGACGAAGCAAGCTTACCGTACTTGTGGTTAGCCGGACCTATGACGGGTTTAATCGTACAGCCTATCATCGGGGCGATGAGTGATAAGACAGACTCAAAGCTCGGAAGACGAACACCGTATTTTTTGATTGGCGCGATCCTCTGTAGTCTCGCGCTTTTTTTTATGCCGTTTAGCAGAACACTCTGGATGGCAGCAAGCTTGCTATGGATTCTGGATGCGGCTAACAATATCACCATGGAACCCTATCGCGCTTTTGTCAGCGATAAGTTAAACGAGGAGCAACATTCATTGGGATTTCTTACACAGAGTGCGTTTACAGGATTAGGTCAAACGCTGGCCTACCTCACCCCATCACTTTTGGTTTGGTTCGGCTTAAGCCGTGACCTGGTGAATGATCGCAACATCCCATACATGACGATCACCGCATTTGTGATCGGAGCCTTCTTTTCGATCTTCTCCATTTTGTGGACCGTTAGAACAACAAAGGAAAATCCGTTGACGGAAGAAGAACTAAAAAAAATCAAAGACTCACCAAAAGGATTTGCAGCGACTTTCAAAGAAATTGTAGAAGCCATCAAAGACATGCCGTTGACGATGAAACAGCTTGCGCTGGTGATGGTCTTTCAGTGGTATGCCATGTTTTGTTATTGGCAATATATCGTTCTTTCTATTTCGACAACTTTTTTTAAAACAACAGAGCAATCATCGGCAGGTTTTAGAGAAGCAGGTTTGATTAATGGACAGGTGGGAGGCTTTTATAATTTCATGGCGTTTGTAGGTGCGTTTGCCTTAGTGCCATTTACCAAGCGATTGGGTCCAAAGATAATGCACAGCGTTTGCCTCACGTTGGCAGGCATCGGAATGATTTTTATTCCAAGCATTGATTCAAGGTTGATTTTATTTTTGCCAATGATCGGAGTTGGACTGGCATGGGCAAGTATGATGGGCAACCCTTACATCATGTTGGCAGGCAGTATTCCCGCAGAGCGAACTGGAGTTTACATGGGTATATTCAACATGTTCATCGTGATCCCCATGATGATTCAGATATTCACGTTGCCTTTGTATTATAATTCGCTTTTAAAAGGCAACCCTGAAAATGTAATCGTGCTTGCGGGTGTCTTGTTGATTTGTGGTGCGATCGCAGTCTTGTTTGTGAAACTTAAACCAGGTCAGACTGACTCAGCCAGTGTGCCGAGGGGAGGAGGTCATTAGGAATAGTATGAGCCCATCATCGAAACAACTTTGGGGTATCGACCTTGGCGGGACTAAGATTGAAGGGGCCATCCTAGAGTCGCCTGATAGCAGCAAGACACTGTTCAGGGATCGGTTGCCCACAGAAACTCACAAAGGTTACGAACACGTCCTTAACCAGATTTCCAGTGTGGTAGACATGATGAAAGCGGCCGCGGGTTATACGCCAGAAAGAATCGGAATCGGCACGCCCGGCACGATGGATCCCACTACCGGACTTTTCAAAAACAGTAACTCAGCCGTGTTGAATTTCAAACCCCTGCAAGCTGACTTGCAGAAGTTGATAGGGGTTGAAGTGGTAAGTGCAAACGATGCTAATTGTTTTGCCTTGGCGGAGACGAGACTTGGAGTTGTTCGCCAAAACTTTCCGGACGCTAAAGTTGTGTTTGGTGTCATCATGGGCACAGGTGCAGGAGGCGGAGTCGTAGTAGAAGGAAAAGTAATTCAGGGCAAGCAAGGCATAGCAGGAGAGTGGGGACACAACTTCCTGGATGAGTCTGGAGGCAAGTGTTATTGCGGCAAAATAGGTTGTGTCGAAAACATAATAGCCGGCCCCGCTCTTGAGAAATTTTATCACGAAAAGAGTGGAACTGAAAAAAAACTAAAGGAAATTGTTGGGCTGGCGAAGAGTGGCACGGACCCGGTAGCCGTGGAGACTATTGGGAGATTGCACAAGATGTTTGGCAAGGCCATTAGTGTGGTAATTAATATTCTTGATCCGGATGTAATCGTGATCGGAGGTGGGGTTGGCAATATTGATTCATTGTATACAAAAGGTGTTGAACAAATTAAGGACTATGTATTTAACGACAGGCTGGATACCCCGGTAGTGAGGCCGGCATTAGGCGATAGTGCGGGTGTATTTGGCGCTGCTTTCTTGGTAGAAAAATAAACGCGTATGACAAAAATAGCCATCCTCGGACCAATCCCTCGCGACCACATTGTTACACACAATGGCGACCTTATTCAAAAGTGGGGCTGTGTTACTCATCCGGTAATTGCGCTGTCGATCATGGCAGGGGAGCAGATCGAAATTGTTCCCGTCTGTCATGTGCGGAAAGTTGACCTTGACAACGTGAAAGAAGTCTTCGCGGGTTACAAGGGAATCAACACGAAACACGTTACTACCAAAAATGATCAGGGCGATATCATCAGTTTGAAATTCCTCGACATGAATAACAGGGTCGAGCGTCAAACGGGATTTATGGACCCGATCGTTCCCGATGATGTTAAAGATTTGATGGATTGTGATGCCTTTGTGTTTATTCCGATCAGCGACTACGAGATATCTCTCGATACACTGAAACTCATTAAGAAGAAAAGTAAGGGCACAATTATTTTTGATGCACACGGACCTACTACTGCCTGTCTATTCAATGGCGAACGTCATCGCAAGTTCTGGATCGATCGCGATCAGTGGCTTCCTTATATCGATGTGCTGAAAATGAATCTTGAAGAAGCTCATGCCTCCTGGTTTAAGAAAGAGTATGAGTCAAGTGACTACGTAGTGTCACCGGGACTTGACCGTGGGGAGATGACCAGGTTTGCCACGCACTGTATTTCATTGGGTGTTAAGTGTGTTTACATCACAGCAGACTCCACAGGATGTTTGGCCTACTATAAGGAGAAGGGAAAAATAGTAGAAGAAATGATTCCTGCCGTCAAGGTAAAGCAAGTGATTGACACGACAGGCTGTGGAGATTCATTTGCCGGTGGCGTTGGCTTTGGTTTGATGGAAAACAAAACGGACTACATCAAAGCAGGCCGCTATGGAAATGTGCTAGGCGCACTGCGCACACAAGGAAAAACATTTGACGTGTTTAAGCCACTAGATGAGGTGAAGAAGATCATGGAGAAGTCGGCAGTTTGATGCTTTAGTGGCTTGGTATGTGTAAGGCCGCACTTACACAGAGCGTGTCAGCTCAATAATTCTTTGACTTCTTTCTCAAGGTCAGGCAAGTTTCTCATTATTATCCCCCAGAGGATGTCCTCAGAAACAGAATCATATCCATGAATTATTCTATTTCTTGTGTCCACAATTTTTCTGGTGTGACTGATCTTGATGTTAGGATCTGCTTTGAGAATTCTGCTCATGGCTTCTCCAATAATTTCAATATTTCTTTCAACCGCCCTTTTGGTTTTTATGTCCTTTTGAAAATTCTTGAAGTTTTTTTCATCAGGCATAAATGAATTGATTTCTCCAATTGCCTGTTCAATGTCTCTAAGCCAGGTTTTCACCTCATTGTCCATAGATGAGAACTTTCGATTTGTCAATATTCTCTTTCAGGAATGGATTTTTGATGGCCTTGCTCTCCAAGAGGTCGATTTGCCTATTTAATATTCTCTCCAATTCAAATTTCAGGTCAAAATAGTTGTCGGTATACTCAAAGGGATCATTTGTTTCAAAATCAACTATTAAGTCCACATCACTGTCCAGGGTAAATCTTGTTGTATTAACTGAACCGAATGAATACAGAGTCTTGACCTTGTGATTTTCACAAAGCCTTTGAATTTGTTCTTTATATGTCTCCAGTAGTCCCATGGTCAAATTTACTCAATTTTTAACCGAAATTTTGAGGGGTGCTTGTTAAGTGTGTTTATGTCACAGCAGACTCTACAGGATGTTTGGCCTATTATAAAGAGAAGGGAAAAATAGTAGAAGAAATGATTCCAGCCGTCAAGGTAAAGCAGGTGATCGATACGACAGGTTGCGGGGATTCTTTTGCCGTTGGTGTTGGCTTTGGACTGATGGAAAACAAGACAGACTACATCAAGGCAGGCCGCTATGGAAATGTGCTGGGAGCATTGCGTATTCAAGGAAAAACATTTGATGTGTTTAAGCCGCTAGATGAGGTGAGGAAGATCATGGAGAAGTCGGCAGTTTGAGGCTTTGGTGATTTGACTATAAAATAATAAGGAGCGCCAGTGATAGTCAGCGCTCCTTGATTTATTGAATTTCCTTATTTCTTATACTCGATCGCTTCGTTTTTGAAGAAGATCACGAAGATGACCAACACACCAAAGGCAAAGATGGCTGGGAACGTCCAGATGCCAACCCAGTTGTGCGTGCTATCGGCAAGGAGGTAGGAATCCGTAATCTTACCTGCCACCCAGAATCCGATGAGCATTCCGAAGCCATAGGTTGCCAACGTGATCAAGCCCTGCGCTGCACTCTTAAATTTTTCTCCCGCCTTGGAGTCGGTGTAGATTTGTCCGGAGACAAAAAAGAAGTCGTAACAAATACCGTGAAGCGCGATTCCGAGGATGAGCATAAAGGCCAGGTCTCCGGAATTACCATACGCAAACAGGAGATAGCGCAGCGTCCATGCCAGCATACCGGCTACAATCGTCATCTTAAAACCAAATCGCTTGAAGAAGAATGGCAACGCCAGCATGAACAGCACTTCAGAAGTTTGGCCAATGGTCATCTTACCAGTCGGATTGTTTACACCTATCTCAGCCAGGAATGGATTAGCATTTTGATAATAGAAAGCTAAAGGAATACAGATCAACACAGACGAAACGAAAAAGATGAGGAAGTTTCGATCCTTCAATAGCTTCAAAGCATCGAGTCCCAAAATCGTTGCCAGGCTAACTTTTTCATTTCTGTCGGCAGTAGGAGGGGTTTTGGGTAATGTGAGACTAAATAGACCAAGCGCAGCGGAAGCAACTGCTACCATCAGGAAAGTATTCTTTAACATCCCTTGCGCTCTCGCATCAGGTGAATCCCAAAGAAAGATATAGCTGATCGTAAGACCCGCTACAATCCATCCAATCGTTCCGAACACACGAACCAAAGAAAACTCTTTGGCAGGATCTTTCATTTGATTGAAAGAAATGGAGTTCACCAGGGCCAACGTGGGCATGTAAATAATCATGTACCCAAGCACATAAGGATAGAAGCCGTCAAAGTCCACAGAAGCGTACATCTGATACATTAAAACCGCGCCCACCAGGTGTAGTACCGCGAGGATACGCTCAGCGTTAAAGTACCGATCGGCAATCAGCCCGATAATAAATGGTGCGATGATGGCACCCCAGGATTGAGTAGAAAATGCAACGGCAATTTCACCGCCACTCGCATGAAGATTATCACCTAAGAAAGTACCTAGCGTGACAAACCAGCCGCCCCAAATGAAGAATTCGAGGAACATCATAAAGGACAATTGTACTTTGACTGTTGTATTCATTTTTTCAGTTTTTTGGTCGTTAGCCTTGTGGTAGAAGCACAATAGCACATCACGGTGAAGTAGCGCGCCATTGACTTTATTCCAACATTTAAGATTGCACGAATAAATCGATTGCGCAAGACCTCAGTCCTAAATGCAAACGTTTGCAGAAAAACTTATGGCCCACTATTTAAGTCTTTTGGATATATTGCTTCTAAACGATTCTGGCTAAATGAAGAAGAGAAAACTTCGAATGGGAATGATAGGTGGAGGTCCTGATGCGTTCATCGGGGCTGTCCACAGAAAGGCTGCCGCCCTGGATGGAGAGATTGATCTGGTGTGTGGAGCCTTTAGTAGTAACCCCACGAAATCAGCGGAGGCGGGTAAGGCTTTGTACCTCAACTCCGACCGAGTCTATGAATCATACAGTACCATGATTCGCGAAGAGAAGAAGCTACCTGAAGGTGAGCGCATGGACTTTGTCGCGATCGTTACGCCCAATCATGTGCATTTTGATCCTGCCAGGGAAGCACTTGAAAATGGCTTTCACGTCATCATCGATAAGCCTCTTACTTTATCACTGGGTGAGGCCAAGAAACTGAAATCCATTGTTGAAAAATCAGGACTTGTGCTTGCCGTCACGCATGCCTACGTGGGATATCCAATGGTGAAAGAAGCAAAGCATCTTATAAAATCTGGCAAACTCGGAAAGATTAGAAAAGTATTTGTTGAGTATCCACAAGGATGGCTCGCTACACCAGTGGAGAAATCAGGGCAGAAGCAGGCGGGATGGAGAACTGACCCCAAGCGCTCTGGAGCTGGTGGCGCGATAGGTGATATCGGTACGCACGCAGCTCACTTGGCTGAGTATGTTTCCGGACTAAATATTATTGAGGTTTGTGCAGAGTTAAATGCAGTTATCAAAGGAAGACTGTTGGATGACGACAGCGCCATGTTGCTTCGTTTTGAAAATGAGGTAACAGGTACGTTGATCGCCACGCAGGTTGCTGCCGGAGAGGAGAACAATCTTAAGATCAGAGTGTATGGTGAAAAGGGTGGATTGGAGTGGCGTCAGGAAGAGCCAAATACCCTGGTTGTAAGAAGCCTCGATGGACCCACTCAGATATACCGAACTGGCTTACCCTACTTGTGTGATCAGGCCAAGTTGAATACGCGTGTGCCGTCAGGGCATCCGGAAGGTTATCTCGAAGCATTCGCTAATATCTACCTGGCTTTCTCAAGAGCGGTACGCGATTATAAACCTGGTAAGAAATTAAACATGTCGAAATATGATTTTCCGGATGTTGATGAAGGAGTGAGGGGAATGGCTTTTGTAGAAGGCGTGGTGAAATCATCAAAGTCAAAACAAAAATGGGTTAAAATCTAATAGATGAAAACGATTAAAGGACCTGCTGTTTTTCTTGCTCAATTTTTAGGTGACAAGGCTCCATTTAATAAGATGGAGTCAATTTGCAAGTGGGCGGCTTCGCTTGGATTTAAGGCAGTACAAATACCCACTGGCGAAGAGCGATGCATTGATCTGAAGAAGGTAGCTGAAAGCAAGACGTTTGCTGATGAGTACAAGGGCAAGATTGAGGAGTGTGGCGTCACAATTTCTGAATTGAGTACACATATTCAGGGACAGCTTGTAGCTGTTCATCCTGCTGACAATCTCATCTTTGACAATTTTGCTCCAAAGAAATTGAGAGGCAATTACAAAGCCAGAACGGAATGGGCAGTAGACCAGGTAAAGCTGGCGGCAAAGGCAAGCAAAAACCTCGGACTCAAGGCGCACGCTACTTTTTCGGGTGCGCTACTTTGGCATACGATGAACCCATGGCCACAAAGACCTGCCGGATTAGTCGAAGCAGGATTTAAGGAACTGGCCAAGAGATGGCTTCCCATTCTCAATGCTTTCGATAAGGTAGGAGTGGATGTGTGCTACGAAATTCATCCGGGAGAGGATCTTCACGATGGTGTTACGTTCGAACGTTTTCTTGAAGCAACTAAAAATCACCCACGGGCAAAGATTCTCTACGACCCCAGCCACTTTATCCTCCAGCAACTTGACTATCTGCAATACATCGACATCTACCATGAATACATCAAGATGTTCCATGTGAAGGATGCGGAATTTAACCCAACGGGCAGAAGCGGAGCTTACGGTGGTTATCAGGATTGGATTGATCGCCCGGGACGATTCAGGTCGCCCGGTGATGGACAGGTAAACTGGAAGTCAATCTTCTCTAAGCTAACGCAGTATGGATATGACGGATGGGCTGTGCTCGAATGGGAGTGCTGCATCAAACATCCCGAGCAAGGAGCGAAGGAGGGAGCGAAGTTGATTAGCGATCACATCATCCGCGTGACGGACAAGACATTTGACGACTTTGCATCTGCAGGGTCAGATAAGAATTTGAACAAGAAACTTTTAGGCCTTTAAGCTGTAAGCAACTAAACTAACTATGAGGATTTTATTAATCGCACTTGTGTTCCTGGCTGGGTGCTCAGGTAAAAATCAAAATGAATCTGCAGAATCTACCGAGTCTGCCACTACAGAAACTCAGGCAAATGAAGAATGGGTGTCGCTGTTCGATGGAGCTTCGCTTGACGGATGGAGAAGTTATAAGTCAGATCAACCCGGAAGTGCGTGGAAAATAGATGACGGTGCCATTGTGCTTGATGATTCGAATATGGACGGTGGAGCGATTGTGGACGCAGGCAATTTGATGACCGTAAATGAATATGAAAATTTTGAGTTCAGCATCGAATGGAAGATCAGCCCTTGTGGTAATAGCGGAATTATGTTCAACGTGGTAGCTGACAGCACTTTTCAAGAGCCTTGGCATACAGGCCCTGAAATGCAGGTGCTTGACAACACATGCCATCCTGATGCAAAGATTATAAAGCATCGTGCAGGCGACTTGTACGACATGATTTCCTGTAGCACCGAAACGGTGAAGCCAGCTGGTGAATGGAATGAAGTTAGAATCCTGTCGGATCAGGGTAAGCTTAAGTTTTGGCTGAATGGAGAAAATGTAGTTTCTGCTGATATGCGCGCACCGGAATGGGATGCGATGGTGGCCCAGAGCAAGTTCAAAGACCTTCCTTACTTCGGCAAGGCCCGAAAAGGCCATCTGGTGCTGCAAGACCATGGAAACAAAGTTTGGTATAGGAACATTAAAATCAGAGAACTTTAAAATCAATCTAATGAATAGAAGAGAGTTCATTCAGCGGTCAGCTCTGGCATCTGCGGGAGCCTACCTTTATGCCTGTGGAGCGAGCCCTGCCGTCTCCAAAACAATGGGTATTCAACTTTATACCTTAAGGAAAATTATTGGCGGAGATGTAAAGGGAACCATGCAGAAGGTGGCCGACATCGGCTTCAAAGAGCTGGAATGTTATTCTTACGGCAATGGCCAGATTTTTGGAATGCCTTATGGTGACTTTAATTCCATGATCAAAGACATGGGCATGAAGATCACGAGCGGACATTATAGCCTTGGGCTTGCGCACCCCGAACAACCCAGTACAATCACCAATGGATGGGAAGCGGCTGTGGAAGACGCGAAGAAGATAGGGCAGGAGTATATGGCTCTTGCCTACCTTGATCAAACAGAACGAGAAACCATTGACCAATACAAGCAGACTTGTGAATTAGTAAACAAGGCGAACGAAACCTGTAAAAGTGCAGGCATCAAATTTGCCTATCACAATCATGACTTTGAGTTTGTAGAAATAGACGGCCAAATTCCTTACGATGTCATGTTACAGGAGCTTGATCCTTCAATCTCAATGGAACTCGACCTGTACTGGATAACTTATGCTGGTAAAGATCCATTTGCGTACTTTAATCAGTACCCCGGTCGATTCCAGCAATGGCATGTGAAGGACATGGACAAAGCGGATCCTAAAATGCAGGCTGATGTGGGATCTGGATCAATTGACTTTAAAGCAATTTTTGCGAAAGCTGAGCAAGCCGGACTCGTTCACTTCTATTTGGAGCAGGAGAACTACCCGTCTTCAGAATTTGAAAGTGTAACCAATGGATACAACTATTTGAAAACAATCTGATCATGAAAATATCCCGCAAACAAGCACTGAAGCAGATGGCGGTAGGAGCTACTGCCACGCTAGGTATTCCATCAATGAGTTTTGCGGATGAAATAAAGGATTACAAGCTGAAGGGGAATGTCAATCACTCCGTTTGCAGGTGGTGTTACAATTCAATGCCGCTTGAAGATCTGGTGGTTGCCTCGAAGGCAATGGGTATTACCTCTATCGATTTACTCAAAGCAGACGAATGGAAGGTGGCGATTAAACATGGACTAACGTGTGCGATGGGCTATGCTTCTGATTTGCCCCTAACCAAGGGTATCAATGATACTTCGCTTCACGCGAAGTTGTTGAAAGATTTTGAGACAGCCATTCCGCTGGCAGTGGATGCTGGCATAAAGAATCTGATAACCTTTAGCGGCAATGCCAATGGATTGGATTCGGAGAAAGGTCTTGACAACTGCGCCAGAGGACTTGAGCCCATCTTGAAGATTGCAGCCAAGAACAACATTACGGTTTGCATGGAGTTGCTCAATAGTAAAGTAGATCACCCCGACTATCAGTGCGACACTACGCCATGGGGTGTGAAGCTTTGTGAGAAGACGGGTTCCGATAGCTTCAAACTTTTGTATGACATCTACCACATGCAGATCATGGAAGGTGATGTGATTGCCACGATCACGAAATACAACAAGTACATTGCACACTATCATACCGCGGGCGTACCAGGTCGTCATGAGATAGACGAAACGCAGGAACTAAATTATCCTGCTATCATGCACGCAATTGTTAAAACCGGTTTCAAGGGATTTGTGGCGCAGGAGTTCATCCCAACCAAAGAAAATAAAATAGCCTCCCTGCAGGAGGCTATCGTGTTGTGTGACGTTTGATTAGTAAATCTTAAGTCGCCCAGGTCTTGCCATTTCCGGCCTCAGACAAAGGAATACATCCTTTGAATGAACCAGGCACAGCTTCGTATTGCAGTACCTGAGTAGCACCCGGCTCGGAAGTAAAGAAACCTAGCAACGTCAGTTCTTTTGCCATCAGGATAAACGGCTTATTAGCATCTCGTTGCTCCTTTGGCTGAGCCAAGGCAGCTGCCTGAACTTTTGCTACGTGCTCAAGTTGTTGCTCAGGTTCGCAGTAAATAAAGCTGTCACCATAAGCAGACTTCGCTTCCTCATCAAAGGCGGTGAGCCCTGCGATAAAACGATCCTGATCTTCCTTCTTGTAGCAGTCCTTTAGAATGCGGTCTATAAAACCGGGTACACCTACATCCTTTGCTCCTGGCGTATCAGTTTTTGGTATAATGATCTCAGCCACCTCCGTTACGATTCTGGCCTGATCTTCAGTAAAGAACTCAGGTACATAAGCAAGTTCAGGTGCCGCTTTACAACCTTGCATAATCCCCACCAAAGCAGATGACGACACAGCCGCGCCCATAAGCAACGCTGTCTTGCGTAGTGCTTCTCTTCTATCAATGAGTTGATTCATTTCATTATCTATTTAAAGATGTTACAGATTACCTTTTTTAAGTTCGTCCACTGCGTAGTTGGCTGCTCTGGCTGTGAAAGCCATATAGCCAAGTGATGGATTCTGACAGCCCGCTGAAGTCATAAAAGACCCATCGGTAACAAACACATTCTTACAAGCGTGAACTTGATTCCACTTATTCAGAACTGACGTCTTAGGGTCTTTACCCATACGCGCAGTTCCCATTTCGTGGATACCCAAACCAACTCCGGTTTCTTTATCGTGTTTAGTGATGTTTTTAAATCCAGCGGCCTCAAGCATTTCAGCTGCATCATCCGCCATGTCCTTCCGCATCTTCAATTCATTGTCCCTGAGGATGGCATCGAAAGTAAGTGTAGGAAGTCCGTTCACATCTTTCTTGTCCTTGTTGATCACCACTTTGTTTTCGTGGTACGGCAAAATCTCACCAAAGCCACCAAGCCCCATCGTCCAACCGCCAGGAGTTGCAACGACTTGCTTCAAATCAGCACCCAACAACTCTTCTTCGGCACTTCGTGTCCAGCCGCCACGGCTTGCACCTCCCTGGTAGCCAAACCCGCGGATATAATCGCGCTTGTCTTTGCCAATGTTTCTATAACGAGGTATGTAGACTCCGTTGGCCCTCCTTCCGAAATAGTATTGGTCTTCGTATCCATCCACCTGGGCGTTTGCTCCCACGCTGAGATGGTGATCCATAATGTTGCAACCCAACTCACCACTATCATTACCAAATCCATTCGGAAAACGGTTGGAGATGGAATTCAACATGATGAAAGTTGAACCAAAAGTGGAAGCGCAGAGGAAAATAATCTTGGCATAATACTCCATTTCCTCACCGGTTTCACCGTCTACCAGTTTAACTCCGGTGGCCCTTCCTTTTTGTTCGTCATAGATCAGTTCATATACTACTGAGTTAGGCCTCAAGGTCATGTTGCCCGACTTCTCTGAAGCAGGTAGTGTACACGAATTGCTACTGAAGTAAGCGCCATAAGGACATCCACGACTGCAGAGATTTCTATATTGGCATGTGCCCCGCCATGGTGTGTGGGGTAGCGGTGCTGTTGCATGTGCAACACGGCCAATGGTCAGCGCACGACCAAATTTCTCCTGCATTGACTTCTTCAAATCCAACTCCACGCAGTTGAGCTCCATAGGGGGCAAGAACTTGCCATCAGGAAGATTGGGAATGTTCTCAATTGAGCCGCTCACCCCGATATAAGACTCTACATAATCGTACCAGGGAGCAATATCTTTGTAACGTACCGGCCAATCGATTGCAATTCCATCTTTTGCGTTTGCTTCAAAATCCATTTCGCTGAAGCGATAACTTTGCCGGCCCCACATGATCGAACGACCACCTACGTGGTAGCCGCGCATCCAGTCAAACCGATTTATTTCTGTGTAAGGATGGTCAAGGTCATTCACAAACCAGTGGCTCGTAGAGGGCCTTATGGTGTAGCCAGTACGTGCCTGCACGCCTTGTTTCCGTAGATCCTCTTGAGTTGGTCGATCACCGTTCGGCAAGTCCCAGGGATCCTTTGTTGCTGTTGGGTACGAGGGGTGTTTCACATCGCGTCCTCTTTCCAGAACCAATGTCTTAAGACCTTTCTCGCTGAGCTCCTTAGCGGCCCAACCTCCGCTGATACCTGTGCCCACTACAATGGCATCGTAAGTGTTTTGCTTTTCTGCTTGTAGATTAAGATTCATATGAACTGAGATTATCGATCAACATAGGAATATAATTTCATTTTTCATTGCAATAGAACTCAGATATAGGCCTTTTATGGATTTTCGAAAGGCCATCGGAATCGCAATCGTTTGCAGTAAATTTTGTTTTGACCCTCCAAAGCTGGGTGGTTTCATTCCTTATCTTTAAGAATGATAAGATTTGCCCCATTTGCTATCTTACTTTTTGGTGCAGCCTGCACTTTGCAAATGGATTCCGAGTCATCCCAAGCCCAAAAGAAGCCTCAAAAAATGGTCATCTACCAGATGATGACGCGGTTGTTTGGCAATCAGAAACAGACCAACAAAACTTACGGTACAATCGAAGAAAATGGCGTTGGAAAATTTGATGATGTCACTGACAAAGCCCTGCAGTCTTTGAAGGAACTTGGGATAACCCATGTTTGGTACACGGGCGTAATTGAACATGCCGTACTCACAGACTATACCGCGTTTGGTATTCCACTTGACGATGCTGATGTGGTGAAAGGTAGGGCTGGCTCACCATATGCGATTAAAGATTACTATGACGTAAATCCAGATCTGGCAAAGAATGTTGAGCAGCGAATGGGGGAGTTTGAATCACTGGTGAACAGAACCCACAGCAACGATTTGAAAGTCATTATCGATTTTGTGCCAAATCACGTGGCGCGTGCCTATCGTTCAGATAAGAAACCGCCAGAGGTAAAAGATCTCGGTGAGGGAGACGATAATACGAAAGCTTTTTTGGTAAGTAACAATTTCTACTATCTGCCTGGGGAATCTTTTCAAGTGCCCGCTGACTACAATTCATTGGGACCCGACAATAGCTTCCCGACCAAGGATGGAAAGTTTGATGAGACGCCTGCAAAAGTGACAGGCAACAATCAGTTCACCGCATCGCCTGGAGTGAATGAGTGGTTCGAGACGGTGAAGTTGAATTATGGTGTTGATGTGGTAAACAATAATGCCACTCATTTTGATCCGATACCTGACACATGGATCAAGATGCGCGACATACTGAAATACTGGGTAGAAAAAGATGTAGATGGGTTTCGTTGTGATATGGCAGAGATGGTGCCGGTGGAATTTTGGCATTGGGCAATACCACAGGTGAAGCAAGGAAACAAAGATGTGATTTTCATCGCTGAGATTTACAACCCGTCTGCTTATCGCGATTACATCGTTGAAGGAGGTTTTGACTTTTTATATGACAAGGTTCAACTGTACGATACATTGCGACTTCTGGTCAATGGAAAAAGTGCAACAACAGATATTCCCAAAATTCAGGCGAGCTTAGATGGCATCAATTCCAAAATGCTTCACTTTCTCGAGAATCATGATGAGCAGCGAATAGCCTCACCAAATTTCGCAAGCGATCCCTGGAAAGCAATTCCAGCAATGCTGATAAGTGCTGTTGTGGATCGTGGTCCTGTGATGATCTATTTTGGTCAGGAGGTGGGGGAGCCCGGTGCCGGAGTTGAAGGATTTCAGGGAGATGATGGGCGCACAACAATCTTTGACTATTGGGGTGTTCCGGAGCATCAAAAATGGATGAATGGCGGTCTCTTTGATGGAGGGCAATTGAGTGACGATCAAAAAAAATTAAGAGACACCTATTCAAAACTTCTCAATCTAGCACAAAGTAACGAAGCAGTCGCATCGGGAGAAACAATCGATCTTACTCAGCACAACGTCTCACAGGGAAATGTAAATGCAAGTATCTACTCGTGTCTGCGAAGTACGCCAAATGAAGTAATATTAGTGGTGGCAGGATTCAATCCCGATGAGCGGTCGGTTGTGCTAGAGATTCCGCAGACGGAAATGGATAGGGTGGGACTGCCCTCTGGTGATTTAAATGCCCGTGCAATATTTGGAAGGAATGGGGTTCAGAAAATAGTTGACAATAAGCTCAACATCAATTTGCCGCCATATGGGGCAATTGTCTTTAAATTAGAAGGATGACAAAGAATCAGGGCCAGTCAAGGGTCATTATTGAAAACGTACAGCCACAGGTTGATGGCGGTTTATACCCAGCCAAAAGAACGGTTGGTGAAATGTTGGAAGTTTCCGCGGACATATTCGCTGATGGCCATGATCATATCAGAGCCGATGTTCTTTACAAGCAGGAAGGTGAAAAAGAGTGGACCCGGAAGGGAATGACGCACCGAGGGAATGATACATATACATGTGCCATTCAGCTTGACAAGCAAGTCAACTATCTTTTTACTGTCGAAGCCTGGATCGATCACTTCGAGACTTGGTACGATGGCATAATCAAAAAGATAAATGCAAATATCGATGTGACCCTGGAGTTGAGGGAGGGCGCAAACTACCTGAAAGAATTATCAGGAGGCAGCAACAAAGACCTTGAGTCGATTGCTACACTTTTTGAAGACAAGAAGAAATCAAAGGAAAGTATTAGTAAGGTTACGAGTTCTTCCTTTTCAGACTTAGTTCATAAGTATCCACTTCGTCATTTTGAAACAAGATACCCAACAGAGTTTGTTATAAAAGTTGAGTCAAGCAGAACCTTATTCACAACATGGTACGAACTGTTTCCTCGTTCTGCCTCTTCGACAGGTAAGCACGGAACATTTCAGGATGTTATTAAACTCTTGCCCAGAATAGAGTCGATGGGTTTCGATGTTTTGTATTTGCCTCCAATACATCCGATAGGAAAAGTTAATAGAAAGGGAGGCAACAACAGCACAACGTCAAAGCCGGGTGAGCCGGGATCACCTTGGGCCATTGGTAGCGATGAAGGAGGACATAAAGCTGTTCACCCTGAGCTTGGCACAATGGCTGACTACAAAAAATTGATCAGCGAGGCGAAGGCGCGGGGCATTGACATTGCCTTGGATCTTGCATTCCAGTGTGCCCCCGATCATCCATATGTCAAAGAGCACCCCGAGTGGTTTCGTCAGCGCCCTGATGGGTCAATTCAATACGCGGAAAATCCACCAAAGAAATACCAGGATATTTATCCCTTCGACTTTGAGTGCAAAGACTGGAAAGGGCTATGGGAAGAGTTGAAATCCGTCACCTTGTTTTGGATTGAAAATGGCGTAACCATCTTTAGGGTCGATAATCCACACACCAAGCCAATCCCCTTTTGGGAGTGGATGATCACAGAAATTCATAAGGTCCATCCCGATATCATATTTCTTGCGGAAGCATTTACACGACCTAAGGTTATGTCTTCACTTGCTAAGGTCGGGTTCAATCAATCCTATACTTACTTCACATGGCGTGTGGGTAAGGGCGAGTTGATTGAATACATGAATGAGTTAGTGCACGGTTCATCAAGAAATTACTTCAGACCTAACTTCTGGCCAAACACTCCGGACATACTTCCGTTCCATCTACAACATCAGTCAGAGAATATTTTCATTTTAAGACTGGCATTGGCTGCTACCATGTCATCCAACTATGGCATCTACGGGCCTCCATATGAAATGTGTGATAACGATCCGGTGCCCGGAAGAGAAGAGTATAACAATTCAGAAAAGTATGAGGTGAAAAAATATGACTGGAAGCGGACCAATCGTATGACCGATATTATTACAATTCTGAATAAAGCCAGAAAAGAACATCGCGCACTTCAGTCAACATGGAATATCCATTTTTGCGCAATGGAGAATCCAAACTTGATAGCCTACATCAAGTGTACACCTGACCTTTCCGATATCATCCTTACAGTAGTTAACCTCGATCCTCACAATAAGCATCAAGGCTATGTGCAGTTACCGAAAGCATTGTTGGGTCTTGGTGATTTTATTAATGTGAAGTTAAATGACCTCGTCACTGGGGAGTGGTTTACCTGGACTCAGGAATGGAACTACGTGGAGCTGGAGCCGAACAGAATGCCGTTTCATTTGTTTGAACTAAAAATCCACGAATCAAACATGTAGATGGCTGGCAACGGTAAACATACGGAAGCACTCTGGTTCAAAGACGCAATTATCTATGAGTTGTCGGTCAGGGCCTTTTGCGATAGCGATGGAGATGGAGTCGGTGACTTCAATGGCCTTGTTCAGAAACTCGATTATCTTGAAGATCTTGGCGTCAACACAATTTGGCTGCTCCCTTTCTATCCTTCACCACTAAAGGATGACGGATATGATGTTGCCGATCATTGCGATGTCCATCAGCAATATGGTTCGCTTTCCGATTTCAAGACTTTCTTAAAGGAGGCGCACAAGAAAGGTATTAAAGTCATAACCGAGTTGATCCTTAACCACACCTCCGATCAGCATCCTTGGTTTAAGCGGGCAAGGAAAGCAAAGCCTGGGTCACGCTATCGTGAGTTTTATGTGTGGAGTGACACTCCGGACAAATACAACGAGGCTCGCTTGTTGATTCAGGATGAAGAAGCATCCAACTGGACCTGGGACAAAGAAGGCAAAGCATATTATTGGCATCGTTTCTATAGGCACCAACCGGAGCTCAACTTTGATAACCCGGAGGTGCAAATGGAGATGATCAAAGTGATTGACTTCTGGATGAAGCTGGGAGTTGACGGCTTCAGATTGCCTTCGGTACCTTTTCTTTTTGAAGAGGAGGGAACCAACTGCGAAAACCTGCCTCAAACACATGACTTTTTAAAGAAGATTCGGTCGCACATAGACAAGAATTATAAACACCGAATACTAATCGCAGAAGCCAACCTCTGGCCGGAAGATGCTGCAGCCTATTTCGGTGATGGCAAAGAGTGCCACATGAATTTTAACTATCCGTTGATGCCACGGTTGTTTCTGGGGTTGAGAACAGAAGATAGTTATCCAATCATCGACATACTTGATCAGACTCCGAAGACGCCCCCTAACAGTCAGTGGGCACTGTTCCTTCGCAACCACGATGAGCTTGGGCTGGAGATGGTGACTGAAGAGGAGAAGGACTATTTATTGAAAGCCTACGCCACCGACACAAATTCGAAATTTAATATTGGCATAAGAAGGCGATTGGCTCCACTGCTAAATAATGACAGGCGGAAAATCGAATTGCTGTATACAATACTCTTCTCATTACCTGGAACTCCTGTGATCTATTACGGTGATGAGTTTGGGATGGGAGACAATGTTTATCTCGGAGGGAGATCGGGTGTGCGTACGCCTATGCAGTGGAATATGAATCTTAATGCTGGTTTCTCCACGGCCAACCCTCAGCAACTTTATCTGCCACTCATTACCGATCCGGTGTATCGACACCAGTCCATTAACGTGGCTACCCAGGACGAAAACCCTTCTTCTCTACTCTGGTGGATGAGGCATGTTATTGCTATGCGCAATCGACTCGTGGTGTTTGGAAGAGGAGACATGCAGTTTATCGACAGCTCGAATAACAAAATATTGTGCTTCATCAGAACGTATGAATCTCAGCGGATCATTCTTGTGGCTAACCTGTCCCAGTTTTCTCAGGTTACTACATTGAACCTTACGGACTACAAAGATTGCGAAGTGACCGAGGTCTTCAGTCAAAATAGATTTTTGAACGTAGGTGATGGTCACTACAGTCTTACACTTGGTCCATACGGTTACTATTGGTTGCAGCTCGACACTAGCGATCAAAAAGAAAAATCGGATGCAAACGGAGAGTTACCACTATTTTCTGCCGACCAATCATGGGAAAAAGTATTCACCAATTACAACGAGAAGCGGCAGTTTGAGCGAAGGATACTTCCGGGCTTCATGAAGAAATGCCGCTGGTTTGCAGGCAAAGCCAAACCAATTGCAAAGATCGGATTACAAAAAACGATTCCAGTAAAAGTAGGTAAAGCAACTCATTACCTCTCACTCATCGAAGTTCATTACGTTCAGCGGATGCCTGAACTTTATTTTTTGCCGCTCACCTTCGTGCCTTCCGAAAGTATTGTTGATAAGGTTGAGTACAACGCACAAAGTGTGGTATGTCGCGCTCAATTGAATGGTGTGCAGGGCTTCGTATTGGATAGCAGCTACGATAAAGAATTTAGAGACTACCTGCTGACAAGCATGGACAAAAAGCAGCGGCTGAAATTTGAAGACGGTGTGCTGGAGTTCAACTCAAGTCTGTTCAACAAAATTGTGATCGAGGGAGCGATTGACTCTAAGGTGTTGAAAGCCGATCAAAGTAATACTGCGATTATTTACAACGATCAGTACTTTTTCAAATTCTATCGAAAGCTGGAGCGCGAGATTAATCCTGACATGGAGATCGTTCGGTTCCTTTCGGAGAATACTAGTTTTGAAAATAGTCCGAAGTATGGTGGAAGTATTGAATTTGTTGACAGCGAGAGCAAGGTGATCGTGTTGGGATTGTTGCAGAACAAAGTTGAGAATCAGGGGGAGGCTTGGGGCATGGCGATTGACTCGGTGGGTCGCTTTTTTGAACGAGTTATAACCAAGGCCAAAAAAGAAAAGCTACCGAAGCTGGTAAACAAACCTAGTATCACGTTTGAAGAAGCACCAGAAATCATACAAGAGTTTATCGGCAGAGGGTTTTATGAACGTGTGGTAAGGCTGGGACAAAGGACTGCAGAGATGCATCTGGCGCTGGCTTCCGATAAAACAAATCCGGCATTCGCGCCTGAGCAATTTACTGCCAACTATCAGCGGTCACTGTATTCATCTTTACGAAAGTTGGTCAGAGATCGTTTTAACCTGCTTGAGAATAGTCTGGACAAACTGGACGACACTACACGAGCACTGGCGCAGGCAGTCCTGGAAATGGAGAACGATGTATTGGATTGCTTCAAAGAAGTTTATGAAATAAAAATTGATGCGATCAAGACCCGCATACATGGAGACTATCATCTGGGGCAGGTTTTGTTTACTGGAAATGATTTTGTCATTATCGACTTCGAAGGTGAGCCTGGATTTTCATTCAGCGAACGGAGATTAAGAAAGAACCCGTTTAAAGATGTAGCTGGTATGATGCGTTCATTTCACTATGCAGCGTTTGGTAAGATATTGCTCAATGAAAACTACAGGGACAAGGACATGACCTTCCTTGAAGCCTGGGCTGAGCAATGGCAACATTATGTCAGCAGATTTTATGTGGGCGCTTACATGCAAAGAATGGGAATGGGTACGGAGCTGTCCTATCAGAGTGATGTGCTGATCCGAACGTTCCTTATTGAAAAAGCGATTTACGAACTGGGCTATGAACTCAATGGCAGACCCGATTGGGTAATTATTCCTTTGCGTGGGATATATTACCACATGAACAGATATTTCTCCGAGCGAAAAGGGAAAAAGAAAAAAGTGTCAGACGACTAGACCTACCTTACCATGACAGCCAAAAAAGCGACCAAGAAAAAGAGTACAGACTCGGGAAGTTATTCCAGGTTTACAGAGTTTGACATCCATCTTTTTAAAACCGGCAAGCACTTCAAGCTTTATGAAAAGATGGGTGCGCATTATGTGGAAGTTGGTGGCGAAAAAGGAACTTATTTTGCTGTATGGGCACCCAATGCCAAGTCGGTGCATGTCATTGGAAACTTTAACCACTGGACCGCAAAAGATCACAAACTAAATCCGCGGTGGGATGAGTCAGGGATTTGGGAAGGTTTTTTTCCCGGTGTGAACAAGGGCGAGGCATATAAGTATGCTATTCATTCAAATACCGGTGAGCACCTCGAAAAGGCTGACCCATTTGCAATTTTTGCAGAGGTTCCACCCAGCACAGCTTCAATTATTTGGGAGGATCATTATCAGTGGAAGGACAAGAAGTGGATGGACAAGAGAAAGGAAATGGCGCAGAAGCCGAAGCCCTACTCTGTCTATGAATTGCATTTTGGATCGTGGAGGAGAAAGCATGAGGAAGGCAACCGTTCACTCACGTACGTTGAGATGGCCACCGAGCTCGTAGATTACATCAAAGATCTTGGCTATACCCATGTTGAGTTCCTCCCGATTATGGAGCATCCATTCTTCGGATCGTGGGGTTATCAACTCACAGGCTATTATGCGCCCACCAGCAGGTTTGGCAATCCCGGAGATTTCAAATATTTAGTTGACTCACTTCATCAGGCTGGCATCGGTGTGATTCTGGATTGGGTTCCTTCTCACTTTCCCGGTGATGCACATGGTCTTTTCAAGTTTGATGGAACTCATTTATATGAACACGCAGATCCGCGTAAGGGCTTTCACCCAGATTGGAAAAGTTACATCTTCAACTATGGCAGAAATGAGGTTCGATCGTTTTTGATTAGCAATGCGATTTATTGGCTTGATCAATATCACATCGATGGCCTACGAGTAGACGCGGTGGCGAGTATGCTGTATCTTGACTACTCAAGGAAGGAGGGAGAGTGGATACCCAATGAATACGGTGGACGAGAGAACATCGAGTCAATCGTTTTTCTAAAAGAATTTAACGAGACTGCCTATGGGCAGTATCCCGATATTGTAACGATAGCTGAAGAATCGACTGCATGGCCAGGTGTATCACGTCCGACTTACCTTGGCGGGTTGAACTTCGGAAAAAAGTGGATGATGGGCTGGATGCACGACACGCTACAGTACTTTAAGAACGACCCGATTCATCGAAGGTATCATCAAAATGAAATTACCTTCAGCATTATGTACGCCTTCACGGAGAATTTTATGCTCCCACTTTCCCATGATGAAGTGGTTCATGGAAAGGGTTCGCTGATGGGTCGAATGCCGGGCGATGAATGGAGGAGGTTTGCGAATCTTCGGCTAATGTATGGCTACATGTACACTCATCCGGGTACCAAGTTGTTGTTTATGGGTGGTGAATTCGGACAAACTTCCGAGTGGAATCATGATCGAAGCTTAGATTGGTATCTCCTGGATCATTCGTTTCATCAAGGTGTGTACAAACTGACTAAAGACCTGAATAATCTATACAAGACCGAACGCGCCCTTTATCATTATTCCTTCGATGAAAGAGGCTTTAAATGGGTTGACTACTCAGACCATCAAAACAGCGTCATCATTTATCAAAGAAAATCTGACAAGGAAGAAGATGACCTTATAGTGATCTGTAACTTCACACCAGAAGTACGTTCGCATTACCGTATTGGAGTTCCATATCGGGGCGAGTGGAAAGAAATATTTAATTCTGACAACCTTGCCTACAATGGAAGTGGAATTCTCAACCAGGGAATGATAAATACGTCACCGGTAAAATATCACGGATGGGATTATTCAGTTTCGATCACGCTGCCTCCACTGGCCATCATAATTCTAAAATTGGAGAAAGAACAGGCGGAGTTTGAATTAGGTGGTTGATATAATTTACGTTGTTGTTATTAGCTAAGATTTTGCGAGCGATAGATGAGTAAGTTTGTTTGTATACATGGGCATTTTTATCAACCCCCCAGGGAGAATGCCTGGTTGGAAGTAATCGAGGTACAGGATTCAGCGCATCCATATCACGACTGGAACGAGAGAATATCGGCTGAGTGCTATGCGCCTAATGCCGCATCACGGATTCTGGAAAATGGAATCATTAAGGATATTGTCAACAACTATTCCCGCATAAGTTTCAACTTCGGGCCCACTTTACTTTCGTGGATGGAAGAGTATGACCGCGAGACATACGAATCAATTCTTGAAGCCGACAAGGAAAGTGAGAAAATTTTTGGAGGTCATGGTAGTGCGATGGCTCAGGTTTACAATCACCTGATCATGCCGCTTGCCACACGTGAGGACAAAGAGACGCAGATTGTGTGGGGCATTCGCGACTTCAGTTATCGGTTTGGGCGTGAACCAGAAGGAATATGGCTGGCAGAGACTGCCGTGGATACCGAAACGCTCGAACTGCTCGCAGAAAATGACATCAAATTTACCGTGCTTGCACCTCGCCAGGCAAAGGCGTTCAAAAAGATTGGAGACACGGACTGGATCGAGACGAGTAAACAAGGCATTGACACGAAACGACATTACGTAGCTTTGCTACCTTCCGGTCGATCCATCATCTTGTTTTTCTATGACGGAGACATCGCACAAAGTGTTGCCTTCAACGGACTGCTGAATGACGGTCAAAAATTCGCAGGGGCTCTGGTCAATTCTTTTGATCAAAGAAATGAATCGCAACTTGTTCATATCGCCACAGACGGAGAAACGTACGGACATCATCACAAGCATGGTGACATGGCGCTGGCGTTTTGCCTCGACTATTTGGAGCAGCTGCCGGATGTGGAGATAACCAACTACGCTCAATATGCAGCACTACACCAGCCGCAGCATGAAGTGCAGATTCATGAAAACAGTTCGTGGAGTTGTGTGCATGGTGTTGAGCGCTGGAGAAATGACTGTGGCTGTAACTCCGGTGGAAGACCCGGCTGGAATCAGAAATGGCGTAAGCCGTTAAGAGAAACGTTGGACTGGCTACGCGATCAAGCTGCAGAATCTTTTAAGAAGAACGGAGCGGAGATATTGAAAGACCCGCAAAAGGCCAGAAATGACTACATCAATGTGATCCTCAACCGAGACGATGAAACAATAAGAAAGTTTCTGAAGGATCACTGCATCAAAACGGTCAGTCAGAACAAAGTGATGCGGACAATGGAGCTTCAAAGGAACGCTCTTTTGATGTACACAAGTTGTGGTTGGTTTTTCGATGAGATATCAGGTATTGAGACGGTGCAGATTCTGCAATACGCCTGTCGGGCAATTCAGCTGATGCAGCAGACGGCAGGTAAGGATCTGGAAGATGAGTTTATTACTAGGTTAGAGCAAATTCCAAGTAACATTGCGTTCCTTCAAAATGGAGGCAACGTATATCGTAAATATGTGGTCCCTTCAAAAACCAACCTCCAACGCGTAGGTATGCACTATGCGGTTGCGTCTTTATTTGAAGATGACCCTGAGAACTTTCCAATATTCAATTATACCACCACTAACGATTTTTTTGTTCGTAAAGAGGCTGGAGAGCAACGTCTTGTGCTTGGAATCACGAAAGTAAAGTCTATTGTAACCAGTTCCGAAAAACGATTTTCGTTTGCCGTTGTTTACATGGGTAAGCACAACATCATTGGAAACATCTCTCTGGATATGGAGGATGATAAGTTCAATGAGATGCAGGAGGGAGTATTATCCGCTTTTAACGAGGGAAGATTAGGTGACGTGATTGGACTTATGCAGACATACTTTGGTCCTGACAAATACACCTTGTGGCAGTTGTTTAAAGATGAAAAGAGAAAGGTGTTGGATATGATTACCAACCAAAGCATGAGCGAGCTGGAAACCTCCCTCAGAAGGGTTTACAACCGCGATTACCCCTTAGTGAATGCTTTGCGTAATAATGATGTACCAGTTCCCCGCGCATACACCACCACGTTTGAGTACATCCTAAATGCCGACTTGGTCAACTGCTTTCAGTCTGAGAGGATTAGCGCCAAGGAGGTAGATAGAATCGTCAATGAACTTGAAAAATGGAATTTGATGATCGAAGATCCTGGTAAGCTATCACGATTGGCAGGTGAAAGTATTTTCAGGGAGTTAAGAAGAATAAAGGGTGAGCGAGGCAACGTAAAACGATTGGAGCGGCTGAATAGATTGTTCCCTTTGTTAAAGAAATTCAAACTTGATCCGATCTTGTATCAGAGCCAGAATCTCTACTTCGAGATATCGAAAGAGAATCAAATGGATCCGAATGACAAACCAGATTGGCAGAAGCAATTCCGCATTCTGGGAGAAAACATGGGTGTTAAGGTTCAGTCTCCTGTAAAAGCAGAATAGACTTAAGCGGGAATTTTTCCTTTCTCTTCGAGATAATTCCAAATAAGGCTGGAGGCACCCAAAATAGGTGCAGATTGATTCTGCAATCCTGATGGTAACACTTTCACCTTATTCCTGAAAATAGGCATCAGGTTGGCTTCCATATGTTCGATGGTAGGTTTGAATATCAATTCACCAGCCAACGATAAACCTCCCAAAAGGAATATGGCTTCCGGATCGGTATGCACGACTGTGTCTGAGAGCTTCATACCTAAAATGCGGCCGGTATACTTATATGCTTCAGTTGCTACCACGTCACCTCTTAGGGCAGCCTCGGTAATCATCTTTGTAGAGAGGTTCTCGAAGCTCACTCCTCGAAGCTCACTGGGCTCAAGGTGGTCCGCCAGAAGTTTATAAACAGTTCGTTTAATTCCAGTTGCTGATACGTACGTTTCCAGGCAGCCACGCTTGCCACAGTTGCAGTTCCTTCCAACAGGATTGACAAATGTATGCCCAAGCTCCCCTGCAATGCCGTGCTTACCATTCACCACCTGACCGTTGCATACAAATCCGCTTCCAAGTCCAGTACCTAAGGTGATTACAATAAAGTCCTTCATGCCTTTGGCTGCACCGAAAATCATTTCCCCCACAGCCGCTGCATTGGCATCGTTGGTCACCAGCACCGGCACGCCAAACGATTTGGCGAGCATCTTTCCAACGGGAATAGTCCCTTTCCATTTCAGATTAGGCGCGTTTTCGATTGAGGCACTATAGTAATTTCCGTTGGCCGAACCGACACCAATACCGACCAATGAATAGGCGGTGCCCAAGTTGGAAAGGCCTTCTCTCAAAAGAGCACTTACTTCGTCAAGTAGGTCTTCAAATTTCACAAACTTAGTTGTACTGATCTTTCCACTGTACAGCACGTGCCCTACGCGATCAGCGATCCCAAACTTTGTATTGGTTCCGCCTATGTCGATCCCAAAAGTGATCTCTTTCATTAGATTGAGAGTATTTTAGCGATTCGCATCATTTCCGAATCTATCGGATGAAATTCAGTCAACGAATCAAAAGCGTTATACACCATTTTATTTTCACGAATTCCGACCATCACATCGCTCTGCCCGTTTAACAGTCCTTCGACTGCAGCAACACCCATCTTACTTGCCAACACACGGTCAGCATAGGTAGGGGAGCCACCTCGTTGTAAATGCCCGATGATGGTTACTTTAATATCAAAATAGGAGGATCTCTCTGCTACCTTTCTTGCCAGTTCATTGGCAGGACCAAGCTTAGACCCTTCTGCTATCACTACAAGGTTCGATTTCTTATTAGTCTCTTCACCTGCGGTTAGCCTATTGTAGAAATCATCAAAGGAGACGTCTTCCTCTGGAATTATGATTGCACCAGCACCACCGGCAATGCCGCTGTTGATAGCTATGTATCCAGAGTTGCGGCCCATCACTTCAATAAAAAACAGTCTGTTATGAGAAAGTGCGGTGTCTCTGATTTTATCAATGGCATCAACTGCAGTGTTGGTAGCAGTGTCAAATCCGATCGTGAGATCAGTGCCAGCTATGTCATTGTCTATCGTGCCCGGAATACAGATTGTGGGAATTCCATATTCTGAATGAAGCGCGTGCAGACCATTGAACGTGCCATCCCCACCAATTGCGATCAGTGCCTGAATCCCTTCCTTACCTAAATTATCGTATGCTTTTTTGCGGCCCTCAGGTGTTCTGAACTCCTTGCTCCGGGCTGTTTTAAGGATGGTGCCACCTCTTTGTAGGATGTTGCCAACCGAGCGGACGCCTAGCCTTACCAGATCACCCTCGATCATACCCTCGTAGCCTCGCATAATGCCGAACACATCCAATTTGTAGTAGATTGCAGCTCTCACTACGGCCCTTATAGCTGCGTTCATTCCCGGTGCGTCACCTCCCGAAGTGAAGACTCCAATCCGCTGAATTTTTGACGTCATTTAATGGGTTAAAACAGCCAAAAATAAGGTAAAAAGCGGATTTTAAGGAGAAAAAACACTATCGCGATTTCAATCGTTTGAAATGGTTAATGAGGCCATTTGTGGACGAATCGTGAGCGGAAATCTCACCGTTTTCACTTAGTTCAGGGAGTATTTTTTTGGCCAGGGCCTTACCCAATTCTACGCCCCATTGGTCGAAACTGAAGATGTTCCAGATCGCACCCTGAACAAAAATCTTGTGCTCATACATGGCAATTAGCATTCCCAACGTGTTAGGTGTAATAGCATCAACCAGAATGCTGTTGGTCGGTCTGTTTCCATAGAAAACACGGAATGGTTTATGGAAAGCGATTTGCTCGTTTGATAATCCCAAAGCCCTAAGTTCTTTCTCCACCTCTTCTTCATGTTTGCCCTTCATGAGGGCTTCAGTCTGTGCAAAGAAATTGGAAAGCAGTTTTGCGTGATGGTCTCCAATAGGATTGTGACTGTTAACAGGAGCAATGAAGTCACAAGGAATAAGTCGGGTACCCTGATGTATCAATTGGTAAAAAGCATGCTGGCCATTGGTGCCCGGTTCTCCCCAGATGATTGGACCGGTTGCGTAGTTTATAGATTGACCGTTTCTGTCAACCGACTTGCCGTTACTCTCCATATTGCCTTGCTGAAAGTATGCAGCAAATCGATGAAGGTACTGATCGTAAGGTAAGATCGCTTCTGATGCCGTGCCAAAAAAGTTGGTGTACCAAATTCCGATCAAGGCCAGCATTACCGGGATGTTCTTCTCGAAAGCTGTTTCTTCAAAATGTTTGTCCATTGCGTGCGCTCCTTCCAGAAGCAGTGCAAAATTCTCGAAACCAATCGTGCACGCGATGGACAAACCGATAGAAGACCAAAGAGAGTATCTTCCTCCAACCCAATCCCAAAACTCAAACATGTTTTGAGCATCAATGCCAAACGCCTGCACCTCATTTGTGTTAGTTGATACAGCGACAAAGTGTTTTGCTACAACTCCTTTGCCATTAGTCTTTTCGACAAACCACAGACGTGCTGAATGTGCATTCGTCATTGTTTCCTGTGTAGTGAATGTCTTGGAAGCAATGATGAACAATGTGGTTTCAGGATCAACGCTTTTTAGTACTTCAGCCAAATGGGTTCCATCTACATTGGAAACAAAATGCGGCCGAATGTTTGAATGATATGGGCGAAGCGCTTCACATACCATGTAGGGGCCAAGGTCTGACCCGCCAATTCCGATGTTTACAATATCAGTAATTGACTTGCCTGAAAAACCCTTCCATACCCCTGATCGAAGTTCGTTTGAAAACCGCTCCATTTGGTCCAACACCTTGTTAACATCAGGCATCACATCTTTGCCATCGACCAGAACAGGTCTATTGCTGCGATTTCGAAGTGCAGTGTGGAGTACGGCTCTTTTCTCGGTTTGGTTGATCGCCTTTCCACTAAACATATCCGCGATTGCTTCCTCAAGTTTGCATTCTTTTGCAAGACTGATCAGTGCTTCAATTGTTTCGGAAGTGATTCGGTTTTTTGAATAGTCAATCAAGAGGCCATCAAACTCGATATGAAATTTCTTAAACCTTTCCGGATCGTCATGGAATAGATCACGCATGTGCGCATGTTCTATTGCCTTGAAGTGAGAGGTAAGTTTTGCCCAGGCATTTGTTTGAGTAGGGTTGGTGTTCTGCATTTACATTAATCCTTTGCTTACAAAGGTATCAAACGAAGCAGTAATGTTAGCTTATTGATTTGTAGTTACGTGCAATGATTTCAGTCCACGAATAGATAGCATCGGGTTCCATTCCGGTTCGGATTGGATATCCAGGTTCTGAAATCGATTGAAAAGTTCCTTGATCGCTATCTTCCACTGTATTCGGGCCAACCATGAGCCTAGACAAAAGTGAAGACCTGCGCCAAATGCGATATGGTTCTTGGCCTTCCGCCCGATATCAAAAAGATGAGGAGAAGGGTATTGCCGCGGATCGCGGTTAGCAGCCCCGATGCACAAGGTAAGAGTATCGCTTTTTTTTACTTCGATCCCTGCGAGCGTTGAGTCTGAGTTGGCAATTCTGCCCGCCAGATGTACAGGGGATTCAAATCGGAGGGCCTCGTCAATAGCATCGTCAAATGTCTGATCACTATTTAAAATCTTTTCTAGCTGGTCTCGGTTCAGCATCAGGTTGTGTGCCCCGGTGCCAATCAAGTTAATAGTAGTCTCTTCGCCAGCCATGAATAGAAAGATGCAAATGGAGATGAGGGTATCGTTAGTTAGGCCAAGATCCCTTTGGTTGGCGAGAGCAATTATTTTGGAGGTCAGGTCATCAGAGGGATTCTTAATTCTGTAGGTGATATAGTCATTAAAGTAACCAATGAGTGCCTGCGCTGCCTCATTAATTCGCACCAAGGTTTTAAATGAAGTGTACATGTCCAGTGAAAAGATCAGGTTGCTCGTTTGATTTTTGAGAAACTGATAATCTTTAAGCGGCATACCCATGATATTCGCCATCGTCATCACTGGGAGAGGAGCCGCAAAATCCTGTATCAGATCAAATTCCCCATCCACTTCGCTGAGTAGGTCGTCAATATTGTTTTTAATGATATGATTCACCTGCTTATTGTCCCAAGCATCAACAATCAGTGCCCGTGTGGTCTTGTGGGAATGGCCGTTCATTTGTACCAGAAAGGAATTCATGGCAGCCATTATAGCTGTGAGATCCTCCTCGCGGTTTTCCAGGTATCGAACCTGGCGTTCAATCCATTCATAGCGGTTGCCCACACGATAGGTTTCGTGATCAAGCAAAACTGTTTTTACCTCCTGATATCCCGTTACTACAATGTCTCCGCTTTGTGACCGATAGACTGGCGCCACCTCTCGCAGCCTGTCGTACATAGGGTAGGGATTGGGCCTGTTCCCGGTTCCGTAAGGATCCCAAAGTTTAGTCATGACGACCTGAGTGTAAGAATGTGAGCAGAAAATGTTCTGATGGTTGGGTAATCAAAAAACATCAATGGGTTGAGATCAACGCCAAGTTCATTCTCTAATTTTTCAAGCAAGTAAATCGAGTTGATTGAATCAAGACCGAATGTGGCCCAATGTTTATCCGGACTCACCAATTCCAAATCAAGTTGTGTTTCTTCTGAAACTATGCGGGAGACCAATTGAATTAAATCCGACTCAGACATTAATGCCATAGGGAATCATCTAGCTTTTTATCAAGATATAGTTTTTTACATTCTCCACGTCTGATTTTGCCACTAGTGGTTTTTGGAATAGAACCCTGAGCCATGAAAAGAATGTCGTGGACGGATAAGCCGAAGTGATCAAAAATATTTCCGCGAATCCTTTCAGCTGTTTCATCAGAGCTAAACCTATCCGCAGATTTTTTCACTTCCTGCATGATCACGATTTTTTCAATCTGATCGTATTCGATTGAAAATGCTGCACAGGCAGAACGAAGAAAGATATCACTTGAGAGTGAAGTAACGTACTCAAGGTCTTCTGCAAAATACTGTGCACCCCTAATAATAATCGTGTCTTTAAGTCGGCCCGTAACGAATAGTTCGCCTCCACTGAGCAGCCCGATGTCGCCAGTCCTTAGATAAGTTCTGCTTTCATCGTCAATATCAATGGTGAAATTAACCTCGGTTGTTTTTTCAGGGTCATTGAAATAGCCCTTGGTGATAGTTGGCCCATGAAGAATGATTTCACCTTGTTGGCCTTCCTTTAAAAGTTGACCACTATCCGGATCAATGATCTGAATGTCTATTCCTGGTATAGGCAAACCGAGCCCTACATAGGTTGCCAACGTGTTATCAGGCGACAGGTAGTTGAGCTTTGCATTCCTCGACTTGCATGTGACCATGAGTGTAGCTTCAGCCAAGCCGTATCCCGGTGTAAAATGATTGGATTTGAATCCCGTGCTTTTGAAGTGATTGGCAAATCGATCTAATGTGTTCTTTCTTACAGGCTCAGCGCTCACGTAGATGTGAGTCAAACTTGAAAGGTCAAGCTTTTCTGCGTCCGCCTTATTCACTTTGTCGACACATAGATCCAAAATAAAATTAGGCCCACCAGTATGTGTTATGCGAAAATTCTCGATTGCCTTTAACCAAACGATAGGGTTCGCTACCACTGTTCGTGGTGAGGCAATTACACCTTTGCATTGATTGTAAAGAGGAGACAAGAGACCATCAATAAGTCCCATATCGTGGTAGTGAGGAAGCCACGAAAAGCAAACGCTTTCCTTGTTCAATCCGAAGTGAGTCTTGATGGCTTGAAGGTTGTGTTCAAGGTTACTAAAGCTAATGGTAACGCCTTTAGGTTGTGACGTTGAGCCAGAGGTGTATTGAATTAAAGCGATATCATCTCCATCTGGAAGCTCCAGGCCTTCAGTCAAACCATCTCCATTTTTGACCTCAAGTAACTTAATAGTGTCCCTAATATCACTTGGGATCAGTTGATCGATCCGTGGCCGCAGGGAAGGACTGGTGATTATCGCATCAGGCTGAGCATGCACCAGAAAATGTTTAAACAATTCCTGCGTCTTTGGTTTAGGGATGGCTATGGGGATGGCGACAACTCGACTTAAAAAGCAACCTAATAATCCATACACGAATTCAAATCCAGTGTCAAAAATCAGCAAAGCTCGTTTCGAGCCGGATAAAGTGGAAGCAGTTGATTGGACTCCTTGAAGGAGCTCCCTGGCAGTAAGCTTAGAGGTAGAGTGGTCATCTCCAACTAATGAGTACACTACCTGGTCAGGATTGTTCTTCAACCAGATGAGTGTATCATTCAGAAAGGTCTTGGTCTTGGAAGTCACGATGTGCAAAGCCGCCAGAGATGATTAGATAAAGTGAAATTATCGCTTTGGATGAACTTTTAAGATGGAATAAAGGTATTATTTTGGCTTTTTAGCGATGCGAGCACCAACTTTGGCAGATCAATGAGACAAATTATATTCTTCTTCATAATCGCAATTCTGACAAGTTGTTCTGAGAGTTTGGAGAGTCGGCTTCAGAAGTTTTTGGGAAAGGGAAATGAAGCTCTGGCTAACAAGAATTTTGATCAGGCCGCAGCGTACTTCGAGGAGTCACTTGCTCTTGATCCCTGCTTTCTGGATGGCTTGAACAACCTGGGTACAACCTATTTCAGACAACAAAAATTTGAACAGGCTCTGGAGCTTTATAACAAATCAATTGAATGCGATCCGAACTACCTTGATGCGTATTTTAATAGAGCCAATACTTTTTATGAGTTGAAAGAATACTACAGCGCGCTCAAGGACCTCGAAACTCTTCAATCCGGAAAGCCCGATACCGCCATCGTTTACTTTACAAAGGGCCTGGTGTACACAAGACTAAGAGATTTTCAAGCTGCAAAACAATCTTTTGTAAATGCCTATCGCCTGAAAAATGACGTGGAGTATCTTGTCAATAAAGCAAACGTGTTGTACTACTTAACGGAGTATGACAGTGCAAAACTGGATTTAGAAATTGCGATGGCGACAAAGCCAGATGAGCCAAACATCTATAACACGCTTTCGCTAATTGCCACAGATGAGAAGGATTATGATCAAGCGCTCATTGATATTAACAAAGCTATCAGTCTTTTGCCAAATGAGCCATACTTCATTAATAATAGGGGCTACATCTATTTAATTCAAGGTGATTTGGAAAATGCGGAAACAGATATCAACAATAGTATTTCTGCTGATCCATCCAACGGCTGGGCTTATCGCAACAAGGGGTTGTTTTACTTGATGAAGGAAGACTACGCCAATGCAGAACGATTGTTGACGCAGGCGTTGGATATGGATCCTTTTATTGACAAAATACATTTCTATCTGGGAATGGCTTATCTTAAAAATAATAAGCAGTCTCAAGCATGCGAGCAATTTGAGCTATCGGAGCAAGCAGGTGATGCCATGATGACAACCTCGTTACTAAAACTGTGTAAATGATTGATTTTGAGAAGTTGGTATTGCAGTTGGAGGACCGGTTGAAACAGCCGTTGCCTGGCCCCAAAGCCCATGAGCGGATGAGAGCCATCCCTGTCGGAAATTCCATCCCTCGTTTTGCTCACAAGATTCCGCCAAAGCCTGGCGGTGTTTTGATAGTGCTTTATCCGGACAACGGGAAAATTTGGTTTCCTCTTATTAAGAGACCTGATTATCCCGGATTACATAGCGGTCAGGTAAGCTTCCCTGGCGGCAAAACAGAGCCGGGTGAGGATGCCGTTACCACGGCATTGAGGGAAGGGAATGAGGAAATCGGGATTGCGCAATCAGACGTAAAGGTGATCGGCAGGCTCAGTGATTTCTTCGTAATACCCAGTAATTTTATGGTCACACCAATTGTTGGTTACACCAATAGCAAACCCGCACTCAAAGCTGACCCCATAGAAGTGGCTCGCATTCTTTATGGTGATCTGGATTCGATCTTACCCGAATCAATGATTGTAGAGAAGGAAATTATCGCTGCTCAATCATTTAAAATGAGAGCGCCCCACTTCGAGATCGAAAACGAAATCGTGTGGGGCGCTACCGCTATGATGTTAAATGAATTTCGAACTATTCTGAACGAGATTCTTTAGCGTAAACTAGCTATTGTGATTGGGCAACTTTTGCAGCGTATGCTTCTAGCTTTCCAATCTCTTGGTCAATCATAAACAAGCCAACGCCCTCTTCGCCAATCAGGTCAAAGAGTTCGACAGCTCTGCGTGCCAAAGTTTCCTCCTCACGCTGTTCACTAACAAACCACTGCAGGAAGTTGAATGTTGCAAAGTCTTTGATTTTGAAACAGTGATCAACCAGTTCATTGATCGACTCTGTGACAGCTATTTCGTGCTTCAGGGTCTGATCAAATACCTCACGCAGACTTTTGAAGGTATGCTTGATACCCGTCACTTCTGGTTGCAGTGCATGACCACCAGCCGCATTAATGTACTTAAACAGCTTAAGCATATGCATACGCTCTTCTTCAGAGTGGTTGTAAAGAAACTGGCTGGATACCTCATATCCCTGCGTTTCGCACCACGAAGCCATCGACAAGTAGTATGCTGATGACTTGCCCTCCATCACGATTTGCTTATTGAGCATCGCCTCAGTTTCCTTGGTGAGAGATCGGGTAGGGGTGATCATTTGCTTTGACTGTTTCTTCATAACTTATCTTCTTTTTTTCGCTGCTTTCTTCTTCACGACTTTTTTCGTAGCCTTCTTCGCTGCCTTCTTAACCTTGCGCGTAGTTTTCTTTACCGCCTTCTTTACTTTCTTGGCGGTTTTCTTAACCTTTTTAGCCGCCTTCTTGGTAGCTTTTTTTGCCTTGGCCTTCACTTTCTTAGCTTGCTTCTTGGCGGCTTTCTTCACCTTCTTCGCAGCTTTTTTCACTTTCTTGGCTGCCTTTTTCTTAGGAGCCGCTTTCTTGGCCGCCTTGGCACCCGCAATCAGATTAAGCGCTGACCCTGCTTTAAACCATCCGATCTGTCCTTCGTTGTAGCTATGGTTCACTTTGATTGTGTCTTTAGTGCCATCGCTATGATTTAGTACCAGTGTCAGTTGCTTGTCAGGAGCAAAGCTTACCAGATCAATGATGTCAATCGTATCATCTTCTTTCACCTTGTTGTAGTCTGCCTCGTTGGCAAACGTCAACGCCAGCATGCCTTGCTTCTTCAGGTTTGTCTCATGGATACGCGCGAATGACTTCACCAGAATGGCCCTGATGCCGAGGTGACGGGGTTGCATGGCCGCGTGCTCACGCGATGAACCTTCACCGTAATTGTGATCACCCACTACAATTGTTGGAACACCCGCCTTTTTGTATGCACGTTGTGTATCGGGTACAGCACCATATTGTCCTGTGATTTGACTCTTAACGTTGTCTGTTTTGTCATTGAAGAAATTCACAGCACCTGTAAGCGTGTTGTTTGAAATATTGTCCAGGTGACCGCGGAATCGCAACCACGGACCCGCCATAGAGATGTGGTCAGTAGTACACTTTCCCTTTGCCTTGATCAACAACTTCATGCCGGTCAGGTTCTTTCCATCCCACGCTTTGAAAGGGCTTAGTGCCTGAAGTCGCTTTGAGTCTTTCGCGATCTTCACTTGCACCTTGCTTCCGTCTTTCGCAGGAGCGAGGTATCCGGCATCTTTTACTTCAAATCCATTGGGAGGAAACTCAACGCCAAGAGGTTCATCTAGTTTCACTTTCTCCCCATTTTCGTTGGTAAGCGTATCGGTCAAAGGGTTGAAGGTAAGATCACCCGAGATAGCAAAAGCAGTTGTGATTTCAGGTGAAGCCACGAACGCGTGCGTGTTCGGATTACCATCATTTCGCTTTGCGAAGTTGCGGTTGAATGAAGTGATGATTGAGTTTTTCCTGTTAGGGTCATTGGAGTGCCGCGCCCATTGACCAATACAAGGTCCGCAAGCGTTTGCCAAAACAACTCCACCCATTTTTTCGAAAATACCCAGATACCCGTCACGGTCGACAGTGTACCTCACTTGCTCTGATCCAGGGGTGATGGTAAACTCGGCTTTCGCTTTCAGTTTTTTATCAACAGCCTGCTTGGCCAGCGAGGCAGATCGGGTAATGTCCTCGTAAGAAGAGTTAGTACATGAGCCGATAAGACCAACCTCAAGACGCTGTGGCCAGTTGTTAGCTCTCACCTCATCGGCAAATTTCGAAATTGGAATAGCACGATCAGGAGTGAAAGGTCCATTCACATGAGGCTCTAACGTTGAGAGGTCGATCTCAATCACCTGATCGAAATACTTCTCTGGATTGGCATAAACTTCCGGATCTCCGGTAAGGTGCTCCTTAACTTTATCCGCCAGTGCTGCTACCTCTTTGCGGCCAGTACCACGAAGGTACTCGGCCATCTTCTCATCATATCCAAACGTAGAAGTTGTTGCTCCGATTTCGGCACCCATGTTACAGATCGTTCCTTTACCTGTACATGAAAGACTTGCCGCGCCCGGACCAAAGTATTCTACCACAGCTCCTGTTCCACCTTTTACCGTAAGGATACCTGCCACTTTCAGGATCACGTCCTTGGATGCTGTCCATCCACTGAGCTTGCCCGTGAGTTTTACTCCTATGAGTTTAGGAAATTTCAATTCCCAGGCCATTCCAGCCATCACATCCACGGCATCGGCACCACCCACACCAATAGCGATCATGCCAAGACCTCCGGCATTAACGGTGTGAGAGTCGGTACCAATCATCATTCCCCCGGGGAAGGCATAGTTTTCAAGTACTACCTGATGGATAATACCCGCCCCTGGCTTCCAGAAACCAATACCATACTTATTTGATACGGACTCAAGAAAATTAAATACCTCGCCACTCGCGGTGATCGAATCCTTAAGGTCTTGCTTGGCGCCATTCTTAGCTAAAATCAGGTGATCGCAGTGCACAGTAGAAGGCACCTGAACCTGCGGGATACCCGCAGACATAAATTGAAGCAATGCCATCTGCGCGGTTGCATCTTGCATCGCTACCCGGTCGGGAGAAAAGTCAACGTATGATTTTCCGCGTGTAAAATTTTGAAGCGGCTGATCTTTATAGAGATGAGAATAGAGAATTTTTTCAGTGAGGGTTAGCGGCCTGTTGGCAATCTTTCTTGCCTTCGCAATTCGACCCGGCAGGTCTTTGTATACCGCCTTGATCATTTCTAAGTCAAACACCATAGTAGTTTCGTAAAAGTTTAATGCTAAACTACTAAAAAGGAGGGTGAATTAAGAATGGCCGGAACCCCAATTTTGCTGCAAAACAGCTCGTTTTAGTACATTTGGAGCCTAAGCCAGCGATCGAAAACGATTGATACTCTTATCTACTTGCTATTGATGTAGTTAAGGAATTCGCGCTTGATATTTTCGTCTTTGAACTTACCCGAAAAATACGCTGTACCCGTTTTACTGTTGGTGTCGCCAACTCCTCGCGAAGCCACACACATGTGGTTGGCATCCATCACTACACCCACACTTTGTGTGTTTAGCGCACGCTCAATTTCCTTTCCGATTTGAACTGTAAGTCTCTCCTGTACTTGTGGACGCTTCGAAAAATATTGAACTATGCGATTGATTTTAGAGAGTCCGATCACCTTTCCAGAACTAAAGTAAGCGACATGTGCCTTTCCATAAATAGGGACAAAGTGATGCTCGCAGTGACTATAGAATGTGATGTCTTTTTCAACCAACATCTGGTCGTAATTGTACTTGTTGTCGAACAAGCGTGCATGGGGTCTGTTCTTTGGGTTTAATCCGCTGAAGACTTCTTTCACATACATTTTAGCTACCCTGCGTGGTGTGCCGCTCAGGCTGTCGTCATTAAGATCAAGACCAAGGATGGTCATGATTTCCTTGAAATGCTTTTCAATCCTATCCACTTTTTGCTCGTCATCAAGATCGAAAGCATCCTGACGGATAGGAGTATCCCATGAACTCAATGGATGATCGTCATCAAACTCTTCGGTGTCAGGCTTAATGGGCTGGATATTCAACGAAATTTCTTTCTGTCTCATAGAGTTTGATTTTAAGGTCGTATTGATTGTCAATCTGTTGCCTTAGTATTCGCCAGATGACAATGGCAATGTTCTCCGCTGTTGGATTTAAGTTTTTAAAATAGGCGGTGTCCAGATTCAAGTTCTTGTGATCAAAGCGACTGGTCACATGCTCGCGAATCAGATCACTGAGCTTCTTCATGTCGTAGACGTACCCAGTATCAGAGTCAGGTTCACCTAAAAGGGTTACAATCAATTCATAATTATGCCCGTGGAAGTGAGGGTTACTACACTTGCCAAAGATTTGTTCATTTCGTTCGTCTGACCATTCAGGGTTGTATAACCGGTGAGCTGCGTTGAAATGTTCCTTTCTGGATACGGCTACTTTCATTCAATTAGACAAAGAACATCAAATTTGCCAAAAGGTTCTTCGTGGATATCGAAAATACCCAAATAAAGCCGAAAATGAGGTTGGTAGACTAGAAGTTGCTGATAGAGCGGTCGTGGAAGTCGAAGAATGACATCTTGATCCCAAGCATGATTTCATGCGTGTTAAACTGTGTTCCCACAGAATTCCCTGTTGGCAATTCAAAAGTGTAACCAAGTCTGAATTGATCTTTCAACAACGCTTGAAGCTGCAATCCGTAGGTGTTGAAATTTCGGGTAAACAGACCTGCCTGATAAAGTTGATCGAAGTTGATGTTGAAGTTCAGGTCAGTGGAGAGGGGAGAACCTTTGACAGATTTCAAGAGAACTGCTGGCTTTAGCCTCACTCTTGTTCCCATGGTAAATACATAAGATCCGAAAAGATAGTAGTGTTGATTGTAAAGATCGAATTGTTCTCCGGCACTGCTCTTGAATGTTGTGCTCAGCAGTCTTGGTACGGAAAGTCCAACAAAGAACTTCTCGCTTTTTATGGCAGCACCAGCACCGATGTTTGGCTTGCTGAGATTCTCATTCGTACTAAATGCAGGATCGCCTGGGTCTGCCAAATTGAGGTTACTTGCATTGCTTTTAAAGTTGATCACGCCTGCCTGCATTCCGAAGCTAAACACCTTGTCTTCCAGTTGCAGTTTATAGGAACCCACTGCCTGAAATTCAGTGTTGGTTATATTACCGATCTTGTCCTGTACGATGAGCAGACCAGCACCAACCCTGTTATCTACAAGTGAGATATGACCATTGATGTTGAAAGTAGTTGGGTTGCCGTCAAATCCTCCCCATTGACTGCGATAGGAAATGGCAGCATTGAAATTATTGTTTAGTCCTGCATAGGCAGGGTTGATTACCAAGGGATTGAGAATGTACTGAGCATACAAAGGGTCCTGCTGTCCAAAACTCAGGTTTGAGAAGCCAATGCATGTAATAAAGAGGAGTAGAATTCTTTTCATACTATACAATTGTGGTGTTCAGGTTTGGTCTTGGTATCCGAAGTTTAAATATAATTCTAAGTTTCTCGGTTTTTGTCGTTTCCCCTCACATAAATGTGTAATTGCTAGCGTTTCAATGTTAAATATCCTTTTAATTCGGATAACCCATTGCTAAACTCAATTTTGTAGAAATACACCCCACTCGACAGCTCCTTTCCGCTATCACTCTTTCCCTCAAATCTACGATTTTGGTTGTCGTAGTTGTCAATTTCAAACACTTTATCTCCCCACCGATTGAAGATAGAAACCTTATTTTCTGGTCCAATTGCCTCGATATTGTCCAGCCTGAAGTAGTCATTTAGACCGTCAGCGTTTGGAGATATTCCGTTGCGAACGATGATTTCTCCCGCTACAGAAATATTGATAGTAACTGTGGTACACGCGTTTGCGATATCGCAAATCTGGACCTGCATGGTTTCATTTCCCGTAAATGACAGTCCGGTGTAGTCAATGGTGAGGACTGTTCCACTCAACGAAGTGCTGGCGCCACTTTGAGGTTGTGAAACAATACTGATAGCACCCGTGATGTTTGGATCGAAATTACTTTCTGAATCGGATATCAGAGGTGCCAGATCGATAGATACAGACCCCTGAACTACGGTGGAGAGCGTTATAGCACTGATGGCAGGTGGCTGGTTGACGGTGGCCGATGATATGTTTACCGTGCGGGAGGCGGAGGTTGGTGCGGTCAGGTCAGCATCAAGGGTTTGGAAGGTAATCGTTTTGGAGATCGCTTTCGTACGTCCGCCTTTTCGTGCTCCGGGGTCGGGCCCGGTGTACTCGTAGGTTACGCTGCGAAGTACCGATTGATAGACACTAAGAGGTGCACTTCCCTGTAGTGTTAGCACTCCGGTTGAGTTGTCAAAATTTCCAGTTACCGGAGACTCTGGCGTAAACGCAAGAGTCTCATTGCCGGGCTGATAGTTTTGTATCGACACGGTTGCTTGCACGATGTCATCCCCATCGGTATCAGCTAGTGTAAGTGCTGCATCAATAGCCAAAGCTACTCCGTCAAAAGCGTACTCAAGAACTGAGTTATTTAGGGTGGTAGTCGGAGCGGGGTTTTGGTTTTCAAAGAACTCAACCGTGCCGCCTTCATACACATACAAATCAGCTCCATAACCGACAAAGATGTCGAGGTCACCATCACTATCCACATCAGCCATGCTTAGATAACTATGTCTTGATATTTTTTGTGGTGTGCTGATTGGAAGAGTACCCTCAGTAAATGTCTGGTCCGCGTTGTTTACGAATAACCGGAATACAGTGTAGTAGGGTAGTGTTATTTCTATTGATTCGGCTACAATCAGATCCAGATCTCCGTCATGGTCAATATCTGTGCTGAACACATTAGGAGTATGATTGAAGGTTTGTGTATCAAATGGCGTGGGAGCAGTAGCTACAGTAAAATCTGGTTCTTCTTTAGATCCTTCATTTACCATGAATTGAACCAGTGATGGATTTGGCGAATTCCCATCGTTTCCAAGAAAGGCATCCCAGTCACCATCATCGTCAATATCCAGAAATGCAAGTGAATATTCCGATCCAGGTATAAGGCCCGAAATGTCTATGGGTGACGACTCACTTTCAAATATTCCTGCATTGTTCCTGTAGAAGATTATTTCGTCATCGAGTGCGACAAAAAGGTCTTGATCTGTATCCCCGTCAATATCAACGAATATCGGTTTATAGTTGTCACGCAGAATATCAATATCGGCAATCGAATGGTCGGTATCCTTGATGAAAACACCGTTTTCATTTCTATACACGAATAAGTCATACGATTGATCATCGGCACCAACCACAGCATCCAAATCTCCGTCTCCATCAAGGTCAACAAGGAACGGTGCGGCCTCCAGCCCTACATCAAGCCCATCAAATGGATTTTCGAGATCAAGTTTTCTTTCAAATACAGCGTTGCCCTTGTTCTCCAAGTAAAGTAAAGCATGAAGGCCATATTTGTTCATGCCTAGCACTAAATCAAAGTCACTATCGTTGTCCAGATCGACAAAAGTTGGGGCAGACTGTAGCCCGAAATCCAAGCCATCAAACGGACTTCCGGTTTTAGCATTGGCATCCCAGGGGCCGGTCTGTTCTGTAAAAGAACTGCCATCACCTTTAAAGAATCTTAGGTCCCCATAATACCGACCAGTAATCAAATCAAGATTACCGTCACCGTCAACATCTACCAATTGTGGAGCAGACCTGTTGTTGTCTGAAAACGTTATAAATGGGAACGGGCTATCACCCTGATCGACATGAGTAAAATTGCTTTGCCCATCATTAATGAAGTAATTGATACTGAATGTGCCAGTTCCCTGGTAATTGCTTCCGACCAAAAGGTCCAGATCACCATCGCCATCAATGTTTACAAATGTGGGAGTAATATTCGCGCCTACTAGGTTAAATTCCGATCCGTAAAAGGGATTTCCCATTTTTGTAGCGGCAACCCAAGGCCCGTCTTGCTCTGTGAAAAACAACGGATTAGAATTGCTTCCCGGAATCCCGCCATTTCCGACAAAGTATCTAATACGATCTACAGACGCTCCATGCGTACCAAAAGCCATGTCCAAATCCCCATCGCCATTAAGGTCCGCAAATGCTGGTGCGCCTCCATAGCCGTAAATTGGGTCAAGGTTTTCATCCAAAGCTTCATATTCAACAAAGGCAGGGCTCCCGGATGTACCTTCATTCAGATATATCTTGATGGTGCCGTACTGCTGACCAACTACAAAGTCATAGTCACCATCATTGTCCAAATCCACGGACGTAGGTTTCAACTCAAGCCCTTTCATTGGCTGTCTCAAAGGGTTCAAGGCTCTTGGTTGTTGTATGAAGGGACCTAGCGTGCTTTGCGCTACAGCATCTTGGGTATTGGCTAAAGCTGCAGCAGTTCCGCCTAAGGCAGCCAGCTTCATTTGGCAGCGGAGGTTATTTAACCTTCGTGTGAGCCTTTGAAGTTTGTTAAGGAGAGAAAAGCGCTTGGCTGATCTGAAGCGGTAGAACCTACCAGTGTGAATATCGTTCTCGACCTGTAGCTTGTGATTTTCCCACTGGTTGAGCTTCTTCTTGAAGAGCTGAGAAATATGTTGGGTAGATCCCATACTGCGCAGTTCTTTGAAAATCAAGATATAAAATTATGCGCACAGATTTCCCTATATTTTATGAGTGATGATAAAATCGTAGGCCCGGATTTTTCAGGATTTGACAAATCGGCACAAACAGGCTTGAATAGGACTTTTTTTTGCGATGCCCCGCCCGAATTAATTGCCCTACGTCTGTGAAGATATTGTTACTCAAGAACGGGTATGATGATCTGGTCGCCAAAACGACATTTCAAATCATCTTTTGAGCGTCAGGTAGCCCTGTAGTTCAGGTAGACCATTGGTAAATTCAATCTTGTAGAAATAGACCCCACTTGGCAATTCTTTGCCTCCATCACTCAATCCCTCAAACCTTCGGTCATCATTGTTGTAGTTGTCCATTTCAAAAATACGATCACCCCACCGGTTAAAAATCGATACTTTATTTTCCGGCCCGAGTATTTCTATGTTTTCAATATTGAAGAATTGATTGAATTCATCTCCATTGGGGGATATTCCGTTGTAAACCACTACCTCACCAATCACGCTTACATTTACGATCACATCTGTACATCCACCGGCAAGATCACAAGCACGTATTTGCAGCGATTCATTGCCACTAAATGAAAGTCCGCTGTAATTAACGGTGAGGACTGATCCGCTGATCGAAGCAACAGCTCCACTTTGAGGTTGCGCTATGATCGTAATTGCCCCATCGGCTGTGGGATCAAAATTGCCCTCAGAGTCGGAGATAAGAGGAGCGAGGTCAATGGAGGCAGATCCCTGAATGACTGTTGAGAGCGTGATGCTATTAAGACTTGGTGGTTGATTTACGGCTGTACCGATAATGTTTAGCGATCTCGTAGCCGAAACAGGTGACGTCAAATCTGAATCGAATGCACGGAACACAATCGACCTAGCAAGACTTTTAACGCGATTTGTTTTGCCCTTGCGAGCGCCTGGATCAGGTCCGGTATAGGAATAAGCAACAGTTCTCAGTATTGTTTGATAAATATCAACAGACGCGCTTCCCGTTAAAGTGAGAACACCAGTTGAGGCATCAAAATCTCCAGTAACGGGTGCTTGTGCTGTAAACGAAAGGGCTTCATTTCCCGGTTGAAAATTTTGAATGGTTACTGTCGCGCTGACGATATCATCGTCATCACTATCGGCTACTGTAAGTGTAGCATCTACAGTCACAGGGCCAGTATTAAACTGATACTCGATCACGGAAGTATTGATCGTGGTGACCGCAGCGGGATTTTCGTTTAAGTAAAATTCAAAGATACCGTAGTCATCACCCACAAAGATGTCCAGATCTCCATCTCCATCCATATCTATTAATCCGGGATTGGGATTGCGGTACGTGTATGGTAACAAAGCTGGTGTCTGCATCTCAAAGGAGGCAGCTTCTGGAGTGCCCACATTTTCGAAGTAGAATATGGCATCCCCATAAAAGCTGTCATTCACATAATAGTGGCCGCCTAAAATCAAGTCTGCATCCCCGTCATGGTCAAGATCAATAAACTTGGGTTGGGTATCGCTGTAATCAAAGAAGTTGTTATCAAATTCAGGGATATGTGACTTGTCTAGAGGATTTTCTGTTGGATCTAATGGTTTTTCAAAGTGAGGACTTGTAGCGGTTCCTGTGTTTCTGTAAAAATCAACCGTGCCTTCATGATTACCAGAAAACAAATCCAAGTCACCATCATTGTCGATATCAACGAGGTCAATCGCGGTATTAGAGTTGCCAACGATATGTACCGAATAATAGAGACCTGAATAAACATCTTTATTTCTCGGTGGTCCCAGATCAAAGAATGGATTGGAGGCATCCATCACCTGCTTGCTCAAAACGTCATCGTCACTTAGGAAAAAAGTAATGTTGCCGTTATAATCCCCCAGGATCAAATCAAGATCACCATCATTGTCGATATCAACGTAGACAGGTTTGGCACTCGTAAAATAACTTAAGCCCGCGAGGATATTATAGAAAGGGCTGGAAGGACCCAGCTCCTGTTGGAAGACCCCACCAACATTTTTATAATAAGTCAACGTATTGCCATACTTGCCGCCCAGCAGGGCATCCAGCGTTCCATCTTCATCTACGTCTACAAAATACGGCACTCCATCGGCACCCGTTGCAGCACCGCCAAATGGATTATCGAGAAATACCTTGCGCTCAAAAACTGCGTCTCCCTTATTTTCAAAATAGGCGACAGCCTCAACATTTTGGAAAAAGAATTGGACGTAGCCGGCTATGAGATCGAGGTCACCGTCACCATCAAGGTCTACAAATTCAGGTGACACATCTCTATTCAGGTCAATGCCATAAAATGGGTTTCCCGTTTTGTTGGCTGAGTTCCAGGGATTAACGTCTTCGACAAATCCTCCTCCAGTATCTTCGAAAAATCTTATATTATCGTCTCTGGTTCCAATCGTTAAATCAGGAAAACCATCCTCATCGATGTCTGATATGATTGGTACTGGCCTTCTAAAGTACCCGTCCGAGATATCAGGCAATGGTATCGCAGTGGGGGTAAAAGTAGAAGAACCGTCATTTCTGAAGTATTGCAATCTGCCTCCACCAGAATAAGTATCCGCCACGAGAAGATCGAAATCAGTATCACCATCATAGTCGATAAATGAAATGCTCGGGAAGGTACTTATCGATATTGAGTTAAAGGGATTTGAAGGCCCCGTTAGCTGAGTGTATGAGCTTCCATCATTTCGATAATAGATGATTCCGCTATTATAGGTTGCCACAGCGAGATCCATATCACCATCGCCATCCACGTCTGCAAACGCAGGTTTATAGTGCGGTAGGCTTGCAGGGGTATAATTGTAGTTGTCAGATAGACTCCCGATATCTTCAAAAATGGGGGTTGTGTTGTCACCAACATTTTTAAACACCTGAAGGAAATCGGAGTTGCCAGAAACAATGTCATAATCACCGTCATTGTCTAGGTCAATGGCCGTAGGTTTCATTGCGTAACCAGACAATGGAGTTCTTAAGGGATTCTCCAGCCTTGACTTCTTGATAAATGGGCCTAGTTCCTGGGCTTGAACTTTGTCAAAAGGTGTAAGGGCAACCAAAGTTCCCCCCAAGGCAGCGAGTTGCATTTGCCATTGGAGTTTATTCAGTCTTCGCGTCAGCCGGTGAAGTTTGCTGATCAGAGATTGACGTTTACCTGACTTAAAACGATAGAATTTACCAGAGTGGATATCGCTCTTTACCTGCAGTTTGTGATTTTCCCACTGAGTGAGCTTCTTTCTGAACAGCTGAGAAATATGTTGGGCAGATCCCATTCAGGGCAGTTCTTTGCCAAACAATATATAAAATTTATGAGTACAGATTTTCTTTGATTCTTGACAATCAGCACTCCGTCACCCTGCTTGGTGGTTAAATTCATCCCATTCCGCCCCGCAATCCGCAATTTCTACCAATCGTATCCGGACTATTATTCCCCTGATTTTGTGAAGAAATTGTTAAGGTTCGAAGTATTGAGACCTGTTTGAAGGCCAATCATCATCTCTTAAGCGTCAAGTATCCCTTTAGTTCAGGAAGCCCGTTCTCAAACTTGATTCGATAAAAGTAGACACCACTCGATAACTCTTTACCATCGTCACTTCGTCCTTCGAATCTTCGGTCATCATTGTTGTAGTTACTGATTTCAAAAACCTTATCACCCCAGCGATTAAAGATTGACACATTATTTTCTGGACCGAGTGTTTCTATGTTTTCTATGTTGAAGAACTGATTGAATGCATCTCCGTTAGGAGATATTCCATTGTAAACAATAATCTCTTCGGCAATTACAGGGGGCGAAGAGATTGTAACTGACTTTGTTGCCAGGGCTGGAGTTGTTAAGTCTTGATCGTACACTGCGAATGCGATCGTTCTGGTTAAAGCTCGTATTCGTCCTCCAGTATTGGGAGGTCCCGGATCTGGTCCTATGTAATTATATGTTACGGTTCTTAGCACATTCCGATACGCAGTTACTGATGCCCTTCCGGTCAGGGTTAGAACACCGGTGGAGGTATCAAAGCTTCCAGTGATTGGACTTTGTGGAGTGAATGCCAATACTTCATTTCCGGCTTGAAAATTTTGAATGGTGACGGTTGCCCTGGCAATATCATCTCCATCACTATCGGCCAGCGCAAGAGAAGCATCAAGAGTAACCGGCCCCGATTCGAATTCGTAGTCTATAACTGAGCTGTTGACCGCGGTAACAGGCGCGGGGTTTTCATTGACATAGTATTTGAAAAAGCCATTGTCATTTCCGACAAATATATCCAGGTCACCATCGCCATCTGCATCTACCGCGCTGGGGCTGGGGCGGTAATCCGTGTCGGGGATAAGGTAACCTTGCCCTACAAAAGTTGCTGCGCTTGCTGAACCCGTATTTTCAAAAAGAAAGATGCCCCTTAAGTCATACTTAGCATACGAGTCGATTTGCCTTCCACCCAATAACAAATCCAGATCGCCATCATGATCAAGGTCAACAAACTTGGGGCTTATGCCCCTGGAGTTATCAAAGTTTCCTGATGCGAATTCTGGAATATGGCTCACATCCAGCGGGTTATCACCAGGGTTGGAAGGCGCTTCGAAAGAGGGGTTTTCCTTATCACCAGTATTCTCGAAGAATTTTATTGTTCCGTTTCCGCTACTGACAAACAAGTCAACATCTCCATCATTATCGATATCTACTAAATCCAAATAGGTAATACCACCCAAAAAAACTGAATAGTAGCTTCCAGTGTCGTAATTAAAATTGTCGTAAGAGCCGACCAGATGAAATGGATTCTCTGAGTCCATTACCTGACGTTCAAGTGTTCCATTAATATTTTGGAAGAATGTTATTCGACCATAATAGCCACCTGTAATAAGGTCAAGATCACCATCATCATCAAGATCAACTGGAACAGGAATTGCACCTTCCCAACGTTCAAATGTTTCTGCAATGCCATCAAAAAGACTCCCTGTGGTGGTATTGCTAAATACGTTGTTACTGTTCTTGAAGAACGAAAGGGCATTACTGTACTTGCCTCCAAGCAGCGCATCGATCTCCCCATCGTCATCAATATCTACAAACGAAGCCGTGCCAACACTACCTGTAGAGGCGCCACCCAATGGATTATCAAGGAACTCTTTTCGCTCAAAAACGGAATTTCCTTTATTCTCAAAATACGCGACCGGCTCAACAGCGTTATAGTTTTGAGGGCTATATCCCGCGATCAGATCAAGGTCACCATCTAAGTCCAAATCGATCAATGACGGGAATAAAGGGCCGTTTACCAAAAGAACATCGTGAAATGGATTCCCAGTTTTAGTGGTAGGGTTCCAGGCTGCTGTTTGTTTTACGAAGTCTGAGTTTCCTCCTTTGAAGAATGTGATGTCTCCTCCTGCTCCACCAATGATCAAATCCAGACTTCCATCCAAATCCATGTCAGCAACAAGCGCATTAGCTCTGTTGCCATAGTCGTTGGCGTAGAATGTTGGCAAATTAGGGAGGCTTGTATTGACAAACACCGATGATCCTGTGTTTTCGTAGTATAGGATTTGTGGATCGTATGCGAGATTTGCTGTTCCGCTGATAAAGACATCCAAATCGCCATCACCGTCATAATCTATGAAGGAGTGATGCTGGCTAAAAAATGGGTTGATGGAGTAAAAGGGATTTCCTGTAGTGCCATTCCATGCACCATTCTGTGAAGTAAAAGTTGGTGTTGTGCCATTTCCACCGCCATTATTTAGATAGTACGTAGGATGAGAGTTGCTGTACAATTGACCAACTATCAAGTCGAGATCCCCATCCCCATCGAGGTCAGCAAATGATGGAATGCCTGCGCTAATGTAACCGGTGTACGCCCCAGAAGTAGCTAGGAGGAGTTCAACTTCTTCAAAATTCCCTGTCCCATCATTTACGAACATATTCAGATATCCGTAGTTGCCTCCTACAACGATATCGGAATCACCATCATTATCCAGGTCAACCGTAGCGGGCTTCAGCCTACTCCCTGGCAACGGCTGCCTTAGAGGGTTTGCCAAACGAGACTGTTGTAAAAATGGTCCAATTTGTTGTGCCTGAACTTTGTCAAACGGAGTTAATGAAATCAGAGCACTACTTACTGCGGCAATCTTCACTTGCCATTTGAGTTCGCTAATACCCTTTGTAAGCCGATAAAATTTAAGGAGGAGATTGTTTCTTTTTGCCGGCCTTAGCCGAAAGAACTGGCCGGAAGCAATGCTTCTGTTCAGTTTTGTTTTTAATGCTTCTCGTCTTTCTGTCTTTTTGAGAAGCTTCCTAAAAGAAACCATGCATGGACGCGCACTAATGACGCATTTTAAAGTTATACAAAAGTTAGTTCATGTTGTTTGAGCGAGCGCAAAAGAATTTTTTAGCTAGCAGTTTGTTGGTAAATTCATGAAATAATGAGGTTTTGTTGTTGATCATTTACCCTTAAGATGAATAAGCATTCCGTTTCTTTTGAAAACCTATGGGGTAAACACCCCGGTGAACTTCAAAAGGAGATTGTCACCATATGGAAACAGTTTAGTCCGGGGATGGAGGCAGAAAAAGTTAACGAAAGACTTTCTCAACTGGCTTATGTTGTAAAAAATGAATTTGAACAAGTCGTTGGAATTTCGACAGCGCAAAAGGTTTACGTCAAGCAGCTAAGAAACTATTTATATTCAGTCCGGTTGTTGATTGTACCTTCTTATCGGCAGCCCGGGCTAGCGAGTAAACTGATAGTACTCACTCGTGACTTCTTTGAGTCGATCCACAAGAGTGACACCGATGAACGAACCATCGGAATAATTACCCTTATTGAAAATAAGGACTACAGTGAAACCAGGAGGGAGGCAATCTGGCACGCCTCTCAGATGGTGTACATTGGCAATTCGGGCAAGGGCTTTCAGGTTAGGGTTTACTACTTCAAGGACGCTACTATCAACTAATGGCTTTGAAAAGCATCGCAGATATCAAATTGGAGAACGTCTGGGGAAAAGTGTCGCCAGAGACGAAACAAGAAGCAATCAAGTTTTGGGTAGACGAAAAGGTGTTATCAGAAGAGGCTGCAGAACAACGGGCTGATGAGCTTCTATTTATTGCCAGGGATACGGACAACAAGATCATTGCGGTAAGCACCGCTATTAAGATGAGGGTTAAGCTGCTCAATGATAACCTTCTTTATCAGTACAGATGTTTTATTTCACCTAAGGCGCGAGTTGTTGGTTTCGATGTTCACTTAACAAAGCTATCGTTGCAATTCCTGGAAGAGGTGGCTAAATCGGAGGAAGTACAAAAGCCAATTGGTGTGTTTGTTGTCGTGATCAATCCGAAGCTGAATACCAACAAGATAAACAACCAGGCAGTTTGGCGTGCCTATAAAATGTATTTCATTGGTTTTAATACAAAAGGTCAACCCATCAGAGTTTATTACTTCAAAGGGGCAAAGATCTAGCTTATTTGCTTATCAAGATTAGCGGCAAATGAATTGATGGTGGGGTGTTCCCAAAATGAATGCGGGTTGATTTCAATTCCAAACTTCTTTTCGATCTCATCGATCAGGAAAATCGCGTGCATGCTATCAAGGCCAATCGACATGAACTCCTCATCAGGATTGATATCTTCAGACCTTACACTTAGTGTTTCGGCCACCTTACTTCGAATGAATTCTCTAACCTCAGACATTAGCGACAACTGATATAAAGTGAACGCAAACTTCTCATGTTCAGATTTTCTTTCCAAACTGGCTGGCTCAATAGTTCAAATCTGTTGAAACGGGTGGTTAATTCATCCAGCAAAATCTCAAACTCCCTTTTAGCGAGCCAGTCGCCAAGGCAGCGATGAATACCTGAGGCAAATGCGAGATGATGGTTCGGGGTTCGGTCGAGTATCAATTCATCTGGTCTCTCGAATTTTCCTGGATCACGATTAGCTGCTCCAAGGCAAATTGTGACTGCAGCTTCTTTTTCAAATTTATGTCGCGCTATTTCGCATTCTTCCGAAGCGATCCTAACCACGATTTGAGCAGGTGAATCGAACCGAAGAAGTTCTTCGGTGGCGAGGGAAGGTATTTTCTGCTCTTGGAAACTTTTATTGAGCTCCTCATTAAGAATGAGGTGATACAGGCCAAGTTCTATAAGTCCGGCAGTGGTTTCCTCACCCGCAATGAAGAGAAAGAAACAATTTCCCATCAGTTCGTGATGCGGTATTTGTTGATCTTTATTTAAATGCACCAGCCGACTCAATAGGCTATCATCAGGGTTCTTCAATTTATCAGCGGCAAATTTCTCAAAATATGCTGCAAATTCTTCTGTGGCATTTTTCATTCTCTCGATCTGTCGGAATGTAAGATACAGATCAAGCGAGTGAATCATTTCATGAGACAAGTTCTCCAGATACTTGTAGTCTTCTATCGGCAAGCCCAGGATTTTTGTCATGGTCATTGCCGGCAGGGGTGCCGCAAGCTCTGTTGCCAGGTCAAAGCGCGTTGGATCGAGGGTGTTAAAAATCGCATCGATATTTCCTTTTATTATCGCATCAACCTCTCGATTGTTCCATGCCTGCATAATGAACTTACGAAGCAGTGTATGATCGGGCGGATTTTTGAAAACTACAAAGGACTTAAGGGCATCTACAATCACGCTAAATGATTCCCACTTATCGAGGTGCTGGGTGCTGGCCTTCTCCAGCCAGGCTGCTCGGTTGCCAACAAGAAATCGTGAGTCTTTTAAGATACTTCGTGCAGCCTCATATTCTGTCACCACCCATTCGCCTGTCCTCGCACGATGAATGGGTTCATAGTCCCTCAACGCTTTGTACATTGGATAAGGGTCGAGGATGTTCTCCTTCAGGTATGGCTTCCACGGAGACTCCACTACTTTTCCTTTTTATCGACCACTCCCCAATAGTCATTTTCCTGTGTGGTAATTGCCATGACCTGTTGGTGCATGTCCGTATTGAGCAGCCCAGGGCGCTTAACATTGGGAATGACGCGCACATCATAGATTTCATCTACGTTGTTTTCATATTTGATAAAACCAGCGAGGCTCATACGTGGCAGATAGATGATGACGATGCCACTGTAAATTGATTTTTTCGAGATGGGAAGATTTTGAAAAGCCTGGGAGGTTTCTCTCAACTTCGAAAGTCCTATGAATAGATAATCTCCGATGCGGTCCATGCCCCTCACAAATCCATCCAGTGATTTCAATACCTCGTACTTTCCGGGCGAAGTCATTCTTACCAGGTCTCCTGTGGCCGAGTGCAACCAGTAAAGTTGTCCGTCAATAATTCTTGGTGAATGTGGCATCAACAAGTTGGTGGCAATAATTTCGTTGGACTCCACGTCCATCAAAATGCCTCCATCTGCCTTTCGTTCTCTCCACCCACCGGGCTGGTCAGACTGTCCAAGTGCAGTCACATACTTGGGTTTATCATTTTCAAACGCGACACCATTCAGGTGGCACTGGTCAGTTGGTGTGGTGGTTTGAATAAAAAAAGGTTTCCATTGGGAGTGAAAGCTGTATTCTTCATCAATCGTTGCCAGGCAGGAGAACCTGGTGTTCACTGCCCAAAGTTGATCCCCGGCCCAGTGCAGGTCATGAATGTCATTTTCGCCAGTAAAGTATTCGGCACGTGGAAGGTAAAGCGCATCATAGGTGTTCTTTTGTTTAGGATAGTTGGGTGCCATCTTAGCCGCATTCTTTAACACAAGCACCTTGTTTGACGTGGCGATTGCAAGTTTGTCACCTTGCAGTGCAATGCCCATTGGTTTCTCAAAATTTCTAGGTAGCTGCACGAGATGCTCCTTATCTTGGGCGCTAATGAAAATTACCTTGCCAGCCTGATAGGTTGAGATCGCCAGGGTAGCGGCCAGACCATGAAGTATTTCTGGCGCAGTGGGAGAGAAGGTACAACTGAAGGGAGGGAGCGGAGCGGACATTCTTGATTTAGAATTTAAGATTCAAGATTGAAAATAGCAGTAAACCTCCAATCTTGAACTTTAAATTCTGAATTTTATCTCTTCAGCGTCAGGTAGCCTTCCAATGAACTCCGTCCACTGCCAAATTCAATCCGATAGAAGTATATACCACTTGGCAAGTCTTTGTCATTGTCGCTCACTCCATTGAAGCGCTTGTCCGGATTGCCGTTGTCGTAGTTGGAGACTTCGAATACCTTGTCGCCCCAGCGATTGTAAATCTTAACTGAATTTTCTGGTTCTTCGGTTTCGATATTCTCAATTCGGAAGTAGGGATTGAAGGTGTCGCCATTGGGTGAGATACCGTTGTAAATTATTATTTCAGCTGAGGTCGGAGGCTGTGCACTTACGGTAATTGAAATTTGGCGGGTCACGCAGACAGAAAGTTGATCACATACCTCAATGGTCAGGTTGTCCACTCCAGTGAATGTGTTTCCGGAGTAATCGATTACAATTTCGTTGCTGGAATTAATTGTAGCGCTCGCCCCACTTGATGGTTGAGCAACTATTGAAAGCGAAGCTATGTCAAGATTGTTATTCGGATCTGACAACAACGATGACAATGGGATAGTTATAGAGCCACCTACCGTAACAGTAAGTGTACCAGTTGGTGCTGTTATTACAGGCGGAAGGTTGGGAATGTCAATGGTGATTTCACCTTCATCGCAAAGATTACATTGATTACACATTCGATACACGATTACCTCAGCTCCTACTGTTCCGCTGTCGGGTGTAAATTCAATGGTGTTATCCGTCAGCACAGATGCTGTTCCTTTGGTGGGAGAATTACTAATTGTAACAGTTATCACGTCTGTTGATCGAAAGAAAGAACTTGCCAATGGATCTGCAATTGAGCTTTGTCCTAGTGGTGCGGCAAGGTTTACAGAAGCCGCAATTGGTTGATCGCATCCTTTGTCAAGTAATATAAAGTTAGCATTGGGTGGTGTAAACGTAATCGTGTGAAGAGGACCAACGTTTCCACCATCATCAAGATCAGCTTGCATAATGGAAGGTGGTACAAGACCTATTCTGCCGCGACATACCCACCAAAGTTTGTTGTTTTGAGGATCTATTTCAAGACCTCTTACTTCACCGCCTGTGGGATTGACCAGAGGGGTAACAGTTCCACTCACATCGCTGATGTCGGCTTTGTAGATTGTAGCGACTCCATTTGACTCTGTCCATGCCCAGTACACCAGTCCGTTCCCTGGGTCAACTTTCACATCGTGAATAAATCTTTGAGGATCTGGTTCTGTACCCGACCAAAGCGACTCTTGCCCGGTGCCATCCAAATTTGCCCGAAACAAAGTTCCGGTGTTGATTGCAGCATTATCATTGGCCGTGTAGTAGATTTTTCCATTAAGCAAATCCAGATCAAGACTGAAGGGGTTTGCAATGTTCACCAGATCACTTCCAGTAATCGGAAAAGGATCGCTGTAATCAGCACGCTGTATTCGGTTGTTTGCAGCGTCCGCAAAGTAAATCATTGTATTGCTCGCATCTATGTCCATTCCAGAGATACCCGGAAGCATATCGGTGTAGTTGAGGACAATTTCGGGAGGAAGGTTTTCAAAATCGGTTTCGCCAATTAATCCGCGCTTGATGGTGGATTGGTTTCTGTCTGCCCAGTAGATGTATCGAGCGTTGTTGTCAATGGCGATGCCAGTGGGATAGGGGCTTGAGCCGAAATAGTAGCGTTCAAAGTCGCTGCCATCTGTATTCATACGATGAATTTCTTGAAGGTTTCCTTCCGTCCAATAGAGCTTTGGTGGTGGGGTTGTGCTGAAGTCTATTGCAACATAATTTGCCGTACTTAACCCTGGTACTATGTTGATTGCACCTGTGCCATCCAGATTGGCTCGACCTACTGTGGTGCCGCCAGTTGCCCAGTAAATGAAACCGTTTTTCTTATCTATTGCGATACCTTTAATTGTGCTTGGCAGGCTATTAACCAGCAAAGTTGGTGAGCTACCACTCAACGTAGCTCGATGAATTTGTCCAACTCCTCCATTGTTGGTTGAAAAATAAATGAATCCACCTGCTGGATCCACCGCAACGTCATGCGGAGTTCCCAGGGTACCTGATATATTCAAGATTACTGATGGACTTGTGCCGTCTGCGTTGGCCATTTGTATTTGTCTTGACGTTGCCGTGTTGATGAAATACATTTTACTATTTACCGCATCGATGTCAATCCCATAGGTCGCAAAAAGGCCCGTCAAGGTAGCTGCTGGCAGTACAGTTATGGGGGAAGCATCAAGACTTATTCGATAGATGGACCCACCAGTTCCAACTGAGGTAACGTATAGTTCCCGTGTTGTTTTATTAATCCCCAACGCCTCAAAAGAGTTACCAGGAGCAACCTGTATAAAGTTGATGACATTGCCTAATTGAATAGTGCCGCCAGTAGCGATCATATCCGCTCTTTTTACTAGAGCGTTGCTGGCATTGTTCTCTACCCAAAAAACTCTGTTCCGTTGCTCATCAATCACGATGTCCTTAACAGCACCGACCTGACCAGCGGTATTAATCAGTTCTAAATTGGAGCCATCGATATTACTTCGTTGGATATGCTGAGCTCCATTTTCTGCGATGTAGAGCTTCTGTGCGTTTGCGAAAAGAAAAGCAAAAGATAGACAGGCTGCGAACAGATAATTTTTGAGATCCATGAGTAAGCAGTGGTTTTAGCCAAAGTTAAAGACCCTCGGCCCTAAATACTGCCCTTTATCTCATTTTTTTACTGTTAAGTAACCCGTAAGCTCCTCGCGGCCGCTCGGGAATTCCACCTTGTAGAAATAAATCCCACTTGGAAGCTCAGTTCCGTTGTTTTGTTTACCCTCAAAGCGCTTGTCTGGATTCTGGGAATCGTAATTCTCTTGCTCGTACACTTTGTCACCCCAGCGGTTGAAGATGCTGACGTTATTCGTAGGTTCTACAAATTGGATATTCTCAATGTTAAAAAAGTCATTCATACCATCTGCATTAGGTGAAATACCATTGAAAACAGTGATCTCTCCGTTGAGATCTATTTGCATCGTTACGTCAGTACACGAGTTGAGCAAATCACAAATGGTGAACGAGATGTTATCTTGTTCGGAAGTAAAAACCGCATTAGTGTAGTCAAGCGTAAGATCACCGGTGTTAGCATCATAACTGAAGGCTGCATTTGCTGTTGAACTGAAGTTTGAAAATGAATTCAAGTCGATATTATCATTGAGATCGGAGATCACATCGGGAATTGAGATAACAATAAGCTGACCGGGCGCTGCCTCTGGCGTAGTAGACGGGGCAGTGAACACAGGTGCTGCATTAGCAATGTCAATAGCGATGGTTCCGCTGCTGCATAGATTACATTGATTGCAAATTTGATACTCAAAAGAGTCAACGCCAATGGTGCCTGTTCCCGCTATATAACTAATGGTGTTGTTTGTGTTGACGGTCACGGTTCCTTTTGAGGGATTGTTTTGGATTGTCACGGTAATCACATCACCGCTCCCGATTGTGGAATTAGAAATTACATCAATGTTGGTCGCAACTCCCACATTGCCCTGAACAGAAGGGGAGCCCGCAACGGGTGTGCTGGCAATGCTTACTACAAGCTGATCTTGCACTTGCGGACATGGTCCAGCCGCTGGCACAGTGAGCGTAAGTATCACCGAACCTGAACTGACGTCAGCCCCACTAAGAGTGTAGGTTGCGCCAAGCAATGTGTTGTCGTCAAAACTACCAGACCCGGTAGTGGACCATGTGGCGGTTGTGGCGCTGCCACCTATTGTTCCTGAAAGAGAGACTGCATTACCGGTACATAAACTAATGTCAGCACCAGCGTTTACGGTCGGCAATGTTGCGCAGCCAGTTGAGATAATGGTCCCGGTAATTGGGAAACTGAAAATTGGCTCTGCATCGTCATCGCTGGTGATCGTTACGGTTTCATTGAATGTTCCGGAGGCAGCGCCACTAAGTGTAATCTCGAAAAGGACTTCATCGTAGATGCCATCGATTTCACCAGCTACACCAAATGGTGCTGCTGGCGTAAAGCTAAATGCGGTTCCTGAAATGGAGATGTTGGTTATCGCCAGGTTGACCGAGGTAGCATCAGTTATCGTGAGCTGTTTGACAACATCAGTTCCAAACGTGCCAGACCCTATGTCGATAGGAGTAGATTGTCCATTTAAAATTTCAGGATCCGAAAAAATATCAAGTCCATCAACCACCCAGAGGTCAGGGCCAACGATGATGCCAAATAGGTCGAAACTAAAGTTAGCTTCATCGGCATCATCACTTTCAATGGTGAGGGGTTCAGAAAAGGCTCCACCGGTAGCACCACTCAATTGAATTTGAACAACCTCAGTGCCGTCCACTGGAATGACCAAAGAGGTGGCGGAGATCACACTGTAGGCTCCGTTAGTGGAAATATTCGAAACATTTAGGTCGGCAGAGCCAAGATTTGTGATGGTGAACTCCTGAATAACATCAGTACCTCTAAACTCTATGCCGAAATCAAGCGTTGAGCTACTTGTGATTTCGCTACCCAGAACAGTTGGACCTTCAAAAACTTTTATTTCGGGTTCCGGTGAAGCTGTAACGACACCAATTAAGTCGAATTGAAATGTGCCAGTAAAATTATCGCTTGTGATGCTTACAGTTTCGAGGAAAGTGCCTGTAGATCCACTCAGGTCGATATTGAAATTATGTGTGCTACCTGCGCCAATGGTCACTGGAGTGGAAGGAGTGCTGAATGCTGTTCCTGATATAGTAACGACAACGTTCGTGATGACAGATCCCTGATTATTTAAAATGGTAAACGTTCTGCGCTTTGTTGTAGAAGTTGATCCGAAATCGATGGCTTCAGCCTGACCATCCAATATCTCCGGGTCTGTTAATCCAGGTCCATCAAAAAGAGAAATACATTTTGATCCTGCATCGGTAATAAACCAGCCAGCAGCGATAAGTGCTGCGCGCGCGGTGCCTGCACTACAGTAAAATACTCCCTGCGCTCCAAAGTTGACCCCAGAATTTACGGATTGAGCAGCCCAGCCTTCAAGCAGAAGATCATAATTCGCAACCGAGAGACCGGAGTTGTTGAACATATTCGCAGCCAACGTCAGCTTTGAAACATCCCAACCACTTAGGTCTCTATCGAAGGAGGAGGCACCGGCAAACATATTCCTCATGTCAATATTTGAAACAGAGTTTAAAGTCCACGTACCTATAGGTTGATTAAAAGAAGTAGCGTTGGCAAACATGCCGTTAAAGTCATTTACGTTCGAGACATCCCAACTGCTGATATTCTGATTGAACGAGGTGGCATTTTCGAACATGCTTCGCATCTCCTGCACGTTGTTGACAACCCATCCCGTGATATTTTGATTGAAAGTAGGATGATCGGAAAACATGTCATCCATGTCAGTAACGGTGCTTACATCCCAATTTACTATCGGTTGATTAAAGGCGATCGCTCTTCTGAACAAACCCGACATGTTGAGTACACCGTTGGTATCCCACGCGTCACCACCATTGTTTCCTCCGCCAATCTTAGTACTTATATCCTGGTTAAAAGATATGGCGCCATTAAACATCCCACCCAGGTTAGTTGCGTTTGTGATCTGCCATCCGCTGATGTCTCCATTAAACGCCTCGGCCACGCTGAACATGCCGCTAAAGTTCGTCACGTTATCCACATGCCATGTACTCACATCCCCGTTAAATGCCAGCGCTCCTCCAAACATCGAGTCCATATTTGTTACATTATCGACTTGCCAGTTGTTAAGATCTTGGTTGAATGCAGAAGCGAAGTAAAACATCTCCGACATGTTGGTTACGCCATCAACACTCCAACTGTCTAATGGTTGATTGAAGGACTCAGCATCTCTGAACATACCCGACATATTTAAGACCGAGCCAACGTTCCATCCACTTATGTCATCATTCATGGAAATGGCATGAAAAAACATTCGCGACAGATCGGTTACTCCTGAAAGATCTGGTGCATCCACTGCATTTATTCTCAGGTTGTCACACCCGGCAAAAGCATTGCTCATTGAAGTCCATGCGATGTTACCCCATTGTTCTACAGAAAGAATTTTGTCACTGTCCTTTTGAGATGAAAAGATGAATCCGGCATTGAAAAATATTCTGGGAAATTGCCCGGTGATTTCGACCTGATAAATTCCTGGGACAGGGAAGTCGATGGTAACGCTTCCAGTGGCGCTGGTGACAGTTCCGGTATTGGTCGGATTGCCTACTTCAAACCATAGGATATCATAATCATAACCAAGTCCTGTGGTTGGGATTGTGATTTGATTATCGTTTGAGCTTCCAGGATTATCCGTTTTCCAGGTGGTGATAAAAGGCGCCTGGCCTTGAATTGTTTTTGTTCCCGATGGGCCTAGTGACAGGCCACCGAAGGTAACAACTGCTGAAAAAGTGAAGTTGCTGACTGTAAACGATGGGATGCTAAAGGTTGCGCCTGTGGTTGCACCCGGAGCTACATTGGTAGCGATGTAGAAATACTTGGCTAATCCATCATCCGCGATGACCTGAGAAAATGCATTAAAATTGATGGCTTCACCTGTACCTGCAGACAGGCTGGAGGTACCTACCAATGTAGCGGAGGCAAAATTGTCTACTGTGTTAAAATATAAATCGAAGTCGGTAATGTCGGATGCAGTGTATGTGCCGCCTGTTGGTTGTGTTGTTAAGGCCGTGAGCGTTGAGCTACCTCCAGTAGATAAAATACTGAAACCATAGACTCTCTGTCGAATAGTTTTATAAATGTCAACGTTACTTGCGCCCAGGTCGGTTGCAGTGACGGTTTGAGCTTGGGCAAACTGACCACTGCAAATTATCAGGCACGTAATTGTCGCAGACAAATAAAATTTTGAGAGCGATCTAAAAGACATTTTTACTGCAGTTTAAGGTTAGGTTTAATCAATAAAAATCGCGATTTCACGTCAAAAACGTAGCCAAAAATTGGATTAATTACATACAAATATTCTGTGGGTAGCTTGGAGGTATTTTGTTCAGCGTTTCAGAACAAGGTAGCCTTGCATACTTGGACGGCCGCTGACAAATTTGATTTCGTAATCAAGATCGTTGAGTTGTTCTCAACCTCGGGCCGTGAGTTACCATCTGTTTCGCGTTAGCGGATTGGTAAAGGCCTTGAAGCAAATCTAAAATCGTCCTTTTTGTTGTAAAAACCTTCTCAAACTTGATTTAATTGCAGGTTCAAACAGGCTCAAATGGGCAACATTACCACCGTAATTCTTCTTCTGGCTGTAGTCACCGCTCTGGCTCAGGTCACCGACAAGATTCGCATGCCTTATCCAGTTATGTTGGTGATTGCGGGTATCATTATTGGGCTGGTACCAGGTCTACCGATCGTCTCGCTGGATGCAGAGGTGGTGTTCCTTCTCTTTCTACCACCTGTTTTATACTCCGCTGCGTGGAATACTTCCCTTATCGATTTTAAAGATGCCGCTCGACCGATTTCCATGTTGGCGATTGGTTGTGTACTTTTCACAACTACATTGGTAGCATGCGCTGCACACTATTTCATTCCTGGATTTGGATGGGCTGAGTCCTTCGTTCTCGGTGCGATTATCTCTCCTCCTGACGCAGTGGCTGCTACAGCAGCAACGAAAGGACTAAAACTTCCGAAAAGAGTGATTACCGTTCTGGAAGGAGAGAGCCTGGTGAACGATGCTACTGGTTTGATCGCCTATCGTTATGCAGTGTCAGCAGTAGCTACTGGTTCTTTTATCTGGTGGCTGGTCACCATTAACTTCTTTTACGTTGCTGTGGTTGGTATCGCAATTGGATTTGTTATCGGAATGATCTTCAGGTGGATTCATAAAATTACACCTGACAATGCAATTACTGATACTACGTTTACTTTACTTGCTCCTTACACAGCCTACCTGGTCGCTGAAGAGATTCATACATCAGGTGTGCTTGCGGTAGTCACCTGTGGACTGTTCCTAAGTTTCTATTCTTCTGAAATATTTGATCATCGAACGAGAATACAAGCCGTAGCTGTCTGGGAAACCTTGATCTTCCTCGTGAATGGAATCATCTTTATTCTCATTGGCCTTCAGTTGCCGCTGATATTGGCGAACATACAAGAGCACTCGCTTGCACAAGTAATCATTTACGGAGGCATCATCAGCCTTGCCACTATTGTAGTCAGACTAATTTGGATTTACCCAGGAGCATATTTACCACGATGGATGAACAAACGCATTCGAAAAAATGAAGTGAGACCGTCCTTTGGTGCTGTTACTGTGGTAGGTTGGTCGGGCATGCGTGGGGTGGTTTCACTGGCTGCCGCGCTGGCATTGCCATTAACAGTCGGTGAGGGCGTTCCCTTTCCCAATCGTGACTTGATTATCTTTTTAACATTCTGTGTGATTTTTGCCACGCTGGTATTGCAAGGTCTTACGCTGCCAACACTTATCCGCTGGTTTAAAATTACAGATGACAACTCGATCGAAAAAGAACACGATCATACAGCACGGCTAAAAATTGCCTCATCTGTAATTGAGCACATTGAATCTAATTATTCACTTAGCCTTTCGGCTGCTGTACTGGATCAAATAAAAACAAAGTATGAAATCCGGATTCATCGCCTTACGCGTGATGTGAACGAGACCAAGTTGAGCGAAGAACAAATACAGGAATTTTTAAAAATTCAGCATGATCTCATCAGGCGGGAGAGGGATGAGATTAGAAAGATGAAGCGGGAGCGAAGGATCAGCGAAGAAGTACTGCGAAGGATAGAGCATGAATTGGACCTGGAAGAAAGCCGGTTGATGATAGACCTCGAAACTGCTTAATCTGTACGCAAAGCATTCACCGGATTGGACATAGCAGCTTTAAGAGCCTGGTGGCTCACGGATAGAATGGCAACCAAAGTTGTAATCATTGCCGCTCCAATAAAATAAGCCAGCGAAAGCGAAACGTGTCGATCAAATTGACGCAGCCAAATGTTGAGTAACCACCACGTAAGCGGTAGAGCCACAACATTACCTATCAGCACCAGCAACAAGAACTGTTTGTTAAGCAAGTAGATGACGGATGTGATATTGGCACCCATGGCTTTCCTGATCCCGATTTCTTTGTTTCTCCTTTGTGTGGTAAAAGAAGCCAACCCATAAAGCCCTAAGCAAGCAATGACGATGGCCAGTGAAGTGAACACCAAAAACAAGGACCCAATGTCTCGTTCCGTGTCAAAGTCCTGCCTGATGTTTTGCTCCAGCACCTGGAGTTCGAAAGGTGCGTTATCGGTGTAACTGCTCCAGAGTTTTTGAATCGCTGTTTTTACGCTATCTGTATGATGGTTTCTGATGCGAATCGCCATTTCCCAGTTGGGCGTACTGCCTGTAATGATCGCCAACGGCATGATGGGTTTTTTGGCCGATTGAAAATTGAAATCCTGCATCACACCGATGACTTTGCGTTGTCTTCCTCCCGGCTGATCGTAATAGGAATATATTTGTTTCCCATCGAAGCTCGACCACCCAAGTGCGCGCATCGCGGTCTCATTCAGAATGATGCTCGCGGTATCCTCCGGATGATCCTCAGAGAAAAAACGCCCTCTCGTCATTTTCAAATCGAGGATATCCGGTGTGTCAAAATCCATTTCATAAACAAACATGTGAAGATCATGCCGCCCGGAGTCGATGGAGAATCGAGCTTCCCAATTGACCGAAGGTGGCAGCCTGTTCACGTAACTGGCGTTAATTACTCCGCCAATCTTTTTAAGATCTTCTTTAAAGGCATCCCCATTCTGCATCAGATTTTTTGTGTGAAGCAGGTTCAGCACATTGTCTTGTTCAAAGCCAGGATCAAGATTGTTCATAAAACGGAGCTGACTGTATACTACCAGTGTTCCCACGATCATCATGCTGGCGATAAAGAATTGAAACACGACAAGAATACCCCTGATACCAAACCTCCGTCTTTTCCTTCGCAGGCTACCGCGTAGCACTTCGATCGGTGTGAATTGTGATAGGTATATGGCTGGATAGAATCCGGCTATAAGTCCTATAACGGCAGCAATAAGCAGAAGCCCTGCTAATACCTGCGGTTGAAACAGGTAGGAGTACTCAATTGACTTCCCTGAGATGTAATTAAAAATTGGGAGGAAAGAGACAATCACAAAAAGTGATAGCAACAATGAAATTGTGATGTAGAAATAGGACTCAAAGAAGAACTGTCGTAATAGTCTTCGTGAAGTTGCGCCTACTGTTTTGCGTACGGCTACTTCTTTGCTTCGGTTGGCCGATCTGGCTGTGGCAAGATTGATAAAATTGATGCAAGCGAGTAGGGCAATGAATACCGCGATGGCTGCTGAGATATACAAGTTGCCAATGCTACCGTTTTTTTCAATCTCATCTTCGAGTGCTGACCGAAGGTGGATACTACTGAAAGGTTGAAGTGATAAACTGATTGAAGATGGTAGATCAATTTGCAGACTATCAATAGCTTCGGTGGCAATACCCTTCTTCACCATTTCATTCAACTGCGTTTGAAAACGCTGAGACTCTCTTGCGGATTTTAGTCGCACGTAGGTATAAACCCGCGGAACTCGCCAAGGCCCATCCAGCCCGTCAGACCAGGACTTGATGGAAAGTATGTGACTGAAATGAAAATGTGATTGCACTGGAGGGTCTTCTGCAATTCCGGATATTGTCGCTTCGTAGCCCTGAGCAAGATGAACCGTTTTGCCAAGAACGGAATCCTCAGCACCCTCTCCATAATCAAAGTAACGTTTTGCTGCTGACGCGGTGATGACCACATTCCTCTCTTTGTTCAATACATTGCTTGCCTCACCCGCGATGAGCTTAAGGTTGAAGAACTGAAAGAAGTTGGAGTCTGCAAGTAAGAGATAATCTTCCGTGTAGCTTGTGGTGTCGTAGGTAATCGGAAATGTTTTCCAGGCACCAAACCTGATTGCTTCCTCTACCAGTTCACTTTCCTTTAGTGATTTAGCAACAACAGAGGGACTAAGGGCCGTGTTTATCTTTGAGTTTTTGTCACTTACTGTTGTTACCAAGCGGTATACCCGATTGCCGTCCGGATGGTACTTGTCGTAACTAAGTTCATCTGCAATGTACAGCCCGATTAATAGGCTGCTGGTGATTCCGATCGTGAGGCCCAAAATGTTGATGAAAGTATAGCCCCGGTATTTTCTAACTACACGCAGGACTATTTGCAGGTACTTTACGATCATAAATGGTTTTGCCAAGATACTAAGCGGCCTCTATTTGCTGAGCCTAATTTTTTCGACCGGTAAGCAGGCTTTCGAAAGATTTGCAGAGGCGAGATTGATGACAATTACCTCAGGCCCTGATGTAAGTCATTAGAATTGAGTGAGATCGGGGATAGATTCACATAACCTTTAACCCTTTTAGTCATGGGCCTCGAAATAAAAAAATACCCTAAAGCCGACCTTGGGCAATACCGGGGACTCATTTTTGGGTTCAGCCTGGCATTAACCATGGGAATGATGATCACAGCTTTCGAATGGAAAAGCTATGACAAAGCCATTGCAGATATTCAGGACAGGAGAGTTAACTCCTTTGAAATCTTAGCCGAAGTACCGCCTACTGATATACCCCCTCCACCTCCAGCGGTTGTCACTCAACCTTCAATTGTGGAGGTGCCGGATGAGGAAGAGATCATCGAGGAGGTGAAAATCAAGATTGATATCGAGATGAATCAGGACACTAGAATAGACCAGATTACAATCCAACCAGCAATGCCGGCAATCGAAAAAGAGGATACAGAAACCATTTTCACCGTGGTTGAGAATCCGGCTGAACCCGAAGGCGGAGTTCAAGCGTTTTACAAATATGTTTCTGAAAATATCCATTACCCTGCGCAGGCAAACCGGATGGGCATAGAAGGAAAAGTGTTCGTGGAATTCGTGGTAAACAAGAACGGGACACTTACAGACTTTGCCATCGTAAAAGGTATTGGTGCCGGCTGCGATGAAGAAGCAGTCGAGGTACTAAAAGGTGCACCAAAATGGAAGCCTGGCAGACAACGCGGTGTACCGGTTCGTCAGCGTATGGTTTTACCAATCATATTTAAACTGGCAGAACGAGGCTGATCAACTGAGCGCAAAAAATAAACCACGGATATTGCCGGGGTTTATTTTTTCATGACTCGCTAGTTTTTACGCCATGTACGTGAGGATGGCTGCAGCCACCAATAGCATAGCCAGATGATAGCCGGTATTGATCCCGAATAACTTCCATGATTTCTTTTCCCATGCTACCGCACCGAGGTCGATCGGCATATAGAAGCCTAGCCACGTAAAAATTGCAGAGTTCATGATGGTACCGATCTTGGGCATCTCATTCATTCCCGGCACGAATGTCCACGCAGCCATGTTGTGTGCGAAGACGTAGGCCATCAGAAAGTTTCCGATCACCATAATGATCATTCCTTTTGCCATTTCGCCACCGGATGGTTTAACACTTCTGTCGAAACCCATTTCTTTTGCCCATGCATTACCAAACAGAGGCGTATACCAGAGAAATCCAAGAACGAAGTTGGCCACCACAGCGATGACTATGGCGGTGTAGTTAATAGGTAGTTCCATAAGTTAGTTGTGTTTTGAGGGTGCATTATCCTGTTAATGTAGCCAAAATATGTGCTAGGATGTATAGCAACTGTTGCTCAAAATGTTGAATGTCCTATTAGGAAGATTAATTTTAAACCACCTTGGGGTAGAAAAATTCCAATAAAAAAGCCCTGATGGGTCAGGGCTTTACAATTTTTATTTTGAAGTCGTCTTAGCAGAATTCGTCAAACACCTCAACCAGGTGCTCGCCAATCATCTGCGCATTTCTTCCTTCGATATGATGCCTCTCCACAAAGTGCACCAACTCACCATCTTTGAACAATGCAATGGATGGAGATGAAGGAGGGTAAGGAAGCGTGTACTGTCTTGCCTTCGCGACAGCCTCTACATCAGCACCCGCAAAAACGGTCGTCAAATGATCTGGACGCTTGTCACTTTTTTGCAGTGCCCATTTGATACCTGGGCGTGCGGCACCAGCTGCACAACCACAAACAGAATTGATTACCAACAAAGTGGTTCCTTTTTGATCTTTCAATTCGCCATCTACATCTTCAGGAGTTTTTAATTCCTTAAATCCAGCGGAGGTAAGGTCAGTCCGCATGGGGGCTACTAATTCTTCGGGGTACATATTAATTCTAGGTTTTAAAATTCAAAATTAAATTCAATGTTCAATGTTCCAAGTTCCAGATCCCAGTTCAGACTAAACCTTGAACTCAGAGAAATCCAAGTTCTAATTTAGCTGCCTCGCTCATCATGTCCTGAGAGTAAGGCGGGTCAAAAGTAAGCTCCACTTTCACATCGTTTATACCTTCGACACCTTTTATCTTTTGTTCAACCTCTCCCGGCAAAACTTCCGCAGAAGGGCAGGAGGGTGAAGTCAATGTCATCAGCACGTATACATTGTTTACCGGGTATACATTGATCTCGTAGATCAAACCCAACTCGAAAACGTCAACAGGAATTTCGGGGTCGTACACCGTTTTGATCGCGGCAACAACCTTGTCCCTTAAGTTTTCTGTCGCAACTTCTGACTCAGTTTCTTTTGCCTGTTCACTCATTGTCCTACCTCTATTTGTGTTTTAAAAGCAAGGGCATAGCGCTTGATTTGTTTCATCATAGCTGCAAAGCCATTGGAACGCTGCGTTCCGATAAATCGTTCCATTCCGATCTTGTGCATGAAATCTACTTCCGCACTCAGAATAGTATCAGGGGTCTGGCCCGAAAATATTCTAAGCAACAGGCTGACCAAACCTTTGGTGATCGCGGTATTGCTATCAGCAGCGAAAAGAACCTTGTCGCCATCAAGTCGGGCTGTTAACCATACTTTCGATTGGCAACCTTTCACAATATTTTCCTCAGTTCTATCCCGGTCAGGCATCTCGTCCAATTTTTGACCAAGTTCCATGATGTACAAAACCGTCATTTCCTGATCACCATCAAGCAAGCTAAATTCATTGACTATCTCTTCCTGAATTTCTTTGATGGACTTCATTACTTACTTAGAAAGTTAACAATCCGCTTCACGCCTTCTGCAAGACTATCAATTTCGGCTTTCGTATTATAAACAGCAAAGGAGGCCCTCACCGTTCCCTCAATTCCAAAACGATCCATAAGAGGCTGTGTACAGTGATGACCTGTACGTACAGCAATTCCTCTGGCATCCAGCATTTGGCCAATATCAAACGGATGAACTCCATCGATCACAAATGACACCACACTCACTTTGTTTTTTGCCGTTCCAATCAATCGTACTCCCTCAATTTCCTTAAGCTTTCTGTGCGCATACTCGAGTAGCTCATTTTCATGTTGGGCAATGTTGGCCTTACCGATTTCATTGATAAATGCAATCGCTTCACCGAATGCAATCACATCCGCGATATTCGGAGTACCCGCTTCAAACTTGTAAGGCAGATTGTTGTACGTTGTTTTTTCGAAGGTCACGTCCTTGATCATCTCCCCGCCACCCATATATGGCGGCATAGCCTCAAGCAATTTCTTTTTTCCATACAACACACCCACTCCGGTGGGCCCATACATTTTGTGAGAAGAGATGCAATAGAAGTCTGCATCCAACTCCACCACGTTGATGGGCAAGTGAGCTGCCGCCTGCGCTCCATCAACCAATACCATGGAACCTCGCTCGTGAGCCAACTTGATGATCTCGCTAACTGGATTGATAGTACCCAGGCTGTTGCTTGCATGGTTGGTAGCAACGATTCGAGTCTTGTCGCTCAGTAGTGATTTGTATTTTGATAAGTCAATCTCACCAGTGTCGGTTACAGGTATTACGATCAGCTTCGCGCCTTTCTCTTCGCATACAATTTGCCAAGGCACAATGTTGCTGTGGTGCTCCAGGCCGGAAATAATTACCTCATCACCTTTGTTCAAAAATTTTCTACCGTAAGTGGAGGCCACAAGATTGATGCTTTCTGTGACTCCGCGCGTAAAAATTATTTCTTCCGTGGACTGAGCGCCTAAAAACTGTCTGGCTGATTCTCTTGAACCTTCGTAAGCCCTTGTTGCTTTTTCTGCCAACGTATGAATGCCACGATGTATGTTGGCATTATAACCTTCGTAATACTCAACCAATTTTTGAATTACACGACTCGGCTTTTGCGAAGTGGCAGCATTGTCGAAGTAGACAAGCGGCTTTCCGTTTATCTGCTGGTGAAGAATTGGAAATGAATCTCTGACCTTGTTAACGTCCAAACCTATCGTTTCAGAGACATTCATAACTAAAAATTTTTGTGAAGCCTTTCGGAAACAACACCATCGATGTAATCACGAAGTTTTTCATCCGTGATCGCTTCCAATACTTCGCCTGCGAATGCATAAAGCAGCATAGCCTTTGCGGTGCTCTTTGGAATCCCTCTTGACTGTAAATAAAAGAGAGCCTCTTCATCCAGCTGCCCAGTAGTACAGCCGTGAGAGCACTTCACGTCATCCGCCCAAATCTCAAGCTGAGGCTTGGTGTTGATCGTTGCGGTATCAGACAAAAGAATATTTCTATTCGATTGAAAGGCGTTCGTCTTCTGGGCATGTGGCCTCACATAGATTTTGCCATTGAAGACTCCTTTTGATTTTTCGTCCATGAGACCTTTGTACAATTCATTACTAAATGAATTAGGCTTCATATGGTCCACCACGGTGTGATTGTCGACTAAGGCTTCGCCCTTGGTCAGATAAAGACCAAAAAAGTGAGACTCGCAGCCCTCACCATCTATGAGAATAGAAAGATTGTTTCTGATCAGTTTTCCATCGAGGGTGAAAGTGTAAGTGTCAGTACGACTTGAATTTTCCTGATAGATCGTAGTGTTGGAAACCTGGACCAGTTCGCCTGGATCGTTCTGTATTTTATAATATTTAAACGAAGCGTTGGCCTGAACTTTTATCTCCTCATTTAAAGAATGGAATGCAGGCAGAGTTCCGTTGGTATTTGTTTTTTCGATAATTGAAAATTCTGCGCTCTGCTCGATTAAAACCAACAGCCTTGAATGCGAACTCACCTTGCCCTCATTGGTATCATGTTGATTAATGACAACAAGGGGGGAGGAGACTGCAATGTTCTTTTCTACATGGACAAACAGCCCATCTTGCCAGCCAGCAGCGTTGAGCAATCCAAATGGATCTTTTGAACGAGGAAAGTTTTTGAAATGAGTTTCAATAATTTCGCTCTTCTCGTTAATAGCCTGCTTCAACGGAAGTATGGTGAGCCCCTTCACAGCTTTCAATGAAGACTGTGATTCATCATATCGGCCATTGGAAAATACAACAACATTTTCAGGGAATTCACTTAAGAGACGATCCTCGACTTTAGCCTCAGATGCTATGGATTCGGTAACCAGTTCTTTTGCATCGAAACTCTTTGAGAGAATGCGCGTGATGGGGGTGAACTTATATTCCTCGCTCTTTGCCTCCGGCAGTCCCAATTTTTTTAATTCTTCAAATGCCACCTTCCGAGCTTGGCTATCATTTGAATAGCCCTGTGCTTGTAATGAGTTGATAAGGCTCTGCGAGAAGCTTTCTTTTTCAGTGATTGTACTCATGTTAGGCTACCTCCACCTCACTTTTGATCCAATCATACCCTTTTTCCTCTAGCTCGAGTGCGAGTTCTTTTGATCCTGACTTCACAATCTTGCCTTTGTAAAGAACGTGTACATAATCGGGAACAATGTATTCAAGCAGTCGCTGATAGTGCGTGACCACGATGGTGGCGTTGTCTTTTGTTCTCAATTTATTTACACCATTTGCAACAATTCGTAAGGCATCAATATCCAATCCTGAGTCCGTCTCGTCCAGTATCGCCAACTTGGGTTCAAGCATGGCCATCTGAAAAATCTCATTTCTCTTCTTCTCGCCTCCGGAAAATCCTTCGTTGAGCGACCGGCTCAATAGGGACGGATCAATCTCAACGAGTTTTATTTTCTCCTTCATCAGGGTGAGAAACGAAACAGCATCAAGTGTATCCTGCCCTCTGTACTCACGAATCTTGTTGAGTGCCGTCTTCATGAAGTTGACAGTACTCACACCAGGAATTTCTACCGGATATTGAAACGCCAAAAAGATTCCTTCTCTGGCGCGGTCTTCTGGTTCCATCTCCAGTAAGTCCTTACCCAAAAACTCAACTGTTCCCTCTGTCACTTCAAAGTCCTCCCGTCCTGCAAGCACGGAAGCAAGAGTGCTCTTGCCAGAACCATTCGGTCCCATGATGGCATGTACCTCGCCAGGCTTTACTTCCAGGTTAATTCCATTCAGGATTTGTTTCTCCTCAACACGTGCGTGTAGATTCTTTATTCTTAACATTTCTACCAGTTCAATATTTTAAATTCAAAGACTATCCCACACTGCCTTCCAGTGTAAGGGCAAGAAGCTTTTGCGCTTCTACAGCAAACTCCATCGGGAGCTGCTTCAATACTTCCTTCGCATATCCATTTACAATCAATGCAACAGCAGCTTCTTCGTCAATCCCTCTCTGCAGACAATAGAAAATCTGGTCCTCACCAATTTTAGATGTAGTCGCTTCGTGCTCAACATGAGCAGACTTGTTCTCTACGTCAATGTAAGGGAATGTATGCGCGCCACACTGATCTCCCATCAACAATGAATCACATTGAGAGAAGTTACGAGCGTTTTCAGCGCGTTTCAATATATGTACCTGACCTCGGTAGCTGTTTTGCGATTTGCCTGCAGAGATACCCTTGGAAACCACACGCGACTTCGAGTTCTTTCCAATGTGGATCATCTTCGTTCCGGTATCTGCTTGCTGAAAATTGTTGGTTACGGCAACTGAGTAAAATTCTCCGCTTGAATAATCTCCCTTCAATATACATGAAGGGTATTTCCATGTGATAGCCGATCCCGTTTCAACTTGCGTCCACGAAATCTTCGAGTGGTCACCAGCGCAAAGCCCACGCTTTGTCACGAAGTTATAAATCCCACCTTTGCCATTCTTATCTCCCGGATACCAGTTCTGTACTGTTGAGTATTTGATCTCAGCATCCTTCATGGCATACAGTTCAACCACAGCTGCGTGCAATTGATTCTCATCACGCATCGGGGCAGTACAACCTTCCAGATAGCTTACATACGATGCTTCCTCAGCTACAATCAATGTCCTTTCAAATTGCCCGGTATTAGCAGCGTTGATTCTGAAATAGGTTGACAATTCCATCGGACATTTCACGCCTTTTGGAATGTAACAAAATGAACCATCAGAAAATACTGCTGAGTTCAACGCAGCAAAGTAGTTGTCATTGGGAGGCACCACCGAGCCGAGGTACTTCTTCACTAGTTCTGGATGTTCCCTCACCGCCTCACTGAAAGAGCAGAAAATAATCCCCAACTCACCGAGTTTCTCTTTAAAAGTAGTCGCTACAGAAACGCTATCTATGACAGCATCAACAGCCACCCCGGTAAGACGTTTTTGTTCAGTTAGCGAAATGCCTAGCTTTTCAAAAGTCTTGATCAATTCGGGATCAACATCCTCAAGGCTTTTCGGCTGAACCTTCTGCTTGGGCGCAGAGTAGTAGATAATATCCTGATAATTGATCGCAGGGTAGGTAACATTCGGCCACCGCGGCTCCTTCATTGTGGTCCAATGACGATACGCTTTCAGCCTCCACTCCAACAGCCACTCTGGCTCATTCTTTTTAGCGGAGATGAAGCGCACAATATCCTCATTGAGGCCCTTGGGCGCAGAGTCAGCCTCCAGGTTTACCGTCCACCCGTGTTCGTATTCTTTCGATGTAAATTCCTCCAGTACCTGGTTGTCTTTACTCATGCCAGTCTATTTAGACTAATTTTAAATAACCCTCAAAAGTACTAACAAATCTTCGCTTTTAAGGTTTCTAAAAGGCCAAATTTATTATTCGTTAAGCTTTACCGGCCTGTCAAGACTCTCTTCCAACGAGATGATGGTCTCCGTTCTGGCAATGCCCTCAACCTGCTGCATTTTGTCATGAAGTACCTCCATAAGGTGGTCCGTATTGCGGCAGTAAATCTTAATAAACATCGAGTAATTCCCGGTGGTGTAGTGGATGTTCGTGATTTCGGGGATCTCCTTTAGTTTGGCCAGCGCGGCATCATAAAGGCCACTTTTCTCCAGATATATGCCTATAAATGCACATAGGCCATAACCCAGCTTGCTGTGGTTGATCCGCAAAGTCGTTTTCTCCACAATGCCTGCTTCCTCCATTTTATTCATTCGCACATGCACTGTTCCCTGTGAAACATGGACTTTTTTAGCAACCTCAGTGTAGGGCTTCCGGGCATCTTCGGTCAGTATCTCCAGGATTTTTAGATCTGTATTGTCGATTTCGTAATTCTTGGCCATTATTCGTTGTGCATTTTGTTGAATTTACACAAAAATGATAATATTTTATAAATACTGTAAACTTTATATTCTGTTATTGAATTTTTTACATGTATAGTATTCATTTGCTAAAGGTTTTTCAAACAGCAGATAAAAAAGCGCGTTGTAGCCTCGTTCTCTAAAATTGTAGGGTGTTGAAACTGGCAGACAAGCCCTCCTGTCTCGGGGGTGGAGAGCAAAGGATAAACACGGGATAATGCTTGCCCGACCGGCAGGCGGGGGTTGACCACTAAAGTTTTCTTCTTTGTCCCGCGGCTAACTTCTCCGTGGAGGTTCGAACCCTCCCTCTACAGCTTCTTCAAAGGTTCTTGGTTGCAGTCATCATTTTGTTTCAAACGTACTTGAACACCGACTGTAACCCAGAACCTTTTTGTTTTAACACATTTTTGCTAATTAGAAATAGAAACCTAATTAGCTATGACTGACTTTCCCTGGTTCAAAAGTTATCCTGCCGGAATCCCAAATGAGATTGGTGAATACGAGTACAGTTCGCTTATCGAGATGTTTGATTTGACCTGCGAAAAATATGCAGACCAAGTAGCCTTCGAGAACTTCGGAAAGAAAATGACTTTCCGGGAGGTTCAGCAACACGCCAACAGCTTTGCTGCTTACCTACAGGTAGAGCTAGGTTTGAAAAAAGGTGACCGCATCGCCATACAGATGCCAAACCTGCTTCAGTTTCCAATCGCCTTTTTTGGCGCCATCAAAGCCGGATTGATCGCTGTCAATACAAATCCTCTGTACACACCACCTGAAATGAAACATCAGTTTAAAGATGCAGAGGTGTCAGCAGTTGTGATCGTTGCCAATTTTGCAAAACAGCTAGAGGTTATAAAAGATGAAATCCCGGCCAAGCACATCATCATCACAAAAATGGGTGACATGCTTGGGCCAATGAAAGGAGGCATCGTCAACTTTGTGGTGAAATATGTGAAGAAGATGGTTCCTGGGTATCACATACCAAACGCAATTTCATTCTCCAGCGCTCTGAGCAAAGGTGCTTCATTGAAGTATACCAAACCCTCAATGGATATCGAAGATGTGGCGGTGTTGCAATACACTGGTGGAACAACCGGAATATCAAAAGGTGCACAGCTGTCGCACCGAAACCTTATCGCGCACAATCAGATGATCACGCATTGGTTCAAGCCATACATGAGACCCGATCACCAGGATTTGATCATCACGGCAATTCCAATGTATCACATCTTCGCACTGACTGTGAATGGACTGCTCATGTTCACTTCAGGTGTCAAGAACGTGCTCATCACAAACCCTCGCGATATGAAAGGGTTTGTAAAAGAGTTACAGAAACACAAGTTCACCATCGTCACTGGAGTCAATACATTATTCAATGGCTTGTTGAATAACCCCGATTTTAAGAATCTCGATTTCTCACGTCTCGCAGGTGCAGTAGGGGGTGGAATGGCTGTACAGGATGCTGTGGCTGAGCGATGGGAACAAGTGACAGGAAAACCTTTGGTCGAAGGATATGGACTAAGCGAAACATCCCCGGTGCTCTGTTGCAATCCATTGGATGGCAAACATCGTAGGGGATTTATTGGTATACCGGTTCCCAGCACCGAGGTTGCAATATTCGATGATAATGGGAATCAACTTCCGCAAGGAGAAACGGGTGAAATATGTGCCAAAGGACCTCAAGTAATGAGAGGCTATTGGGAAAAAGACAACGATGGCGTCTTCTATCCCGGTGGATGGTTTAAAACCGGAGATATTGGATTTATAACAGAAGACGGCTTCTTCAAAATTGTTGACCGGAAAAAGGATATGATCAAGGTTTCTGGTTTCAACGTGTTCCCGAACGAAATTGAAAATGTAATCGCTGGGAACCCAAAAGTGTTGGAGGTGGCTGCCATCGGTGTGCCGCACGAGCGATCTGGCGAAGCGATCAAAGTTTATGTCGTGAAAAAAGATCAGTCGCTAACAGAAGAAGAACTTCTGGACTTTTGCCACAAGAGCCTCACCAATTATAAAATCCCAAAGTTTGTGGAATTCATCACCGAGGTGCCCAAATCCAATGTTGGTAAGATATTGAGGAGGGTGCTGAAGGAGAAACATGATGCTGAGGTTTCCAGGTAATCGCTACTGCAAGAATCCGAAGCCGCTATTGTTGACCTTCTTTATCAACCTATCCCTTAATCAGCGTTATAAAAAGTTAGAGAGATCGGGTTGTAGTGATTTAATTTGCAAGTATTGACTTATAGATTCAAAAAATAGTGTCAACTTTGCATAAGTTTTTCACCTGAGGCATTTCATGGAAGCTAAAAAAAAGCTCACCACACAAGAGAAGGCTCTTCAGATTAATCTACGCAGAGAAGTTTACGGTTCATTTGCTGAAATAGGCGCAGGCCAGGAGGTAGCAGCCAACTTTTTTAAAGTTGGAGGAGCATCGGGTACGGTTGCCAAAACCATGTCGGCCTACGACATGAAGTTCAGTGACGCAATTTATGGCGTATGTGAACGATACGTTTGCGAAGATCGCCTTTTGGGAATGTTGGATCATGAATATCCACTGCTTCCGGAACGCCTGCCACATCTTATCGAGAAGACTCGCTTTTTTGCTTTTGCCGATACAGTGGAAGCACTCAACTATGAGCGAACGAACCAGGGTCAGGGCTGGATCGGACTGCGATTCCAGAAGAGGCCTAACTCCGAACCCAACGATTGTGTCATTCACGTGAAGATGCACGACAATGATCCGCTGCAACAGCAATTTGCACTCGGGATTGTGGGGGTAAACATGATCTATGCCTGTATGATGGTGGATAATCCGGAAGAAATCATGATGTCTCTGGTAGATGGCGTTGGGAAGAGGATAGAGGTGGATATGTTTAGGGTATCAGGACCGGATTTTGAAAAAGTTGATAACCGACTGATGGCGCTTAAGCTGGTGAAAAATGGACTGACCCGCGCTGCCATGTTTGGGCCGAATGGGGAAGTGATGCAGCCATCGGAGGTATTGTACAAGAAAAATGTACTTGTACTTAGAGGGCGATTCAGACCCGTTACTCATGTTAACGTAGATATGCTTCTTGCTGCACGCAGGTACTTTAAAAATGAACCTGACGTAGACAAGAGCAAGATGTTAGTATTGACTGAGCTGACGCTCAACGATCTCAGTGCCGATGGTACAATTGATGAAAAAGATTTCCTTTACCGCGCGGACATTATCTGCTCACTAGGACAAACCGTGATGATCTCGAATTACTTCGAGTACTATCGGGTTGCCAATTATCTGTCACGAGTTACAAAGGGAAAAAAGATTGGTATAATAATGGGTATTTATGCCCTTGTCAAAATCTTTGAGGAAAAGACCTACCAAAACTTAAGAGGTGGCATACTTGAGAGCTTTGCTGATCTTTTTGGAACTAATGTCAAATTGTATATCTATCCGTCTTTGAAAAAAGAAGGTAATGGACTATTCACGTTGCAGGACTTTGAAGAACAACTTCCTGATAACTTGAAGAGCTTGTTCCGTTATTTAGTCGACAATAATAAGCTCGAAGACATCGAAAAGGCAAATATCAATAACCTCCACATCATCTCGGACAACGTGCTCGCAATGATTAGAAAAGGGGAGCGCGGCTGGGAAAAGTATGTGCCGCACAAAGTAGAGGAAGCCATCAAGGAGCATGGGCTCTTTGACTATCCTTACACTCAGGAGACTGTCGCGTCCTGATTATTCTTTTTTCAATCGCTCGAAATATCCTTTCGCTTCCTGCATCACCTTTGGTGCGAGGATGATTCCGGATACTACTGTTGGTATGGCCATGATCGCGTAGGCAATGTCGATGATGTTCATTACATCCTGCATGGTTGCAACAGCACCGAAGATTACCGTAGCGAGGTAAAAGTAGTTGTAGTAATTTCCAGCCTTTACTCCAGCGATGAACGACATTGCCTTATTTCCATAATACGAGTAGGAGAAGAGGGAGGTGATTGCGAAAAAGAATCCGCACATCAATAGAAGGAACCGGCCTGTGCCACCCAACGCACCTTCGAACGCATTAGCGGTAAGCGTCACACCGTTTGCCTCTGAAGTTTGCCAAACGCCAGTTACTAAAATTGCAAAGGCAGTCAGTGTACACACGAGGATAGTGTCGATTGCTGGACTTAGCATTGAGACAAGGCCCTCTCTGATCGGCTCGCTACTTTTCGAAGCGCCAAGCGCCATTGGGGCAGTTCCTATTCCAGCTTCACTTGAGAAAGATGCCCTTCGCACTCCTGAGATTATCAGACCACCAAGTATACCTCCCAATGCCGGGTCACCATGGTAGTTATCGGCAGCAAAAGCATCCGAAAAAATCATAGCGAAAACGCGAGGGACCTCAGAGATATTGGTGAACAAGATGGCGATCACAGATCCGAAATAGATCACGATCATCAAGGGCACCATTCTTCCTGACCACATGCCAATGCGTTGTATTCCACCGATAATCACAATTCCGGCAAGCACGGTAAGAGCAACACCAATTATAAATTTCGCAGTGCTCACTTCATAACCAAAAAGATTGAAAGGTGTGGTGCCCAACGTGGTCTTGTTGATTCCAAGATCAATGATTACCTGAGTCAATTGATTTGCCTGGAATATGGGAAGACATCCGACCATCGCGCAAATCGAAAAGACATACGCTAGAGGTCTCCATGGTTTACCCATCGCTTCCCGAATCACATACATCGGCCCGCCTTGAATCACACCCGCTGAATCTTTTCCACGATACATCAACGATAGCGCACTCGTAAAAAAATTGGTAGACATACCCACGAAAGCAGTGATCCACATCCAGAACAAAGCACCCGGACCACCCAATGCAATTGCAGCAGCTACACCTGCGATGTTACCCATCCCGACAGTTGAAGCTAGTGCTGTAGATAATGCCTGATAAGCGTTGATCTGCCCCGGATCATTGGGGTTGCTATACTTCCCGCGAAGGATGTCGATGGCGTGCTTGAAATATTTATACTGAACAAAGCGAGAGTAAAATATAAAATACAACCCTCCGAAGATGAGCAGAAAGGAGATAGGTGTGTAAATGTCCGTTGCCAGCTGACTTATGAATTCACTCATGCCTTGTTGGGTTAGTGATTTGCAAAATAGAAAATTAATTCAAACCGGGTAGTCCGATCACTTGGTATACCCCAATTTGCCGTGAGTAACGGCCATCGTGTTACATAATATATAGAGTAGGCGGGCACCAACATTGGCATCCCATTCATCATCACCTGGTGCTACTTCATTGAGATCAAAGCCGATGATCTTCTTTCCTGAATGAGCAAGCGTCTTTAGTAATGAGGTCACCTGAAAAAAATCGAGACCACCGGGTACTGGAGTGCCTGTGTGCGGGCATAGTTTAGGATCCAATCCATCAATATCGAAACTGATGTAGACTAGCTCTGGGAGCTCATCAACTATCCGTTTGCAAATGGAATTCCAACTTTCTCCATCAAACTGACTTTGCTTTAGGTCTTCATCAAAAAAAGTTTTTACCCGCCCGCGTGCGCGATCCATCACTTGTTGTTCTTCCTCACAATAGTCGCGAATTCCAACCTGTACGAGCCTTCTTACAGACGGCATTTTGAGGGCATTGAACATGATGGATGCATGAGAGTAAGTGAATCCTTCATATGCTCTTCTCAAATCAGCGTGAGCGTCAATTTGAAGAATCCCGAAACTATCGTAGCGTTCGTTAAGCGCATGAATAAAACCAAGCGGAGTGCTGTGATCACCACCTACCAATCCTACCAGCTTGTTCTGCTCCAAAAGTTTCTTAACAGAAGTCTTTACGTAGATCACCAGGCTTTCACAAGCTTCATTGATGCGTGTAACTGCAAATTTATCTCCTTCAATTTCGCCTCGCTCTATCTTCTCAATATGTGACACGGCCATCTCTCTTATGTGTGAGCTTTCTTCGGCAATTCGTGATGGGATTGGCAACATGGTGATGCCCAATTGCCAGGCGTTCGGAATGTCTTTTACGAAAAGATCAACCTGTGATGAGGCATTTAATATTGCTTCAGGGCCTGAAGCCGTTCCGCTTTTATATGAAACAGTAACATCCCATGGAATAGGTAAAATAACAACTTCTGCGGAGTCCTGATCAAAAGGCAACCCAAACAACTGACCAACTTTCCCTGGCCCGTTGGGGTCAAAACTATTAATCAATTCTTCTTTAGTGGGCATGGCTATTCCAGCATTGAGGGATATATATAATTGTCAAGTGTAGCAGTGCCTTCGCTAACCTCGCGCCAACTGTTGATATCGAAACGGAGGGTAGCTAATCCACAGGTTGCCATGCTTCCGACCTCTGACCTTGAAAGATATTCAGCGAAGTAGGAGAGGTAAGGATTGTGTCCCACCAGCAACACCTGTTTGTACTCATCATCCAGTTGATTGGTGATTGAAAGGAGAGTTCTCACTGAAGCCTCATACAGGTCTTCAACAACTTTTACATCGTAGTTTAAATTAAGAATGCCGTGTATTTGAGAAGCGGTGTCCTGAGCACGTTTTGCCACACTGGTTACCACTAAATCGATGTTGGAATCATTTTTTTTTAAATGATGCCCAATAATGGCGGCTTCCTTCATTCCCAGAGTTGTCAAATCACGATCACGATCGTGTTGACTGTGCTGTCTCTCAGCGGATTGCGCATGTCGAAGCAGATGTAATACGCGCGTCATAAAACAAATTTAATCGTTCGTTTGTTGACGCTCTAGAAAGCTGTCAAAAATCTCGCTCAATTTGATTTTTTAAAAAAATGCAGATATTTGAAAATCTCGATTAGTGAAAACGCATGTCAAAGAACCTTGTAATTGTAGAGTCTCCGGCCAAAGCAAAAACCATTGAAGGCTATCTCGGAAAAGATTTTAAAGTCGCATCAAGCATGGGACACGTGCGTGATTTGCGAAAAGGAAATCAAGCAATAGATATTGAGAATGGTTACGCACCTACCTACGAAATAAGCCCTGACAAGAAGGAAGTAATTAAGCAACTGAAGAAGTTGGCGAAGGAGGCAGAGATGGTGTATCTGGCGAGTGATGATGACCGTGAGGGTGAAGCCATCTCCTGGCATCTAAAAGAAGTACTGGACCTCAATGACAAAAATACACGAAGAATTGTTTTCACAGAAATCACGAAGAATGCTATAAACAACGCGCTTCAAACTCCACGCGGTATCGATATCGATTTGGTCAACGCGCAGCAGGCGAGACGCGTGTTGGACAGGTTAGTGGGCTTTGAGTTGTCCCCAATTCTTTGGAAAAAAATTAAAACAGGGCTCTCCGCAGGACGCGTACAATCTGTTGCGGTGCGACTTGTTGTAGAGAGAGAGCGTGATATTGAAAAGTTTGAAGCAAAATCTACTTTTAAAGTCTCTGCAGTTTTTGATCTGGGAAAAGGAAAGCAGCTGACTGCTGATCTTGCAGAAAAACTGGGATCGGAGAAAGAAGCAATGGAGTTTGTGGAATCGTGTAAGGGCGCCAAGTTCACCATTAACGATCTGCAAAAGAAACCTGCAAAAAAATCACCCGCACCGCCCTTTACTACATCAACCTTGCAGCAGGAGGCGGGAAGAAAACTCAGCTTCTCTGTTTCGCAAACAATGGTTGTCGCGCAAAAGCTTTATGAGGCAGGAAAGATCTCATACATGAGAACTGACTCCGTCAATCTTTCTGAAGAAGCGATACAGGGCGCAACGCAACAGGTTACCTCAGCATTTGGAAAAGAATTTGTAAACGTTCGTCATTTCAAAACCAAGTCGTCTGGCGCTCAGGAAGCTCACGAGGCAATTCGCCCGACCGACTTTTCTGTGATGGATCCGAAAATGGATCGAAACGCCAAACGACTCTATGAACTCATTTGGAAAAGAGCCATTGCTTCGCAGATGGCTGACGCAGAACTGGAACGAACAACTGCTACCATCGGTATATCAACCAATCCGAGAACGCTTACCGCTACCGGTGAAGTAATTAAATTCGAAGGATTCCTTAAAGTGTATATGGAGTCCAAAGATGATGAGGAGGAGGAAGGAGAGGAGGAAAGTAGTAAAATGCTTCCACCACTAACTGTCGGTCAGGATTTGAAACTCGATGAGATGAAAGCGACAGAAACGTTTTCACGTCATCCTCCTAGATATACCGAAGCAAGTCTTGTTAAGAAGCTAGAAGAATTAGGTATAGGTCGCCCTTCGACTTACGCACCTACAATCTCAACCATTCAAAAAAGAGGATATGTGGTAAAAGAAGCGCGCGAAGGAACTGAGCGTAACTACACCGTAATCGTATTGGCCAAGGACAAAATTGAAAGCAAAGTAGCCCAGGAAATTACTGGAGCAGAAAAGAATAAATTGTTCCCCACCAACACTGCGATGATAGTGAATGACTTTTTGGTGGAACACTTTCCAGACATCACCAACTACTCGTTCACAGCCGAGATCGAAGAAGACTTTGACGAAATAGCCAGTGGTAAGTTGGAGTGGCAACAAATGATCGATCAGTTTTATAAGCCATTCCATAAGACCGTGTCTAAGACTGAGAAGGTGGAGCGTTCTTCTGTTTCCAACAAGTCCCGGGAACTTGGGGTCGATCCAAAAACCGGCTTGAATGTGTATGCAAAGCTCGGTCGATATGGTGCTTATGTTCAGCTTGGAGAGAATCCTGAAGATGGAAAAGAAGGGAAGCCAAAGTTTGCCAGCCTGAGGCCAGGTCAGTTCATAGAGAACATTACACTAGAAGACGCACTTGTTTTATTTAAGCTGCCACGAGAACTGGGCGACTTCGAAGAAACAAAAGTGGTGGCCAACATCGGAAGGTTTGGTCCGTACGTGCTGCATAACAAGAAATTCGTTTCTATTCCCAAAGAAGAAGATCCATATACGATAACTTTTGATCGTGCGGTTGAACTGATAAAAGAAAAGCGTATCGCTGACGCCAACAAGACAATCAAATTGTTTGATGAGAACCCGGATATTCAGGTACTCAATGGAAGGTTTGGTCCGTACATAAAGGCGGGCAAGAAGAATGTGAAGATCCCCAAAGACAAAGACCCCAAAGAACTCACACTCGAGGAGTGTCTCACATTGGCAGAAAACGCTCCCGAACGCAGGGGAAGGTTTGCACGCAAGAAAAAGGAATAAGCGATTTTACTATCGGTCTGATTTGGTAGACTTGTTTTATTAAATTGAGGTCAAACCCTCAATTATGAAACAACTTTGCTTCATCCTCGCGTTGGCGTTTGTAAGTACTCACGCACAGACACTTGAGCAGTTCCTCAGCCATCCTATTAGTTCAAATCTTGCCATATCAAGTGATGGAAATCAACTCGCCTGGGTTGTCAATGATCATGGCAGAAGGAACATCTATATCAATAAAGGTGGTGCCACTTCTAAACTTACCAACTACACCGATGATGATGGCCAGGAGATAGGATCGCTACTGTTTTCAAGCGATGGAAACACGCTAATATATGTGCGCGGTGGTGCTACCAACCGCTATGGACAAAATCCAAACCCTGCAAGCATGGCTGAGGGAGCCGAACGTGCGATCTGGTGCGTGCCTCTGCAAGGAGGAGAAGCTTACCGACTTGCCGAAGGAAGCCAACCGCAGTTGGTGCCGGGCAGTAACAAAATCATTTACCAGAAGTCCGGACAAGTGTATACCATCAAACTCGAGAAGAGTTCATTCGGTGAGAGCTTGTTCGTAGCGCGCGGGGCCAACACCGCTTTCCAATTTTCTCCAAATGGTAAAGAACTTCTTTTTGTGAGCGATCGACAGGATCACTCATTCATTGGAGTCTACCAAATGGAGGAAAAAAAGATTCGATGGATAGCGCCAAACATCGGTAATGACATGTTGCCGGTTTGGTCTCCAAACGGAAATCAGATTGCATTCATTCGCCAGCCTGGAAATCGTGCCGGAGATTTATCCAATTTAACCGGAGGTGTAAGATTCTCAGTGATGGTGGCCGACTCCAAAACAGGGAAAGCAAAGGCGATCTGGAATTCACCATCTGATGACGGAGGTTTTGCTCAGTACTATCCCAACCAGCCATTGGCATGGTCAAAATTAAATCGCATCCTGTTCTTCTCCGAGCACGAAGGATGGAACCATGTCTATTCACTTAAACCTGACGGTACCGATCTGAAAGACATAACACCGGGAGATGGCATCGTAGAAAGTTATTCCTTTAATGATGACCAATCTTCAATATACTTTGACGGTAATCGAACAGATATTGACAGGCGACACATCTGGAGTACCTCCGTGACAGAAGGTAAACCACAGTCAATTACTTCCGGTGAAGGGATTGAAATGTATCCGCAATCCACAGGTGGGAAATTGTTTTGTTTTCGCTCGACTTTCGATGCCTCCATGACGCTGATGCAATATGATTTGAAGAAAAAAACATTTAGCCCAATGACGAGTCAGGATCACCCTTCTTTTTCTGCCAAGGGCTTTGTAAAACCTGAGCAAGTCATTTTAAAAGCAGCAGATGGCACTACAGTGCATGGTCAGCTTTTCGTCAATCGAGCTATCAAGGGCAAGCGGCCAGGGGTTGTGTTTATGCATGGTGGCCCAATTCGACAGATGCTGCTTGGTTTTCACTACAGCGACTACTACATCAATGCATATGCATTCAATCAATATCTGGCGAGCCAGGGATATGCAGTACTGTCCGTAAACTATCGTGATGGAATTGGCTATGGACGCGACTTTAGAAGGGCGAAGGATCAGGGGCCTCGAGGTGCCAGCGAGTATCAGGATGTAATAGCAGCAGGAAAATATTTACAGCAGCTGCCGGAAGTTGATGCAAATAAAATCGGCCTTTGGGGTGGCTCGTATGGAGGATACCTCACAGCAATGGGACTCGCACGCAATCCAGAACTTTTCAAAACTGGAGTTGATCTTCATGGAGTACACGACTGGGCATTCCGGGCGCGGGATTTTTCTCCGGGAGGTTCTTGGGGAATTGGTCCCGATGATATGGATCTTGCATTCAAGTCTTCGCCTGTCAGCGATCTGTCAAAATGGACCGGCCCAGTATTGTTGATCCACGGAGATGATGATAGGAACGTATTGTTTCAACAAACCATCGATCTGGCCGAACGACTTCGAGACAAAGGTATCATTGCAGAAATTTTGGTATTGCCGGATGAAGTTCATGGATTCCTTCGTTACCAAAGTTGGTATGACGCCTATGAAGCTTCTAAAGAATTTCTCGACCGCCAACTGAAAAAATAGTGAAACATCTTGTGGTGCTGACAGGTGCAGGGGTGAGTGCAGAAAGTGGTATTCCCACCTTTCGCGATGCCGGAGGCTTGTGGGAGGGGCATGACGTAATGGACGTGGCCACGCCTGAAGGATGGGCAAGAAATCCTTCATTGGTGCTGGAGTTTTATAACCAACGAAGGAAGAAAGCTATCGAAGTTGAACCAAACAAAGGCCACCAGATCATAGCCGAACTTGAAAAGAGTTTTAAAGTCACCGTCATCACTCAAAATGTCGACAACCTGCATGAGCGCGCAGGCTCCACTCATGTCGTTCACCTCCACGGCACCCTGTTTGAATCGAGAAGCTCGGTTGACGAGACCTTGGTTTATCCTATTACCGGTTGGGAGATCAAAGAAGGAGAGTTGTGTGGTTTGGGTTCGCAGCTTCGACCGAACATCGTGTGGTTTGGAGAGCCAGTTTATAAAATGGAGGAAGCCATCGACTTTGCGTCCCATGCCGATATCTTTTTAGTGGTTGGCACATCTATGCAAGTCTATCCCGCAGCCAGTCTTATTCAATATACACGGCCGTCCACCAGAAAGATTGTGGTTGATCCAAAAAAACCGGAATACTTTTTTAGTGATGTTGAGTTTATAGAGGAACGTGCGGGACTTGGGATGGAGAAAGTCAGATCGTTACTTTTGAGCTAGTCTGCTTCAAAGGGTACACCTGTCATTGCAGAAATAGCCCTTAGGTCTTCAACAACTTTATCAGAAAGTGGAATTCCGTTCTTGCTTCTGATTATCTCTTCCTCACGCTCCGGGTCACCGGGGATTACTACCTGTTTTCCCTCTACAGATTTCGTGTTTCGCATCACACTTATCCAGTCATCTATTCTCTTTTTGAATTCATCAACTTCCATAAACCCGTCTATTTCCATCGCTCCAAAAAAATGCCCGATGCCTTTTCCAACACTTCGCTCCGGAATTTCCTGACGCAAAGCAAACGGTGGAGCAAACGGCCCCCAGTTAGCGCCACTCAGCACCGCAGTAAGAATATCAACCATCGATGCCAGCGCGTATCCTTTATGCCCTCCTGCTTCGCGAGTCGAGCCCAGCGGCAGCAATGCACCACCATCAATCATATCCTTGGGATAAGTTGTAGTTACTCCATCCTTATTGATAATCCAACCTTCTGGTATGTTAGAGTCCGCTCGCATCGCGATTTCAATCTTACCAAACGCTGCAGCACTAGTTGCAAGATCAATCACAATTGGAGGTTCCTCTAGTCCTGGAAAGGCAATCGCAATAGGGTTGGTGCCCAGCATCCGCTCAGCACCCCACAGTGGAGCAACAAGCTTTGTCGAATTGGTCATAGCCCAGCCAATCATGTCGTGCTTCAATGCTTCAAGAACATAGTACCCCGCAATGCCAAAATGATTTGTATTAAACACTGATACCCACCCTGAACCAAACGTCTTTGCTTTTTCTATTGCGATAAGATTGGCGTAGTGACCGACAACCAAACCAAGACCATTATCGCCATCAACGGTACAAACACTTTTTTTCTCTCTGATAATCTCAATTTTTGGATTTGGGTTTATGCGACCCTCTGATAACAAACCCGCATAGCTGTAAAGGCGAGCTACACCATGTGAATCAATTCCACGAATGTCCGAAAGTGCCAATATTCCCGAGGCAATACGAGCGTGGTACTCCGGAATACCGAATTCGACGAATACTTTTTCTGTAAATTCTTTGAGGTATGAAGGAGTGAATGTTTTCACCTGCTATCGTGAAGCCTCCTCTTTCAAGAACTTGAAAAATTTTGAGGTGTTGAAATTTGTGGTGCCCACTTCCTTCGCGAGAATCTTTCCCTCCTTAGAAACTACATAAGTAGTGGGTATGTTGGGAACATTCAGTTGTGTGGTGAGATATCCTGAGGGCATGTAGCCACCGAACGTGAAACTTCTATCCTTGAGGTACTTAATCACTTTGCCTTTGTCAGCATCTTTGTCCAAAGAAAGAATCACGAACTTGATGTTCTCGTCATCCTTTACCTTCTCATACAATTTTTGAATCGTTGGCATCTCAGCCCTACACGGCCCGCACCATGTGGCCCATAGATTTAGAAACACAACCTTATTTTTGAATTCACTGAAATCTACTCGATTACCGTCCAGGTCTTTAATCTTAAAGTCATAATTGAAATCCCCTAGGTCTTTAGCTTCCTCCACAGAGGCATCTGCCAATCCCGTCTTTAGCATAGCAGATTGTGCCAAAAACGAAAGCCCACTCAAAAGTCCCGTAATTTGAAGTATAAAGACGACAGCAATCGCTGAAATCCAGGGCTTTAGAACTTGAAATGATTTCTTTATCCAATTCATCATTGGTCCGGTTATTGAAAAGTACTTCTCCCTAATGGCATTATTTGCTTAATTTGGTACAATTTACGGTTTAAAATGGTTCGAACCTTACTCGTAGTCTTTGCCCTGATTGGTTTGGCTGGTCCGGTAGCCGCTCAGAAAGTAAAGTATAAAGACCTGTTTATCTTGCTGAATGCCAAGCAGTACGAGCAGGCTGAACCCTTCCTTCGAAAGTACCTGGCAGAAAACGATGACAACCCCAACGCCTATCTTTTCATGGGGATTATTCTCCAGGATAAGGCAGCTAAGAATGACGTGCTGAAACATACCGAGATCATGATCGGCAATCTGGACTCTGCAGTGCTGTTTTACGACAAGGCCTACAAGCAAATTGACGAGAAGGAGGTAAAGCGAAATGATGAATACTACCAGGCCTATAACAGGAGGGACCTTCGAACAGGAAAATTCGGTGTCAAGCTATCAGATGTTCAGTTTGACCTCGAAAAGAGAATGCAGGCCCTTAAAGAGCGTAAGGAGCTGGTGCAACAGTTAAGAAGACATTTTGATGATGCTCAAGGCTATTACACCAAGACACAATTCCTCTACAAAGATGTTCAAATAAAGTATAAAGAGTTAAAGAGACTTTTTCTTAGATCCAACGATACTACTGTTACTGACCTTAAAAGAATAGCCAGTACATTCGACTCTACATTGACCGCCTTTAACAGTTACAAGGAGACATCTTCTAAAATCGGGAAGACAGGATATAACCAGGAGATTGTTTATAAAGAGATAACGGACCTCTCAGAAGAAGGAACAAGCGCGGCTGACTTCATGAGCGACAAGGTCGAGATGTGGAATTACAAAAAATGGACTGATAACACCATTACCGGAATCCAGAAAGAAGTGATGCCGATGAGAGATCATCTTGTCACATACGACATCGAGATCAATAAGCTCAGGGAGAAACTGAAAAAAGACTCAGTTAGCGTGAAAAACGATCTTACCAAGCTTGTTGACAAAATGCTCTACGCTCAACTACAAAAGTATGATCCGAACCCGCTGCCAATGGGTGTCTTCGCTATGAAAATTTCTGAGCTTGAGTACCTGTCAGAACTAGTTGACCACAAGAATTTTCGTGACTCGGCCAATGTTAAACTTCACCTTGAGTTTATAAAAGCTGAGATTAAAGAGGCAACAAAGCTCGATAGCATTGCCGGAAAGCTAGAGGCAAGAAATCTCGATGAGGAAGTAAAGGACTATTCACACTTCGTGAACAATGCTTATGGTGCCTCTACAGTGTTGAAAAGTTTGATCAAGACCACAAAAGATTTTGCAGAGCGGGAGGTAGGTAGGAAACAAGGCGAACTTCAACACTGGGAAGATGCCCTTAAATGGATTGTCTCTGAGGCCGACTCTGTTCCTTTATTTATGGAGGTTGGTGACACCAGCAAGTTCAAACCCATGATTTTGGTTGAGGAGAAATACACAGCAGGATTTCACTTTACTGATACCACCGCGACAGGCTACTTCAGAAATATCACACCTTCGCGAAAAGCAGATATTGCGATTGACTTCCCTGTTGATAAAAAGAATTTTACACTTAGGAGGCTGCCTGTGATCAAAGCGTTGTCTGCATCAGACGACAATGGACAAGTGTATTATACCTTGTTCTATTCACAGGAAAAAGTGAATGACAAATTTCCCGTAACCATTACTAAAATTTATAAAACAGATGGCCTGGCGTGGAGCAATAATTTCGAGTTTGAAATGCTGCCTGTCGAAGTTTCGTTTCAATTAGAATCAGGCGAAGTTTCAGTCAAAACATCTAATCCAGCAGGGGAAAGCAAAATGGTGTTCGTTGACCGCAATGGAAAACGAAAGGCCGCTAATTGATCAATGGAAGAAGAGGTAGGCTACCAGAATTCCCGTTATCACACCAACCAAATCTGCAACAAGCCCTACCGTGAGCGCATAGCGGGTCTTCCTTATGTTCACTGAACCAAAGTACACCGCTAGAATGTAGAATGTGGTTTCGGTGCATCCTCTCAATATGCTGGCAAGCCTGCCTACAAACGAGTCTGCTCCATAAGTTTTTATGGTTTCCACCATCATGCCCTTGGCAGCTCCACCACTCAGAGGCTTGAGGAAAGCTACCGGTAATGCATCAACAAAATCCGTATTCATGCCAGCTACAGCCACTAACCACCCAATGCCTCCCGTAAAGTAATCGAGTGTGCCTGAAGCCCTGAAAACACCAATGGATACCAGTATCGCGATGAGATAAGGAATGATTTTTATCGAGGTCTCGAACCCTTCCTTCGCACCCTCAACGAACGTCTCGAAGAGGGGAATCTTTCTCACCAAACCAAGAATTAAAAAAGAGATGATGACAGAGATAATGATGATGCTACTTATCAGGTTTGACTGGACAGTCAATTGTTCCTGGCTTAGTGTGGTGAAATAATAAACTCCACCTCCAATGATCACAGAGAAGCCCAGCAAGTAAGACAGTACAACTTTGTTGAGCAGGTCAATCTTTTGGTATAAGCTGACCACAATGAGTGCAGCAAGAGATGAAATCGAAGTTGCAATCAATGTGGGGATGAAGATATCTGTCGGGTTGGCTGCGCCTAGTATTGACCGATCGAGAATGATCGCCAGCGGGATGATAGTGAAACCAGAGGTGTTGAGCGCAAGGAACATGATCTGTGCATTCGATGCAGTCTCCTTGTCTGGATTGAGTTCTTGCATTTCCTTCATCGCCTTGAGGCCGAGAGGAGTAGCCGCATTATCAAGCCCAAGCATGTTGGCGCTGAAGTTCATAATGATCGAACCAGTCGCTGGATGATCTGTGGGAATTCCAGGGAACAACCTTGAGAAGAACGGTCCAACCCATCTTGATAAGATTCCCACAATTCCACTGCGCTCACCGATTTTCATAATTCCCAACCACAGCGACATGACTCCTGTGAGGTACAGGCTAATCTCAAACCCTGTTTTAGCCATGTCAAAGGTTGAATTCAACATCTGAGGAAAAACCTCCATATCCTGAAAAAGCAATAGTTTGATAACGGCCACTGCGAAGGCAAGAAGGAAAAAGGATACCCAGATGTAGTTCAGAATCATTGACCAGACATTATTTAAGGCAACTTATGAAAAGTTACCTATAAGTCAGGCGGGGTATTTTATGACAATCATCGATGGCACATATGTACCATTTATTGGCAAAATGTTAAAATATTGCTACTTTTCCAGTTGGTTTTAATCAAAAACGCTACTGAATGAAGCTTCTTGGCGTAATTTTTTTATCTGCGCTGTGCTTTTCTACTGCCCTATCTCAACCCGCGAATGACAATATCGCAGGGGCAATCTCGCTGACACATGGCGTTAATAACTGCTCTGCCGATGCCGCCTATACAACCGTCAATGCCACTGCGGATCTGAATCCTGGGTTTTGTTGGAATACAGCCGGAGGTGTGGCGCTGCGAAATGTCTGGTTTTCTTTCGTGGCTACGACTGGCCAAGTAAATGTTACCGTTGATGTAGGAGGAGCAAAGGGCACGCAGCAAAGAACACAGATAGCATTGTGGCAGTCCGATGGTACAACGCCAGTCTCATGCAATAGATACACTTCAAATGGGGATGACGTTAGCCTCGGGTCGGCCAGTCTCACCATGGGAGACACTTATTATATCTCCGTGGACGTTCAAAATACAGGCTATGCAGGTACATTCACATTGTGCCTGAGTAACGCTGTGGACTACGACTACTACGAGGGCGCCACAGATGTGACAGGATTGATTAACACCTGCTCAGCGGACGCAGCTTTCACTACCATAGGAGGCACCTCTGACAAGAACAAAGCATCCTGCTGGAATACGAATGGAGGCGTGACATTGTATAACAGATGGTTTAAGTTCACAGCTCCAGCCAGTGGTTTGATGAATGTAACTGTAGATGTAGGAGGCTCAAAGGGTACCCAACAGCGCACGCAGGTAGCTATTTGGGAAGCAGATGGAATCACTGAAGTTTCATGTAACAGATATATCAACAATGGAGATGATGTTGTAGTTGGAGCCACTAGTTTGACACCAGGTCTTACTTATTACATTTCCGTTGACGTACAGAACGGAGGGTACTATGGAACATTCACACTTTGTTTGAGTGATGCACTTGATTATGACTACTACGAGGGCGCAACAGATGTGACAGGATTGATTAACACGTGTTCAGCAGACGCAGCATTTACTACCATAGGAGGCACCTCTGATAAGAACAAAGCTTCCTGTTGGAATACGAATGGTGGAGTGGCAATGTATAACAGATGGTTTAAGTTCACAGCTCCAGCTAGTGGGTTAATGAATGTAACTGTAGATGTAGGAGGCTCAAAAGGTACCCAACAGCGCACGCAGGTAGCCATTTGGGAAGCAGATGGAATCACAGAAGTATCATGTAACAGATATACCAA
>JAGQYM010000110.1 GCA_020436085.1 Cyclobacteriaceae bacterium
AAGACCAATATACGGATCACGCCTGTCTCTTTCTGATAAGTGTATTCACGGTCACGTAAGCCCTTGCTGTTCATCTGCTCGTGAATTTTCCGGTCACCCCTGATAAATTCACCCTCGACGTTTGGAGTTTTGATCCAGCCTAATGACTTGTCATACATAGAAAATTTTCGGAGATAGGTACTTGGTTTGGCTCCCATGGCGCGGACAATTAATTCAAGAAAGCAGATCGAGATGAATATGCCAGCAATAATCAAGAGTACGTGGCGTGTTATAATCTGTATCCGCTTATTCATTCTTTTTCTTATCAGTTTGAAAATCGTTTGCAAATAGATTCCTATTTAGAGACAGGCTTATCAGGCCGAAAGTGACCCAACAATATCCGGGATAAATGAGGGGAACCAAACCCAAACTGTCTATGAGAAATGAAACAAGTATCATGAGGGCGGAGATAGACAGTCCTGTTTTGCTTGTAATTGCTTCCGAGACCACACGGCGGATAATTGACAGGAGCACCCATGAATAGCTCAGCAAACCAAGGACACCGGTTCCAATCAGAACGCGGACGAAGTCATTATGGGCCATAATACCTATGCTGTATTGAACACACAGGAGCTTGTCCATAAGATCGGCATCCGAAAAACGCGAGAGATAATCTTCCCACCTCTTGAAGCGACCACCGAGAAGGGTGTACTCATTCTCCTCCGCCAGAGTTCCTTCTGCAAAACTAATTTCCTTATGAAACAAGCGATCAAGGGCGAGCGGTGTTTCGTCAATCGTTGTAAAAAGAACAGAAAGTCCAGTAACAAACAGGATAAGATATACTGATTTCAGTTTGAAGAGGCAAAGTAAAACTGTCCATGATAGTACTATGGCGACGGCTGCTTTAGAGTAACCATAATAAATGACAATGAGCAGTAAGGGAATCATGATCAGCATTCCCGCATACTTCCAGTTCCAACGTGACCGTATCGAGTCCTTGGAGTAAAAGAGTAAGCCCACGATTGCAACTAATGTTTGCAATGAATACATCCTCATATTTGTACTATCATAGTATAATCCAGAAATTCGAATCAAATCGCCGGTTGTTCTTATTGTGCGCCCTTCAATGAAACCACCAATTTGCAATAGACCTGTAGTTAGTGGGAACAGTCCTGCCAGGACCAGCACTCCAAGAAATATTTTCCTATCTTTTTCGGTCCGAACAAGGAATGGTATCAAGAAATATGCCGCTATTCCATTGAGAAACTGAAGAAAAAGCGGCCCGATCCCAAACACACCCTCAACAAATCTCCAAATCTCAATTTCGCCAGCTCGAAGTAACGCATAGAACATTGATAAAGCATTTAACGCCAAAAAAACCAAAATTGGGAATGCGGAAGTGTATCTATTAACTGGAGTGCGCTTGAGGACAATTATGAGGAAAGCAAAAAAGGGAAACGCGGCACCGACAATCTGAAGGGCATTTATCCCAATACCGGGTATCCTGGCGTTCCAGGTAGTATCAATGATCGGTTTAGTCAACAATATAAGAAATAGAGCGTATTTGGGTTCCTTGAATAAAAGTATGACGAAGGACAACAGTAATAGGAATGCGAGAGGAACAAGCAGTGATTCCGATGCCATAGTTGCGGCCAAGACGGTTGTCAAGGCCGCTAAAACGTATGGAATGAAAGATCGACTGTGGCCCCAAAAAGAAAAGTGTCCGAATTGCTCGGTCATGTATGGGTCACGTTGGTTAGGCATTTCTCAATCTCTGAAAATAGTGGTGGACTTGAATAGCGCACTGAGACACTGCAAATGTGAACTTCCGCTAATTCGCATTACACTGTAGGTGATTGTAAGTCCGGAAAAAAGAAGTATGAATAAGTGCACCGGAAGGCCCCTTCGTGGTTCGCTGCCAATTAGGGGAAACAAAACTAGAAAGCAACACGGCAAAAGGAGGCATGGCCAGAGGCGTCTCGAAAAAAGGAATATACCTGGGACAGCGAACCAACCAATGCCAAGTCCAATCAGACTCAGCGCAAACCATGAGATTTCGCGATTTTGCCAATAGTAGCTGTGCGGACGCATGTGTAGACGTCCGTTGGGTTGTTCGACAAACCAGAATGATTCTATCCAACAATTTCTAATACGAGCGATCCAGCGCGTAAATCCTACGGAGGGAAGGCTTGTTGGGAGACTTACGGCTGTTCTTTTCTTATAGGTGCCGTCAAAGGACTGTTGGAACTTTAGGAAGTCATCCAATTTATACCAATCTTTCCAGATGGATTGCACAAGATGGTCAACAGAATCGGATGATGCATATTCCTTTGACAGTCTATATCTTTCGCCGGAAACATAGGCCATAAACTCATACGTTTGACTTATCCCAAGCGTCTTAAAAACTCTGATGTCTGGATAGTACCGATAGGTGCGGAACAACCATGGTGACATAAACAGGAGCGCCACGATGATTGAAAACAGAGTTGCCCACAAAATCCTCCGCATACGAAAACCATTGAATTTCATCCATAATGGAATCAGTGGCACTACAAAGACGGTAATCTGAAGGGTCATATTGGAAAGAGCCCAAGCAAAGGAAAACAGGGCAAGCCAGTAAATCCGATTCCTGCTTAAATACCTGAGGAAAAAAAGAGACGCAAGCGTTACAGAAAAAGTTTGAACTGTTTCTCGCATCAACTGAGTCGTAAAAAAGGCCAGTGGAAAATATAGTGCGCTGGCGATCGCGACCCAAAATGCGACTTTGGGCTGCAGGAAATGTCTCACTATCCAGAAAAACAACACAACTGTCAATGAGCCGAGTATCGCCAAGAAAATCCGCCCGACGGTCACCTGCACTCTCGGTAGATTTCGATTGTCCGTCATGTAGTATAAGTCTCCACCGGCAACCTTGTATATGCCATATGCCAATGCCAAGTACAGGGGGTGAGCCGGTTCGCGATAAAAAGACGGTCTGAACGGTGGCGTTGTATCTTGACTGTATCCATTACCCTCGACCAAGTTGACCGCTAGATTGTGATAATCAATACTGTCGCTGAGCATGTAGTTTGTGGATACAAAAAAGACAAGAATGAGTCGGAATAAGAGCGCAGTCACGAAAACGACCGAACTTGCATATTTTTGAAATGTTCGACTGTTCATGATGTCAAGGTGCGTGAACAATTTCTGAAATTGCTAAGAATGACGGGTTAAGCATCTGTTGCTTATTGTAAATCAAGGTTTTCTGTTCATTCAAAACCATACCACCCGCTTGTTCCAGAACACAGTGCCCCGCAGCAGTATCCCATTCGCTCGTCGGGCCGTTTCGATAATACAAGTCCGCGCTTCCATCCGCAACAAGGCAGAATTTCAAAGAACTGCCGCTTGGAATCGTTTCAATGACCCCCATGCGCTCAAGGAGCGCTTGTTCCTGCGGTGAAGAGTGCGATCGACTGACGACAGCTGTCAAACGATCTGGCGTTGGCTTGCGAACATGGATTTTCTCCGGGCGTGCAATATTTTCTCTCTTCCATGCCCCTTCTTTTGTAGATGCAAAATAGAGAAGATTCATGGCAGGAGCCAAGACAACTCCCATCACAGGACGCCGGTTTTCGATCAAGGCAATATTAA
>JAGQYM010000111.1 GCA_020436085.1 Cyclobacteriaceae bacterium
ATTGAGTACTTACATTGAAAACAAAGTCCCCGAACTTTCAGAGCAACTAAAGGGAACTGCCCAGTATCCATCGGCCTATTCGTTTGGCAACGACTTTCCGATTATTGTTTTTAAATAAGTTTACCTGACTAAGACTTTTTGTCTTGTAGTGATCAGGCCCTGCCTCAACTCTACAATGTAGAATCCTGATTTTTGAATCGAGACGTCCACTGTTGAATTGGGCTGAATTTCAAAGTTGTCAATCACTCGCCCCATTTGATCAGAAATAGTAATTCTGCCGGATTCAGCAGCTACCTGAAAAATTCCGGAACTTGGATTGGGATGAAGTATTGTGATGTTGTCCCTATCTAGAATGTGGTCATTGACTGACGTAATGACCTCATCAACTTTAACAAGCTTTCCTCGACCCTGTCCGCCATCGATATTGGAGTTAAGTAATTTCAATACCTTGAATTCAGACCCGTCTAGTTTCATTTTGAAAATAGCTCCTCCATTTGAGGTACTGGCAACACCATACGTTTGCCCATATAAATATCCATCACCACCCTCAATCAGACTTCCTCTTGGGTATCCTCCTTCACTCTCAGGCACGAAACTTTTTAACACAGAGAAGTCAGAACCATCTCTCTTTATGCGATAGATCGTTCCCGCCAAATTTTCTCCTTTGCTAAGGGTCATTCCATACAGGTAGCCATTACTAGCAAGAAAGGGGCTTCCCCATGGCTGTTGCCCATCGGACTCTGCAAAATAATGTAGTACAGTGAAGCTTGATCCGTCAGGGTTGACTTTGAAAACTGATCCAATTGTATTGGAAGATCCACCTTTTTCGACACCCCATCGCGTTGTTCCATACAAGAAATTGTCGCTGTCCCCGATCAAAGAACTAAACGGCTGATAAACAAACGAGAATGGGTCGTTAGTGTCAAAGTATTTAATCACCTCAAATTCAGAACCATCTTTATTAACTCTGAATATTGTTCCTCCTGCCAAGTCTGTGCCAGGGGTCCCGATTTGGGTCATCCCATACAGTTTTCCATCGACATAAAGAAGTAGGTCGCCTTGTGGTGACCCTCCTTCAATACCTTTGTCAAAAGATTTTATAATTTCGAATGCACCGCCATCACGATTGATCTTGAAAACGGAGCCTTCATCATTTTCCCCTCCAAGGCCCGTCATACTGTATAATACTCCTTGATCGTCCTCAATAAGTGAGCTGCCAGCTGCGCCTGCACCCTCCCCAGATGCTTTGTCAAAATTTCTAATAACGTCAAAACCAGATCCGTCTTTACCTATCTTGAACAAAGTTCCGTTATCGAATTGGCCACCTGCGTTCGATAGCCCGTAACAGTTTCCATCGGATGATAAGAACGGACTGCCCCAATTTCCAGAGCCATCAGCGGTTGGGTTCATATGGTGAACTACTTTAAAGTCCGTGCCATCGCTATTAATCATGAATATTGTCCCCCCGTTGTTTTCGCCTCCTGCGGACGTAAAACCCATAAATCGGATTTGACCCAAAGCTAAAATTGGCATGAGCATCAGGGCTAAGAGTAGTTTCATTTCGATTGGATTTTTACTAGCCATAAAAATATCTTCTTTCTTAAGAAAACGTGTTACATTTTTGCGGTATTTCTTACTCTAATTACATGGGCCAAAGTGTTGCAAGGCAAAATGCCGAAATTGACTTAATAGAAATCATAGGTGCCCGTGAGCACAACCTGAAAAACGTTAGTCTCACCTTTCCAAGGAACAAACTGGTTGTGATAACTGGAATTAGTGGAAGCGGAAAGTCGTCTCTGGCGTTTGATACCATTTATGCCGAAGGGCAGAGGCGGTATATGGAGAGTTTTTCTGCCTATGCCCGCAGTTTTATCGGTAACCTGGAGCGACCTGATGTTGACAAGATCAATGGTCTGAGTCCGGTTATCTCTATCGAACAGAAAACCACATCGAGGAATCCACGATCTACAGTGGGCACTGTGACGGAGATTTACGACTTCATGCGTCTGCTTTATGCAAGAGCGGGGGAAGCATTCTCATACCTGTCTGGCGAGAAGATGATTAGGCAATCGGAAGATCAGATTCTTGATGCCGTTATGTCCTCATTTAAAAACTCTAAACTGACTTTGCTGGCTCCGGTGGTAAAAGGAAGGAAAGGTCACTACCGCGAATTGTTTGTTCAAATTCGTAAGAGCGGATATTCCAAGGTGCGCATTGACGGAGAAGTGCAGGACATCAAACCGAAAATGCAGGTTGATCGATTTAAGATTCACGATATAGAGATTGTCATTGATCGGATCATTGTTGATAAAAAAGATAGACATCGAATTGGTCAGTCGATTAACACTGCACTGAAAGAAGGAAAGGGTGTTCTGATTGCTATGGAGGAAGGTGGCGCGGTACATCACTATTCAAAATATTTGATGGACCCGAAGACAGGTCTCTCGTACGATGAACCTGCTCCGAACAATTTTTCCTTTAACTCACCTTATGGCGCATGCCCGGTTTGCAATGGACTTGGTCAAATCGAGGAGATCACTGAGGACTCCATCATCCCCGACAAAAAATTAAGTATCAGCCGTGGCGGAATATTACCGCTAGGTGAGTACAGAGACATTTGGATCTTTAAAAAGATCGAGGCGATTCTAAAAAAGAAAAAGCTGACACTCTCAACGCCTATCAAGGACATACCGAAAGATGTTTTGAAAACATTGCTTTATGGAGATGATATTCCAGTGGCAGTTGCTTCAGTAAAATATCCCGGTACAGAATGGAATGTGAAGTTTGAGGGCATTATCAACTTCCTTCAAAAACAAAAAGACGAGGGATCGGAAGCGATACGAAAATGGGTGGAAGATTTCACAACGACAAAAATTTGTCCGGAGTGTGAGGGAACGAGGTTAAAGAAAGAATCGCTGCATTTCAAAATTGATAATACCAACATTGCACAACTGGCGATGCTGGATATTAATGCGCTAAGGAAATGGTTTGATGGATTGGAGAGCCGCATGACTGACAAACAAAATGTCATCGCAGCCGAAGTCCTGAAGGAAATTAGAAAGCGGATTGGATTTCTGTTGGATGTAGGGTTGGATTATCTAAGCCTTAACAGGCCATTAAGAACGCTAAGTGGAGGAGAAGCGCAACGAATCAGGTTGGCTACTCAGATTGGAACGCAACTGGTTGGCGTACTTTATATCCTTGACGAACCGAGCATCGGGCTGCACGCACGTGACAATGTAAAGTTGATCAAAGCGCTCAAAGACTTGCGCGACCTTGGTAACTCCGTGATTGTAGTGGAGCACGACAAGGAAATGATGCTTGAATCGGACTACATCATCGATATTGGTCCAGGAGCTGGTCGTCATGGCGGGCACGTGGTGGCGGAAGGAGATCCTAAAACATTTTTGAAATCTGCGAGTACCACTGCCCAATACCTGAAAGGAAAACTCGCAATTGACTATGGCAAAGAGAGAAGAAAAGGGTCAGGTAAAAAATTGAACCTGATGGGTGCGTCAGGACATAATTTAAAAAACGTGGATTTGCAGTTGCCACTGGGAACGCTCACATGCATTACTGGTGTCTCGGGA
>JAGQYM010000112.1 GCA_020436085.1 Cyclobacteriaceae bacterium
ACTTGAAGCCAGGTGTTTCTTGGTTTCGCTTACCAGATTTTATTGTCAGAAACTGTTTAGTTGAATCATTTACAGGCCACTGCGTCTTAATGAACGGAGTGACGGGGCCAAAGAAATGACTTATCAGGTTGTAGTCCTTGTTTTCCAGTGGTTGCTTCTTTTGAATAACCAGCGTGGCAGAAATGGGTTGGTCAGTACTAATCGTCAGCTTGATCTCTTCCCTGGGTTTAAATGTCAATTTGTCCAGCGATAACTTTGCTTCTAGGCGACTAAAGTCCTTGATGTCTTTTCCGGACGAGACCTGAGCTGTCATTTCAAAACTTGATAAGTGTACGTTCCTTTTATTGTCAATCAGCGCTACACTATATGATATGTCTGATTTTGGTACGAAGTTAATCGTTCCATATCCGTCTTGAGATTTAATATCGACCAACGTCTCGGAGTCATTAATAATTTTAAGCTGCGCGGGTACAATTTCACTTTCCTGATTTTTGATTTCGTAAGCTATTGATCCACCTTCGCTATCGTTTGAAAAGAATCGTGCAAAAAGCGAATCCTGATTTTTAACTTTTTCAAATAAACTCTTTGGGATGGCGGCATATGGATTTAGTAGCGTAATCTTTCTTTGTGTGATAGTTTCAACTCCAAAATTTCTTTGCCACTGAGTGTACACGAGCAGGGTATACACCCCCGACTTTAGATAAGAGGGGAGATAGAGTGTAGCTGAACCCTTGCCTTCATACAATTCAGCCTTCGATTGGAGAACGGGTTGATTGTTTGGATCAAGAAATTCCAAATAAGCCACGCGACTGATCAGAAAGGTTTGGGGAGAAATATGGGCCGAAATAGCAACTTCTAATTCTTCACCCGGAATAAAGGCTGAACGATTCAAAAAAACCACAAGCTCTTCTTCAGGGAGATTGGCGAGGTCAGGAGATTGTGCCCACACCGACTCGGACAAAGTCAATAGTACACATAGCACGGAGAGTCCTATCGAATTTCTCATTCCCAGAAGTCAGGTCTTTTGTTAGAACCATCATGATAAGTGCAATCCGCACACCTGATTTTACAGAATACCGCGGTTGCGGGTGACAGGAAGTAACACAGGCTGTAGGCAAACTGGTTTCGTTCCATGAACTCCCCAAGTTGGTCAGCCGGTAATAGTATGGCTTCTTCATCAAAACAGTTGACAATAAATGGATCAAGTACTCGGTATCCATCTTTTTGAAAATCGCGTGGTGCGTAGAATTGCCTCACCGATCTCTCCTGTATTACATCGAAGAATCCCAAAACGGTTTCGGTTGGGTTGGCTACGTTATGAACATTACCGGTAATCGTACCCACCTGGATGTCAAAAAGAAAACCTTGACTATTACTTTCATCAATTAAATTCCAAAAACGATATGACTCCTCAGATATGGCAAACTGTTTTACTAAAATACTATAGCGCATTTTCATGAATCCGCTATCTGAGTGGAACCTATGAATTTGCTGGCGAACGACCTCACTCTCCCCCTCGAACATGGCTTTGATATTAATGTCTTTGGTTGAGTCTGAACTCCAGCAAATTTGCACTTGAAGGGAATCGTTGGGGGATCCAAGTTCGCGTATCACGAAACTGTTACCTCCGGTCCACTGCCATCGTGACGGATTAGGAACTTCAAGTTGATATGTTGAGGTCCATTCCCAGCGAAAATATTTTACCTGATCTGGATTGGATCGCGAGTCGATAAAGAAATTGAAGTAGCCGGCAAACTGGTTGGTTGGTGTTGGTGCAGGTTCAAATTCCACGTAGAGAGAATCGAATTCGGGAGTTGGAACCATCGCAGCGGGATCAGATTGATACTCGTCTCCATCGCTAGTGATAATATGCAAACTGTAATTGGTGTTGAGCTGTGCAGCAAAAGGATTGCTGCTTTGATAATATCCGGGAAAAGATTCCTGAAAGTTGAGACGATTTGAGTTTTCAGATTCAATCCAAACAGTTGCACCCGTTTCAGGTTCTGCTGCATCAATGCTATTTAATGGTTTTGTTCGCGATAAAATGACGCGTTGTTTTTCGGGTTCGCTGGTAAGTCTTGCATCTACCACCAGCAAGTCCTCTGTATCGATTTGCTCCAGATCAATTTCGGTGAGGCACATACTCATCAGTAGGAGTATTGACAACAGGAGAATATGATTCAATGCCCTTTTCAAAAGGTGAGGTTATAGGTTATTGATGGAATGGCTGTGCCGAGCACTGCCAACTGATATCCTTTTATTCTCCCGTTCGTGTTCGTAAAGAAGACAGAGTAGACATTTTTCCGGGCTAACACATTGTAGATCGAGATTGACCAATACGCATGACCGATTTTTTTCAGTTTGTGTGATCCTTCGATGTTCATACTGACATCAACCCGGAAATAGTTAGGTATGCGATAGCTGTTGCGATCGGAAAAGTGCGTGATCTGCACTCCATTGAGGGAGTATCTTGCAGAGGGATAAGTGACTTTTCTGCCAGAGGTGTAGATCACATTCATTGAAAAGCTAAACCTCCTGGTCTTTTTGTAGTTGGCCACGATGCTGATGTCATGAGGTTTTTCGAAGTTGGAGGAAAAATAATTGCCTTTGTTGATACGATTTTCAGAAAATTCGGAATCAAATTTTTGTTGCGATCTGCTGTAGGTGTAGCCAATCCAGCCATTCAGTTTTCCATTCGGTTTTCGTAGAAGAAGTTCAAGGCCATAAGCGCGCCCAACTCCTTGAATCACACCTGTTTCCAGGGTCTCATTAAGTACCAGGTCGGCACCGATTTTATAATCAAGAATATTGTCCAGGGTTTTGTAGTATGTCTCGGCTGAGAATTCCAGGTTATTTTTTGGCAAGTCACGATAATAGCCCAGTGAGTATTGAATAGAAGTCTGTGGGGCGAAATTAGGATCCGATAGTTTCCAGGTGTCGGTTGGAGAAACAGAAACAGTGCTCGTGAGCGCGTGAATGTATTGCCGCATCTGTGTGACTCCCGCTTTGATTGAAGACTGATTCGATAAAGAGTATTTGCCAGAAAGGCGAATCTCCGGGCCATGATAGGTGTCGATCACATCACCGTCTCCAAATGATTCCGAGCCAATTTGAGTATTATTATTTCTCGGACTTCCCGGCTGATATAAATTAATGGTTCTGGCGCCAAATGCTGTGAAGAATGAATATCGCAGTCCGCCATACAATGTCAGAGCAGGGGAGACTTTAAATTCTTCTGATGCAAAAAATGCTTTCTCGAAACCTTTTTCTGTCTGCAGCTTGGCTGGTGTGACAAAGGAAGAACCTGGTGCCGTCAACTCACCAGGCTGGAGTGTGTACAACTTTGCATCAACGCCAAATTGAATATCATGCTGCTCAGAAGGAAAATAGTTGAGCAGTACTTTGCCAAACTGCTCCTCGATTTTGAAACCATAATTGAATGCGGTCTCCGGATTTGCTTCGTAGTCAATAGAGAACTGATAAGCTCCTATTCCCCCACTTACTGTTGATGAGAACTTCTCGTGGAGGAGGTGAAACCATTCTATTGAAGCATTTTGGTTTGTGTAATGATTTGTCGAATCGGTCGATAG
>JAGQYM010000113.1 GCA_020436085.1 Cyclobacteriaceae bacterium
GGTTGCCGGTTTCTGGTAACCGGTTTAGTAGGGTTCATTTCAAATTTTCCTCTACCCATTGAATGAATTTATTGATGCGCTTACTCAAAGTCTCGTATTCACTATTAAGGTTTTCATACTTAACCTTATCCTTCCAGGAATCCGTTTCAAATAGAAATTCAAGGTGTAGAATTGTTTCGTCACATTCGGCTTGTGCGTATAACAAATGCTTAATGTAATCAGCCTTATACCTTCGCCTCCCAAATCCTTCAACAATAGCTGAGGTGACTGACTTCGATGACCTTCTCAATTGGCTTCCTTCTTCATATAATTCGTGCTTTGGAAGGCTCAATGATATCTTATGGCATTCAATAGCGAGGCTTTTCGAATCTTTATATATTTCCAAATCACGATAACTCTTCATCTAACTTCACTTTTGTAATCTGTCACTTGAAACCAGCAACTGGCAACTAGCAACTGACATTAGAAATAACCTGACTTTTTCCTATCCTCCATAGCGGTTTCTCCACGCTTATCATCCGCTCTGGTGCCTCGTTCTGTTTTCCTTGAAGCGGCCACTTCCAAAATTATTTTATCTATCGTATCGGCTTCTGACTCTACTGCTCCTGTAATGGGCATGTCTCCGCATGTTCTGAAGCGAACTGTTTTCCTTACTGGCTTTTCTTCGGGTCGAAGGGTGAGCCAGGGTGAGGTGGACAGTAATGTTCCGTTTCTCTCAATCACTTCGCGTTGATGCGCATAATATAGTTTTGGTATGGGTATGTTTTCGTGCTGGATATATTGCCATACATCCATCTCTGTCCAGTTGGAAATGGGGAACACTCTAAAATGCTCACCGATATTTTTTTTACCATTGAATAAATTCCAAAGTTCTGGTCGCTGATTTTTTGGATCCCATTGACCAAATTCATCACGGTGTGAGAAAAATCTTTCTTTGGCCCGTGCCTTCTCTTCATCTCGTCTGGCTCCACCCATGGCTGAATCAAACTTGTGTTGCTCAATGGTATCGAGCAGTGTTGTGGTCTGTAATGCGTTGCGACTGGCATTAATGCCGGTCTCCTCCACTACTCTCCCTTTGTCAATTGATTCCTGAACTGAACCTACGATTAAGCGAACTCCTAACTCATCCACTAACCAGTCGCGGTATTCCATGGTCTCGGGGAAATTGTGGCCGGTATCGATGTGGACTAAGGGGAAGGGTATCCGTGCGGGATAAAACGCTTTGCGTGACAGATAGGCTAGCACGATTGAATCTTTGCCTCCGGAAAACAGCAATGCGGGGTTTTCAAACTGGGCTACTACTTCGCGGATGACATAAATTGCTTCCGCCTCGAGCTCCTGATAATGTGATAGATAATATGAACTCATCCTTTAGCTACTCTGGGCAACACTTTTTCGAGCAGCAAATCTAAGGAATCATTCAATTTCATTTCGGCCGTTTTGACAATAATATCGGCTTGCAGCGGTGCCTCGTAGGGTGAGTCGATGCCGGTAAAGTTCTTTATCTCGCCTTGTCGCGCTTTTTTGTAAAGGCCTTTCACATCGCGTTGCTCGCAGATTTCAATTGGACAATCTGCAAATACCTCAATGAAACGATCCTCTCCCACCAATTCGCGAACTAACGTGCGATCTGATCGGAATGGAGAAATGAAGGCGGTCAAGACTACGAGACCTGCATCCAACATCAACTTACTTACCTCTCCTATCCTTCGGATGTTTTCTACGCGGCCTTGCTCATCAAAATTCAGATCCTTGTTCAGTCCCTGGCGAATGTTGTCACCATCTAGCAGGTATGTTTTAAAACCTTTATCGAAAAGTATCTTCTCCAACCCGACTGCGAGGGTTGATTTTCCTGATCCGGATAAGCCGGTGAACCAAATCAACATTGACTTTTGATTAAGCAGGTCTTCACGATCGGCTTTACTGACTTTGGTATGTTGGGTGTGAAGGTTCAAGGTTTTAGATTCAATATTTCCTATTTAAAATTAACCGCAAGGGCGCGAGGGCGCAAAGTCTATTCATCTCAAACCTGGAATTAAAACTTAAAGGTAATACCATGAGATAAAGGTGATGCAAGTTATCATATATAGTATCGCGAGCGGTAATCCTACTTTGAAAAAGTCTCGGAACGTGTAGCCTCCCGGACCGTAGACCATCAGATTGGTTTGATAGCCTATTGGTGTAATGAAATCTCCCGAAGCTGCAAAGGCGATGGCCACAAAAAATGGCGCTCCGGGTAATTGTGTCATTTGTGATAATGAGAGTGCTATGGGAAACATGATGGACACTGCCGCGGCATTTGTTATTAAAGCTGTCAACAGGGTGGTGACGATAAATAGGACTGAGATCAATGCCACGGGGGGTAATGTGTCCACTGGCTTTAGTAACATGGCGGCTATCCATCCGGCTGCTCCTGACTTCACAAGTGCAACGCCTATCGCCAATGAGCAGACCAGCACTGCCAACAGATTTAGATCTAACTGTCTCCGAATTTCCTTGAGGTTCAACACTCGTCCCGCGATCAATAATAGTAGCGCTGACAGAGAAGCAGTAAATAAAGTAATAACGTTGGTGATTCCAAGAATTAATAAGGCAAGACTTGCAAGACCTAAACCAGATAACCACCAGGGTTTCGTCTTCAAAACACGAACGGGATTTGAAATCAAAAAAAGATTTCTTTCGTTAAAATTTCTTCGTGAATCATCACCTGCCAGCAACAATAGAAAGTCACCACCGGACAACATGATCTCTCCTACTTTGCCGGAGACTCTTCTCCCGTTGCGGTGCAAGGCTACGATACTTGCGTTGTAGCGTTGTCTGAAGTCGGATTCTTTTATTCTTGTGCCTATCAAATCTGAGTTGGCGGGTATCACCGCTTCTGTAAAGTTGAACTGACCGCGCGATTCCATCTTATCTTCTTTGGGAATCTTTAAACCGTTGTCTTCATTGATCAGCTTATAGATAGACTGCGTATTTCCAGAAAAGAAGAGAAAATCACCTTCCAGAAGTGTGTCGTCAGGGGTTACCGGAGAAATTACCTCCGTTCCACGAATGATTTCAACCAAAAAAAGATCTTTGAGGTTTCGCAGACCAGCCTCCGCTACCGTTTTTCCAATCAGTGTTGAACCTTTGAAAACTTCCGTCTCAACAATGTATTCCTTGATATGGCTTTTGATGTTATCAATTTTTGGTAAATGAGAAGGAAGCAACCTGTAGCCGATAAAATAAAAGTATACCCACGTGATGAAGGTCACCAGAACCCCCAGGTAAACGAAATCGGTAAATTGAAGCACAGGCTGATCGTATTCATTGATCAAGCCCAGCAGGATAAGGTTGGTGGACGTACCGATGACGGTGATCATACCGCCCGTAATAGTGGCGAATGAAAGTGGGATTAGAAATTTTGAAGCAGGTTGTCTATTGCGATCCGCCCAGTCACGTACATAAGGAATCATGAACGCCACGATGGGTGTATTATTCAAGAATGCGGAAACGGAAGACACTGTCACCATCATTCGCAAAAGGAATTGCTTCGGAGACAGCTGATCGCTGAAAAGTTTTAAAAAGAAATCACCACCAAAAA
>JAGQYM010000114.1 GCA_020436085.1 Cyclobacteriaceae bacterium
CGGCTCCGCAATACCATTAATCACCCTGTACTCCGTGCAAGACAAATACCAACACCGCCAAATCCCCTTATCAAAAAGCACACATGTGGTGGCGGAAAAGTACGGTTCACGGTAGTTCCTATCCCACAGCGGGCCGTCAGAAAATCTTTTAAATGTTTGACCTCCATCTTCACTAATGGCCAAGCCTACCGAGTTGTAGTATGGTACGGTGTTTCTCACATTCCAACCGACATAATAAAGATAGATTCTCCCTTTGTTTACAACAACCCATGAAGGCATAACTCCGCAGTCATCGAAAGAGCCTAGCCTTCCCGGCTCCAATATTGGTTCCCTGTGGACATACAGGATTCTGCGTGGATCACTAGAGTCCAAGTCAACAAAGGATATCCTGCTCATATTCTTGCTGTCGCGAGCGGCATAGTAGACCCTAATTGTAGAGTCGTCTTTGATAAACGGAGTTGGCACCTGAGCATGAGATTTCGCCCACCCTAAGTCCCGGTGAGGAGCAAAAACCAGCCCTAATCTTTTCCACCCCATCACTCTCACTTCAGCATGTCAAGACTGCTCACTCCTTCACGAATCTTAGCAGGTGATCCGACATAGACGCCCCAAGGAGAGGTGCTTTTTGTGACCGCAGAATGCATCGCTAAAAATGTTCCCTCCGCCAGGGTAATCCCATCTCGGATCGTAGCATTAACCCCTAAAAAGCAATAAGGTTCAATAACGCAGTGTCCCGACATCACCACATGTGATGTAAAGGACACATGGTCCATTATTCTGCCATGATGGCCAATGTGGTTGCCACTCCACAGGACTACATTGTTTCCTATAGTTGTAAATGGTTGAATTGTATTGTCCTCAAGGATGAAGCAATTCTCTCCTATCGGGTTATTAAAGATGGTCGCTTTGGAACTCACATAACTAATAAGCTCATATCCCAGTGCCTTTAGTTGATGATAAATTTCTTCGCGGAACCTATTCATTCTCTTGGGTGACATAGGCGCGAAAAATCCATGAACATCTGGCGGGAAAATCTGTGATACTCGCTCAAACGGAACAACCGGCAGTTCATGAAAAAAAGGAGGATCAGGAAGGTATTTCTCGTTCACACAAAAACCCACAACTTCATAAGGTGAATCTTTACCGAGATAATACCAAGCTAACTCTGCAAAATCCTGAATTCCAAAAATTACAACTCTCTTAACGTTCATACCTTTCACTACCGATAAATATAAACAGTATATTCATATAGCCCGTAGTCATTTCTAATCACAAAGTTTCGGGTCAAATTCTTTACAAGATAACCAACAAGCAAATCGTGAGATAGGTGAAAGAGATCATCACGCTCCCAATCAACATGCTTTGACATTACGTTTAAGGCTATCCCAACGCTACTTTTATGAAACAATAAGCTCACTAACTGTTTAAAGTAACCCCACATTTGGTCGAATGAGAGTTCGCGTTTTTCAGTAAAGACACCATTCATTAGAATGATATCATATTGCCCTATTTTTTCCGGAGTCTTCAGGGCATCAACCTGAAAAAAAGGAGTACCGGGAAATTTAGCATTACAGAGCGCAATAAACCTATCGGACAAATCACACCCCGAATAATGAAAATGATTGACTTTTCTGCCCTTTAGGTACTCCAAAAAATGGCCTGCCCCACAACCAAAGTCAAGAAGTGTATAGCTTTCCCTCTTCGTAGTACAAAATTTTACGATCTCCTCCATCACCAAATAACGTTTCATGGCATCATAGGTATTAGGCCAATCTACCCCGAGGTGTGAGTCGCCATGTTTCGCAAGGCATGCTTCATAGTGTCTTACTATTGACTTGTATGCTTCGTCCATTACACTAACTCATAGTTATCAAGAAATTCCAAAACTTTTTCTTTCGAGTTGAACATCAGTACGTCTATCATGGACAACCAAGGTATAAAATCATCGCCAAACTGATTGTACTGTGTCGCTTTTGATTTTAGGAACTGCAGGTTTATCCCTTCATTGTGAAAAAAATTTTTCGAGTACAATTCCAGCCCTCCTATCGCATTGACATAATCATTGGCTCGTTCCTTTCTGCAAATATCTATCAGGCGATCCCCTCCTTTCAAATTTTCATTATTATACCTACCCTTGCTGACGACAAATCGGGTCGGGAGCGAAAGATAAGTGGCAAACACCTTTATCGAACCTATGGCAAACTCATCAATAAACTCAACTTCGGCCGAAACAACTTCCTGAATTAAGGGGAATATCTGCTCGAAATAAGGCGCGCGTTTATATGCGTGTGTAATATTGCCAAGGAATTTCTTTATTCCGATCCCATCCCATGCAATCCTTGTTTCACAAATGAGTTTATTTTGACTGACCTCGGAGCACGGTATGGTGAAAAGAAAATCACTTGCATTTAACAAGATTCTGTTTCTATGAACCCATCCTCGTTTAATGAAATTAACATCATTGTAAAAAATAAAAAGGTCAACCGCTTTAACGAGTTGGAAGTATCCGATATAAGGAAAAACATAAGGTTGCATGATGGCGATCGTCATAGCCTCAGCATTGGACGGTGCGGGTAATTATTTGACATATGTGCTCGATTTCCGACTGGGTAAGCGAATGATATAGAGGGAGACAGAGCACCCTATTCATGTATGATTCGCTAAATGGAAGAGGTGTTGGATTAAAAATCTTAATCCCATTCAAACCCGGATAAAAATACCTTCTTGAAAAAATCGAATGCCGTTCGAGTTCATCCACAACCCTGGTCGTCATGGCTTCACTCTCAAATAGAACTGGGAAGTAGGCATAGTTGAATCCTGCCTCCCTACTGATCTTCAGTTTCTCTTTATTCAACTCCTTCAAATATTCGTCATACCATGAATGTTGATCTTTTCTGACCTTTAGCAGATCATCAGCATATTTTAAATTTGCTAACCCCATCGCGGCATGAAACTCAGAATTCTTTGCATTGATCCCAACCTCTGCAAAGTGTTCAGGTTGTTGGTGACCAAAATTTCTCATTAGCTCCATTTTTTTTAGGAGTGAATCATCCGAAGCAAATACAGCACCACCCTCAATGGTATGAAATACCTTGGTGGCATGAAAACTGGTTGTGCTTATATCTCCGTAAACAAAGACAGACCTGCCCTTATAGGTGGTTCCGAAACAATGGGCTGCATCGTAAATCACTCTCAAATTGTATCGCTTGGCGACCTGGTCAATCGAATCAATATCGCACGGATTACCGTAAACATGAGTAGCCAATATCGCGGACGTTCTTTCCGTAATCGCTGCCTCGATTTTTGAAGGATCAATGTTAAGTGAGCCAGGGTGTACGTCTACATACACTGGAATACATCCTTCCCACAAAATAGTGCTGGTTGTAGCCACATAGCTAAATGGCGTGGTAATAACTTCGCCTTTGAGTCCAAGAGCCTTGATTGCAATTTGAAGGGCGATCGTTCCATTCGAAAGAAATAGCAAATCAGGTACATTAAGGAAGCGCTTCAGTTGCCGCTCAAACTCT
>JAGQYM010000115.1 GCA_020436085.1 Cyclobacteriaceae bacterium
ATTATTAAGGGAATAGCGATTCAACAAGGTGTACTAAATAGTACCTCTAAGGAAAATATAATCGAATATTTAACCTCGCTTGAGGATGTGGACGGGTACCTACTGTTACTAGACAGTGCTCACGACCAAGTTATAACCGATGAATCGTGGCTAAAAAGTGCTCAAGATTTATTTACACGCCTACTTGCAACTGGTAAGTCAGTCATCTGGAGCCATTCTGACATATCAGGAATAGTACTTTCTTTACCTGGTCTAAGTCTTGCAATGGGCGAGAGCTTGTCATCAAGAAAGTTCCATATTGACTCAGACCCGCCGGGCGGAGGTAGACAGGGTACTTTTTACTATGTTGACAAATTGTTTGTAAGAGCAAAGTGGACAGAAGCTATTACTGCACTTAGGGGTACTGGTGAATATGCCCAAATTTTATGTACTAAACCATGCTGTGAGCATGTAGATTTCAACAATCCTCAGACCAGAGACATTCGGGACCTATCTACTCATCTATTGAAAAATTTGAGTGATAAATTTGAGCTGTACTCATCTTCAGGCGGACGGAGAATCGCAAGGGCGGACTTGGCTGAAGCACAGAGAATTTTCGGAGAACTACGACAGGGTGAGTTTATTGTTAAAGAAGCCCTGCGACGTGACGTGAAGCCCGGTACCCAGAGCTTTTTGGATAATTGGAGTAACGTTTTAAGAGGTTGATAGAGAGTGCCAGATTTTCTTCCTTAAATCCATCGAGTATTCATCAACCACCTTAAATGTTTGTCTAACGGGTCTATTCTTTACAAACACCTCTGTTTCATTAAATACAATGAGTCCTACGTTGTATTTTTTGAACATCTCAATGTCAATATTTTTAGCGTAAGGCTCATAAAGAGCCAAATAGCTTCTTTCCGCAAATGAGTTATACCTCCACGCCTGATACAGACCCTGTTTCCAGTCTTTTATTTTTACCTCAATAGCAATAAAACTTGTACTTGCGTTATTGAAACTCATTGAGTCAGAAGGCTGTTCCGTAGACAGTGAAATAAAAATATCCGCACGATACGAATTATTACCCACCTCACGATACAGTGAGGCTTGTCGACTTCGAACCTTAGATATTTTCCGCAAATCTCCCTTTTTCAGATTTTCAACGAGGATGCCTGTAAGCTTATCTTCACTCATTGGAACCATACATAATTATTATTATTCATTATAAATTCAAAAGTGAATAAATACATCAACAGAGCTGTTGAAAGGTTAGAAATGTAGTTTAAAGATTGGTAGTTTACAATCATAAATGTGTGTTTATTATTAACAAATGCTTTTTCAAACAATTGCACAAGACTCCAAAGGAAACCGAATCACAGCTGACGAGGCTGTGCGAGGCGAAGACTTTTTCTGCCCTTCTTGCAAAGGAGCGATGATTTTAAGACGTGGGGAGATTAAAATTGCTCACTTTGCACACAAAAACCTGACACCTAACTGTAATCCTGAAACAGTGCTACATAAATTAGGCAAAGAAAAAGTCAAACATATACTAGATAACCATCTGGATAACAAAGAACCTCTAACTGCAGGATTTATGTGCAATCAGTGCTACGGAATGCACTATTACGATATAACTGAAAGAATCCAGAGAGTGGAGCTCGAGCGTAGTCTTGATATGTTTAGACCCGATGTATCACTGGTTGATTTACAAGACTCAACACGAGCGGTAATTGAGATTGTTGTGACACACGCGCCAGAACCAGAAGTGCTAAAGCTTTATGATAGGAAGAATATAATCTATCTCCGCATTAACTTATCTGAATATAAAGATTTGGAGTCATTAGAGGAAAAGATGCAATATATCAACAATGGAAACGTGCTTAATTTCGAAAAGCTATTTTCCGAAGTTGTAGAGTGTAAGGAAGAGGAAGAGATTGAAGGTGGAGGTCAGTTATTTATCATTGACTTTCCATGTGAACAGTGCGGTCGCACTACCAAAGTTGCTTTGATTAATGCCGGTGACCCCAATCCATTTAATAGAATTGACCCAGAAGATTTTGAAGAGAATGAAGTTAAGATAGCTCGTGAACATGGGGTCAGTCTTCAATATCATAAGTTCTCAAGAAATGGTGATTCGTATCTAGTAAATAAGTGCTCCACTGTAATCGACTCCCTCTTGAAGCATCGCGCAGCATGGTAAATCATGTGTACGGTGATGAATATACTAGACACGGAGCAAAGACTGAAATTATTGACCTATAGCTAAACCTAACAAAACAACACTATTTTCTGATTGCTGGAGGGTATTTTGGCTTATAGTCGTTAGACAAATATATTTTGCTGTGGTATAACACGCGCAGCAAATCGTGCTGTGCATTTTTTGTAAGCACAGTTCCTTTCAACAGCCAACGGAGGAATCCATAATGGTGATGTTTTCAATGACCGAGCCAGAAGCTCACAGTGAAGAAGGTCGGCCGTGGTATGACACTCGTCAGGGTGTCGAAAAAGCTCTTCAAAGTCTGGAGGGACTGACCGAACTTCTCTATGAACGTCACGCAGCGGGTTACCAGCGAGACGAACGGATGAACGAGTTCTGGATTCTGGGTCGCTACAGTCTTGATACCGTAGGTAACTGCGGCAAGGTCACTAGCGGTTTTGTTCCCAAGGTGGAGCACCCGGACATTCCTGATGTGTTGACCCGTGATGAGTTCTGGGATTATCTCAAAGAACGAAGTGATTCTGAGAATGGCCCTATGATTTCGTGGGGCGCTCAAAGTGACCTTCCTCTGCCAGGGGTAACGTGTCCTCATTGTGGTGAAGGTTGGGATATCACCAACTGCCACGATACCGTCGTTAGACACCTGCGCGAAGATTTTTCGCTGCAGGAGTTCGTCGGCAAGACCTTGGGCGACGTGAAGGCGGCCTATGCTGCAAGAACCGACGCTGTCTACCGGATGCAGTCTGACATTATCATTCGCAACGACCGATTTATTGACCTTTCGCCGAAATATCCTGATACGGACAAGGACTGGCAGAAGGGTTTGGTTGTAAAAGAGAATGGCTGGGTGGACGAGAGTGACGGTATCACCGATGATTACGTCATTCAGGACGGCGACGAGGGGTTCTTCAACGTATGGAAATTCCTCCACAGCAAATGCAATCGCGAGGACCTGAAAAGCAGCGAGGAAAAACAGTTCCGAGAGGTGTTCGCCGATGCTGGCTTCAAGGTCAGCGAAGTGGAAGCAATTCCCAACCGGTATTGTTCGTGTGACCAATGTGCCCCCTGGTTTGTCGTGAAGACGGAATTCGGTCCAGTGACAATCGGCTGGAGGAAGCGTGTCATCAACATCGACTGGGATGAACTCATCCGTGACGATGTACACGGCGAGCAAGTCCTTGGCCTTTTCAAGGATGAAGACGTGACCAAGGGTACGGGCGGAATCCACGCGTGGGGATGGGACAAGGCGAAAGAATACTTGTCTCGAGTTCATAAATCGCTTGCTGCATAAAGAACAAAACACAGTAAGCATTAACAGGGTAGCTT
>JAGQYM010000116.1 GCA_020436085.1 Cyclobacteriaceae bacterium
TAAAGGCTTTGAATAGCTTTAGGTCTGGACAAATTCAGGTGCTGGTGGCTACAGATGTGGCTGCGCGAGGTCTGGATATTTCCGCAGTAACGCATGTAATCAACTTTCAACCAGCAAAGAACATCGATAGCTATATTCACCGCATCGGCAGAACAGGACGCGCAGGAATGGAGGGAAAGGCCTACACATTCGCCAACTAACAAAGACAAAAAAACAATAACCAATAAATAACAACTAAAATGCAAGAAGGAACAGTAAAATTTTTCAACAACACGAAAGGTTTTGGATTCATTAAACCCAATAATTCAACAGAAGATGTATTTGTGCATCAGTCTGGATTGATCGATGAGATCAGAGAGAATGATAAAGTGAAGTTTGAAGTAGAGCGTGGCAAGAAAGGAATGAATGCCGTGAACGTGGAAGTGATCGGTTAGTATTAACTTTATTGAAAAGAAAGGCCGTCTCGAAAAGGGATGGCCTTTTTTTGTGGTCTCGCTACTAACTGGGGATTGATCGGTGTGACCTTTCTGGTCCTTTTTCCCGCGTCTTCAGATGTTTCTCATTGAGTTATTGGTTAAGTTGAGTTGTCAATTGTCAAAACTAACTATGAGACATATAATCTCGGCTGCGCTATTTCTAGCAGCAACCTGTTCGATTGCCCAGAAGCGCTGGCAGCCAGTACCAGATAAGATTGTTACCGAATGGGCTGCTCAAATCGATCCTTCTAAGCCATTGAACGAATACCCTCGCCCTCAACTGGTGAGAAACAATTGGGTTAACCTCAACGGCATTTGGAAGTATGTGATCGCACCTCATACCAAGGAGTCAACTCCCTCAGATTTTCAAGAAGATATATTGGTGCCCTTTCCAATTGAATCGGCTTTGAGTGGTGTTGGAAAAACGGTTGGTAAGGAGAACGTACTACGGTATAAACGCGATTTTTCTGTTTCATCCGCTATGCGAAAAGGAAAGCTGCTTCTACACTTTGGGGCTGTGGACTGGAAATGTGAAGTATTTATTAACGGAAAGAAGGTTGGCGAACACTTAGGCGGTTATGATCCGTTCACGTTTGACATTACCGATGCTGTTGCAAAAGGCACTAGTCAACAACTTACTGTTAAAGTATGGGACCCTTCAGATGATGGTCCCCAACCCCGAGGCAAACAGGTAAAGAAACCGGAGGGGATATGGTATACACCGGTCACAGGTATTTGGCAAACGGTATGGCTTGAAACGGTTCCAGACACCTACATCTCCTCAACCAGTCACATTCCTAACATCGATGATGCTACAATCTCGGTAACTACAAGCGTTGTTAATCTCAAGCCCGATCAGGAGATAGTCGTGACAGCATCAGCCGGAGATCAAATGATCGCAAGCGACAAAGCCAATGAAAAAGGTGAAGTCACCTTATCGATTCCGAATCCTCGGTTATGGTCGCCCGAGAGTCCGTTTCTCTATGACCTCAGGATTGCGATCACTCGTAAAGGGAAAGTGATTGATGAAGTCGCGTCATACTTTGCCATGCGAAAAATTTCCTTGCAAAAGGATGACGATGGATATCAACGCCTGGCCTTGAACAACAAGAACTATTTTCAATACGGCCCACTTGATCAGGGGTGGTGGCCTGATGGGCTTTACACTGCACCAACTGATGAGGCTTTAAAGTTTGATATCGAGAAGACCAAAGAGTTGGGTTTCAACATGATTCGGAAACACGTAAAAGTGGAACCTGCTCGCTGGTATTATCACGCAGACAAATTAGGAATGCTCGTTTGGCAGGATATGCCCAGTGGTGACATGGGTGGTAATGCCTGGGATATGCGACCCGGCATAATGTCAGGTGGACTTCTTGAAAAAGAGCGAACTAAAGAGTCGGCTGAGATCTATCGAAAGGAGTGGAGTGCGATTGTCAACTCGTTAAAAAACTTTCCATGTATCGCAGTGTGGGTTCCGTTCAACGAAGCCTGGGGACAATTTCGTACAAAGGAAATTGCAGACTGGACATCCGAGTTAGATCCCACCAGGCTGGTCAACGCAGCAAGCGGAGGGAACTTCATTAAAGGGGCAGGGGAGATTTTTGATATTCACAACTATCCAGATCCCTTTATGCCGAAGGCCGAACTGTTTGGAGCTGATCAGGCATTGGTGCTGGGAGAGTTTGGTGGGCTCGGCTTACCGATAGAAGGACACACGTGGCAATCCAAAGACAACTGGGGTTATCAAACATTTAAGAGCAAAGAGGAATTGGAAAGGAGATATGCCGGAATGGTCGATGCACTGACAAAACTAATCACGAAGGGATTGACCGCTGCGATCTACACACAAACCACAGATGTAGAAGGTGAAGTGAATGGTTTGATGACTTATGATCGAAAGCTGATCAAGATGGATCGTGAGAAGCTAAGTCAAAGCAATACCAGATTGCTTCAATACAATAAATGACATGCCACTAGCAAATACCAACAGTTGTCACAGGGTAATAGTCGGCTGTAATTAAAAAAAAGCACCCAAAGGGCTGAATCAATAGCGCGAGCGTTTATATTTGCACCTCATTTATCGAAAATGAGCCCTGAAAGGCAGTTCGATAGATAGTTTAGGTCGCTTACGGAGAGGTGGGTGAGTGGCTGAAACCAACAGTTTGCTAAACTGTCGTACGGGTTAAACTGTACCGGGGGTTCGAATCCCCCCCTCTCCGCTCAAGAGCTTGGATTGGGGTCCGGTAGCTCAACTGGATAGAGCATCAGCCTTCTAAGCTGACGGTTCGGGGTTCGAGTCCCTGCCGGATCACAGAAACAACTGGGTGCAAGTCCCCAGTCAAAACAACGACAAGAGATGTTCGGGGCGTAGCGCAGTCCGGTTAGCGCACCTGGTTTGGGACCAGGGGGCCGCAGGTTCGAATCCTGCCGCCCCGACAATCAAAAGACCTCAGACGAAAGTCTGAGGTTTTGTATTTTCTGGCGAGCCAAGCAAAGCTTGAGCGAGACAAGAAAATACAAAACTGGCGAATGATAATGAGTCAGGTCTTTTGATTGAGTTCCCCCATATCAGGATCACCGGAGGTAATCCTGCGGAGTTAAAAGTTTTTCTGAAGTCATCGGTGGTCGATACAATGAGTCAGGTCTTTTGATTGAATCCCACCGTTTTCAGGATCACCGTAGGTAATCCTGTCCTCCTGTTTTTTTGTGATGCTGAGAGAAACGAAGCATCTCCTTGATCAATAACTCCATTCCTTACGCTAGACTCATGGCTACCATTTCCTTGAAGGAGACACTTGGTTATCACTCAGTGCCCCATGCTATAACATTGCGTGTTTGCAATTGCCCGAACTCCGTGATGCTGAGCGTAAGCGGAGCAACTCCTAAATTGGGCTTTGCGTCCTTGCGCCTCAGCGGTATAAACATGTTTCTGCGATGCTGAGAGAAACGAAGCATCTCCTTTGATTAATTAGCACTGATCTTTATTCTGCAATGCTGGGG
>JAGQYM010000117.1 GCA_020436085.1 Cyclobacteriaceae bacterium
ATTGAATTCTTGATTTGGACCGCCATTTGAACTACCAAGAGGATCCTCTGCAACAGTTTGTCCCTGAACTATTGGTACAAGTAAGAATTGACTGCCAGAATCGATTCTTATGAGATCCACACTTGGAATGGTCGGTGCGGCGACTTTAGTGATTCGGAATCTGAGCCAATGAGCTTCAGTTGCGTTTATACTTGTCTTGATCCAATTTTGTGTTTGGTTTTGAGGCAAGTCAAAAGACACCTTTCCACTCTGAGTTAACGAGTTTGTGCCATCATCAAGTTGACTTACTTCATTCCAAATTGTTCCCACAACATAGGCTTGCTCATCTATGCTGACAACAGACTGACCGAGAAGACCATTCGAGCGGATAATGTTTTTTCCACCTACAAATTGACTGACGAGAACTTCGAAAGCGCCAGTCGCGGACAGAACTACTCTCACCACAGTACTTCGACGATCTTCATCTCCAAGCAAGGTGGTGAGATCAAATTCTAAATTGGAGCCCAAATTAGTTACGGTATCTGGCTTTGCATCTTCAAGGGTGCCATCAAAGTATTCCCATACGCCCTCTATTCCAGAGCCAGAAGCATCGAAAGCAAACTCGACCGTGTCCCACATAATGTCTTGGTGAGCAATGTAAATAATGTCTCCAGCTTTAGGGGAGGATACAAAGAGTGGGAACAGCACGCTTGGAGTTGAGGCGACTCCGACCCTATTTAGCCCGAAGGCACCATTTTGAATATCAAAATTATTGGTTACATTGTCTGTTTTTGAAATTGATATTGTTTCGACGTCTTGAGTGAGTGGAATAAGGGAAAGTGTGTCTACACTGTCGTCCACAGCATAAATTCGTCCATTTATGTTGTCCGACACTGCACTGTTGATGGCATCTCGGATTTCAATCAAAGTATCAAATAAAGTTGCCCCAGGAATCCATTCAATCCCGTTTCTGAAATCAATTCCCTCAATAGTAATTTTGTCTGCAGGATCGAACGAGTTGTTAAGGAGTTTTATTTTTCCCGCACTAAAGACAAAGATACCAGTAGGCTTGTCTGTTGCTTGAATCGTAAAACTTTCATTCGTTTCAAAAATAATCTGCGGGCTTTCCTCGGTTTCTTCAGTGGCAAATTGAGAGTTTACGGGGACGATATTGGTTGGTACTGTAAAGACCTTTGAAAATTCTAAAACTTCATCTGTTTGAGCAGGGGCAGCCTGTTTTAATTTTACATCAATGAGTGCTAAATGTGACCTGACGGACTCAAGCAGTCTAGCAGTCGGCAAAAGAGTTTCGGTAGCGACAATATCCAACAAGACATTGCTATGATGGCCCACCAGTGCAAATGCGCTTAAAAGCTGAACGAATGGTTCATTTTCATTTTCGTCCGTTATCTCAGGAACATTTGTTCTTTTAAACTGAATTAGGGCGCGAAATATTTCAGGATAATAGAACCCTGAAAAGTCAAAATCTGGAATTTCAATTTCTCTTGCTTCGGCCATCTTATTCCTTCCTTTTACCTGCTAAACTTCTTTGTGAATTCCTCTACAGTGTTGGTTTCCAAGTTGATGTATTTCACATTTAGTTCAATGATCCCTTCTTGATCCTCTTTGAACGTAATAGGTTCATCAGGCAGTAAAGAGATTGTTTCTGAGAATTCGTCGAATTTGCGCTCAACTTCTCTTAGGGCTTGTGCTCGAAATGCCGCATCCTTAATTTTAAAGAGTAATGTCGGACTCAATCCGAGACGTTGAAAGGGATTATCGTCCCCGCCCTCCGAAAGAGCTAATATCAAATTCTTTTTCGTTTGCGCTTGAGAGTTCGTTTCTATTGCTGCTCCCCCTGATTTACCAACGCGAACGGGTATTTTCAGTCCTGTAGCCATAGCTTTGGAACCTCCCTTCGAATTAATTTTTTCTTAACTGCAAACTGTCTTTTGTGACATTCGGAGCACCAAACTAAAATTTCTCCTCCTTCAGACTTCGATCTTTTGATCGCCTTTACTGGAGGAAGGCTTACTCCGCAGGTGTAACAGTTAAAATTTCTCAGTTTGGTCTTTTTCATGAGATTGTTCCCATTCCTGAACCTGCGCCAGGTAGTGGGCCTGGAGGAGTTGGACCAGTAAACGTCCCTGAGATGGTTACGTTTCCTGTGGCCGTTGCGAATCCCGCAGCACCTCCTGCGCCTAATGCGGACGCCAGATCCGGCCAATTTCCACCACTGAATGAACTAGCCTGACCCTCTATATCTGAGCCCCAACCGCTACCCACAACTGGTATTGAACCTGGAGTGACAATTCCAGCTCCTTGAAAAACTGGAGTATGATTTGACATCAAAGTGGCTTGGCTTGCCATGAATACAACCATGTCACCAAAAGCATCTGTCAAATCCATTAAGTTAGGACCAGATTGTCCAAAGGAACCTGCTGCCATTGCAAAGGCCGTCGCAGAAATCATTGCACCAACGATTCCCATCAATCCGGTACCTGTTCCCATACCAATACCTGGGATTAATCCCGTATCGATAGTCGCAAAGGATTTGCCAACCAAATGTGATTCGGTTCCATTGCCACAGGCATCTGTTAAATTCATTAGATCAGGGCCGGTGAATCCTGCTCCGCCAAGAGTTCCCGCCATATTTCCTGATCCGGCAGCTCCAACTATAGGCACTTATTCTTGCTCCTTTCGACCAACGTATTCGATTAATTTGTCTAGTAGTGCTTGATATTGAGGACGAATTTTTTCAGCGCATGTTTTACAAAAAGCAGCGTTAATTGTTTCATGACCAACTCTAAGAGAAATAGGAACTGTTCTAGGAGATTCGTCTAGAACTAATGGAACATCGACATGAAATATCCTTCCTGAACGATGGCATTGCTTTATCATTTTCCCCATCTCGACAGACTTCTTATCTTTATCTTTCCATTTCGGACTAGAGGGTGGATCAATCATTGTGTCCACTCCGCAAGCTACGCATTTATAATGTGGTTGCATTCCCATAACTTCTATCTCCTCTAACCCGCCAGCACCGTGGGTACTCCAACATGCGGAGCCCCTGTGATGTTATCGACCAGTGGATCAGATGCCGTTGTAACCACACTTCCAGCGCTTCCATTCATCTCAACTGTAGATCCCATTTCTTCGACCTTGCCTCCCGCAGTGATTTTTGCATCTCCACCAGCTTGAACTTCGACATTTGAGTTCGCATTAATTTTTGCATTTTCACATTGAATCATTGCATCGCCTGCTACCTGCACATTCCAATCTTCTCCAATTGTTACAGAAAGGGTTTTTCCAACGGAATGATCCTCTTCTTCACCTATATCTGTAGTTCGTTTTTTGGTAACCGTGACGGTCTTATTCTCAGTGACAGTGATGGTAAGGTCTTTTCCCACATTAATAGTGAAGTTTTCGGTAATTTCAGAAATTTTATTTTTCACTATTGTTTCAAGCCACGACCCCTCTTTGTCTATTTCA
>JAGQYM010000118.1 GCA_020436085.1 Cyclobacteriaceae bacterium
TTCGTCGTTTGGAATATCCGATGATGTTGAAAGTCCGTGTGTTCTTTGGCTTACAGCACGCCACTTGAGCCACGCCTCATACGAATACAGCGTGTAAATGTTCGAATCGATAATACTTCTGTATTCTCGGAGGGCCTCCGTCTGTCCATCGATGCCTTGACCGAGATACCCATCCAATCTCACATAGAAATCGGCCAGTTCAATCTTGTAAATGGATTGTTCCTGAAAATCCTTGGTGTCGTTGACGAGCGACTTCAGAATCTTCATGGACCGATCCGGATCTTCGAATTTGTACTTCTCGACATCCTTGTATGTTCTTGCTTTTCGAAAGTTTTTCTTGTCGATTTTCTTCCAATACTCTTTCTCTGAAATTTTCGTGTATTTCTCAGCCGGAAACCGGGTATGAATGTACTTCCAATACGCTTCGAGAGATACCTGATATCGATCATACTCCGATTTGAACGCATCCGATGACATGCCGCTGTCCGCCATCACCCTAAACTGTTCCGCCGCACTATTCAGATAGGATGTCATGCGTTTTTTCACTTCTTCGTCGTTGAGGGATGTCTTTTTCAGATTTTCACAATCGGATATGCATTTTTGCAGATACGCGTTCACGTGAGATTCCGGCTCGTTGAGCTGCACGTACAAATTGAACTCGTCCAGCTGCAACTCTACCGCATAATTGACCCGATAGATCCGATAAATGTCTTTAAGATCGCAGATCAACGACGATTGACCGGTTACGCTATCCAGACCCCCGATGCGTAAAGAAGACAAAAACAGTACCCAAGCTGAGCAGACGATATACATGGAAGCGTTCCTTTATGGATTGTCGTTCAAGCGGCAAAACCTAACAGACAGATAAAAAGGCACCGCAATAAACCTGTGAGGGCAGCGCATACAATTACGCGGCCGCGGGTATTCTGCCAGCGCTGGCATTCAAATAAAAAACCGCCGTGAGGCGGTAACAAACTGGAGATGGCGAGCGACGGATGGCGCGGGAGGAGCGAGTAATATGGCCAATTAATTTTCTTCAGATTTTTTTGAAGAGATCAGGATATTTATTCATCACAAACTTATCGATTTCAGCAGCTTTTGATTCGTAATCGTCACCACTAAAAAAATTATCAATGCTAACAAAGTTTTGATAAATTGCGGTTGATAAATGAGTTAATTGCTTTCTATAACGCTCTTCAACATTGGATTCCTGTTCAAAATATTCGGATTGCGGTACACTACGGCTTTGTTCCATATAACTTAACAGGTTAAATAAATTGATCTCTTTGTCTGATCCCGTTTTGTACATGGTCACATAGATCTCATGTCTATACTTTTCGAGCTTGATAACAAAACGTTCAGAGCTATACTCAATCGAATATGATTCTCCACTCTGCAGTTCCTTCCCTTTTCGAAATCCGTACCTGTTAACAAGCTTTGCAAAGCATTCTTCTATGTGTTTTTGAATAGATTGCATTCTCTCATTTCTTAATTAATTTTGTAAGATCATCAGTCCATGCATAGCCTCGATCTACCAAATACTTAATCTCTTTAGCAAGTACCGAATTTGGATCAAGTTTAGCTGGATTGAATTTCCCAGCAAACACAACATCATCACCCCTTTTGACAATCTCTGATAGGAATTTTTCATTCTTGGCCCAAGTCCAAGCATCATCTGCGACGTCAAGAAATTTCGCCCCAATTTCTTTCGCATATTGGCGATAGGTTGATCGAGGACCTATAACTGACACGCCCTTGGCCGATCCTCGGAAAAAAGTCCTCATTGCAGCCCACAGGCCCTTCCTGCCGGCAATCAAAGGTATTGCCTCACCGGAAGGCACGGTTGCAACATCTATAGCGATAAAAGTAGCATCAAGAGCGCTCCCTGTAACCTCCCACCAATCAATTGACGATGTCCAATCGTTGTCGCCATCATCCTCTTCAGTCCCATTGGTTTTCTCATCCCCTCCGTCCTCCGGCGGCCCTGACTTCTTCTTTCCACCTCCTTCAGCCATCGCATAGTCATTGGCCGCACCAAGCCAATTGAATCCGTTATAGTCCTCTGCTCTCTTGCCAGTAGGGTCTATGAGAACGACGGGATTGTTCCCGACATAAACGTACGGAGTCGGGAATTGATGCAGCGGGTCGACTGACAAGAACCTTCCAATCTCGGAGTTATAATATCTCGCACCTGCGTAACTTAGCGACATTTCCCAGTCGTACTGATACCCCGTAAAATGCTCTTTCTGCTCATTGGCCGAGTTACCGCTGGAGCGGGATTCCTTCCCAAACGGATAATAATCCGTCCATGAATCAATATTGCCCAATTGATCGAGGGTTACGCGGATGGAGCCGAGATGGTCTTTGATTATCCTAGGTAGCACTATAAACGTCTGCTTTATAATAGTTTATATCCACTCTTTCTCACCGTTGTATCTCGGGACGCAAGCAGTTTATTTGGGACCTACCCAATTACCAGAATCGTCATAATAAAGACACTGAGGATGGCCACAAGCATTCCATAAAACGTCCAAAGTGTCTCTAAAAATCACTTCTGGCCTAACTGACAAATCATCTATTTGAACTTCAGGCAGTCGAATCAGGTTTGATTCAAGACCGTACGGTGGAGTCAGTTCAGACACTCTTCGTACATAAAACTCATATCCTTGTGCATTCATGATGCACAAGAACAAGAATAATGGAGGTTGCACCCCAATTTCCATCAGAAGTTTCATATAACTTTCCGTCGCACTGAAAAGTTGCCTACAGAATTCTTTGGGGATTATCTTTTTCTGCGGCTCGTCGCGCCAATTCAGAATATAACCATCAACAGCTTCTATGGAACCATTTCTGAAAAACTGAACTGTCGAATAACATGTTCGATGGCCGTCTACCGAGTATCTTATGAAGCCGTCCAGATTGTAGTTCGAATGTGGGGAGCCACCCTAAATTGGGTTGAGAAGGTTACACTTCGAAAAAACCTCCTGCAGATCATACACTTGACCTGTCGTAAAGGAAGAAAGCGGGACAAGATGCAAGATGATTTTTGGTCCTAAATTGACAGGCACCGACGTTTCGGCTCTTTGAATAAGACTTATTCGCCCAGTTACAAATGCTTTGATTGAAGTCGTTATGGTACCGAGTAAACCAAACTCACGCCTTAACTCCGATATGTCCATCAGATATTTTCCTTGAATACCTCTAGTGTAGAATTTCAGATGATTTCTGTACTTCACCCAGTGTGGGCTACTCCAACTTTTTGGAACTCGAACAATGAGCACATACTTACCATTTGACAGCCTTGCATATTTAACTCCAAAACCAACTATTCTTGGTTCGATTCCATCTCTTATGATATGTTCAATTCTCAACTTCTGGTCAGGTTCGTTATTGACCTCAATGCCAGGAATGTCTTTTGGAGCACTAGTCTGACTATCCTCCTCAATGCCGAACAGTAGATCTCCCCCCTC
>JAGQYM010000119.1 GCA_020436085.1 Cyclobacteriaceae bacterium
TAGAGGCTGACCATGAGAACATGGAAAGGGATTTTCACATTATGGATCAGGATCATCTCCGTGCTATTGAAAAAGCCATGAGGAAACGGTAGCAGGCAGATCATCGTATACCACGCGTGTAAACTGTCACTCCCGGGCCATATTTCGTTTTGAAGCTATGACCTGTGTGTTTGAAGTAGACAAGAAATTGATCAACCAATCAGCCGTTTCGTTCAATAACGGGGAGGCGCTAATGCAAGCGTTTGAACCATTCTATCCCGTGTTCTTTCCATGCGGCTGCGGTTATGCGTACATCGATATGCATAATGTGTCTGTCAAGCAAGTATAGACGCCATGAGACTGTTTCCTTTCGTTCTTCTCTTATGCCTTCTTTCATGTGCCCCTGCTGTTCCCTTGAGTGAGACCATTATCTTCCCTGATCATCAGTTTAGCAGCGGTGATCTTGTCTCTGGCATCAACTTAAACACCCTTGAAACGCCAGCGTCTGTCACCGAATTTGCAAAGAACAAGTACCCTCCGGAAAAATTATATCATGTCCAATACAGGCAATTTGTACCGTCTGCGGCGGCATCATTCGGGTATGCAAACGATGACTTCTGCCTAACTGCTTCCTTTGGATATGTGGTTCTTCAAGCGGACGCCACCTTACGAATGTCGAATGAGCTCTACATATCATCCCTGCTTACTCTTAATAGATCCTGGCAATCAAGCGTTTTGAGAAAAATGAGCAACAATGTTGCTCTGGGCTGCTTTTATGGTCACCTGACCTTTGATGCGGTTAAACCTGGAATTCCTTTGATCACTGTAGATAGCCGAAAGAGCCTGACTTTCAAGACATATGGCTTGCGCGCAATCGCCTCTTGTCCCTTTGACTCTCGTAGAATCCAATTGGCACTCTCCGCGGGGTACTCCTACAATTATAAGGAACCCGTTTTCATGGTTGGGTTAATACATCAAGGCCCTCTATTACCAACTTGGCGTTTTTGATCGGCACACTTCGTATAACACGCGTATAAACCGTTCATTCAGCCGCTTGACTCTGTGCGTGAACAGAGTTAGATTCTCTTAAGTAGTTCACTTCTATCGTTTGGACATTTTTCTTATGAAACAAGCGGCTTCATCAACCATGCTGGCGGCTAAACTAAAAGGGTTTTGATGCATTCAATCCTTTGCGCCATCCGCTTGGTTCCGAAAAACAGTTTGTTTTAACACATTCCATAAACTCGCTAAAATATGTCAATGAACAATAACTTGAACGAGATAAACAACCTTCTTGGCGAAATCAGATCGATGCTGCTGGACAGGCTCAAAGTAAGGCATATCCGGCTCAACATCATGAGCACAAAAAGCTCAAAACTGAAGATCATTGCTCACACTGCCGGCTTTGACGCTGAAGAGTTGAAGATAAGCTTGTCTCGGGGGCAAGGTTGCTCTGGAAAGGCCTGGAACACCAAAATGGAAGCCATTGCCGACCTTGCTAAAGACGTTCAGTGGATTTCAGATGAGGATCAAGAAAGGGTGAAGACCGGGTTATCTGTAATTCTCAGTATTCCTTTGTTTGACCCTGATGTGCCGAACCTAAAAAGAGTTATCGGCACACTAACCATTGATTCAACTGAAAGAATTTATGAACCTATACAGAAAATAGTTCCAAGCCTTATGCCCCACGTTCAAAAAATTGCAGACTTAGTCAAGAAAAGCGGGTTATGAATCTTTCCAAGGAAACTCACATTCTCCAAGCGGTCGCCGCATAACACGTGTGTAAGCGTGCCGTCAGGGCGCCTGCTTCAGTAAGTTTTTGCCGATCACCAATACTGTTCTACACAAAACCCATCTCTTGAATTTGAGGTGATCATGAAATCTCAAACAAGCCTGATATTTTGGCTTCTGACGACCTGTGTTGTCTTTAGCTGCGAAAGGCAATCAGACGGATATTCCTCTCCATTGACATTTGAAAATGTAACACATTGGAAAACCGTCTCTTGGGTAGATGCCGTCGTTGAAACAAGTGATGGTGTTTACTTGATTGCAGGTCAAACGAACGGGAACATCTTCCTCAGCGCTTTTAATTCTCATGGAGATTCTCTTTGGGTAAAAGAGCTGAATGTCTCAGACAGGCCTTTCGCTCTCTTTGAACAAGACGATGGGAATATAAACATTTTCGCAGCGCGATCTTTTGTCAAAACAAACTCAGTCGGTGATATTGTATTTACAAAACTGTGGCCAGACAGGCTCTATCCCGTTTCGGCCAAACGGTCTATGTCCGGTAATTACTTGATTGTAGGTGAGACCGATTCCTCAAGCGTAGGCCTGTCCTCAGCCTACTTTTTAGCCGAAGTTGATCCAATGGGTACGCCTATGTGGACACTCAGCATTCCAGGGCCACATGGACTCAATAACACTTATTACAACTACGCCTGGTCTCTTTTGGAAAATGGCAATAATGGCATAATCGTCGCTGGAACAGAATATTTTGCGACAGAACCGGTCGGCGCTACCGTGATTATGCAAGTTGGTGGGAATGGTTACGAACCCTACAAATTGGCTTGGCAAAAAACGTATCCTTCCCTGCGACTTTGGAGACCGTACCTATTCAGACAAGAAGCAGCGTCATTGGTAATTGCTGGCGAGGAATCAAATGGTAAGCTCAACCTTCTTTCGGCTACCTCATCAGGCGACAGTATCAAGACGATTCAGACGATTGATATTGATGTTCTCCAAGACGCAATAGCCGATCATGATCCGAACCATCTGGCTTTGTTGTCAACTCGCCAGATTACAATTGGGAATTCCGACGTTTTCCTGACTAAAGTAACCCTGCAAGGTGATACCCTGTGGTCAAGATCATTTGGCGGCCCTGGTAATGAATGGTGTTACAAAACGGCTTTAACATCGGATGGCGGTTACATCATGGTTGGAATAAAAGATGGCGGGATTTACTTGATTAAGGTGAATAGTGCAGGACAACTAAACTAAAATCGCATCTACGACGCATAACACGCGTCTAAACCGTTCACTTAGCCGGGATGGCACTAATTCATACCTTGAAGGATCTTGTCCTGCGCCTACCGCGGAAATGTTCCGGGAAATTAAGCTTGTAATCTTGGAACTCGTGTTGAGGTGCCACGCGAAAAGATCAGACTCTTTAGTATCGGAGGCTTTCTATAAAATACGTACCCGCGTCAGAGAATCTGTTTGTATTTGCGTGCATGGGGCAGGACTCGGTGAATGAGTACAATCTCTTCTTCCATGGTGTAGAGTATAAGACAACCTTCAATGGTCGTGTACCTGAAGTTTCCTGCAGCCAAGCGGTGCTCGTTGGGGACGAAACCCTTTCTTGGATGGTTCGACAATTCG
>JAGQYM010000011.1 GCA_020436085.1 Cyclobacteriaceae bacterium
AAACCGTTTGTATGGAGCGCTTGGCTATCGGCTAAACAAAAATCTCAGCTTTCAAGGGGGCTATCTACGGCATAGGTTGGGTGCACTTTCATATGACAGGCTCCAATTCGGAGTATTTCTCAGCAATAGTCTCGTCAAAGCTGAGTAGTGTGGCTGGCATTTGCCGCTGACATTCTCTATTTTGCTTGACTCCATTTCCTTTTGCCTATGAGATTGTTTCAACACGCACTTCTTTTTCTATTATCGATAGCAGTGCTCTCTGGTTGCAAGTCTGAGAACAAAGAGCTAGACACGCGCCCGAATATCATTGTTGTACTGGTAGATGATATGCGGTGGGATGAGTTTTCACTTGCAGGGCACAACTTTATTAAAACACCAAACATCGATCGTGTTGCAAGAGAAGGAGTCAATTTCAAAAATGCCTTCACCACTACGCCCTTGTGCTCACCCAGTCGTGCAAGTTTTCTCACAGGTCAGTATGCTCACACTAATGGGATAACAGACAACCTTGCACGGAATGAACAAAGCCACCAATTGGAGACATTCCCTAAACAACTTAATGGTGCCGGATATGAAACAGCCTTCATAGGGAAGTGGCATATGGGTAATGATGACAGCCGCAGACCCGGCTGGGATTTCTGGGTAGCGCTGAAAGGGCAAGGGGAGGCAGTTAACCCTAACTTGAACATCAATGGAGAACGGCAGACCGTTGAAGGTTATGTTACTGATATTATCACCGATTACTCTCTTCAGTTTATCAATAAGGAAAGAGAGAAGCCTTTCCTATTATATGTTTCTCATAAAGCGCTTCACCCAAATTTGGTGCAGCGTGATGACGGAAGCACTGTAGACATTGGAGAGGGAGGGTTCATTGCGGCAGATCGCCACAAAGGTATGTATGATGGTGAGGTGTTTGAGCGTAGGCCCAACAATGGGATAGCACCAACCGACAAGCCAGCACTGATGCAGAAGATCGAAGGACTTCCACCGCTTGGTGCTGAAACTGTTACTGAAGAGAAAACGATTCACGAAAGAGCGGAAATGTTAATGGCAGTTGATGAAGGCTTGGGAGCCATGATGAAGGCTTTGGAGGAAACTGGCAGACTTGATAATACTATTGTTGTGTTTACCAGTGATCATGGATACTGGTATGGTGAACATGGGTTGAACGAAGAGCGAAGGCTTGCTTACGAAGAAGCCATTCGAATTCCAATGTTGTTACGCTATCCCAAGGCGATTAAAGCAGGTACGCAACCAGAGGAAATGGTTTTGAGTATCGATCTTGCACCCACTTTAATCGAACTCGCTGGCGAACAGGTCGGCCCTGAGCGTCAAGGCCGGTCGTGGTTACCGATATTTAATGACAACGTTCAGGACTGGCGGACTTCGTTTTTAGTCGAATACTATACGGACACTGTTTTCCCCCGGGTACATCTGATGGGTTACAAGGCGGTGCGAAACGAACGGTACAAATACATTCACTATTTGGACCTGGAGGGTGCCGATGAGTTGTACGACCTTCAGGAAGACCCTTATGAGTTGAAGAACCTAATTTCAGACCCAGCTTATGCAGATGTGTTGACGCAAATGAAAGACGAGTTGGAACAACAGTTGGCTGCTACCGGCTACGTTCAAAACAATCTCAACTGATCACTGTCGTCTTCTGATGCCTCACTGACTTTCGTCTCATAAAAGTTAGACAGAGTAATGCCAAGCAGTCTTATCGGCTGCTTTTGTTCGTAGTTGGCCTTCATCAGCTCTTTTGCAATCGATGCGATATCTTCCCAATCGATCGGAGATGAGGATGACTTGCTCCTGGTAATTTGTCTGAAGTCGTGGTACTTGACTTTTAGCGTTAGCGTTCGTCCTTTCAACTTGTTCCGTTGTAAACGATCAATTACCAGCTGTGCAATTCGGTCGAGTTCAGTAAGTAAATCACTGAGTTCTTCAAGGTCATAAGCAAATGTATCCTCAGCGCCCACAGACTTCACCTGGCGATGAGGCTGCACGGGCCTGTTGTCAATACCTCTAACGATTTGATAGTAAAATCTTCCTGACTTGCCAAAGTGTTTCTCCATCTCCTGGGCTGTGAGTGCTTTTAAATCCGCCCCATTGCTCAATCCTAGTTTTTTCATCTTCTCAGCTGTCACTTTTCCCACACCATAAAACTTTTCCACAGGAAGCGACTCCATAAACTTCTCTATTTTGGAAGGACCAATAAACGTAAGGCCGTCTGGCTTGTGAATGTCTGAGGCAATCTTGGCCACAAACTTATTAATGGATATTCCAGCAGACGCTGTCAGGTTTAGCTCTGATTTGATCTCTTTGCGAATACGTTCTGCGATATCAATAGCTGAACCAATACCCAGTTTGTCTTCTGTTACATCCAGGTAGGCTTCATCAAGCGAAAGCGGTTCTATTATATCAGTGTAACGTTGAAAAATGGCTCGGATCTTTCTGGAAACCTCTTTGTATACGTCAAAACGGGGACGGACAAACACCAGATCCTTACAGAGCTGTATGGCCCGTCTGGATGACATCGCTGATCGCACCCCAAATTTTCTGGCTTCATAACTTGCTGCGGCCACCACGCCTCGGCCTTCAGGGGAACCTCCTACAGCTAAAGGTTTACCTCGAAATGCAGGATTATCACGTTGCTCAATGGAGGCGTAAAAGGCATCCATATCGATATGTATGATTTTCCTCATTGATAATTTATCCACACGATTTCCACAAGGAGGTGAAGTATCACTTTAACTGTTTTACAAATATAAGTTACCTCCGTTCAACCTGTATTAAGCAAACTCACCGTTCAAAACAGCGCTTCGTTTCCACTTTCATACGATCGTGCATAATCATAGCGTATACATCAGGAGTACACATGTGTAAAGAGCATCATGTGGACTAAATCAACCACTCATTAACCTTAATAAATATGGAAACAAGTCAATTAACCAGGGAGGTGAGCAACAACAACGGATCGAATGTTCGCGTAATGCATCATATCGATCGTGTGAACCTGTATGATTTCGGATACGAAAAGTCCGGAAGCGCCAATGGTGATCCACAATTGTATGCCACCTATCTCAACCGGGTACTCAATGGAGATCTGGTAGAGGAACCTTACAAGGGCTTTACAGATGAGGAGAAGAAGGACCGTGTGCGACAGATCAAAGAACTGGAGAAAGATATCAAAGGTAAGGAAGAGGCTAACGCCAAAGTGGAGGAGGAGATCAAACTCAAGGAGAAAGATATCGATAAGTACCGCAAGGACTTACTCCAGATCAGAGAGTCGCGCAATCGCAACAAAGAAAAGTTGAAAGGTGAAAACTTCAGTTTTCCGAAGTTCACCCTCAACCTGTTCATCCTGGCGATGCTGTCGGTTTACCTTTTCTTCTTCTATGTAAGCGCTACCTACAAGGCATTGTATGTAGACTTCGAAGGTGTGGCTTCCGCTATTGCCGCAGGAGAGGGGACTGGCAGCATCATGCCAGGTCCATACGAGCTATCACAGGCGTTGCAGTACAACTACTTATTGTTTGTAGTGCCATTTGTGTTCTACGCGTTTGGATGGGCATTTCACATTCTGCTGGAATTGAAAAGCAAAGCCAAGATGGTATTTCTTTCTATGCTGATTGCAGTCACATTCACGGTAGACTTTCTGCTCGCAATGATTATTAGCAACAACACCGAAAGTGCGAAAGCACTGATGGGCTTGCCTGCAGTCCATTGGAGTTCAAGTCCATCATTTTACATAATCCTGTTCCTCGGATTTTTGGTTTATGTGATCTGGAGTATCCTGCTCGATTCACTCATCCGTGAGTGGGATAAACGTGAGATCACCAATAACCTGAAAAGGATAATTAAGCATTTGCAAGGTGATATCCAGGTGTTGACCGATAAGCTGGAAGATGTGTCATTCCCTAAGGCGCAGATTGCCAACTACAGGGAAGATTTGAATACCGTAATGTATGGCAATCTGAAACGCTATGTTGATCAGTTTTCTTCAGGTTGGATTGCATATCTGTCTCCAGCCAATATGAAAGATGTCAAAGAAGAATGTCTTCAGTTAAAAAAGGAATTTGAAGACAAACATGAGATTCGCAGCGGGACTGTAAAAGTAGTAGCCAAAAGAGCAGAGCGATGAAAAGGCGGATAACAGCTTTAGCCATCATTGCGGTGGTGGCGTTGGGGTTGGGTGGCTGTAAGCTGCCCACCCCTGAGAAAAAGGCGGAAGTTCCTAGGATCAAACACAACTACATCGTGTTACTTGACCTTTCGGATCGTCTGATCGTGCAGGACAACCAACCTGCCCGTGACAAAGAGTTGATACGAAATCTTTATACCGTCTTTGAAGAGAAGGTGAGGAAAGACCTTTACATCAAGTCCGGTGACGAGATCAAAGTAGTGATCGCTCCGCAACGTGGGTCCGGTTTACGCAGGGATGTTTTTGAAGATCGACTCTATGTGAACATGAACTCAATTCAGAATGTGTACCGCAAGACAAAAGAAGAGGAGAGAAGACAAGCCTTCTTCGCGAACCTAGACACCTTGTACAGCCAGGCGGTATTCAGCAACCAGCGTGACGATTACCACGGTGCCGACATCTGGAAATACTTTTACGAGGATTTGGGTGTTGACTACACAGATGATCCAAACACAGAGAATTATTTGTTTATTCTCACAGATGGATATCCGATTGTAGGACACAACCAAAGCAAACTTCTCCAGGTAAGGAATGAATTCCCGGACCTTCACATTGTGTTGCTCGAGGCAGCACCTCGCGACAAGGACATGGAGTGGGATCATGTGATGGAGGTGTGGCAGGATTGGTTTGACAACATGGGCGTAAAAAACTATACGTTGATCAAGCGAGGTTCTATTACGAAAGAAGTGGAGCAAGTGAAAGACCTGCTGGAATTAGAGCCTGTGAGGCTTACCAGTCGCTAGCGCGACTTCAATTATAGATGAAAAAAGGCCTGCTACGCGCAGGCCTTTTTTTTAATTGCATATGTAAAAATTCAAAAATCAATTTAAATTCGATTTGTTGGGACCCACAAAGAGTATGACAGAATAGACGCTATGAACATTTAAGACATGAACATAAAGCCCATAAAAACAAAGAAGGATTATCAGCAAGCAATGAGCCGGCTTGAAGAGATATTTGATGCCAGAAGAGGTACAAAAGAAGGAGACGAGTTGGAGATTTTGGGTATTTTGATTGATCAATATGAAGAGGAACATTTTCCCATCGACCTGCCTGATCCTATTGAAGCCATCAAGTTCAGAATGGAGCAGCTTGGGTATTCTCAAGCTGACTTAGCCAAGTTGGTGGGCCATAAAGGCAGAGCCAGTGAAATTCTGAATAGAAAGAGAAAACTCTCTCTAGATATGATCAGACAACTGCATGATAAGCTGAACATCCCTACAGATGTTCTGATACAGGCCTACTAATTCAGTAACCCCTATTTAGGAATCTGTAACAAAAACTTTGTCCCCTGACCAAGCTCCGATTCAGCCTTGATATTGGCGCCCATCCGCTGCAGCGACTCTGACACAATATACAATCCAAGACCCGATCCGCTCGACTGCTCACTGGCGCGGTAGAACATCTCGAATAAATGCGGCAAATGTTCTGGCGACACTCCGTAGCCGTTGTCTTCCAATGTCAGATGAAAGGATTGATTGTCTTCACGGGAGATGAACTTGATCCATCGCTCTGATTTGCCAGGGTCACTGTATTTTAGTGCATTGCTCAGCAAATTGCCAAGTACAACTTGTATTCTGTTCTCGTCCGCCACGATGCTCTTACATTCTAGATGCAACTGAAGCTGGATGTCCTCATGCCCGTTCCCAAAACTCAGATTGCTGAACAGTTCCTGAATGAGAGGTTGGAGTTCGATGTTAACAGGATTTAATTCAGTGCGGACATTTTTCGAATAGTCTGTGATGTTCTTGATAAATACTTCAGACTGATTGATGGTCGCCTCCATCTTGCTGAAATAGAGCTTCATCATCGAGGCATCTTTCTCCTGCTGCACCAGGGTGAGCAGCCCCCTAAGAGAGGCTAGTGGTGCTTTCAGGTCGTGTGAAGCACTGTAGACGAAACTATCGAGTTCTTTGTTTAGCTTTTTAACATCTTCGACCTGTCGGGAGATTTGTTCCTCATAGAGCTCACTTCCCTGGATCAATGTGATAATGGCATAGACTAACACAAGCACAGCACTCGTGATGTTGATAATGACAGAAAGGGTGCTGCGTTCAGCCTCTCCAATTGTGGGAAACCAGGGCAGCTCATACTGATTGACTTCCAACACAACCAGGATCAGATAAACAAACACCACGAACAGGATGCCCACATATCTAAACCGATTTGAAAAGATGATCAGGCTGATGACAACGATAGAAAGGTAATGCCATTGTATGCCGTTGCGCGCATGCGTACCCACAGCGAAGTAAGTGATCATCCCGGTGATCAGGATGAAGGAAATGATTCTTGCGGGTAACTCATAACCTCTTCTATGAAGTAGATAACTAAACACAGCCGATACCAACACCAAAAGGTCAGTTACCCATATCTCCAGGGTATCATAAATGAAGTCTTCGGCAAAGTGAATGAAGGCAAGTATCATGGCAAGGATCATGATCCGTTCGTAAAGGGTCCTCGCCCTTGCTTCCATATTGGGTCTGATGGCAGCTGCTGTTTCCATGGATTTCTGAAAAATAGACATTTGGGCTATTGATTAATAGGGTCTTGTTATGTCGCAACCAACTTTTTGCTTGCACTGGTTCAAGGCAGCATTAAGAATGGAAACCCACAATGGGCTAATTTGGGTAGATTTAGCATGCAAATTGAGTTTTTGCGTCTTTTGTAGCTACTGAACGTCATCATAACGTATAACTACAAGTACGCCAATGGATTCATCAGTCTATAATAGCTGGAACAAAGTTCAGAAGGAGTTAAGATCGTTCATTCGGAAGAAGGTGAAAGACCGTGATCTGGCGGACGACATTGCGCAGGATGTTTTTCTTAAACTCCATGCCAACAGCAACAAGGTCAAAGATTTCAATAAAGTAACCGGTTGGTTGTTCCAGGTAGCCCGGAACAGCATCATTGATCAATTTCGGAAGCAATCAAGGCAGATCAACCCCAATGATTTGGAGTGGGCGAGTGAAGACGCTCACACGCTCAATGACTGTGTGGCGAACTGTCTTAACGTGCTCGTGGACACATTGCCCAACAAGTATCGCGAAGCACTTGTGCTCACCGACAAACAAAACTTATCACAAACACAATTGGCTGATACCCTGGGTATCTCTTATTCTGGGGCTAAGTCGAGGGTGCAGCGTGCCAGGAAAAAATTGCGCGACAAGCTCGAAGAACTTTACCTCATAGAAACAGATGGCTATGGAAACATCATTCGATGTGAAGACCGCAAGCCATGCAACTGTGAGTCGCGCGAATACAACTACACGTTTGCCATGTAGTTTAAAAAAGCCTCGTATACAGCGAGGCTTTTGATTTAAATTAACAACCGCAGCTTCCGCCACAGCAGCCACCTTCGATGATTGACTCGTTCATGGTTTTTGAAATTTTAGTTAATGTTTCATTGAAGAACCGACTTGGTTCAATAGAATGACGTTGGCAATTATGGTAGGACGCAAATTTTTTTTTCTGCGTCTAATTCACGACAACCTCGTCATAGTTAAAAAGTCAATGCTATGAGGTATGCACTCTCCATCATGTTGTTGTTCCTGTTTGCAACAGCATTTACACAAAAAAATAAGAAAGCAAGGCCATTGGACCAACCCCGTGGTCACTATGCGCAGTTGTCCAAACTAAGTAAGGAGCCACGTGCTGTCAATGCTTCGTGGGACACCCTTCACTACCCTTACTACAAGGATAGGGCTGAGCGTAGAACAAGCCTGAAACCTATTTACCTCACAGATGTTGCCTGGGAAGACTTCAAGGTACCCAACCCTCCAGCGAATAGCTCACTTCAAACACGCGAAGAGTTGAACTATCTGTTACGACTACAAGGACAACGGACGACCGATGATGAACGCTCAGGGCTCTATAAGGCTAATGTCTATTATAACCTTCGTACTAAACCCGGTGATGAACATTATGATCGCTATCGAAAGAATCTCTTTTACATTGGTCGTTCCATTGGCTCATGGTTTAACCCTAACGACCTTCCGGTAACTGCAGACTTCATGGCATCTGTCTGGCAGGATGCCAGTTACTATATCTGGTCGTTTAAAGATCACTTTCTTAGAATAAGGCCATACGTGCTTGAACCTAAATTGAACAACCTTGAAGAAACAGACTGGGCGGCATACCCAAGCGGTCACGCAGCCAATTCTTACATTAACGCTTACATCTATCAGGAACTGGCACCAGAATTTAAAGATGTATTTATTAAAGATGCACTGGATATGGCGCACAGCCGCGAGATCATCGGTGTACATTACCCAAGTGATTCCGAAACCTCGCGAATATTTGCACGCAACTTTGTAAACAAACTATTTGAAAAGGAGAAATTCAGACTGGCGTTCGAAGAAGTGAAGAAAGAATGGCAGGAAAAAGCGAGGGAACAAGTAGGTAGGTAAACTACTGGTTTGATAATAACATGAAAAAGGCCTGCTACGCGCTGGCCTTTTTTTGTTAGATTCTTAGCGGATTTGATTTATTTCTTCGGAGGCGCTGGCGTAGTTTGGTCGATCACCTCCCATAGTTGGGATTGAACCATATCCCTGTAGTCATTGGTCGTATTGAAGTAGTTGGTCATCTCCATCAGTTCGCCAGACTTCTTTCCTGTTGTCGCCTTGCTAAACACATCATCACTGTATCCACTATCAGCTAGTTGCTCAGCAGAGACATATCCATTTACAGTCACGGCATCATAGGTCATGTCATCCCAGAAGGGTCTTCCCCACACACTCCAGCTATTCAGTTTGCCCATATCTACCATCGCCTGGTGAACGGGTTTGAAAGCTTTCTCCTCCATATCAAAGTATCCGTTTTTCTTTATTTTCATTCTGCTCACACGTAGATACTTGTCGGGTTGTTTGGCAGAGATTCCCATCTGCCAATTTGAAATGTCCGAGTACGCAATGTCGCGAGCAGCACCAGTTTTGGTCATCAGGTCATTGTACTTGTCCCCAAATACTTTCTTCATCTCTTCTTCTGTGATTCCCTGAAGGGCTGACTTCATGTCCGGATAAATGTCAACGGTGACGTAATTGTAAGGACTTTCTGTTCCGGCACCCATCACCCAGAATAAATGCCAGGCCAACATCTTGCCTTCATTCACTCGCTTCTGATGTAGTTTTTTCCACTCTCGTTCGTTGGTGACAAACGCGCTTCCGTTACCGGGTTTCACCTTCATGTGATTGACAATAGCAACCTGGGCTCGAACCTGGAGTGCAAACAAAAGACTAAAGCAACATAAGACGATTGTTTTCATACGTTTAATGGTTTGGTTGGACAAATAAGCTACAGAACTTCTGCGCCACGTCTAAGGATATTCCCTAATTATCGCCAAGTGATAATACGTTCAAACATCGAATATTAACCTGGGTAAGTGTTTTGGGGCTTTTTGAGTTTTTGCGTGTTGTGCCATATTAGGTTTGTTCATGCCCGATCCCTACCTTCAACGACCTATTACAAACCCAAACCACATGAACCCAAAAGTAATCCTGGCCCTTATCGTCATTGGAACGCTGGTAAGTTGCGAACCACCACAGCCCGAGTCACAGCCTGCACAAGAACAAGTTTCGGCTATCAGGAAAGGTATGATCAAAGTAACAATAATGTATCCCAGCAGCGACACCAGTAGATTTGATATGGATTACTATTCGACCAAGCACATGCCGATGGTGGCGCGGTTGCTTGGCGACTCGTTGAAGACCTTGGGCATTGATAAGGGTATCGCGGGTGGGGCACCCGATGCACCGCTGCCCTACATGGCAATTGGATATTTGTATTTCGACAGGCTCTCCGCTTATCAAAATTCCATCGCACCGCATGTCGATGAGATCAGATCTGATTTTCCGAATTACACCAACGTTCGGCCGGTGATTCTTGTTAGCGAAGTAATTGAGTAAATCAGTGGTGATTTGTCAGTTGTCGGTATCGGGATCAGTACGGTAACTCAAAACTCAAAACTGACAACTTAAAACTGCCAGGCGAACTCTCACCAAACTTCACTTGTTGTTTTATTTGAGGGGAGGTGTGATACGTGAAGAATAAATCAAAAGGCAAAAAGAAGCTCAACGTCATCAGCAGGCTGTTGCGTAGTGGTGTGGTGATGGACAACCCCACTGACAAAAAGAGAAAGGAAGTGACCAAACACCTGAAAGAGGACATCAAAGACATCCAGAAGGCGAGAAAGGAGATCGAAGACGATCATTAATCCCATTCACATATTCAGTAACTTCGATAGTCTACAAATCTGTTTGCGATGGAAATAACCAAAAATGGAAGTCAGCCGTCTGTGAAGGGACCAGAGGATTGGTTCACCGGTTCGGTGCGACTCGATCCTTTGTTTGCCAAGCGGGATGTGACCAAGGCTGCTGCAGCACTTGTCACTTTTGAGGCGGGCGCCAGAACGGCATGGCACACACATCCTGCCGGGCAAACGCTCATCGTGCAGTCAGGAGTAGGATGGGTGCAGCGCGAAGGCGGCCCGGTAGAGGAGATCCGTCCCGGAGATGTGGTGTGGTTTGAACCCAATGAAAAACACTGGCATGGTGCATCAGCTACCAAAGCCATGAGTCACATCGCTATTCAGGAAGACGTGAACGGAAGCGTGGTAACGTGGATGGAGAAAGTCTCGGATGATCAGTACAATCGGTAAGCAGTGAGAAGTAAGCGGTGGGCAGTTGACGGTAAGCAGTAAGCGATTGTCAGTAAGCAGTAAGCGGTGGGCAGTTATCTTTGCGCCTTAGCGCCCTTGCGGTTAAATACTCCAAACACCTTCGTAACTTCGACCTACACAAATGAAACCGGCAACATGAAGACATCCCTATACTTCGTTTTATTATTAGCTACGATGATGGTATCACTTAAGCAAGCTTCCGCACAGCCATCTACCTACATGCGCATAGCGAAGATTGAAGTCGACAGTACACAGCTCAATGAATATATAAAAGCCCTAAAAGCGCAGATGGAGTCGGCTTTGAAGAATGAGAAAGGTGTACTGTCTTATTCCGCTCTTCAGGATAAAAATGCTCCCTGGAAGATCACGATCGTGGAGACCTACGCCAGCGTAGCCGCTTACGAGGTTCACATCCAGACGGCCCACTTCAAAAAATACAAAGAAGCAGTAGACGGCATGGTCACAGCCCTGGAGTTGACTGACGTGGTGCCCATCGCGATGGAGAGTAAACTAAAGCACTAGCCTCGTTAGCTTTTTCTATAAGCATTTTCTATCTTCATCTGGCATTTTGAACCTTAGATTAGCCTCAACCTATAGTTAATCGATGAACCCACAGGATTTAAGGCGAGCGAGAATAGGAGCTGTAATACTCGCAATCGTAATTGTCTCATCCAGTTTCACATATGGACAAAAAATTGAATTAATGCCAAACAATCCAGCACCAAGGCTAGGCCAGGATGTTGATATAGCTGTTTCTTTGACAGGTGACTTGGGTGAACTTGACAACAAAACGAGGAATTTCATGAACGGATTGCGTGGGGATTATACTTTCTCTCCCATAGATACGGGAACCGTTTACATTGGACCCTTAAGTTTTAAATTGAATGGCGTGATATTTCAATCAGATTCTATCAAACTAAATATTTTACCCAGTCTACCTTTTGACAAGATGGGTGTCTGGGTTAGACAAGAAGAGTTCAGAAATAAAAAATATCTTGTTGTTGAGCAGATAATTAGAAGTGACTGGTTGGAAAACAAATCACAAAACGTTCATGGATTTGACACTAAATCGTTGGGGCAATCAGGTTTAGGTGAACTCAAAACTGATTCTTTTGAGGACTCGCAGGTCTCTATTAAACTTCATTATGCTGCATCTAAAAGACAATCCGTTTCTATTGGAAAAAGGTCTTCCTCCGAAAGTGGCGCTATTTACAGAATATATACTTATGAAATATCGATGGGACCGGATTTTAAAGGAGAGTATATTATAACAAGACAACATTTTAATAATTTACCGAAAGGTGTTGAGTTCAATGAGTGGATATTGAAATGAACTACCGCTGACACCACTGGAAATCTCAAACCTATAGTACCGGAACGACTCGCAGGGTAGCTCCTAAGCCAGCATCAAGCATACAGTATCCAGCCCCACATCTTACGTCTTACGTCTTAAATCCTACGTCTAATAATGGTTTTTCTATAAGCATTTCCTATCTTCATTCACGTTTTATTGCGCACTACAACACACAGCCTTATGCAAGAGAAAGCTAACCCAGTGGACCAGCAAGATTTAAGACAAGCAAGAATTAGAGCTGTGATTTTGGCAACCGCCATAATGGTAACAATATGTTCTTTATTTTACGCCCGTGTTCAGACTGACAAGGTGGAGAAGTTGCAGATTAAAATTGACTCATTGAATGCGCAACTTGATGCAAACATCAGAACACGGTAGTCTCTATTTGTCTTCCTATCAACAAAGAGTTTACTACGGTTGTTAGCGGCTCGGTTTGATCAAACCGATTTTGAGTTACTCTAAAAACTTTCCCCTAGCAAGCTATACTGGCTCTTCGCTTCCAGCGAGCTTGTATTTACCATGATGGATCTTACCCATTCAGGACGAGGGGGGGCCTTGCCATCCAATAATTGCTGCTGCCACTGCTCATCAGTTAGTGGCCGATTATTCGTAAATTCATAATAGCTGAATACAGCTCCTCTGGTAATGTAGGGTTTGCCATTTATCTCCGCGACCACGTAAATTTCATCCACAAGTCCTGTGGCATCTTCCAGATAAGTGTTGTTATTTCTAAAAACATCTGCAACCACTGCAACCATTCTCTCCTTTTCAGGCAAATGGCCGGATCTAAAAATGCGGATCGTCAAATACTCGATGGCGCCACCCAGCCACGATATCTGATTGAACTCCTTCTCACTAACCTGCTCCCCAGCCAATTCCTTTTGGCTAATCGATAGCAACATGTTACCAATTTCGCGAAGGTCACGGTTAATGGCTTCTATATGGTCAGTCATTAAACCCATCTTTGTTAACGTTGCTTCCTGCAGGTCAATGAGCTCCAATGATTTCTCCCAAAATGCAATGTTAGGCTCAACATAACCGATGTGCTGAGGTGGTGGTGGACCGCCACCTTCGCCAGCCTGTGCGGCAGATGGCTGCTCTGCGTATAGGATCATGTCATGCTTAAGTTCAGACCAGGCAGCTAGTGATGTAACCAAATTCTTGCGTTCCCAGGAAGGGGTTTTCATGAAAAGAGGATAATTTTCACTTGATGCGCGGAGATGATTAATTATCTCCATCGTTTTGCAATAAATGTTGGAGTTCCAATCACTGTAGCCTGAAAATTGTTCTTGGAGCTCCGATAGCCGTTGGGGATAGCCTTCCCAACGTGCGGCCTCATTATATTCGTTTAGTAGAATGTTCTCGGCCTCCTTGCTACCCAAGGATGCGAAAACATCCAATCCTTTTGGGAAAGGCCTGCGTGGTGTGGGTTGTGTCACTTCAACAAGCCTACTTAATATTTCAGCATCAAATGTGTAGCGTCCTGCAGTGAAAAGGATCTTTGGCCTGAGTACTTCTTTGCCATTGCTGGTGGCCATTTGTGGTTTAATCCTGTCGGGATCAAGTGCCTCTAATTTCTTTCGAAATTGACTAAGCTTCTCCCCGGTCAGAAGTGAAAATGGATTCTTTGCATTATCGGATGAGAGAAGTTGGATGACATGTGAAATGGAAAGATTGTCTTCATCGCCCACGATAAACTTGATCACATCATTAATTGTGTTGAAGGATTTAAGGTTTTCAGCAGAGTTTTTTATGCAAGAACCGATAATTATTGCAGCAGATAGACTGGCGTCATCGTCAGCAAAAATGGGTGCAGTATTTAGCCATTTCATACAACGGAAATACCGTTGGAGCTCTGGAGACTTGGTATAGTTCCCTCGAGGAGTAAATTGGGAATACTGGATTAATTCACTGGCTAAAAATTCAGAGCCCTGGCCTTCACTGTTTTTTATCTTGGTTAACTCATCTTGTTGATATTGAGCCATCTCTTTAGGCCCAGCTAGTTCTTTATCAGTAAGTAAAGAGTAAGCGATATTCAAATATGTCATGGCCCATTGAGCGGACTTTTTATTTTCTGCATTAGATGCTTTCTGCTCAAAATCTTTGGATGCTTTGCTACTGGATTCCAGTAGGCCGGTTAGAACCGGGATGAATTTATCTTCTTCAATTTTTCGAAGGATTGTACTAAAGTGCTTGTGGATCACCTGAAGATAAATATCTGTGGTGATAAAACTTGGAATATACTGGTAATGATTTTTGTCGTAAACATGAAAAAGTTGCTCATGTTTAGCGGGAACTATGGCAAAGTTAGTTTTAGTGAGTTGCTCTAGCAACGGAGTGGGTAACTCACTAAATTGGACGCGGTTGTACAGATGATCCAAGCTGATCATGGTATGACTGCCCACCTCTTGATATCGGCCTTTAACGAGCTGCTCTTCTTGGGTAATTACCTTGTTCACAAATTCCTGTTCCTCTGTGCTGAGTTCCACTTCAAAACCTGGCACATCGAACACAGGCTGGTACCAATCAAACTGACTGAAATACCCACGGAGAACCGCATCATCAAACAAGTAGCCCTTGCGAGCAAAAATCTCATTTCTAAGTAACCATAGTTCGACTATCGATTTGTCTGCAAGGCTTACGGAGAAATCAAACTCAGGAGGTAAAATCCGCTTTGGATACCACTCCTTCATGTGACGCAGATCATAGATCTCCTCTGTTGTAAGTTTTCTATTTTCTTCTTTTGAGTTCGTTACTGGCTCACTGTTGGGGGACTTGGTTTCAATCTTGGTCTCAGTATTATCCTTTTTGGGTGTACAGCCGATTGTGAAGATGACAACAAATAAAGAGATGATTTTAGTTGTTGAATATTTGCTTTGCATCGCTAAGTGAGATTTCATTGTATTGGTAATTGTCAAGTGCAAGTCCGAAACTTTGCCAGAAATAATCTCCGATCGCAAAATTTCCTTTTGTGGTTTGTTCCAGTGTGACGATATGCCCGTTGCTACTAGTTTTAAAGTCTACAAGTTCCTGGCAAACTTTGGAGCCGAGCCACATGGGGATAATATGATTGTCTTTGATTTGGAGGATGAAGAGGCGTTTACTTTCAATTGGATCAAAATGAGTAGGTTTTATCAATCCGACAATTATGTCCGTACTGCCATCCTGATCCACATCAGCGGTATCAAATCGGTAAGGTTTGTACCTAAATATTTTATGATCAATCATCCTTCCATTGTGGTCGTTAAGCTGGATACGAAAGCCGGAAACGCTGCTGAGTTGACTAAAGCTTACGTGTCCCCGAAATGCTTTATCTGATATGTAAAATTCATTAGCTGCAGGAAATTCGTTGACCTTGCTACAGGATAGACCCACCAAGAGAATAACCAGAATAAGGTTCTTCATAGACCAAAATAATGATTTAATTTTTGTCTGCAATCAAAAAGATTGCTACGATAGGCCAGAATCCTTACGGCCGCCCGACTAATAATACAGGAATCCGTCCGAAAGCAGCGGTTCCGTCAGCTTGAGGCAAGCCCTAATGAACTGGTCAAACAGGTCTTTCCCAGCCCCATATCCTACATCTCACGTCTCAAATCCTACGTCTATTAGTGGTTTATTCTGTCAGTATTTCCTATCTTCATCCGGCATTATAAGCAAGATCCAAAGCGTGACCTCTTCTGGCAGCCTGATTACTTTGAAATAGTGAAAACGATGCAACTAAATATAAACGGTCTTTGTGCATAAAACATTAGTGAGAAGGCTTATCACACTAATATTTTTCACGCTCGCCATTGCGATGAATTGCAGCGGTGATGAATTTCCGTGGGTTCAACGAATTTTATTTCAGGACTCAATTACTTGGATACGAACGAATGAAGGTCTTTATAAAATCATCCAACGAAAAAATGAAACAATAACCTGGTCCAAGGAGATAGAAGGTGCAGGTGATATTTACATAGATTCAAAGAATACAATTTGGGCGGCTGATTTTGGAAACGGACTTTATATTAATAAAGACGGTAAATGGTCACTTATTCAAAACGATACAGTAAAGTATGTGTCAAATATTTTCGAGTTTGATTCTGACATATTCATTTGGGCAAGCCTTAATAATAAAATGACGTATTTAAAATGGGATAATGGTAAATGGAAAGAGACTACAGCATTAAATCGTAATTTTAAGAAGTGGCAGATGGCCAAGCAAGGTGTTAAGGATTTGTACTTTGATAAGAAAAGGAATAGCTGGCTAATCTTTTTTGGATTTGGTTCTGACAAAATCGAGGTAAATAACGTCACTATTAAAGCACCTCCTGGAGAACTCATTCAGCACCATGATGTTGACGTAAATGGCGCACCTTGGATACTTACTACAAATGGATGGTTCTTTAGTTATAACAATGGCCAATGGGTAAAAAGAAATCGTATAATTAATCCTGTTCAAAGTTCAAGTCTTAGATTCTGGGTTAAAAGCGATGAGGAATTTTGGGTAGGCGGATATGCATATGTAGCATACTTTGCAAACAATCAATGGATAGAACTATCCTTTTTGACACCGCAGGCTGAGCATGAAGGACCAGAAGAAGCTGATACTGATGTGTCAGTATCAGATACAAAAATGTACAAATGGGGGATCATTAATGACAACGATGGGTATTCAAATTTAAGGAGATCTCCTGACGGTAAATCCGAGGTGATCGCAAAAATACTGTCTGATTTCCAATTCAAATATTATCCGGATAATAATGCCGACTGGTGGCTGATTGAAACTGAACGAGGGACAAAAGGATACCTTCATAAATCGAGGGTTCAAGGCTTATGAAGCCAAGCCTTCATTAAAGTAATTTATTGGTCCTCATTTTGATAGCCTGATTACTTTAACCCTCTCAGAGTCACCCGAAGAGGACTCTGGGCTTTGATAAACCATATTCATGTCAAGCCATTACGGATAAGGGATTCATGAAAATGGAATGGATTTTTGGGTATTTATTCGACTGGTCCAAAACCAGCCTCCAGCATCAAGTATCCGGTATCAAGCCCCAGCCATCTTACGTCTTACGTCTCAAATCCTACGTCTATCAATGGTTTTTTCTATAAGCATTTCCTATCTTCATCCGCCATTATGAGCCAAAATCCACCGGGTGACTGTTCAAGGGAGCCCGGTTATTTTGAATTAAGTGAATATTTCTGATTGAATATGGGTTGTTCGGGTCAATTATTTTACAAAATCTAATGAAGATCTTTTTTGTCCTAGTACTTATCTGTACACCAACAGTTGGGGCAATTTGCCAGCAAAGTTCGGATTGGATGAAGTATTTGGAGAATCCTGAATCTGCCAAATGGGAACTAACTGAGGGCAATAAGCTGTCCAACTATACCAACCAGGATTTCTCAGAGTTGCTAACTCCTAAGACTAAAATCCTCGGATACATCGGTAGCAACTTTCGGAGAATAGATGTAAAATTCTCATCAGTCAGGAAAAGTAGTAATCTTAAGAATATCTATTACGTCAGTGGTTCAACGACAGTAAGCAACAACACATGTGATTTCGAGGGAATGATTGCGATCGAACAGGTTAGAGAATTCAAAAAGCTGCACCTAGGGGTAGATGATGTGCATAAAGACAAGGGAATTCAAAAAGAGGGACTCCTGATTGCAAGATTTGAATTTGCCGAAAATCCTGAACAAAAGCATGTCGGAATCTTTAACGGAATTATGACTGCCTGGTGGTATCTCGATGGTAGTGGGAAGGTACAATATGATAATCTGGAGAATGAATCGGATGGCTTTAAGAACAACCAATATGTTGGCACCTGGCGCGAGTACGGGGAATCGGATGAGAAAATATGTAATTGGGGAGAGTATAGGATTCCGTTCTCGGGTGATTTAGATATTGGGGCTGGCGAATTTTCTGCGAATCCGAAATATTACAAAATGGGATGGAGTAATTAATTAATCGCTGGCCATAAAGTGAGAATACATAAAATGAATAGCCCGTTGTAGTAATACGCATAAAACAAACCCATGATAAAACGATTTGCATTTGTATTTTGGCTTGTTGTAAGTATTCAATCAACCTTTGCGAATGAATTAGATGAAGGGATAATAGAACTGGGTAAGATTTACAGAAATTTTGTCTTTCAGAATAATCCGAATGAAAGCGTATTTAAAAGATTAAATGAGATACAAGTTGCTGAACTAGAAAACACTAAGTTATTCATAAAGGAATGTATTACATTAAATAATGCTCTCACGTCAGAGACGTTCATGCGGCTGCCAGACGAACAAACTTTAGTGAATCTTTACCTGATAATGAAGGTAAACTCTAACATCAGAGAAAAGGAACCGAGAGACAATCATGAACTAATAAGAGAGTGGAGAGGTAAAAATGTTAGTCGGTATGAATTGGTGGAGAACTATTATAGTATGGTGTTTGGAGGTATAGGAAACAAAAACCAGCCTTTTGACCTGTCTGGGACCGATTTCGTCATCGACAACTACAATTTGGCTGACGATACAGAAAAAGGCATTTTCTTCTTGACAGCAATGAATTTATGCTATTACACTATTTGGGGTTATATGAATGTGGTCAAACCTCCAAATTATAAGAAAGCCCTGGAGTACATCGACAATTTCCCGAAGTTCGATGGACAAGAGTACTATAAATATTTAAGCTTTGGGTTTGCTGACTTCGAAATGAAGATAGAGAAGGATAAGGGACACCAGAGAGTTATAAATACTTTTATATTAATCGATTCTATAACACATTGATTTATCATCATCAATGTCTGAGTCAGAAAAATAAGACGAAAAAGGCAGCCGAGAACCTGGCCCTCAGTTCTATTCTCAAGGAGAAGAACTATTATGATTATTCTAAAAACCAAGACTATCTCAATGGACTCTTTCGTACAATGAAAATGGACTAAGAAACGGCTGCAATATCATGTTTGAACCATCGTAGATGTCATAGACCCTACGAACTATACAGTCCGACCTTGGGCCTCCAGCCCCACAACCAAGTAGCTTATGTCTCACGTCTCAAATCCTACGGCTATTAGTGGTTTTTTCTTTCAGTATTTCCTATCTTATTAGCGATCTGGTGTCTCAGTGTCTCAAATTCTTTTTGTAGGATAGTGGTTGTTAACTGTCAAAGTGATTTGAAAAAATGCGTTGCATTCATTATTATTTTATGCTGTCACAGCTATTGTCAATCACAATCCCTAGTATTCTCAACCGACTGGCCCACATCAAATTTCAATGACATAAATGGGATGGTTGCCGGTGAATACATAATTGTTGCCGGAAAACCGTTTGATGGACAAGTTTCCACATTGGTGATCGATCTTGAAAAAGGTTTCTTTAGCGAGGGTAAATCGAGCGGCAGCAACGATAATGTTCTGGGATATACGATGACAGAAAATCAGATCCATATTTACTATGGATCCGGACCGGACGAAAGGAGAAAGAGTTGGTGTACCTATGACCGATTAACCAGCCGAATAAGCACCATGGAGGCTGCAAAATCGAAAGAGCCCAATGTGGTGGTTGGTTTTAATGCAGATCACCGATACACAGAGTTAATCTGCGATGACGACATCCTGATCAACAGCTACATTGGCGACTCTGTTGTCGATCAGCGAAAATTGATCGCCAGCGATGAGCTTAGAAAGGAGATTAGGTCAAATACATTCACCTTCATTCCAAAACTCGCTGACTATCATTTTGGGATGGTCAGAAATCCAAACAAGATATATTTTCATGAGGATGATTTGATCATCACCATGCCATGGAGAAGTGATAAAGAATACGCATCTCTATTGTTATCAAAAACATCATCAGACTCACTCCTACAATACACCATCAACCTTCCGTTTGGAAAAAAGACCCCATTCAATAGCTTCCTGAGTCACGATGAATTTCTATTTGCATTAGCAATCGATGGTGATTTTCTTGGTCTGAGCATTTTTGATTCAAGCCGGACGAGTGTTAAAGATTTGCGATATGTTAAAGAAAAACCAGTGGAGTTTAAGCGTACCGATCTCATCAAGGATGGCGAGAACCTTGATCGGCAATGGAGAGGAAAATGGGATGACGATCAGATTGCAAAGTATACATTGAAGGTGCTTAATGCGGGTCTACCGGTAGTTGCCGTTGGCGAAGGAGATGCATCATTCAGACTTTTGGTGGGTTCAACTAAACCGAACTCTAGTGGAGGTCCGATACCAATGGGAGTTGGTGTGAATGGAGCGCCACTTGGATATGCCTGGTTAAATTCTGCAGATCAGTACAACTGGAAGGGATACAATGGCGACTACTCCTCTCGTGTTCACTTTTATGGGCAGCTGAATAATGACTTCGAGCCATCCTCAGAGGAGACAGAGCGCGGTACGCTGTATAGAGTTGCGGTACGTCTGGCGGAGTTACGTCAATCAATTAAGATAGGTGACTATGGTATCATCAATTCAGAAAAAGCTACGTATCTGGTTTATTTGAATAAAAAGGACAGAAAACTCAATGTTGAAGAGTTTAAATGAAAAGATAGTTGCGATTTCGATCTTTCTGATAGTGACGATTACCGGATCAGCTCAGGATTTCAGCGGCTATGTGGTATTAAATTCTGGCGATACACTTTTCGGTTTGATAAAACCCTATGACAATGAGGCCGTCATGTATCACGAGGTCAGATTTTTTAAAGACGGTGAAAAGACAAAATTTGAGCCGAATGAAATTCTTGGATATACTTTTGAAAATCATATTTTCCTAACGATGGATCGGGAAGATGATTTTGGAATTAAAAGGAAGGTGTTCATGAGAATTTTAGAGCAGGGTTATTGTACCTTATTCACATATGTGCCTCAAATCAAGGGTATCGACATTTATGATCCGACTTTTAACAGCGGAAAAATCAACACTCCTCAATATTATCTCCAAAGAACAGGAGAAGATTTACACCGGATCGACTTTAAAAAACTCCGTACAGGACAAGATCCTTATTTTGTTGACAATCCTCAATTAGCATATGATATTCAAAGGGGTAAATATAAACGGCTTGGAATCGAGGGGGCGGTGAGGAGATACAACAAAGAACATACTATTTATGAAAAAGAAAATGGGAACGATCAAAGAAATTAGCTGTGCCGTTCAGTGAATAGCAAATGTTCAACAGGAATGAAAAGTGTCATTGTTACCATTACGGTTTGTTTGGGGTTTGACGTTTGGGGACAGACCCAATATCAGGAGCAGTACAACTATGAGGATGGCTTTGTGGTTTTTAGTTATGGGGACACGCTTCGGGGAAGAATAAAAGTGAGAGGCGGTATATCTGATGTCTGGAGATACGAAGTAGTAAAATTTCTTAAGGATGGCCAAATCACCGAATTCAAACCCCGAGAGGTTAAGTACTACCGTGTAGGAAATGACCGATTTGAATCAAAAAATCTTGGCGGAAAAGGAAGTAAATTAATTTTTTTTAAAATTATAACTAAGGGTTACTGCACACTCTATGAGTCTAAAGTTAAAAAGGGAGTGAGTTATAATGCTTTTGGACAGGCTGGCCCTTCGATAATTCATGGATTGTATTTACAGAGAGAAGGAGAAGATCTTCACCCTGTAAATTTTAGTTGGTTAAGGCAAGGAAGGGACCTGTACTTTATCGATAATATCGCCTTAACGTATGACATCAGAAATAGAAAATACAAAGCTGATCAACTTGCTGATATTGTTAAGAGGTACAACAAAGAATGGAAAGCAGCGAGGGAAAGCGAATCAAAATCTGATAACTAAGCATTCGATATCGCAAATCTAGCGCAAGCATCTAACTTTTGCAGAGCTCTCTCACCCTCTCAATACTCCCTCCTCAATACCACCCTCAGAACAATCCCCCCTGCACGGTAGTCAGCTCCGCATAGTCATGGCGCGAGTAGGCTTTGGCTGAGTTGCCCACTGCCTCCTTGCCTTTCAGTCGCGGCACGGTGTAGGCCTCCATCTCGCGTTCATCGTAGGGTACCATCAGGTCGGTGAGGGCTTTCGGGTCGCTGCCGTCCAACGTGAGCCAGAGTTTCTCTTTGTCCTGCGGCAGGATCACCGGCATGCGCGGACCTTCACTCGTCTTTGGGTTGTTGTGGATGCGCGTCATCAGCGGGTTGGCCCGAGTAGTCACGATAGAAAAAGTAGAGCGTTCCATGCCCATGCCGCGCCACGTATCCCAGATGCCGGCCAACGTCATGGGCTCGCCACTGCGCAGGCGGATGTGATGGGGAAAAGTTTTTCCGTTCTTGTGGTGGTGTTCATAAAATCCATCGGTGATCACCAGGCACCTGCGCCTGAGAATGGATTCTTTGAAAGCAGGTTTCTCAAAGATGGTCTCCGACCGGGCGTTGAGGGTGGAGTTCTGAATCTTTACTACATCCATGGCACCTTGTGTCCAATTGGGGATAAGGCCCCAGTTGAGCAGCCGCGCTTTACCTCCATCTTCGTTGGTAATCACGGGCACGTCAGGGTGATCGAAGCCTGACGCATAGTGCATCGAGGGCAATGATTCCAGGATTTGTTCCAGCTCGCGTATCACCAGCAGGTCAGGTTCGTAGCGTCTGGCATACTTCAGGTGCGCCAGCGTGCGCGATCGTATTTCATAGCACATATGGCGAAAATAATGAATTAAAAGCTGGACTCGATACCTGATACTAAATATTTTAGCACATACTAATTGGAGGCGAGGAATGAAGATCAAGGAGTTGAACCCCGGTATATATAAGGTGCGCAAGGCTATTCATGTGTCATGGTATGGTAGCAGGCCTGTGGCCAACACCAATAAGATACACCTGCTCACGGTGCAGGGTCATGGACAAGCACGGAAGTATTTCTTCGATCATGATGTGATCGGGCAGAGTCCGGAGAGTTGTATGGAAGACTATGAGGTGATCAGCAAGTATGAGTCGGTGCCGCAGGTGTTGAGGCCGGAGATCATTTTGCGTTTCAAGGACGGAAGCGGGGAGGAGTTTGTCTTTACGGTGAAGGATGCCTGGGGACTGCGCAATGTGTTTGACAAGTTCAAGTGGCTGCAGAAGCCGTTTGGGTTTGTGAAAAGGAATTTGAGAAGTTAGAAGTTGGGAAGCTAGAATTGAGAAGTTAGAAGTTGGGAATTTGGGAAGTTAGGATTTGAGAATGGGGAACTGCCCCTTGCGTCCCCGCGCCTTTGCGGTTAGTTCGTTGGCTTTCGTGCTTTCACACCTCCTATATCCCCAACAGCGCGGTACGTATTTCCCTTCATAGTTTGATACCTTGTTTTCCTGAATGAAATGCGGTGCGGAGCCGCAGCCTCATGAATTCCCAAATCAAAGCCTTCGTTTTAGTCATTGTGCTGGCTTCCTGTGTTGACCGCATTGATACTGACCACGATGCGTTTGCTCAGGGTGATTTTTTAGTAGAAGGTTACATCAGCGACCAGCCCGGTCCGTATACCATCCGTCTGGCTCAGCCTACAGACTTAGAGTCGAATGTATTGGCCTCCGTTCCCGTGAGTGCCCGAAAGGTCACGATCATGGATGACGCTGGCGAGTCTGAGGATCTTGCTACGGTTGAGCCCGGTCTTTATATCACTTCGGCCAACGGTATCAGAGGACAGGTTGGGAGGAAATACCACGTGCGCATAGAACTCCTTACGGGCGAAGTGTTTGAGTCCGCGCCCGAATTATTACGACCCGTGGGTGACGTGTTGGATGTTCGTGCAGAATTTGTGAGCGACAAGCCTTTGACAGGACCCACTGAGTATGGCTTCAATGTTACCATGGATGCTGAGAATGAGGAAGGGTTCGTAAGATGGCGGTTCACTGGCACGTATATGGTGGAAACCTTTCCTGAACTAAAGCAGCATCCGGAGTGCAGCCTCATTCCTGCGCCCGCGCCATGCAGTGGTCAGGTGTGGGATCGTGAGACGTTGAGGTTGATATATGTAGGGGAGTGTACCTGCTGCTTTTGCTGGGTTGATGACACCGATGCCAAACCGAATCTCAGCGATGAGCGCATCGTAACCAACGGTCGTTACCAGGATGTGCCGATAGGATACGTCCCATTCGACAGGTGGCGCTTCCATTTTTTCAAATATATGATCAAGGTCGAGCAGATGAGCCTTACGGAAGAGGCCTTTGCCTTTTGGAAAATCATCCGCGATCAGAAAGAGGCGACCAGTGATTTGTTCCAGCCCGCATTTGGTAGGCTCAAGACCAATTTCACCAGTGCCAACAGTCCCCGCAATGCGATAGGATTTTTTTACGCCACAGCGATTAGAGACCAGGTATTGTTCTTGTCGGCCGATGATGCCACCTTACCGGTTCCACCTTTTGATCTTGATAATCGTTCGCTCTGTATTTTCCAGAAGGAGTGCGACCTTGCCTGGGTCAACGCCTCCCGCACTCCACCTAAGGAGTGGGAGTAGAGCCCCTTGCGTCCCCGCGCCTTTGCGGTTAATAGCGAGCCCTACCTCGTGGTTCTTGGTGGAATAGCCTTCTTTTCTAGATAAGTCACGGTCATATACGGATAAGTCGCGGTCGTAAACGCGTAAGTCACGGTCGTAAACGCGTAAGTCACGGTCGTATACGGGTAAGTCGCGGTCGTAAACGCGTAAGTCACGGTCGTATACGGGTAAGTCGCGGTCGTAAACGCAAAAGTCACGGTCGTATACGGGTAAGTCACGATCGTAAACGCAAAAGTCACGGTCGTATACGGATAAGTCACGGTCGTAAACGCGTAAGTCACGGTCGTGTACGGATAAGTCATGATCGTAAGCGCAAAAGTCACGGTCGTATATGGATAAGTCACGGACGTAAACGCATAAGTCGGGGACGTGTACGGGTAAGTCATGGTCGTATAAGGATAAGTCTGGGACGTAGACGGGCTAGCCAAAGTCGCAGGCGGGTCAGTTGAGGTCGGGTAACGATCGGGTGGGCACCTCAAAGTCGGAGCGGCTCACGGGTTGTGGTCAGAAGTCAGATGGAAAAACCTTTTTTGGTTGATGTAAAAAAAAGTAAAATATTTTTTTGAAAAATTGGAAATTCCTGAAACTTAATTTTTCGTGTAGCGTGTTAATCAGTATATAACTTAAACAACAAAAGTTATGACACATGTTAAAAACGTGCAAGCCTTTGGGAAGCTCACGGGCATCTGCACCGGGTACGGAGGACAGTACAACCCCGGAAAACAAAACCTCCAGGTGAAAGCGATGGCCACCTTATGGACCAAAGCACAACAGGCGATGGAAGCAGTCAACGAAGCGAAGAGCCTCTACGACATTGCCACCAACGACCGGGTACGTGGTTTCTACGGCCTGCGAAAACTTAGCTCGAGTGTGATCGCACTCCTGAAGATGAGCGGTGCTCATGAGCTGACGATTCAGGACGCAGTAACCAACAACCGGAAGATTTGGGGCACGCGCAAAGCCAATCGCAAGGCGAATGCCGAGATCCAGGCAGATGAAGTCAAAAGGAAGTCTACCTTCGTCTACAGCCAGGACTACGCAAGCATTGCAAACTACTTTGCGCAGATCGTGGAGACGATTTCGAAGGAGCCGAAGTACCAGCCAAACGAGCCGCACATGTCGGTGGAGGGCCTTCAGAAGAAAGTGAAGGAGCTACATCAACTGAACAATGCAGTGACGGCAGCGGAAATCAGGCTGAAGCAGGCCAAGCGGGATCGTGACGAGCTGTACTACAAGGTTGAAGGCAACCTGTTCGAGACAGCACTGGCGGCAAAACTGTATGTCCGTGGAATCTTTGGTTACCAAAGTTCACAACATCTGGAAGTCAGATCACTACGTTTCACTAAACCCCACTTCTGATGCGACACCACGCTAAATGAAAAACCTCTGCGGTAAGACTGCGGAGGTTTTTTGCTTTTAGGGCGTTCCTCAACACTACGCAGCCTCCCAGTAAAATAAGTGCCCTTCTTGGCGCTCCGTGCCTTCTCCATATCCCTTTGTGGAATAGCTTCTTTCTTCGTCATCAGGCAAGCTGTCGTAGTTCAACCAACAAGAAACATTTATAGCCAAAAGCCTAACATTAAGCTGCTGTCGATTATCTTAGAACGACCACACTATATTATAATGTCAAACCCCACCGTCTCCACCACTTACGCAGACTCCAAAAGTCACTACAAAATACTGGACGGACTGCGAGGCGTGGCCGCCATCGTAGTAGTAGCCTTCCACCTCTTCGAGATATTTGCCGGTGGAGACCACCTCAAGCAGATTATCAACCATGGCTACCTGGCAGTAGACTTCTTTTTTGTGCTGTCAGGATTTGTGATCGGCTATGCCTATGACGACCGCTGGGAGCGAATGTCTCTCAAAGACTTCTTCAAACGCAGGCTCATACGACTTCACCCCATGATCATCATCGGCATGGTAGTAGGAGCCATAGGATACTACTTCAGTGCTTCACCTGTTTTGTTTCCACAGATCAGTGACACTCCATTTCTTACAATGATCCTGGTGATGTTTATTGGTTTCACGCTGTTGCCTGTACCACCCACACTAGATATCAGGGGATGGGGAGAGATGCACCCGCTCAACGGTCCCGCGTGGTCATTGTTTTTCGAATACATTGCCAACCTGCTGTATGCGCTCTTTATTCGCAAATGGTCCAACACCGCATTGTCTGTTTTGGTGATACTCACGGGTGCTGCAACCATTCATTTGGCTGTTACCTCACCACAGGGAGACCTGATCGGTGGCTGGTCGGTAGAACCCGGGCAGCTTCGCATCGGATTTACTCGTCTGCTCTATCCCTTCTTCGCGGGCTTGCTGCTGTCGCGTGTGGCAAAGCCGGGCAAAGTGAAGAATGCTTTTCTATGGTGTAGTCTGCTGATAATTGGAGTGCTCTCATTTCCACGAGTAGGAGGTAGCGATCAATTGTGGATGAACGGACTTTATGATGCACTTAGTGTTATTCTTGTGTTTCCACTCATTGTCTATCTGGGTGCAAGTGGAGAGGTGAGAGGAAAATTCATGACCGGCCTTAGTCGTTTTCTTGGGGATATCTCTTACCCGATCTATATCACACACTATCCTCTTATCTACATCTTCGCCTCCTGGGTAGTCGACAACAACAAAACCATGGCAGAAGCCTGGCCTATGGCGCTACTCGTCCTGGTATCTGCTATTGCCATTGCCTACGGCAGCCTTAAGCTCTACGACATTCCCGTAAGGAAATGGTTGGCGAAGAGATATTTGTAAAGCCTGGTCTTGACATTATTTCTTTGTGTCCCTCTGTGGAATAGCCTCCTCTTTGCGTCCCCCCAGCTAGGGTTCGTGTCCCCACGAACCAGGGATGGGAATATTGAACAGGAAAGTTATAATGCAATACCTCAGCCAAGGTTCGTGTCCCCACGAACCAAGGGCAAGGTTGAATACCTTGGTATATTGAAGATAACTAACCTGTCATCCTGAAAAGTTATTCGACTATTTCATAACTTTCAATTAACTAAAATTCTCAGCCAGGGTTCGTGTTCCGAACCAAGGATAAAAAATTAGAATATGGCCTCCGATCAAAAGTTTGTCGACTTTGTACTGGACCAGATTGAAAAGGCAGGTACAATCACCGCGAGGAATATGTTTGGTGAATACGTGCTGTATGCAGATGGAAAGTTATTTGCATTGATTGGTGACAACCGTTTGTTCATCAAGCCCACTGCAGCCGGTCGTGCGTTCATTGGTAAGGTAACGGAAGCTCCGCCTTATCCAGGAGCAAAGAATTGCTTTTTGATTGAAGACAAATTGGAAGACCGAAAATGGTTGAGTGAGTTGGTGAGGATAACGGCAAAGGAATTGCCCAAAGCCAAAAAAGAAAAAGGCGGCTAAGAAGAAGCCAGCAAAGAAGACCCTTAAAAAGAAAAAGAAATAAGATTCAGTCCGCTTTGCTATTGAGATTTCCCATTTTTGGTTGATTTAAGAAACGAGTTTTGAATTGGATTGGGATCGGTTCGTGGGGACACGAACCGATGCTGGGAAGGATTGAGGGCGAACCATTAGCCAAGACCCGTAGCCAAGAACCCGTAGCCAAGGTTCGTGTCCCCACGAACCAGGCTGGTCCTGACTCTAGCGAAATGAGTGATGTTGAAACCCTGATCTATAAGTTTGAATCACCCCAGCGCAAGGTGATGCTATTCCTCCATCAATTGCTCACCCGCGAGTATAGCCTTGTCGACAAAGTGACATTCAGCAATCCATGCTACTATGGCAAGAGTTGGATCTGTTATTTGAAAGCTTTGAAGAATGGTAAGACTGAGATAGCCTTTATGCGTGGCAATGAGTTGTCGAACGCGAATGGATTACTCAGGAGTGAGGGAAGAAAACAACTGAGGAGTCTGATTGTGACTTCTGTAAAAGACATACCACTAAAGAAGTTCAAGGAAGTAATTAAAGAAGCGATGGTATTGGATGAGGCAATACCCTATGCTTCTAAAAGAACAAAACAGAAGACTTATAAACCTAGCAAAATGAATAAGGAAGTCAGAGACTACAACAGCACACTGGAAGATTCAGACAAGAAGATCTGTAATAAGCTTGCAAAGATTATAAATGAAACGCTCCCCGAGGCGGACAACAAGATATGGCATGCCCATCCCGTGTGGTTTCTGGATGGCAATCCTGTCGTAGGCTACAGCAAATTAAAAGGAAGCGTGCGGCTGTTGTTTTGGAGTGGCCAGACATTCCAAGAGGAAGGACTTCAAAATGAGGGAAAGTTCAAAGCAGCAGAAGCTCGATACACGTCAGCCAACGAAATTGACGAAGAAAGCCTCGTTCGTTGGCTTGAAAAGTCCCGCGACATCCAATGGGATTACAAGAATATCGTTAAGCGCAAGGGAAAGTTGGTAAGGTTGAAGTGAGTTTTTTGGTATCGGTTCGTGGGGACACGAACCGATGCTTTGGTTGGAGAGAGAGAAAATTGGTGAGGTCGAAGTGAGGTTTTTTTGGGAATTTTTGAGTTGGGGAGGAGAGAGCGGTTCGTGGGGACACGAACCGATGCTGGGAAGGATTGGGCCGAACCCTAGCCAAGGTTCGTGTCCCCACGAACCTGGCTGTTCGCGATGCTTTCGGATCGAAGTAATTTGATCGTAGCCAAGGTTCGTGTCCTCACGAACCTGGCTGGTCCTAACTCTAAAGTAATAACAATCAATCGCCATGAGCGAAGATATCCTAAAGTCATTCCGAAAGTCCCATATTGAAATAGGCAAGATTTATTTCTGGACAGCAACTATAAATGGATGGCAAAGCCTGCTGGAGAAGGACAGATACAAAGACGTGGTGGTAAATTCATTGAGCCATTTAAGTGGGTGTAAAAAAATTGATGTATTTGCTTTTGTGATCATGCCCAACCACATCCACCTGATTTGGAGAGTGAATGGACCAAATGGCAAGGAGTTACCACATCATTCATTCTTGAAATACACGGCCCACGAATTTGAGAAAATGTTGAGATCTGAAAATGCCGACTTGACTACTTATAAGGTTAATGCGCAAAACAAATTTTACGAATTTTGGAAACGAGATTCATTGGCCATCGAACTCTATACCGAGGGTGTAGCTTATCAAAAGCTGGATTACATTCATGCTAACCCTACCTCTGGCCGTTGGATGCTGGTGGATGATCCGATTGATTATAAATATTCGTCAATAAGATTTTATGAAGAGGATATTAAGGCGTTCCCATTTTTGGTTGATTTAAGAAACGAGTTTTGAATTGGATTGGGATCGGTTCGTGGGACACTTGGGATTGGTTCGTGGGGACACGAACCAATGCTAAGAGGTGAGGTCGCAGTGAGTTTTTTTGGAGTTCGTGGGACACGAACCCATGCTAGGGTTCGTAGGGACACTAACCGATGCTGTGAAGGGGTGAGGGCGAACCCGTAGCCAAGGTTCGAGTCCGTAGCCAAGGTTCGTGTCCTCACGAACCTGGCAGTCGGTGTCCCCACGAACCTGGCAACGAATTCCTATCTTTGATTATCTTCCTAACGCCCACACACCTATGCAATCAATAAAATACCTCATATCCTCAGCTGTTCTCGTGATTATCCTAACAGGATGCGCGAAGACACAATCAAATGAGAGTGATGCCTTTACCTGGGAGGTTTCCGCTCCCGAGGCAGAGGGCATTGACGGTGCAATCATTGACTCCCTTCATCGCGATCTTCAAAGCGGATCCTATGGATTAGTTGATCACTTTCTCCTAATTCGGAATGGAAAGATTGTGGCTGATCATCACTATGACCACGATTACAAAACCATTTCTCAGATTTACGATACGGCACGCCATCAATACAACTACGATCATCCCGACTGGCATCCTTACTACCAATACAGCGACCTGCACTCACTGCAATCTGTAACCAAGACAGTCACCTCGATATTGCTAGGTATTGCTAAGGACCAAGGTATGTCAATTCACCTGGACTCTGCTATCCTTCCTCTGTTTGGCGACTACAATATTGATAGGACAGACAAGTTAAAAATGTCGATCACCTTGCACGACCTATTAACCATGCGAAGCGGAATCCTATGGGATGAATCTTCCTCCTATGCAGATGATTCATTAAATAATTGTACTGCCATGGAGCTGAAAGAAGATTGGATTCAATACGTGCTTGACAGGCCGATGGACACCATACCGGGAACGAAGTGGGTTTACAATAGCGGTGTTTCAGTGTTGCTTGGAAAGATTGTGAGTATCGCAACGGGAAAAGGCTTAGATACCTGGGCTGAAGAAAAACTTTTCGGGCCGCTCGGCATCACCGACTACTATTGGAAGAAGACGCCATTGGGAGAAGTGGATTCAGAAGGTGGACTGTATCTCAAGCCACATGATCTGGCCAGGATTGCTTTAATGGTATTACAAAAAGGACAGTGGCAAGGACAGCAAATTGTGTCAGAGGAATGGTTGAAACAATCTGTGGAACCATTTGTATCTCTTTCCGATCAAGTTGGCTATGGCTTTCAATGGTGGCTCACTGTTGACGGTGATGAAACCATTGCTTACGATATGAATGGATACGGAGGACAGTTTGTAAATATCATACCAGCCAGCAATATGATCGTGGTATTCAACGGATGGAATATCCATGAAAGTAATAAGAGGGTGACCTTGAATTTCTTTAAAGAAAGAATCTTACCAGCTATAAAGTCCGATAATTAGTTGAACTGGCATTTCAGTAAAGAGATTGGAAGAGAAAGGAGTTTGGTAGATTCTTCCGTGCCTGCGGCAGACAGTCGTGCGGCCAATAGGCTAGACTCCCTCTGAATGACGAGCAAGACTGCTAGAATCCCTATCTTTATCTGTTGAAGCATTTCAGGGTTACCCTTCTGTTCTTATGCGTTTCACTTTCATCCTTTTCAGGGGATGTTGGTACAGATGAGGATTATCTGGAGTATCATCGGCAGATCACTGAAGCCGAGAGCCTGATAGCGGAGGAGCGTTATGAGGAAGCACTAAGAATTTATAACAACGTGTTTAGTTCGTATGATTTTATTTTCGTGCGCGACTACAAAGTGGCCACACAACTGGCGTGGTATATGAAGGACAGGGATCAAACCTTTGGGTATTTACATGATGCCGTCAAGTCAGGCTGGACTCTTAAGTCAATTAAAAAGAATGATTTTCTTAAGCCATTGCGCAAAGAACCAGAGTGGAAAAAGACTAAAAAAGATTATGATCGCTTGAGAACTGATTATGCCGCACGTTTAAATAAACCTCTGCGTGAATCCGTACACGAAATGAGCCGGCAAGATCAAAAGAAAGCGTTAGGTGCCCTCTTCAGGATTGGAGACAAAGCTCAAACCCGATATGCGGAGAAGAAATTTGAGCCTCACAGCGTTCAGCAGATGCATAAACTGATTGAAATATTAGATCGTGATGGCTACCCGGGAGAAAAATTAATTGGCAATAGTTTCTGGATGTCAACCATTTTGAGCCATCACAACTCCATCTCACCGGAATATTGCAAAAAAGACACCTTGTATACTTATGTTCGACCTCAACTGCTTCGTTCTGTTGCCAAAGGAGAAATGTCACCTTATGAATATGCGTTGGTGGATGATTGGAGAACAGTTGTGGAATTCGGAAGAGATACACCCGGATACGGATTCCTGAGTCAACCCACTCAGGCTACACTAGAGCATACTGATATGCTGAGACAGGGAATTGGACTAAGAACTGTCGAGTTGCGCAATAAGCTTATAGATATCGAAAGTAAGACGGGCATGAACTTCTACCTTCCGTCATGGGTTAAAGGAAAGATCAAAGTTGTATCTAATTAGACATGCCCAAAATACTTGCTATCAACGGAAGCGCCACGCCCAACTCATCCAACTTGACATTGATTAATAAGGTGCGTGATCTCGTGGGCAGCGAATTTGAGTTTCATATTTATGATGACCTGGCCATTCTACCTCATTTCAATACAGAGTTCACGGACAACAATATGCCAAATGAAGTTGTGAAATTCAGAGAGGCGGTTATCAGTGCTGATGGTGTACTGATTTGTACTCCGGAATATGTGTTCAGCATACCCAGCCGACTAAAGAACGCAATTGAATGGTGTGTGTCGACTGTTGTGTTTTCAGATAAACCGACCGGAATCATTACCGCATCTGCAAGCGGAATGAAAGGACACGAAGAACTACAGCTTATCATGAGAACAGTTCAGGCTGACTTTAATGACGAGACAACTTTACTTATCCAGGGGATAAAAGGTAAGATCAACGGTGAAGGAGAGGTTACTCATCAAGCCACACGAGAGTCATTGGATCATTTTGCTCAATCTTTCGTACAACTGGTATCCAAGTGATGACGGATTTAGATCACTACTATTTAAATAAAGAAGAACCCAACAAGAGTTGCTTGCTTGCCTTACGGGAATTGATTCTATCTCAGGACGAGAATATATCGGAGACCAGAAAGTACGGTATGCCTTGTTTTTGTTATAAAAAGAAAATGTTCTGCTACCTCTGGACGGATAAGAAGACAGACGAGCCTTACATACTGATGGTCGAAGGCACTCATCTCTCACATGCTAAGTTAGAAACCGGTGATCGCTCGCGTATGAAAATATTTCGTGTGAACCCAACAAAGGACATTCCGGTTAAGACCATCAAGTCCATACTCAAGCAAGCCTTGGATTTATATAGAATGGGAGTGATCAAGGTTAAATAACGTTCGACCTCGGAGTGTTCGACCCGGATCGGTTCGTGAGGACACGAACCTATGCTGGTATCCCTATACAGAAATGGAGTGATCAAGGTTAAATAGAGCTCGACCTCGGACTGTTCGGCCCGGATCGGTTCGTATCCCCCTTAGTCAAGGTTCGTGTCCCCACGAGCCTGGCAATCAATTAAACAAATACCATATCTTTGACTCTCATGTACCCCGCAAACCATATCCCAGGAAAGCTCAAAGGATGTGCAATTTATGCAACCTTGTTGCTGAGCCTGATTTCTTTTTCAGGGTTGGGCAGTGTACAGGAAGGTCGTTCAGCAGATTCAACGAAGATTGAATTGCATGAGAGAGCAGAAACAGTAACTAAGCGAACGGTCCGATACCAGGCAATCACACCTGTTTCCCCTCAGCTCACTTTTGATTCTACTCACCGATCGCTCCACTTTTCCAGAATTGTTATCATTCTCTTCAAGCAGAGCGGTCAACTTAACACCTTCACTGATCTTCGAAGTAGAATGCAGGCCTTTCTGCTGCAATCCCATCGATCAACAGATCCCGATCTCCTCAGGGTATAGTCTCACTTAGTCCTGCTTAAGGACACCTCAATTTATTACTTCTCACACAACAGGTCTACAGACCTGATAATCATTACGGATGAAAAAGATACAACGCGTGCTGCGGTACGTGGCTCTCTCGCTGTTGATCGTATTGGCGGCAACGGGAATTGGCATTACCGGTGCGATATTCAATACCCGCGAACGCTATCGCGACAAGGAAATTACCATAGAGCAAGTTGATAGAAGGGAAGATGACACTGAGGAAGAGGAGGAGAATGCTAAAACATAATTACCTTGATAAGTGATTAATTTGTATTTTCCTCTTTCCAAAAAGACAGCTGTATGTTAAGACTATTTTCAACCCTTTGTTTAGTTCTCATGATTGTTTCATGTAAGCAAAAGGCATCAAATAATATAATCACCCAGGATAGTTTGATTGGAACCTGGGATATGGAACGCGTGATGGAGTATGGTAAAGATGAATCTGAAAAACACAACCCTGCTCATGATCGCTGGGTTGAATTCAAAGCGGATGGCACATTCGTGAGTGATGGTACTCCGTTCGGGAGAAATCAAGGACGGTGGAAATTGGATCAAGGCCGTTCAATACTCATAATTGATAGCGATGTAGATGATGACGATAGTGAATGGAATGTGTCGCTTTTGGATGATGTGATGACATGGACTGGTATCGGTCATCCCAGAAAAGAGAATACGACTTTGATTCACAGAAAACGGAATCCGTGACTCCAATTTGATTGAAGAATTAGATTAACCAACCGCTCGCATCACACCCTTACCAATCCTTTCAAATATTCCATATCTTCATCGCACTCTACCGAATCTTAGTGACATGATTAATCGTCTAGTTCTATTTCTGATACTTTTGGTTTCTGCATTCTGCTCTTCTGCACAAAAGAAACCAAATGTCATTCTCATCTTTCCTGATAACCTTGGTATAGGAGAAGTAAGTTCCTATGGAGGGGCTAGGGGAGTTCCTACTCCAAATATTGATCGAATAGGAGAAGAAGGAATAAGGCTCACCAACTTTAACGTAGAGTATTCATGCATTCCATCACGAGCTGCTATACTCACCGGTCGTTATGCTACACGAACAGGTGAAAACTATTTTAATGGCATCACCTTATGGGAAGTTACATTAGCTGAAGGATTGAAATCTGTGGGATACGCTACTGGTATTTTTGGAAAGTGGGATGTAGGCGGTCCTGGCTGGGAAGGAAAGCGCGAACCCATGGATCAAGGGTTTGACGAATGGTATGGCATACCGGGAACTAGTCACGTATCTCAGTTTACTTCATTCGAAGGATTTGATCCAAAGTCACAACCGACACCATATATATATGAAGGTGTGAAGGGTTCACCATCTAAGAAAGTGAAGGAGTTTAACCTTGAGTCGAGAAGAACCCTTGATAGAGAGGCTGCAGAACATGCCGTCACATTCATTGAGAAACAAGCAAAGAGTAAGAACCCATTCTTTATCTATTACCCGATGACACAACTTCACTTTCCTGCATTACCACACCCTGATAAGGCAGGAACGACAGGAGCCGGAGACATGGGCGATGCAATGGCAGACGTGGATTACAATGTTGGCCTCATTATGAGCGCGCTCAAGCGAATGAAGATAGACAACAACACACTTGTAATTTGGTGTACCGACAATGGAGCTGAAATGAGACGCCCATGGAGAGGATCACCCGGCCCATGGAGAGGATATTACAATACAGCAATGGAAGGCGGCATACGCACACCATCTGTCATCCGTTGGCCTGGAAGGATAAAGCCCGGACAAGTGTCGAACGAAGTTGTTCACGAAGTAGATCTTTTTGCCACGATAGCCGCTGCAGTTGGAGCACCACAAATTGTTCCCACCGACAGAGCATTCGATGGGATCAACCAGCTTCCTTTCCTGGAAGCAAAGCAAAGCGATTCAAATAGAGAGAGTGTAGTTTATATGAACTGGACCGGCAATGTAATGGCGGTGAAGTGGAACAACTGGAAGATTTGGTACAACTTCTTAACGGAGATGCCAGATCCTAATCCCGACAACCGCTTCCGGGTTTTTGACCTTGGTGCGGACCCGACAGAAGAAACAGATGTGAAAGATTACTTTCCATGGGTTGTGAGTATTGCAGATGGAATTGTAAAAAAATATGAAGAGTCATTAGAAAAATACCCACGGGTACCTGCTAACCAAGCCGATCCTTATACGCCAGCAAATGCTGGGAAACCGGTGGCTATCTACAAAAGGACTGATCGCGTTACATTACCACCAAGACCTGATGCATTGCCCAATCCCAATTTCTCGGGCACATGGTCTACAGCCGTGTTGGAAACTCGTTCACCACTAGGTCGTGTCGATCCCGATCCGATACCAGACTTGGGAAGTGGCTGGGGTGATCGCATTTCAATTGTTCATAATGAAAAAAACTTCGATGTCGAAAGAGTTGAGTTTGTACCAAGAGAGCTACAACCCATCATTCGTTATCGCTATGCGCTTGATGGATCACAAACTTCTAATGCCGTAAACATGGGGCGCACAACCAAAGCACCTGTTTCAACCACCTCATGGGATGGCAACCGATTTGTAATTACAACTCAATATCCATTTCAAAATCCTGATGACGGAAAATGGATGAACCAGAAAGTCACTCAGACTTTATGGCTCAGTAATGCTACAGCACCACCGTGGGAGCCAGTGCTGATTATCGAGACAAATCGGGAAGCGGTATTAGACGGGTTGTCATCCACAACACGAACAGTTTACACACGCGGCTATCGGTAACAGCAACTATTCGTAGCAGACCCGTTCACATTTTCCATTACAAATCAAACCGCAAACGTTTTCGTTGTTTTGATCATCACAGTATTGAGTAAATCCTCAGTGATAATAGAGTGATAATCGCAATATTGCACTTGCGTTAAACCTCGTCATTTATGAAAAGATCACTTCTTGTTGTCACAGCAATAGCACTCATCTCGGCTTCTTGTTCAAATAATAATACAGCCAGCGTTGACTCACCGGGAGGAGTTAATAGCATTGAATTCCATTTGTCACCCGAAGGTGTTCCGATTTATTCTGTGAAACATAAAGGAGAGACAGTCATTGGTGAATCTTCAATGGGGTTTGATTTCAAAGATCAGCCATCGCTTCATTCAGGACTTGAGATTGTGAAGACAACTACAAACACCAAGGATGAAACTTGGCCAATGCCATGGGGTGAACAACGCGAAGTTCGTGACAACCACAACGAGCTTATCGTAGAGTTAAAAGAGAAAGCTAAACCCAATAGACTTATCAATATCTATTTCAAAGCATTTGATGACGGTATTGGCTTTAGATACGAGTTTCTCGCTCAACCCGGTGTCGATAGCCTGGTTATTATGGATGAGAATACAGAGTTTCAGTTGACGGGTGATCATACTGCATGGTGGGCCCCCGGAGATTGGGATATTTATGAACACTTATACAATACTACGCGTGTTTCACAAATCGATGCGATTTCAAAACGTAATCACCCTAACCTCGCTCAGACTTACATTCCTGAGAATGCAGTGAACACGCCTTTCACTTTACGAGCTGACAACGGAGTGCACATGACATTTCACGAAGCCAATCTCACCGACTACTCTGACATGACGTTGAAAGTTGATAACAGTACGTTCATGTTGACCAGCGAGTTAGTAGGTTCAGATCGTTTGGGATACAAAGTGAAAAGAGCCTTGCCCTTTAAGACTCCTTGGCGTGCTTTGATTATTGCTGACAAAGCAACCGAGCTGATTGATTCAAAAATGATTCTGAACCTGAACGAACCCAATAAACTAGGTGATGTATCATACTTTAAGCCTAAGAAGTATGTAGGCATTTGGTGGGAAATGCACATAGGCAAAAGCACATGGGATTACGCAGGTTCGCAGGATATGAATACTTGGTCTAACCTCGCAAATCTTAAGCCTACAGGAAAGCATGGAGCTACTACAGCAAATGCTAAACGATATATTGATTTCGCTTCGAAGAATAATATCACCGGCTTGCTGGTGGAAGGTTGGAATGTGGGTTGGGAACATTGGATTGGATTTGAAGACAGAGAAGGCGTTTTCGATTTTGTAACACCTTATCCAGACTACGACTTGAAAGAAGTAGTAAGGTATGGTAATGAAAAAGGAGTGGAGTTAATCATGCACCATGAAACTTCAGCAGCCCCACGAACTTATGATCAGCAGATGGACACCGCCTACAAACTGATGCAATCATTGGGAGTTCACGCAGTAAAGACCGGTTATGTTGGTAAGATCATTCCAAAAGGAGAATATCATCACGGCCAGTGGATGGTTCAACATTATAGAAGAGCGTTGGACGCAGGTGCGAAGTATCAGGTAGCTGTGAATGCACACGAGCCAATAAAAGCTACAGGGATAAGAAGAACTTATCCCAACGCAATAGCAAGAGAAGGACTTAGAGGACAAGAATTCAATGCGTGGGCAACTGATGGTGGAAATCCACCTGAGCATTTACCAATCATTGCGTTTACAAGAATGCTCGCAGGACCGATTGACTTTACACCAGGCGTATTTGAAATCGGATTGCCAACCAAACCCAACAATCAAATCAATACCACACTTGCACAGCAACTGGCATTGTACGTTGTGATCTACAGTCCGGTGCAGATGGCCTGCGACCTGCCAGAGAATTATGAAGGGAAACCAGCTCTGCAATTTATCAGGGATGTAGGCGTGGACTGGGATAAAACAGTAGTATTAAATGGGGAAGTCGGTGACTTTGTCACTATTGTTAGACAGGAGCGGGGAACTGGAAATTGGTTCCTTGGCAGCATAACCGATGAACAAGCCAGGGACATCACAGTTACTTTTGATTTTCTGGATGAAGGAAAGACTTACAAAGCATCAGTCTACAGAGATGGCACTGATGCCCATTTCAGAAACAACCCAACTTCAATTGAGATCGAGCAGATGGAGATTAAGAAGGGTGATTCAAAGACATTCCATCTTGCTGAAGGGGGAGGATTGGCTATAAGCTTGATCCAATAGATATTTAGTATTATTCTGAAAAGGGTCTAATTTACTAATACAGTGATCCAATTTAAACAGCTGTAAAACAGTACGTTAATACCTATACATTCTTTTAGTATATATACTAAATAATTTAGTATTTAGGATTATATTTGAGCTTATGGAATCAGCTTCCAAGGCTCAGATTTTATCTCGATTACAATCAGATATCCTTCGATTTCAAGGCTTCAAGCCAGCCGATCATTTGGATCATAGCGCCTGGTTAGGAGCCATTAATCAATCCTTTCCCAACGCCACCTTTCCCACTGGTGCAGTTCATGAATTTATTGCACCTGGTATGGAGGAGATGGCAGCAACTTCAGGTTTTGTGTCCGCAGTTGCTTCCCATTTGATGAAGAGTCATGGAGTCGCCATGTGGATAAGCCAGAGGCAATGGATGTTTCCCCCATCATTCAAATCATTTGGCCTGGATCCCGACCGAATCTTGTTTGTAAAGACTTCCAAGGAAAAGGAGTCGCTGTGGGTAATGGAGGAAGCCTTAAAGTGCGGTGCACTTACTGTTGTTGTAAGTGAGCTATGTGACCTGACGTTTACGGCATCAAGAAGATTGCAGCTAGCCGTTGAACAGTCGAGAGTCACAGGTTTTGTTCTTCGTCATAGATACAAAAAGCTTTCAACCAACGCCTGCGTCTCACGCTGGCAAGTATCCTCCCTTCCAACCGATTCAATTGATGATCTTCCTGGTATTGGTTTTCCAAAATGGAAGGTTGAGCTATTAAGAATTCGTAATGGATATCCAAATACATGGAATGTGCAATGGAATAATGGTGAATTCAATATTTCATCTCGACAAACTGAGCCAATTTCAATTGAAACAGAAGCACAGATCAAATTTGGATAATGCATGGGTAGGTATGTGTCGATATGGTTTCGTCATCTCCATACAGATTGGTTTTCTATCAAGAACCCTCGGTTAAAAGAACTTCCATTCGTATTGCGAACTCCTGTTCATGGTAGAATGGTGATTACTTCATTGAATGCAAAAGCAGCTTCACAAGGAATCTTTCAGGGAATGGTACTTGCAGATGCAAGAGCCATTGTTCCTGATCTCGAAGTACAGGATGATCCACCAGAACTGACAAATAAGCTTTTGACAAGGCTTGCAGAATGGTGCATTCGCTTTTCTCCAGTAGTGTCAGTTGATCCTCCAGACGGAATTATTATTGATGCGTCAGGATGTTCACACTTGTGGGGTGGCGATAATAGTTATCTCAAGACAATTACCGAAAGATTACACGCGATTGGATTTACATCGCGTGTGTCTGTTGCTGACACAGTCGGGCTTGCCTGGGGATTGGCAAGGTATGGACATTCACTGATCTCACTTCCAGGTCAAACGAGAGAATCCTTGCTTCCTTTACCTCCCGAAGCGCTGCGCCTCGAAACTGAAACAACAGAGCGACTTTATAAACTAGGCTTAAGAAAGGTTTCTCAGTTCATCCAGTTTCCCAGGACATCCTTGAGAAGACGCTTTGGTGATCATATCCTTCACCAAATAGACAAAGCTTGTGGCCAGGCAATGGAGTTGCTAGTTTCTGTTCAACAACCTGAACCTTATCAGACACGATTGCCTTGCATGGAACCTATAGTAACAGCCCCCGGAATAGAATATGCACTGAATCTTTTACTGGAACAGCTATGCCTTAAACTTAGAGATGAACAAAAAGGACTGCGCGCTGCTGTATTGAAAGGATATAGAGTCGATGGAAAAGTAGAAGAGATAAGTATAGCCACCAATAAAGCTACACATCATGTAAGTCACCTCTTCAAACTCTTTGAAATTCATATTGCACACATTGAGCCGGCATTAGGTATCGAACTATTTGTGCTGGAAGCCACTGTGGTTGAAGATCACCTTCCTCAACAGGAAATGATGTGGGCAGGTGTTGGCGGATTTGAAGATATACGACTCACAGAGCTGGCTGACAATCTTTCAAATAAAATTGGCAGCAATGCGCTGCAACGCTATTTACCTGATGAGCATTATTGGCCAGAGCGTTCATTTCGCACCTCATTATCTCTGCTGGAAAAATTGACTACCCAGTGGCCACTAGATAAAATTCGCCCGACCCAGATTTTGAGTAGACCTGAGTTGATCGAAGTCACGGCCCCAATACCGGATTATCCACCTATGCTATTCAGGTACAAGGGGAAGATTCATCAGATCGTGAAAGCTGATGGCCCAGAACGCATTGAACAGGAGTGGTGGATACAACAAGGTCAGCATCGTGACTACTACAGAGTTGAAGACGATCAGGGAAAACGATATTGGTTGTTTCGCCTCGGCCATTACCATGATAAAAGCTTCAAGTGGTTTTTACACGGCTTCTTTGCGTGAATAGAGTTTTAAAATGAGATACGCAGAACTCCAGGTTACATCTAATTTCAGCTTTCTCAGAGGTGCTTCTCATCCGGAAGAACTAACAGAGCAAGCATTGCAATATGGGTATGATGCCATAGCAATTACGGATCGAAATACATTGGCAGGAATTGTTCGCGCCCACACTTTCGCAAGAAAGAAAAACATAAAGTTTATTCCCGCGTGTAGGCTTGATCTTAAAGATGGTCCAGGTTTGTTAATGTATCCAACCGATAAGGCGGCCTATTCACAATTGTCAAATTTGTTAACCAAAGGCAATCTTCGAACTGAAAAAGGAAAATGCGATCTCTATAAACAAGATGTGTATGAATATTGTAAAGGATCACGCTTTATCGTAATACCACCATCCCTTAATGCAAAGTTTGATTTTGATGATGAATTCAAGAGAGATCTAAAAGAGTATAAAGAGGTATTTGGTGATCAATTGTTTATAGCTGCTTCGAGAGTCTACTCAGGCGATGATGCCAAGAAACTGGCAAGGATTCATCAATTAGGTAAACAATTAGGTGTGCCGATGGTGGCGACCAATGATGTGTATTACCATCACCCTGAGCGTAGAGAACTTCAGGACGTAGTGACCTGTGTTAGGGAGAAGTGCACTATTCACAATGCAGGTTACAAACTGTACCCCAATGCAGAGAGATACTTAAAGCAAGCAGAGGAGATGCACCGGCTTTTTCGTCAGTATCCGGTCGCGCTTGACAATGCCCTTGAAATCGCTGCCTCCTGTAATTTTTCATTAGATCAACTTAAGTATCGTTACCCTAAAGAGATAACCAGCGAGGGGAGGACTCCACAAGAAGAACTGATATATCTCACATGGCGAGGAGCTGATCAGATTTACAATTCATTCATCCCTGAAAAAGTAAAGGCGACAATACATTATGAACTCACCTTTATTGGCCAGATGAACTACGCAGAATATTTTCTCACAGTCTATGATGTAGTGCGGTATGCACGTGAGCAAGGAATACTTTGTCAAGGTAGGGGTTCAGCTGCTAATTCCACAGTTTGCTACTGTCTGGGAATTACGTCAGTAGATCCTTCAAAGTTTGATTTACTATTTGAACGCTTCATTTCATCAGCGAGAAATGAGCCGCCTGACATCGATGTTGACTTTGAGCATGAACGAAGGGAAGAAGTGATGCAATACATCTACAACAAATATGGACGCGACCGCGCTGGTGTCGTAGCTACCGTCACTCAATTACATCACAAAGGAGCAATCAGAGATGTTGGTAAAGTGATGGGGTTGTCTGTTGATACCATAACAAGATTGTCTTCATTGATATGGGATTTTTCGGAAGATGGTTTTGATCGCAACCGAATCTTGTCACAGGGAATTAATCCAGATGATCATACAATAAAAAAAGTACTCGATCTCACCACCCAATACATGGGCTTTCCTCGACAGTTGGGCCAGCATACAGGTGGCTTTGTAATCACGGAAGGCAACCTGGCGGACTTGTGCCCAATTCTCAACGCGCGAATGGAAGACCGCACAAACATTGAATGGAACAAGGATGATATTGAATCATTAGGTTTTTTAAAAGTAGATGTGCTGGCACTCGGCATGCTCACCTGCATTCGAAAAGCTTTTGATTTGGCAAAGCTCCATTACAACCTTGATTTGACGCTGGCAAATATTCCGCAGGACGATCCGGGAGTGTACGAAATGGTAAGTCACGCTGATACGATTGGCGTTTTTCAAATTGAAAGCAGAGCGCAGATGTCAATGTTGCCAAGGCTTAAGCCAAAATGTTTTTATGACCTGGTAATTGAGGTGGCTATTGTTCGACCTGGACCAATTCAGGGAGACATGGTGCATCCCTATTTGCGGAGGAGGAACGGTGAAGAGGATGTTGTATATCCATCCAATGAATTGAAAGAGATACTGGAGAGGACATTAGGAGTTCCGTTGTTTCAGGAGCAGGCGATGAAGATCGCAATCGTAGCAGCTGGCTTCACACCAGCAGAGGCTGATGATCTGAGAAGGAGCATGGCAACCTTTAAAGCAAAGGGACAGGTATCTCATTTTAAAAAGAAACTGATCGATGGGATGACAAAGAATGGATACGATCTCGAATATGCCGAACGTGTGTTTCGCCAGTTGGAAGGATTTGGAAGTTATGGGTTCCCGGAAAGTCATGCCGTCAGTTTTGCTTTGCTGGTTTACGTATCGTGCTGGCTTAAGTGCTATTATCCAGATGTATTCTCTTGTGCATTGTTGAATAGTCAACCCATGGGTTTTTATCAACCTGCTCAAATCATTTCAGACGCTCGTAATCATGGCGTTGAAATTAGGCCAGTGGATATAAATTATTCATACTGGGATAATACGCTTGAAGAAAAAGTGGGAAAGTATTGTGCTGTAAGGTTAGGGTTTCGACAGGTGAAAGGTCTTAAAGAAGATGACATCAAAGTTTTAGTGCAAGCACGAGGAGATGGATTTAAAAATCTACACGAAGTAAGAGATGTTGGGTTAGGCGAATCGGTACTGGAAACATTGGCCAATGCCGATGCGTTCAGATCAGTCAACAAAGACAGACGCAATGCTCTATGGGACGTATCAGCAAAAGGGAAGATTGAAGGAATGTTTAAAAGCAAGCATCATCAAAACGAGGCAGACAACTCAATTCAATTGCCCGACATGTCACCATCAGAGCATGTTATTCAGGATTATGCAGCTACAAGCTTATCCTTAAAAGCTCATCCCGTAAGCTTTGTGCGTGAAGAACTTTCACAATTGAGGTCTATCCCGATTTCAAAACTTTTAGAATGTAAAGATGGGATGGAAGTGAAGATCGCAGGTTTGATATTGGTACGCCAACGGCCAGGAACAGCAAAAGGAATTTGCTTTATAACTTTGGAAGACGAGACCGGAACCGCAAATCTGTTAGTATTTCAAAAATTGTTCGATCGATACAGAAAAGAAATCATTCAGAGCCGATTGTTAATGGTAGAAGGCAAACTTCAGGTAGAAGGAGAAGTGATTCATGTTATTGTAAAGAGATGTTTCAATCTTAATAAACTGCTTTCAAAATTAACTCCACTTCAAGATGACACCTCAATGCCACTATCACGTGCAGATGAGCGAACGTCAACACCCGATGTCAGAACTCAAAAGGACAACTCTCCCCAAAAGAAAATTTTTTACAAGGGGAGAAATTTTAGGTGATGAATTATAGGTCTATACAAACTGGAAAATTACTCTTATTGATAACTCGTTGCCTTCGGCCCTTGGTTGGTAAATTTGGTATCTACTGTTAGACGTTGACGCGTGTAATCTAGCGTCACCATCTTTATCACCTTTCCTTTTTCGATTGTTACGATAATTTCCTTTTCAAACCTTGAGTTGTAACTGTTGTGCTCATACATCGTCATGTTTCCATCTGGAATGCGAAGTTTTCCGGAAAACCAATTGGCGAGAATAGAACGTGATTTCGATTTTGGAAATAGACGACCAATAGTGATTTGCCTTTCTCTTTTCCCAAAGAGGCTTGCCCGAGAGTAGATGCCCGTGATATCAGTTAGCACAAGGTTGCTACCCTCAATCGACCAAGAGGCAATGTAACCTCTGTTGCAGTTCTGCTGTGTTTTGAAGTCGGGACGTTTTCGCCCCGCTTTTTCCCAATATGATTCGAGTGGGTTGGAATACAGATCCCGCACTTCACCGCTGAGCAATATGATATCTGGAAGTTGTGCTGCCATCTTCTCGTTTGTTCATAAGCCAACTTCTAATCGAACATACTTTGACTTATAAAAACTACAAACTAGTTGTCTGTGATCAGCCATCAGGGCGGACAAACTGACTTTATCGATGGTGAAGCATTTCCGCTCCTTCAATAACTGTTTTTTATTGAAGTTGAAATGCGTACTTTTTGATAAAGCCTAAACCATGAAAATGCTAAACCTGAAACTGAAGTCGCAATGGGTACCATTGATTCTACTAGTCATAGGTATCAGTTGTCAACCTACGACAAAAGAAGAGCAGCCCGTAGATGAAGCAGCAGCTCGTAAAGCGAAAATGCTGGCGCGCGCTGACTCGCTGGAACTGGACACTCCATACGAGGCGCCTCCAGGTGATCCGCTCGAGCATCATACCTCCGGATATGCTAAGGTGGTGTGTTCTGCCGTCTTCATTATGGGACTCGATCCTGAATTTGCTGCGGAAAACACCGGAGGATTTTCAAGCCCATTTGAAGAGAGAGCGAAAGTTGGTAAGCCGGTCGTGGACTATGAGAAAAAAACGGTTTCAATTACGATGCCTAATGGTGTTGTAAGAACTGCCGTGTATCTAGGTGATCAGAGTCAGGGATGTGTAACGCTGCCAGTGGGAATGGACAAAGTATTTTACGAACCAAAAAAGATAATGCGAAACTTACCGGATGCAACCAAGACACCGTGGCCAATGGGTGACGTTCTATCAAAGGATGCTATGCCTGCGGAAGTGGATATGGAGAAAGTAAACCAGGCGGTAGATGCTGCATTTGAAGGCGATGGAATGACCGCTGCATTTGTAGTGACTTACAAAGGAAGAATAATAGGCGAGCGATATGGCGAAGGCATCACGAAAGATACCCCACTTGAAAGTTGGTCGATGGGCAAGAGTTTAACAGCAACCATGATGGGTGTACTCATTCAGCAAGGTGTTTATCAATTGGATCAGCCAGCACCCATTCCTGAGTGGCAGAAGGAACCAAGCGATCCGAGAGCTAAAATCAGGATTAAAGATATTCTACATATGTCGAGCGGACTCCGCTTTAGAGCTCCTCAAGATCCAGACTTTGATCCGACACTTGGATACCCCGATCATCTTTATGTTTACACAGGCAGTATTAACTCATTTCAGTGGGCGGCAACACGTCCGCAGCAATGGCCACCCAACTCAGTAGGTCGGTATCGCAACTCGGATCCTGTTCTTACCAACTATCTCATTCGACTTGCAGTAGAAGCAAGGGGTGAGGACTATCATGAGTTTCCGCAGCGCGCATTGTTTGACAAAATCGGAGTGCGTTCGATGATCATGGAGGCTGATCCTTATGGAAACTTTCTAACACAAGGATATGAGTATGCCTCAGGACGCGATTGGGCACGGCTTGGTAATCTGTATTTACAAGATGGTGTATGGAATGGTGAAAGAATTCTTCCGGAAGGGTTTGTTGACTTTGTGAGTACCCTTGCAGAACCATGGGTAAAGGACGGACGACCAATCTACGGAGGTTTCTTCTGGATCAACGGAGATGGTGGGAGACCAATTCCTAAAGATGCCTATATGATGTTGGGTGCGGGAGGCCAGTCAACAACCATGATCCCTTCTCACGACCTTGTAGTTGTGAGATTGGGTCATTACAAAGGTGCGCGTGCTGGAGGGGACGCACTGGATAATGCCTATACGTTGCTAATGGAGGCTGTACCAGCGAAAGTAAATCAATAGAGATCAGAAGAGTTGCGCCTGCATTAGACAGGCGCAACTTGCTCTACTTCTTCTCTTCAAAATTTTTAAATGTGTAGGCAAACCCGATAGTCATCAGCTGACTTAACTGTACGCTTGTATCCTGGTCGTAATCGTAAAGAAGGATTCCTCCCAGGCCTACGTTGATAAACTTGTTGACTTTTGCAGTCAAGTTAAGGTCAAGGCGATGGTCAATTTTTTTGCCTTCCAGTGTTTCGTAGTTGGCAAACATCACATACCTCCATTTTAGATTTATGTTCTCAGCAATGTCTTTGTTGAATTCGGCCAGCATTTGAAATGCGAGCACCTCAACGCGTGTTTCATCTGGTGGCTCGACACCATAGGGAGTTGGGCTGACAGTCGTGATAAATCTTGTTGGATCTTTTACAATAGTAAAACGTGGAGCAAAAGGTGCAAGTCGAACTTTGAAGTAATCAACGGGATGATACTCAACACCCCAGGCTGACGTGATAAAGGCAGGAGCAAAGATGTCGGATATTAGATCCTTGGTATCATCATCATTGTATTTGTATCCTTTGGTAAACTGGCTTGTAAAGCTTAACGATGAAAAAAGTCCCCATTTATCATTGATATCTCGTCCGTACTTTGTGTCGAGGTAAATGCGGTCCAATGTTTTGCGGTAACCCTGGCCTTCATTATTCACAAAACCAAAAAGTAGATCAATCTCATTGTCCCAAGAGTGCACGTCTTTTTTGTAATTGGCTTTGTAATTAAAAAGGGTATTGAGGCCGATTGAATTAACGCCACCAGCTTTCCAATTGGAGGAAAATGATGCCTGGTTGAGGTTGATACCAAAGTTGAGATTTTTTTTCCAGTGTGTGGTTGAGTCAATTTTGACGATCTGGCTTTGTGCCGCACTGGCAATCAAAATGGTAAGAGCGAGGGTAGAGATCAGTTTCATATTATGGGTTTAGAATCAAGTTCAATTTGACCGCGAATTTACATGATTGAAGAAAATCCTTAAATGACTTCTCTCATTTTTGCTAGTTAACAGGTGAGTGGCTGAAAGGTTCGGTAGGATGATGTCGTTTGTTGCGATTTTTCGGTTTTAGCACATTATTATACATTTAACGCCAGCAAACAACCGTAAGGTGGAGCACGAGTTCCGGGACATTTATTATAAATATCATTCGCGGCTTTTTCGGGTGGCGTACTATATCCTTAAGGAGAAGGATGCGGCCGAGGACGTATGCCAGGACGTTTTCCTCAAATTGTGGGATAGGAGAGGAAGTGCTGATGACATTGAATCGATGGAGGCGTACCTGATTCAAATGACCCGAAACATGGCCCTGAATCACCTTGAGTCGAGCAAACGAGAAGAGCGACTTCAGATGGAATTGACCTGGGATACTGTAAAAATTAATGAAACTGACCCTATTCCTGAAAACGATAAGTTAAGGCGAGTGCTGGAGAAAGCGGTATCACAGTTGAGCCCTCAGTGTCGCCTGGTCTTTTCACTTAGTCGGTTCGAAGGACTGACAAACGAAGAGATTGCTTCCTATCTGGATATCTCCAAAAGAACCGTTGAGACCCAGATCTCACTTGCCCTGAAACGGTTCCGTACCGACCTCAAGCCACTGTTTGCGAGCCTGTTGGCCGCGATCGCCATACTTTTTATTCTTTTCTTTTAAAAAAGTTGCAGAGATCTACGTGTGATGGTGTTTAGGCTTGTCTTTAAGTCAAAACCTATCCATCATGGAAGAAGATGTTTTAATTGATTTGATCGCCAAAGAGCTGACAGGCGAGATCTTACCGAAAGAACGGGAGGAACTCCAGCGCTTAATTTCCGCTTCTCCGCAGAACGAGGTCATTTACAGTGACTTGAAATCTAAGTGGGAAGCTGCAGGTAATCTTAAAGTGGCCATTGATCCCTCTACTGATAAATCGTGGGAAAGATTTCAAAACCGCAGAGTCAAGACTTTCCGCCTGCAGCCAACCCTCGTACGCATCGCTGCATTGTTGATCCTTGGGTTTGGTATCGGATATTACTTTTTTGGTCAAGTAGGCAATCATGAGACATCATTTGCTACAGCACAAGAGAGTAGAGAGATCAGCTTGCCTGATGGAACGGTGGTGACACTTAATGCAAACAGTCGTCTGGCTTATGAAGGTGACTTTACTGGTACGCCACGAAGTGTTTCGCTTGAAGGTGAAGCCTTCTTTGATGTAACCAGAAACCCCGATCGCCCTTTTGTAATCAACGTATCGGAAGCTACCGTTGAAGTGTTAGGAACCTCTTTCAACGTGGACGCCTATTCCACCTCTGAAAATATCTCCGTTAGTGTTTCCACTGGTCGGGTTGCACTTAGAAAAAGAAATTCCACAGAAAAGGTAATACTGGAAAAAGGAATGTATGGACTCTTCAATCGTAAGACAAATGCTTTGAATAGTTATGCATCAGTTCCCGGTAACCCTGACTACTGGCGAACTGGTTATCTTAAATATAGCGACATGCCGCTCAGAGAAGTTGTGGCAGACCTGAACAACAATTTCAAATTGCACATTGAGATTGATGATAGCAAAATAGGAGGGTGTCGTTTCACGAGCTCCTTTGAACATCCGCAACTTGATGAAGTGTTGGAGATATTATCGCTGACCATGAATCTGACATTGGAAAAGACCGGCAACGGCTATCGTCTTTCTGGAGAAGGCTGTAACCAATTTTAAACTTCGGGCAGATGAAATATTTTTTGGCTTTAGTGATTTGTTTGACCGGCCATGCTGGGTTCGCTCAACAAAGTGAAGTGAGATTCACAAGATCATTCGCTGAAGCTCCACTGAAAGAGGTGATCAAATTCATGGAAGAAACACTTGGCGAGCAGTTTTCGTATAGCAATAGCACGATTCCGTTGGACGAGCCGGTCACGATCAGTTTTTACAACAACACACTCACAGAATCCCTTGACAAGCTTACGGAGGTGATGCCTCTGAAGTACAGGATTGTGAATAAGAAAGTGGTGTTGATGTATAACACGCTGAAGCAGACCATAAGAGGAAGTGTATTGGATGAAGCCACGCAGGTGCCCGTGATCGGAGCCACGGTAACTGTTGTAGGTATTGAGCCGCTGTTGGGAGCTGCAACTGATGTGGATGGGAGTTTTAAAATCGAAAATGTGCCATTGGGAAGGCGCAGCTTGAAAGTGACTTATGTTGGATATGACGAGCGAATAATGCCCAACATCCTTATTGGCAGCGGGAAGGAAGCCGTGGTGAACATTGAGATAACCGAATCGGTAACCCAAATGGAAGAGTTGGTGGTGGTCGATGACGGTGTTGTCTCTTTGCCAGTGAATCAAATGGCTCAGGTAAGTGCTCGCTCTTTTACTGTAGAGGAGACAAAGCGATTCCCAATAGGGTTGGGCGATCCCCTTCGGCTCGCATCTTCATTTGCGGGTGTAGTGAGCCAGAATGATCCAAATAACGAAATTGTAATTCGTGGAAACACACCAAGAGGTATCCTTTGGAAACTGGACGGTATTGAAATACCAAGTCCCAATCACTTTTCATCGGAAGGCACTTCGAGTGGGGGTATAAGCATGTTCAGCACACAGGTGATCAGTCGCTCCGATTTTTACACCGGAGCGTTCGCCCCGGAATATGGCAACGCAACCGCTGGCGTCTTTGATATTCACCTTCGCAATGGAAACAATACTAAGATTGAGAACACGGTACAGGCAGGACTGCTAGGATTGGATGTCTCCTCCGAAGGGCCAATCGGATTGGGAAAATCGTCCTACCTTTTTAACTACAGATACTCAACGCTGGCTATGCTTCAGGGCCTCGGCCTTGATATCCTGGACGATGATGAGAAAATTACATTTCAGGATTTGTCATTTAAGTTGAACTTCCCCACACGGTCACTAGGTACGTTTTCGGTATTTGGTTTGGGGGGCAAGAGTAGCACCTTGAATGAATTCTTTCCTGAGTCAGGAGAAGAAACGTATGATATGGGGGTAGTCGGAGTTTCGAATCAATTCTATCCGGATCGTAAGACATCAATTAAAACAACTCTGGCAGTTTCGGGAACTCAAGTGATTGACGACTTTATGAGACAGGACGATGCCCTATTTGTAGAGACGCAAAACTTCACAAAGACATTTAAGCGGGCTTTCATCAGGGTTAATCGAAAGTTTAGCGCTCATCATACACTTGAGTCGGGTTTCACTTATAGCCTATTAGATTTTAGTTTTGAAGATCACGTTCAAAATCCACAGGCACCAGCGCCTTTTGATAATTATACTCCCTTTGACGATTCTGGAAATACCGGTTCGAAGCAGGCTTATTTGTCCTGGCAATTCAGGGTGAGCAACAAACTGAGTTTGGTAAACGGGGTGCACTTTTTACACTTTAATCTTAATGGTGAATCCTCCTATGAGCCTCGCTCGAGTCTGCGATGGCAGATCGAGGATGATAAAGCATTAACCGCGGGATTCGGTGTGCATAGCCGCATTGAGTCGCTGGAATACTATTTCGGGAATTTTATCGCTGATAATGGCGCCATACTTCAATACAATAGGAATCTCGGTTTAACCAAGGCGAACCACTATGTAATTGGGTACGAAAAATCGTTTAATGAGAAAGCATATTTTCGAACGGAAGTATACTACCAGTACCTCTACAACGTCCCGGTATTTTTAGATTCGGACCGCAATGCTTTTTCTACACTTAATCTAACGGACGGCTATACACCACAGCAGTTGATTAACGCTGGCACCGGGAAAAATTATGGCATGGAGTTCACATTGGAAAGAACTTTTGCGGATAGCTACTATTATCTAGCAAACCTTACTTTTTATGAATCTAAATACAGAGCAAGGGATGGGGCAGAGTGGGATACGAGATTCAATGGCAACACAGCTAGCAACTTTCTTGTGGGTAAGGAATTTAATGTTGGTAAGAACGCACGCAATAATATTCTAGGCGTGAGCCTTAAAATGACCTGGGCAGGAAACAAAAGGTACACACCCATTAGTGTGCAGGCTTCTCGACAACTTGACAGGGAGGTTCGTCCACTTATTGGAACATATAAGGTAAAGTACCCAGATTATACTCGAACCGACCTTCAGATCAGCTTTAGAAAAAATACAAAAAGGACGACCAGTGAATGGCGTCTTGATATTCAGAATCTTTTCGGAAAAGAAAATGTCCTCTACGATTTCTACAGCGTTGCTGGGCAACGTGTGGTGCAGGAAAAATCAGTTGGTTTTGTTCCGGTGTTGAGCTACCGTATCGAGTTCTGATCTACCTGATGACCGCCAATCCATACTGACTCGATACCCCTGGCATTCTTAACGTCTTCCAGCGGATTTTGATTTAGAATCAGGAAGTCAGCCTTGTTCCCAGCTTTGAGAGTTCCCAGTTCAGAATGACCGATTGCCTCTGCGGCTGTTTTTGTCGAGGCTTTAAGAATGTCATTAGCAGATAAACCTGCGTCAGCCATCTGTTCCAATTCCAGATGCTCAAAATAACCCTGAAATCTTGCGGGTGGTCCCGTGTCAGTTCCCATGGCGATCAACACGCCCTGATCTGCGAGCGTTTTAAGATTGAGTTTTGCAATACGCAGTGCTTCCTTATATGCCTGGGCAGATTTGCTTTCCTTTATGCGTTGCTGTCTGTCAGCTTGTTTCAGTTGGCTGAGAACGGTTGTATCAGCCTCCTTTAAGAAAAAAGGATCATCGAAAAATGTCGGAGTCGATTCGTATACAAAAGTTGATACCTCGCGCATCAGCGTAGGGCAGTAGTAAACTTTGTTCACGATCATCAACTGAACAAATTCATCATCAACTTCTTTATCGCGCACACTGTGAGCGATCATGCGTACTCCAAGTTTTACCAACGCCTTCGCATCTTCGAGATAGAAGATGTGAGCGGCAACAGGAAGATTGTGTTTCTTAGCTTGGTCAATGACTGCTGCGTATACCTCCGGGCTCATTTTTTCGGTTGTGCCGAGGTTGTCATCCACTCTTATCTTAATTACGTCTACATTGTTTGCTGCATTCTTATCCACCGCCAGGCGAGCTTCTTCAGGGGTATTTCCCATCACCACATCTCCAGCCAAATACAGCCGACTTCTGTCTAATGCTACCGTGTCCTGTTTGTCCCGAATTGAAACGGAAGGCAGTTCATCACCACCAAGACTAAAGACCGTGGTAATTCCATAAACAGCAGACAGGCGTAAATCACGAATCACGTTTTCGGCAGAATACTCCGCAGCAAGCCCGTTGGTTCCTCCAATGTGCCCGTGAGCGTTGATAAGGCCAGGCATTACAAATTTGCCTGAGGCATCGACCACAGCTGCACCATCAGGAATCTCTAATGAGTTGGAATCACCAATGGATTGGATCGTGCCATCCTGAATTACAATTGTGGTATTGGACGTGGCAGGCGCCCCGGTCCCGTCAATTAATGTGGCACCCTTGATTACCAAAACATCATTTTTTTCTTGCGTTGGTGATGCACATTGAAGACAGGCGAGTGCAAGTGCCAACATGGAAATCGTAAACTTCATTTTATTGAACATAATTACTTGTCGGGTGAATTTAGGGGTTTTTGACGTGGCGTGCGCCCCATCCGCAGGCTATTGTGACTTAAGGTCAAATCGTTTATATTTAATGAACTGCAACCTTTCTAATCTGTAACCAATCCACCCTTACTATGAATTTCAAGCCTAATTTCAAGACCAAGGAGGATATCAAAGCCGAGCAACCAAAGTACGAGCCCGTGACCAACTACATGGTCAACGTGGCCGATTTGGTCACGTTCAAACCCGCCCAAACCATTCAGGAGGCCATTGACATCATCATTGAAAAGAGGATTTCTGGCGCGCCTGTTTTAGACGACAATGGCAAACTGGTAGGAATGTTATCGGAAAAGGATTGCTTACGGATAATAGTCGATCAGGCCTATCACAATCTTCCAATCGAGTCCAAGAAAGTTTCTGACTATATGACCGCTGAGGTGAAAACCGTTTCACCCGAGCACGATGTTGTCTCCGCTGCTAATTTGTTTTTGCACACACCCATTCGCAGGATGCCAGTTGTAGAGAACGGTGTGCTTAAAGGCCAGATCAGTAGGAGAGATATTCTAAGGGCGGCCAAGAACTTCAAAGTCACCACCTGGTAATCCCATTTTTGTCGCCTTCACAACGTTTACACGATTGGATGTGAACCACTTCGTGTTAAGGTTCGTTATTGCACCAGTTAAGAGAAATTTTATGAAGCATATTGGCTACATAGTACTTGTTGCCGTAGCTCTGTTAATGAGCTGCGCAGGCGCAAAAAAAGAGAATGGAAGTGCTGACGAACAAAAGACCGATGTATATAAAGTCAAGCTGGAAGCTCCGGAAGGTAGGGCAATAGCAGCGTTTGCCGAAGGATGTTTTTGGTGCTCAGAACATATTTTCGAAGCGGTGGTAGGAGTAGACTCAGCAGTCTCCGGCTATGCAGGTGGAATGACCACCGACCCCACTTACGAGCGCGTGAATACGGAAACCACAGGGCACGCGGAAACCGTCCTGGTGTATTATGATCCCAGTGTCATCGACTACGCGGAGCTTACGAAAGTTTTTTTTACTTCGCATGACCCCACCACACCCGATCAGCAAGGGCCCGATCGAGGTAATTCATATCGCTCTATTTTGTTCTATACCACACCTCAGGAACTGGATGTTGCCGTAAAGGCAAAAGAAGAGTTTAACAACTCGGGCATGTACAGTAATCCGATTGTCACTGAGATCAAACCTTTGGATGCTTTCTATCGGGCTGAGCAATACCATCAGGATTACATCGAACACAATCCATACAGTCCTTATGTTCTCGGGGTTTCTTTACCCAGGTTTGAAAAATTCAAGCGGGCTTATAAAGGTCAGCTGAAGTAGACTGAGAAAATCCATAATTTACTTTTTGGAAATAGGAGAGGGATATCCTGTATTACCTTACATGTTCTTTCCTATTTATGAAGACCTTGTTATTGATTGGCGGAGAAAACGTTTAAAAAAACCAAAAAACTTACATCGTTCACTCAGATTCTTGTTTATGCTTTAAAAAATAATATTCGATAAATGTTGGACATTGGCTGAAATTGTAATGTAAATTAGTCACTGTACCTTTTTTTTGACATGACTGCAAATCGGAAAGTCACACGGACTAAGGACAATCCTAATCAGTCAAAGCTTTTTAAGATTGTATTTGAATCGGCACCTAATGCGATGCTCCTGGTGAATGAGCATGGAGAAATCGAGATCGTTAATACACAAGCGGAACAGCTTTTTGGTTACACTCGTGCGGAGTTGGTTGGCAAGAGCGTGGAGATGCTACTTCCACAAAGATATGGTAAAGGACATCCTGACTTTAGAAATAAGTTTTTGAGCGAACCTACGACCCGAGCCATGGGAGCAGGCCGTGAGTTGTACGCGAGGAAGAAGAACAACAGCGAGTTTCCGGTCGAGATAGGACTGAACCCTGTGGATACACCTAATGGTATAATGGTGTTGGCAGCGATCATTGATATCAGCGAACGGAAGAGAGCAGCGGAAAGATTTAGATTGGTGGTGGAGTCAGCTCCCAATGCCATGGTGCTGGTTAATAAAGAAGGAATCGTAACTCTTGTGAACAGTATGACGGAGAAGTTGTTTGGATACACGAGAGACGAGATCGTAGGAATGAATGTTGAACAACTACTTCCTGCGAGGTATAGGCTAGATCACGCCCAGTTTCGCAATTCATTCTTTGGGAAACCTCAGAACAGGGAAATGGGAGCCGGCCGCGATCTTTTTGCCCGCAGAAAAGATGGAAGTGAATTCCCAGTTGAAATTGGCTTGAATCCTATCGAAGCACTCGAGGGGAGTTTGGTCTTAGCCTCTATAATCGACATCACAGAGAGAAAGCTCCTTGAGGCCAATCGATTGAAAAGTGATTTTCTTGCGAACATGTCCCATGAGTTGAGAACGCCTTTGAATGCGATTCTTGGGTTCTCTGAGCTTTTGGCAGACAGGAGAGTAGGCCCGTTAAATGAAAGGCAGTTGGAATATCTCAACGACATTCATTCTGGAGGCACTCATCTCCTTCAATTGATTAATAACATTCTGGACCTCTCAAAGATTGAGGCTGGGAAAACAGAGCTTAGTACCGAGAAATTTGATTTGGCTGAAGTGGTCGAAGGGGTGATGAGTGTTCTTCAGCCGCTTGCTTCAAAAGGCGCGTTGAAACTCACTCAGCAAATCAATGGGGAGCTTCCGTTTGCCAGGTTGGACAAGAGCAAGTTCCGTCAGATACTTTTCAACCTGATGTCTAATGCGATAAAATTTAATCAGGTCGGTGGCTACGTGAAGGTGGATCTTAAGATGATAAATGAGGATCAATTTTGCCTTACGGTGGAAGACTCCGGAAAGGGTATCGCGAAAGTAGATATCAAAAAACTTTTCATCCCTTTTGTACAACTAGATTCAGGAACCAATCGCGAGCATGAAGGTTCGGGTCTGGGCCTTGCGCTTACCAAGAATTTAGTCGAACTGCATCACGGTTCTATTGAAGTAAAAAGTGAGCTAGGGAAAGGTAGTGTTTTTACTGTCGTGATGCCGTTGCGTATTGAAAGTGAGCATTTAGACCAGGACTGAGTTGATGGCCGATAAGATTATGGTAGTTGATGATAACCCTGCGAATCTTAAGTTGGCAAGTGACATCCTTGATTTGGAAGGATTCGATGTGTGCCGATGCCAGGATGCGGAGTCTGCGATTATCGCTCTGGGTGAATTTTATCCTCGATTGATTCTAATGGATGTGGCACTACCCGGTATGGATGGGATTCAGCTAACACGGAAACTAAAAGCTGATCCAAAAACAAGCAAGATTACCATTGTTGCCCTTACAGCCTTCGCTATGAAGGATGATAAAGATCGACTGCTATCAGAAGGATTTGATGGGTATATCACAAAGCCCATTGAAATGAAATCATTTTTAAAGCAGGTACAATTTTATCTGAAGTTATGAGTGCCCGTACACTATTGTTGGCGGATGACCATCCAGCATCTTTGAAGTTGTTGAAGGGGATTTTTGTATCTGAAGGATTCAATGTTCTTACAGCTAGTGATGGGCAGGAGGCCTATCACCAATTACTAAACAATGAGGTTGATCTAGTCATCACTGATGTATTGATGCCCAACGTGGATGGGTATTATTTGTGCTACAAAATACGAACTCATCAGAAACTGAGAGCGACACCCATCATCATCTATACCGCTACGTTCACATCTCAAACTGAGGAGCGGATGGCCAGGGATATCGGTGCAGATTTGTTCATCAGGAAGCCTGCCCCGTTGAACGTTTTGATTAGCTCTGTAAAAGAAGTTCTTGAAAAACCTGTTCAGGTGTCGAAAGCCGTCACGGTTCCAAGTGCTAACATTGAAGTTATTCACCAGTATAGCTCAAACCTGGTGAATAAACTTGAGCAAAGAAACATTGAGTTGGAGGATGCGTTGAGTTCATTACAAAGGACGGTGTCTCGTTTCGCGCAGGCGCAGCAGATCGGTCATCTGGGGCATTGGGACTATGACTTCAAAACAAAAAGGTCTATCTGGTCTGAGGAGATGTATGCAATCTTTGGACTAAATGAAAAAACGACAACGCCCTCGCTTGAGCTATTGATCAGGAGTATTTATAGGGAAGATAGAAAGATGATGAGGGATGTGATTAGTAAGTCTTTAGTAAGCTTCAAGCCATTTTCTGAAAAACACCGGATAAAGCAAAAAGATGGAACGTTAAAGACTATTCTTTCTGTGGGGCAGTTTGAATTTGGTGAATCATTAAAGCCATTGAGACTTTATGGAATCTCGTTGGACATTACGGACCTTACGGATAAGGAAAAGAAACTTCAACTCGCCAACAAGGAGCTGGAGACATTTATCTATAAGGCTTACCACGATCTGAGGAGTCCAATTGTTACTGTGCAGGGTCTTGTGAATGTAGCACAGCTTGATGTGAAGGACCAGGTAGCACTTCATTACTTCAAGTCGATTGGCGCCATAGCTGAGAGACAAAATTCAATGCTGCTCAAGCTCATGAAAGTGATGAATATCCGAAGTCAGGAACCCAACATTACCCAATTTTATTTGAAAGAGGTGTTCGAAGATGTTCTGAAAGCGCTAATGGTCATAGAAAATATTGATCAGGTCAAAATAGATGTTAAAGATAGCGTCACCTCTAGTATCAAGTCAGATAAGGACATAGTGTTTGACATTGTCTACAATCTGATGGAAAATTCGGTTGTGTATGGTGACTCCGGGAAGAGAAAGCCTCAGGTTGTGCTCTCGGGAGAGAAAGACTCAGACAATCGCGTCACTATCGAGGTAAAGGACAACGGAACAGGAATTACTGACGAGGTTCGTGGCCATGTTTACGATATGTTCTTTAAAGGGACTCCCGCATCAAAAGGCACAGGCCTTGGACTGTATCTGGTTCGAAATGCGGTTGAAAGTCTTGGCGCCTCAATAACCTTTGCAACACATGAAGGGGAGGGAACGACTTTCACCGTCACCCTTCCCGTAGGTTGATTACTTTCGATAATCCAGCGCAGGTTTTCTGTTGCCTAGTAGAGCCTCGTATTTGAAGCCCGGCCCTCTGCGTTCATTGAACTCCTTAGTAGCAGCATCGATCAGCTTAGGGTCATTCATCAAGTCAACTGCCGTGAGTGCAAGCGTCTTTGCGGCAACCATCATTCCTTTATAACCGATCGGAGTTCCTCCTGAGGCAACAGCTTGCCAGCTATGTGCAGGTGTTCCCGGCACCCATGTAGCCGCACGCATAGCCGCCAGCGGAACATTCCAGCTTACATCACCCGTATCAGCTGATGCTTTTCCATCTTCAGCTTTCATGGGTTCCACAACACCAGCCTCTGAGATAGGAGGTGGCGTTCCTGCAAGCGTCTTTTGTATTTTCTCTGCAAAGACCTTGTCAGCATCCGTATAGCTGACACCGCCTACCTTCATAAGGTTGGCATGCATTGCTTTTTGAAGCGTTTCATTTGGCAGGCGATCATAGGTGCCGCCAATGATCTCATATTCCATTTTTGTTTCCGTTCCTATCGCTGCACCTTCTGCACATTTCACTACCCGATTCCACATGGAGCGAACTTCCTCCCTGTTTTGATGACGGATGACATAATACACCTCAGCGTTGTTCGGAACAATGTTAGGCGCATCTCCACCTTTGGTAATCACATAATGGATGCGACTTCCTTCCGTAGTGTGCTCACGCATCATGTTCACCATGTCGTCCATAGCCTCCACACCATCAAGAGCTGATCGTCCTTGCTCAGGAGCAGCAGCTGCGTGTGACGATGTGCCGTTGAATCTGAACTTACCTGAAATGGTTGCAAGGTTCGTGCTCGGATTTGCAGCGTTGGCATCGCCCGCGTGCCAGCTCACAATCGCATCCACATCATTGAACAACCCTTCTCTCACCATGTACACCTTTCCTGATCCACCTTCTTCAGCAGGAGTGCCATAAAAGCGAATGGTTCCACTCTTCTTGCTTGACGCAAGCCAATCTTTTACAGCAATGGCCGCTGCCATCGAACCTGTACCAAACAAATGATGACCGCAGGCTTGACCAGGGGCACCAGCAACCCGTGGCTTTCTTTCGGGTGACGCCTCCTGAGACATTCCCGGCAAAGCATCAAACTCACCAAGTATGCCGATCACCGGTTTACCCGAACCGTAACTCGCAACAAATGCAGTGGGTATACCGGCAACACCTTTTTCAACTTTGAATCCTGCTTTCTGCAATTCACCCTGCAGCAAAGCAGAGCTCTTTTCCTCGAGGTATCCTAACTCAGGGTTTTCCCAAATCTGTCGGGCAACATCGGTATAATTATCTGCCTTAGCATCAAGTGACTTAATGATCGCGTCTTTTTCCTTCTGTGCAAACACCGCAAGTGGCGCAAACACCGCAATCATTATTAATTTCTGAAACTTCATTATCGGTTGGTTTAGGTTTACTTCTCTCTTTATTTCCAAAACTTATAAATCTTCCCTTCCTTCATTACGAATTGTACATCCAACATCGTCCTGATGTCCTTCAATGGGTTTCCTTCAACCGCAATAATGTCAGCAGACAAACCAGGAGAAATGCTCCCGGTTATTTTGTCTAGATTAATGGACTTCGCAGCGGTGGTCGACATCGACACAATGGCATCCATAGGGTCCTGACCACCTTTCAATACCCGTGCTACGAGCTCCTCAAGATTATGTCCGTGCGCACCAGCAACAGCGTCAGTTCCGTAAACAATTTGTAAACCCCTAGTCTTTAGTGCAAGCTTAAACGTGGCTACCGCTTTGCCCACTGCTTGCTCCATCTGATTGAATCCTTCTTCAGTAAATCCTGCAGCCCCGATGTAGTTCTTCCGGTGAGCAAAGTAGTTGTCGAAGATAAGGCCAATGTGCGGATCATAATATGTTCCGGTTTTAGCCAACAGCTCCAATGTTTCCTTATCGAGTAGAGATCCGTGTTCAATAGCAGTGCATCCTGCTGCAATGGCTCGCCTTGCACTTTCAGAACCATGAGCATGCACAACAGTGCGCAATCCACGCTTCTTCGCTTCACCACAGGCAACATCCAATTGTTCCTGTGATAGGGTAGGCGTGCCACCAACGCGAATGCTTGCCGAGGCAAAAATCTTAATTACATCCGCTCCGGCATCTGCTAATTTATTTACAGCAACTCTGATGCTATCTGCGTTTCCCGTCCACTCACCGATGGCACCCATTGACGTCAATATTCTTGGGCCAGGAAGTACACCACGATTAATCGCATCGCGTACATCACCTTCTGGAGCAGCTCCGAGACATTGCACCGCAGTAACACCAGCCATCAGCGTTTGATAAGCATTCTCTGCATTGTACAATACACGCTGAGCTGACGACTCCTCTTCGGGCCTGGCATCATGAAGTTTTCCATCGGGATCGAAGTGCCAGTCAAGGTGTACGTGAGTGTCGATTACACCCGGCAGCAGCGTATAACCTTTTAGGTCATACACTTTTCCCACTGTGTTGCTGGAGACCTCTTTGATCTTTCCATTTTCAACAATCACATTTTTACCCTCGATCGTTGCACCCTTGCCATCAAGTATTCGATCAGGCTTAAGCGTGATGACACCTTCTTGCGCGAATACAAGTGTTGAAAGGAAGACAAAAGAAAGAAGCAGGTATTTCACGTTCCTTATTTTGACTTTCTGATATCAAGTGGGGGAGGAATGTCTCCTACAAGAGATTCATACTTGAAATTTGCCCCGCGTTTTTGATCAAACTCTTTCTTGGAAGCTTCTAACAACTTCGGATCAGTAAACAAGTCAATCGCTGTCATCGTTAAAGTCTTGGCAGCTACCAGCATACCTTTGAAGCCGATAGTCGAGCCAGTACAAGAGACCGCTTGCCAACTATGACCAGGAGTTCCAGGCACATAGGTAGCTGCCGTCATACTAGCTGTAGGCACCACCCAACTTACATCGCCAGTATCAGCCGATGCATTGGTGTGACTGTATTTAAAAGGTTGAATCTGATTTGCGCTTTCCAGCGGCACACTTCTGTCTCCAAAACTCTTGCTCAGCTTCTCAGCAAACGCTTTCTCTTCTGGTGTATAACTCACTCCTCCAACCTTTTCCAGGTTCTTGTACATCGCCATTGACAACGCTTCAATAGGTAGGCGATCAAACGTACCGCCTTCTACTTGTACTTCCACGGTAGTCTCAGTTCCATGAGCCGCGCCTTCAGCACACTTCACAATGCGATCCCATATTCTTCTTACTTCTTCACGATCGCGATGACGCACCAGGTATTCCACCTCAGCGTAAGCCGGCACCACGTTCGCAGCTTCACCGCCTCTTCTGATCACATAGTGAATGCGGGTAGGCTCAGTAGTATGCTCTCTCATCATATTCACCATACTGTTCATAGCTTCAACACCATCGAGTGCAGATCGACCGCGCTCTGGTGCGGCAGCAGCATGTGACGCAATACCCTTAAACTTAAACACACCCGCCTTAGTAGCAAGATTCGTGTTTGGTCCCGCATTGTTTCTGTCACCCGCATGCCACGTGATCACGGCATCCACGTCATTGAAGAGTCCTTCGCGTACCATGAATACTTTTGCATCACCAGCTTCTTCTGCTGGCGTACCGTAAAACTTAACTGTTCCAGTCTTCTTATTTTTTGCTAGCCACTCTTTGGTTTCTATGGCAGCAGCAAGTGATCCTGTTCCAAAGAGATTGTGACCACAACCATGCCCTGGTGCGCCCTCCACTTTGATCTTTCTCTCCGGATAGAATGCCTCTTGCGACAATCCCGGTAAGGCATCGAACTCACCAAGCACACCAATCACCGGTTTGCCTGAACCGTAGGTTGCAACAAATGCTGTAGGAATGCCAGCAACTCCTTTCTCTACTTTGAACCCCGCCTTCTCCAGTTCGCTCGCAAGCAGCGCAGAGCTCTTGTCTTCAAGGTAGCCCGGTTCAGCAAACTCCCAGATTTGTTTGGCCACACTCGAGTAGTGATCATACTTTGAGTCCAAAGATTTTATTACGGCATCCTTGTCCTTCTGACAATAGGCAGCAAGCGGCAATGCCAAAATCGCAATAACTGCTAGTCGATGTTTAAGCATAGAATTCAGGTTTAAGTCAATGAATGTATTTAAAAAGGCCATGAACGAAAAGAGTTCTTATAAGATCGGCTGAACACTCACCTTCAAAGGGGGTGCATTGATTGTTTTTAAAACCCCTCACTGTTCGGGATGGTTTCTTATCGATCAAAAATCTAATGTTGTCTGTTGTTTGGCTGGTCTGTATGAAGGTAACAAAAGCAAATTTCATAGCCGTAATGTCATGCGCGGTACTGCTTGCCTGCAGCGAGGATGATGAGCCCGCTATTGCACCAGCAGAAGGATGGGAACTTGCCTCACCATCTTCACAAAATATAGAGGACTTAAGTGGTCTTGATGCGAAAGCATCCGCACTTGCGAGGCTTACCAGCGTTGCAGTTGTACGCAATGGCAAACTTGTCTACCATTCATATCACAACGGGTACAAGCAGGACAGCCTTCACGATGTTAGGTCGGTAACCAAAAGTGTGGTGGGATTGCTAGTGGGTAAGGCGTTGGAGGACGGAGCTATCGGGAGTATCGATGACCCAATTGATTTCTACCTTCCCGATGAGTTTTCGTTAAATGAAAAGCAAAAGGAGATTACGATTCATCATCTCTTGAATATGTCAGGAGGATTCCAGTGGAACGAAACGAATGGAAATGCTTACAACGAATGGGTGTTGTCGGAAGATCCAATGCAATTTTTATTAGACAAGCCAATAGTTAATACTCCAGGAAGCACATACAATTACAATTCAGCGGCCGTACATCTCCTTGGTGTCGTACTTGCCAACGCAACCGGGTCCAATCTTAAAGATTATGCTCAGTCTGTTTTGTTTGATAAAATTGAAATTCCGCAAACGCAGTGGGAAAGTGTGGATGAGACTTATTTTAATGGAGGATCTGGCATCCGATTAAGAACGCTGGACCTGGCGCGAATAGGACAGTTGGTTCTTAACGGAGGTACATTCAAAGGTGAATCGGTAGTGCCAGTGGAGTGGGTTAACTTTATGACCACCCCAGCCTATAGTTGGACGCTTGACTACGGCTTCTTTCGCGATTATACCTATGGTAATCTCTTTTGGGTTCATGAATATGAGGGAGAGACTAATTATCTGGCATGGGGATATGGTGGTCAATTCATTTACATCAGCCCACCCAAAAACCTGGTGATTGTCACCACAACCAACTGGATCGCTTTAAGTGAAATAGGCGGACCAGGCGTTTCCGAACAGCAGGCCTTCGACCTGATCCTGAACTACATCCTTCCACGAGTCAAATAGCAAAGCCTCTGCCGAAAAGGCATTTACCACCGTTTATCAGAGGTGTTGGCCATATTTGTAATCAATGCTTAAACCCGGAATATGCAATAGAGATTTTGTTCGCTTCGAGCAAAATATTTTATCGCATATTGACGAATGCTGATGGTAACATCGGCATTGTCAGGGTTTAACCCAGACAAAGCGTAGCTTTCGTCTGCTCTCCGGGCAAATTATGCTCGAATGCATAATTTGGGTTAAATTGATTTATTAATCTTCGTATGTCCGTGACCTCAACTCCTACATCTTCCGATACAACGTCCAAATCGTTCGCTAATCTTTTACGTCAGGCGCTGACATGTGAAGTCCTTGATGACGCCTATTCACTTGGTATGTATTCCACTGATGCGAGTATCTACCAGGTACAACCAGTCGCGGTAGTGATCCCAAAGGATGAATCGGATGTGCGAAAGGCTGTGGAGCTTGCTAACCAACATAACGTATCAATTTTACCCAGAGGTGGTGGAACGAGCCTCGCAGGTCAGAGCGTAGGGAGATCGATGATTCTTGATTTCTCGAAACATCTTGACAAGGTGATAGAAATTAATGCCGAGGAACAATGGGTGAGAGTTCAGCCGGGAAAGATCAGAGACGAACTCAACGCAGAACTCAAGAAATACAATCTGCACTTTGCACCAGACCCCGCCACAAGCAGCCGCGCAAATGTTGGTGGCATGGTGGGCAACAACAGTTCCGGGATGAAAAGCATCCTCTATGGAAAGACCGTTGACCATGTGTTGGAAGCGCGTGTACTACTTGCAGATGGCACTCAAATGCATTTGAAGAAAACTTCACCAGAGGAGTATTCACAAATTGAAAACAAGAATGATCGCGAGGGGCAGATATATAAAAAGTTCAGATCCCTGGTAAAGGAACAGGCAGAGGAGGTTGAAAAACGCTTCCCAAAAGTGATGCGAAGAGTGGGCGGCTACAATTTAGACGAGTTCACAAATACCCCCGATTGGAACCTCGCCAAACTCATCACCGGAAGTGAAGGGACTTTGGCCGTAACACTTGAATTAAAACTAAACCTCGAACCGCTCCCCAAACATAAATCTGTTTGTGCGCTTCACTTCAAAACCTTTTTGGATGCGATAGGTACCGTCTCCGATATCTTGAAATATAAACCCGCTGCCGTTGAGATCATTGACGAGACCGTGATCAAGTTGAGCAGAGAGAATCTTACAACCAAACAGTACTGCCATTTCATTCATGGTGATCCCGGAGCAATTCTCCTCGTTGAGTTTTATGACGATGATGCGCAAAAGGTGCTTGATCGGCCAAAGCAAATGGCCGATGACCTTCAGCACTTGGGCAAAGGATATGCCTATCCTATCTATGGTGAGGGAAGAGAATATGATGAAGTATTGTTAGTGCGCAAGAAAGGTCTCGGACTAATGATGGGAATGACGGGCGGGCCGAAACCACTTGCTTTTATTGAAGATGCAGCAGTACCCATAGAACACTTGCCCGAATACATAGACTCCGTTGTTAAAGTGTGTGAGAAACATGGCACGTTTCCCGCGATGTATGCCCATGCCAGCGTGGGGTTGATACACGTACGCCCGATTCTGGATTTGCGCAAGCAGGAAGACATTGAGAAACTGAAGGGAATAGCCAATGATACCTTCGATCTTGTGGTGAAATACAAAGGTGCATGGAGTGGTGAGCATGGTGATGGCATGGTGCGCAGCCCGTTCAATGAGAAGTTCTTCGGCAAACAATTGTATGATGCATTCAAAGAAGTGAAGCGTCTGTTTGATCCAAAGAATCTCATGAACCCGGGAAAGATCGTTGATGCTGAACCGATTGACAGCAACCTGAAATATGGTTCCAGCTATCGAGATTCAGATGTAGCTGCTCAGTTTCACTATCGCAAGGAGGGAAACTTCAGCGAATCAGTGCACATGTGTACTGGTGTGGGTGAGTGTCGCAAGACAATGGGTGGCACAATGTGTCCAAGTTTCCGTGCCACAAGGGATGAGGAACATTCAACTCGTGGTCGCGCCAATGCCCTTCGCATGGCGATGTCCAATCAACTCGATGACATGGGGCTGACAAGCCCACGACTGCATCAGGCCCTAGATCTTTGTCTGTCCTGTAAAGCATGCAAGTCAGAGTGTCCCAGCAATGTGGATATGGCCAAGATGAAGAGCGATGTGCAACAACTCTATTATGAAAAGCATGGCACCACATTGCGCGATCGATTGATACGCGACTCAGCGAAAGCATCAAAACAATTTTCAGGTGGATTGGCAAAGTTGGTTAACAGTATCCAGCGCAGCGGTCTCTTTCGATCTGCGATGGATAGCCTCGCAGGCTTCGACAAGAAAAGGGTGTTGCCAGACCATGCCTCTGAGCCTTTCTATAAATGGTTTGAGAAAAATGGTAAGAACCAGCCCGAAGAAAACAAGCAGGTTGTACTCTTTGCCGACACTTATCTCAACTACCACGAACCCAACATTGGTATCTCAGCCTATGAGCTGCTCTCATCTTGTGGGTATGAAGTTATTCTTGCCAATGTAGGTTGTTGTCAGCGCCCGAAGATATCCCATGGCTTTTTGAAAGAAGCGAAGGAACATGGCCAGAAAACCTTGGATGGCTTGAAAGTATACCTGAGTAAGGGATTGAAAGTAGTGGTATGTGAACCCAGCTGTGCATCAGCATTGAATGACGACCTTCCTGACCTGATCGATGACCAGGCCTTGGGAGCGCAACTGAAGGAAGGAGTAATGATGATTGATGTGTTCCTCCAAAAGGAAATGGATAATGGAAATTTGGATAAGAAACTGACCTCGATAGCAGGCAATATCTCCATACATGGTCATTGTCATCAAAAGGCCCTATACGGCACAGCCGCTATGAAGAAAACAATTCATGCCAACGGGCATACCATTAGCGAGATACCTTCCGGTTGCTGCGGCATGGCAGGATCGTTTGGTTATGAAAAGGAACATTATGATCTGTCCGAAAAGATAGGAGAGAGTGTTCTTTTCCCACAGGTGAGAACAATGAAAGATGGAACGACATTAGTAGCCAACGGATTTAGCTGTCGCCACCAGATAGAACATTTTACAGGAGTAAAACCGAAACACTGGGTTGAAGTAGTGAGACCCATTTCCGATAATGATTAACTCAGCCATTTTCTTATGGAGTATATAAAAGGAGTTGGCGCAATTTACTATGGGCTGTTGACCATTGACTTATTGAGGTTCGGTAGATGGCCAACTGTCCATAACTTGAAACTCTCTCTTCTCCCATGACGCTTAGCTCCCTCGCATTCTTCGCCATCCTCCCAATCCTCACAGCAGGAGTGATGCTCGTTGGATTCAAGTTGCCTGCGAAGACTACCATGCCAGTAGCATTTGTGATGACTGCGTTGATTGGTTTTTTCATCTGGGGCATTCCGTTCATTGACCTTATCGCGAGTTGCGTTCAAAGTGTGTTCATCACCTTTGATATCCTCTACATCATCTTTGCAGCTATCCTACTACTAAACCTCCTTACTCAGTCCGGAGCAATGACAGTCATAAGGAATGGCTTTTCGACTATTAGTAATGATAGGCGCATTCAAGTAGTAATTATCGTGTGGCTTTTTGGATCGTTCATCGAAGGAGCCTCAGGCTTTGGAACTCCAGCAGCCATTGTAGCACCATTGCTCTTGGCGCTTGGTTTTCCTGCGCTGACTTCCGTGATGTTAGGCATGATGGTGCAGAGCACGGCCGTGACGTTCGGAGCGGTTGGAACACCAGTATTGGTAGGAATAAGAGGTGGATTATTGAGTCCTGGACTGGAAGCGCAGTTGGCCACACACGGTCTTACTTTCATGGATTACATCCAAAAGGTGACAGTGAACGTGGCGTATATGCATGCAATTGCCGGAACGATTATGCCAACATTGATGGTATGTATGATGACCCGATTCTTTGGGAAAAGTAAAAGTTGGAGAGAAGGTTTTAAAGTGTTGCCTTTCACGCTGTTAGGTGGATTGGCCTTCACTGTTCCTTATTTGATTACGGGCATTGTACTGGGGCCCGAATTTCCCTCGCTGTTGGGCTCAATGACCGGAATGGTGATTATGGTGTCTGTCGCTCGAGCTGGAATACTCCAACCAAAGGAGCCATGGGACTTCGAGTCCAAAGATCAATGGCCGGAATCTTGGATGGGAAAACTTGATCCCAAAGATGATCAGTCTCACGCCCAGTCCCTGTCGCTGTTCAGATCCTGGACCCCTTATATAGTGGTCGTGGTTTTACTTGTAATTACCAGGCTCCCGCAATGGCCGTTGAAAGGTTTGTTGTCAACCGCAACAATCGAATGGAATAATATTCTAGGTTCTTCAATCAACGCTTCCAGCGCTCCGCTGTACCTGCCCGCCACGGTATTATTTGTAGTCGCCCTCATCACTATATGGTTACATAAGATGAGAGCTGAGCAAGTTTCCTCTGCATTCAAAAGTAGCTTCAGTATGATCTTCGGAGCCGGCTTTGTATTGCTGTTTGCCGTACCCATGGTACGAATCTATATCAACTCAGATGTTAACTTCAACGACTACATGGGCATGCCTATCGCTATGGCCGAGTGGGTGGCCGTCAATGTGGGTAATGTCTATCCGTTGTTTGCACCCTCCGTAGGAGCGTTGGGTGCATTCATTGCCGGCAGCAACACAGTAAGTAATTTGATGCTAAGCCTTTTTCAATTTGGCGTGGCCGAACGCCTTATGATGTCCACCACTTTAATTGTAGCGTTGCAAGCCGTGGGCGCTGCTGCAGGCAACATGGTTGCCATTCACAATGTTGTGGCTGCCTCCGCCACAGTCGGGTATCTTGGCAACGAAGGCATTGTACTTCGAAAAACAGTGCTACCCACCATCTACTATTTGACAATCGTTGGATTAATGGGATTGATTGCAGTTTCCCTTTAGTAGTCCAAATTTCCTCTTTCAGGTCAGTTTTAGCACTCATAACTATTCTCAAGGACAACGTAATGATTCCTTATTTTTCTTAAATTCATTACAAAGAAAGGCTATGGACAAGCCGATTTGCATCGTAGTGTTTGCTTTGGTCGTGAGTTCGTGCACGACACCTCGCGAGGAAACCCATTGGAATGGTCTAATAAGCCAGGACGATAATTTTGGCATATCCAATTCTTACAAAAGCGATCTCAGGTGGACTCGAGTCGGAGATGAGATAACAGGAACCGGGTATTATGTGGCGCCTCAAGATACTGCAAGCCACGTACTGTACTCATTTGAGGGAAGAGTGGAAGGAGATACAATTCGCCTCAGAGAAACCGGAATTATCTATGGAACGGAAATCAAAGGTGAGTGGGTAACCAAAGACATAATATTGTGGTATGCGAAAAACAGTAAAGACGAACTTTTAGGAACGTGGGTGGCCCAGAAAATACGGAGCATCGGTGGAAAGATGAAGTATACTCGGGTCACAGAAGATTAATTGGAGTAATATTCATTACTCTCATTTTTATTTCTTCAGTAAATGCCCAGGGTATATCTTCAGACCAACTTACCTCTCTAGTCACCCTGATGCGAAGGGCTGCGAATTCAGGAAGCCCTGACTCTGTTCACTTTTTTGGGCAACGGGCAATCAAGATATGCAATGAGGTGGGAGACTCAGTGCAACTTGCTCAGACTTTTCAAAACATGGGTAACTCGTACTTCATCGCGAGCCAGTTTGACAGTTCTTATCGATATTACCAGCTATCTGCAGAAACGTTTGAGAGGCTTCAAAGGCGCAGAGACGCAGCATTTGTCTATAGACGATTAGGCACCAACTACAAAGGTGAATTACTCTTCACCGAAGCGTTACAAGCATTTCATAACTCACTTGAACTGTTCTATGAGCTTGGTGATTCTTTGGAAATGTCTTATTCCTACTCTTTTTTAGCTTCACTCAATAGATCTCAAGGGAACTACGATCTTTCCATTGAACAAGCACAAATCGCCCACGGGATTGCCAGGTCAATGAAAGATGATGCTTTGATCGGTATGTCGCTATTGGAATCCGGATTGACCTATACAACCATAGGGATTTATGATAGCGCACTGACCCAGGGAGAGACTGCGCTTAAGATTTTTGAAACTGGGAAGTATGGATTTGGAAAAGTGGAGTCGCAGCTATTGATTATCAAAGCCTATATCGGACTCAATAATTACACCAAAGCGGAACAGCTGGCCCTAAAGTATTTAAGTACAGCGGAGAACTCGGGCAATTTAGGGAGTCAATCAGATGGAAGACTCTTCCTTGGAAAGGCGATGGTCCTGAATGGAAAATATGAGGAAGGGCTTAGGGAACTGAACAACGCTATTGTTCTTGCCAGAAGAATGAACTACACAGAAAAGATAATGGAAGCGGAACGACTGCTCTCTATTTGTTACGAACGCCTTGAGATGCCGAAGGAAGCATTTGATCACTTGTCAAACTATGTGACCCTGCGCGATTCTGTGTTCTATACAGAGAAGTCCAGGGAGATTGAAAAACTGCAAGCTCAGTTTTCACTAAAGAACAAACAAAGAGAGATTGAACAGCTTAGGGTGGCATCAGAGCTTAAGGACTTGCGATTGCAACAGTCTAGAAACAGGATCTTACTCGTGATGGTAATGGCCATCGCGGTGATCGCCATCGTCCTGTTATTTTACAATCGAAAAATACTGAAGCAACGTATCAGCTTTGCAGAAGAGCGAGAGAAACTACAGAAGAGCCGCTTTCAGGCTGTAATTGATGCTGAAGAAAAAGAGCGAAAGAGGATAGCCCGCGAACTACACGATGGCATTGGCCAACAATTGGGAGGACTGAGAATTAAACTTCAAAATATTGAAGCTAATATTACCGACAGCCCGGTAAAGACCAGCCTTGAGCAACTCAAAGGGATTGTAAACAACACAGCAACAGACGTGAGAACAATTTCACACCAAATGATGCCACGCGCCCTTACGGAAGTGGGTCTTGGACCGGCCATGAGAGACGTTTTAGAGAGCAGCCTTGGGGCAAGTAACATTAACTTTCAATTCGATAATTTAGCTGACGGTACCCGATACTCAGAGCAGGTGGAAATATCAATTTACAGGATACTTCAGGAGTTGATCAATAATATTATCAAGCATTCGCAGGCTTCAGATGTTTCCGTACAACTATTTAGTCTGTCAGGTCGACTTGTAATGACTGTGCAAGACAATGGTATCGGGATGGAACAAAATGGATCTGACGGACAGGGGTTGTTGAATATCAAACAGCGATCAGAGATATTAGGTGGAAATGTGTTGTTTGAGTCGGGGAAAGAAGGCGGGGTTGTGTGCACCGTTAGCATACCCATTTCATGATTAAGGTATTCATTGTTGATGACCATCAACTCATTATTGATGGCCTGATGGAAATGCTGGCCACAGAGAGTGATATAGAAGTCTTAAGCACAGCGAGAGATGGTAACGAAGCGATCATCAAAATCCCCATTATTAGACCCGATGTCGTGTTGCTTGATCTTGACATGCCTGGAAAAAATGGATTTGAGGTGCTGGAAGTACTGCGAGAACGACACCAGGAGATCTGCTTCGTAATCTTGAGTATGCACCTCGAGAAAGCGCTGATGGAGAAAGCAATACGCCTTGGAATCCATGGGTACCTACCCAAGACGGTAGACAAGAGTGAGTTGGTACAGGCCATTAGAAAAACCCATTCAGGAGGGAGACACTTCTCGGCAGATGTAACGCTTGGGCTGGCCCACGAATCTAATCTTCCATCCACAGCCTCTCCATTTTTACTAGCCGATCTCTCCGATCGGGAAAGAGAGATATTAAAGGAGCTTGCACTTGGTCATAGCAGTAAGGTAGTATCTGATAACCTGAACATTTCTCATTACACGGTAGAAACGCATCGAAAGAACATCATGCGGAAACTTGACGCACATAGCGTGGCAGATCTCGTTCGGATTGCCTTTAAAAGTGGACTAATCAGCTAACATCTTCAAAAATACCCTGATCAGGGTATCAAAATGGCCGAAGGAGTGTATTCCTCAGCGCCATGTCTATCAACACCTTTACATCGCACAAATCATTAAAAGGGAAAACACTGTCCACCTTCTGAACTGGGTGTGCCTTGTACAAACGCTATTGCAAGGAACCTGATGGTGATTTGTGCGCCATCGCCCCCGCTCGTTAGAGTGGGGGCTTACTTAAACCAAAAAATAATACACCCATGAAAAAGCATTTCAACCTCAAAATGGTAACTGGGTTAGCTGTTCTAATCCTATTACCACACCTGTCCGTATTTGCCGGACCCAACGAAGATTTGTTTTCTGCTTGTAAGAGTGGAAACCTTAGCGGAGTTGAGTCTGCACTTAAGGCGGGGGCGGATGCCAACGCCATTGATGCATCTGGAAACTCTGTTCTTGCCAATGCATTCTTTTGGCCTGAGATTACCAAACTATTGCTGAGCAAGGGAGCAAATCCAAATGGTGGAAAATATCCAGCGATAATCCAGGCGGCAAATAATTATTCGGTCGAAGTAATGGATCTGCTATTGGCAGCTGGTGCAGACCCAAATGCACCGGGAGAAATAGCAAGCCCTGCGATGAAAGCTGTTTATGACCAGATCAAAAACCTGGAGGATCAGGCAAAAAGTGCTAAAGGAAAATCCAAGAAGATATTTGAAGATGCGGTTGCCAATCTGAAAGCGCAGTATGGTGATGGAACCACCGGAGGCGTGAAAGTGTATGCAATTAACCAGGCCGTTCAGCAAAGCAATTGTGCTCCTTGTATTGAAAAACTCTTGACCAAAGGTGCAAAGATGGACCTGGCTGCAGGTCAGCCTCTCATTCACATCTGGGCGAGCTTCGCTATGACGGCAGCAGAACGAAAGGATGCGTTTGCAAAAGGAAAGGCTGTGATAGAGGGTACCTATGGCATTAAGACACCAGATTGGTATGGCAACTTGCCCTCCGATAGAAACAAAGAATCAGAAGATATTTTAAGATTGTTAATTGTGGCAGGCTCTGATGTAAATCAGCTCAACGCCCAAGGCAAAACACCACTGCATGTGGCGTTGGCCGGAGGCATAGGAGTTAAGGACCATGCGATGACAGCACTGCTAAAGAATGGTGCCGATATATCAATAGAAGATCCTGAGTTTGGAAAGTGTTTTACAATGGCTGCGCGTACCGGACTTGTTGAAGTCGCCAAGTTAATGGTGTCTAAAGGTGCTGACATCGGGGAGACGTCAAAAATTATGGACATGACGCAAGGGCAACGCTTGAATGGCGCGACTCCGCTGATCGCAGCTACTATTAACAATCATCTCGATATGGTGAAGTATTTAGTGGCCATCGGTGCAAGCATTAAAGAGGATGCCGAAGGTTTTAGCTATAATATTTACACAGGATGCGCAACTGGCGTGAAGAATAAATCTGCTATTTATTTTGCTGTGGACAACAGGAATATGGACATCATAAAATTTATGGTGGAAGAAAGCGGCCTTAAGTGGTACAGACCAATGAAAATCAATCAGCTCAAGCAGGAGTTTGTTTCGCAAGCCGGAAATCTCAAGATCACGACAACCAAATGTTATAGTGACGGTGAGTACAAGCCAAGCGCCTACGCGAAGAAAATGGAGTTGAAGGATATCGCAGGTTATCTGAAGGACCATGACCTATAGCAAACAACAACACCCAAGAAAATGAGAACTTTACATATCAAGCTTCTTCTGGTGATGTTTATTCTCTTGTTCACCACGAATGCAATTGCTCAACTTGATGAAATCATTAATCGGGAACATAGCTTTGGTATTTTCATGTATACCACAAATCAAAGTCAAAAGGCTTATGAGATTGAACAGCAAACTGACCCGGCATACGCACTAGATCAAAACAACAAATACAAAGTAAGCCGAATTGGTCTGGGTTTTAATTTTCAACGATACCGGGGTGGAAAGGGAGAGAGAAATGTTTGGTACGGCAACAGACTGGCTTTCGACCTTCTGACAAGTGTTTGGGCACATATCATTAACAGAGAAAATAAAATTGATGCCCTCAATGATTTCGTAATCACAAGCGGCTTCCTCGGTAACTTCGGTATGGGCTGGAATATTTTGTCAGTTGACGATAAATACCGAGTCATGTTGGGCGGACATCTTGCAGATTACGCTATTTCTTCCAAATACTATGTCACAGCAAATGAAGGATTCTCAGATCAAATAGATTTTGGAGACGGTTTGGCAGGAACCTATGTCGGTGTTGGACCAGACATTATTATCTCATACGCCTTAAATAATAAATTCGCCATCAACGTTCCTTTTTCATACACATTTTCTCTCGCCCCCTATAGTCAGGGCAATAGGGATTTATTGCCATCATATTTTCAAGAGATCAAACCCGGCATTTTGAATTGTGGCATCGAGGTGATGAGCAAGTGGGGCATTTTTCTGGGACTGGATTATATCAAGCCACTAACGAGTCACCCGTCAAAACTTTCTCGACTTGATTTTCAACTGGGTTATCGTGCACGGAGGTAATCATTTGCTGACTTGACGAAGTCAAATTGAAGATGAGCAGTCAACGCAAGGTGGCTGCTCATTTTTCTACCAATGGTCAGGGTTAACTAATTTGTTTTGCCAACTTTGAACAAATTGTTAACCCAATGAAAAGGAATCTCGCACTCTTTGCTCTTTTGTGCATCTTTCAAGCCACATTAGCCCAACTCAACCAGCAGCTCTTTGATCAATACGATAAGTACAACGAGAAGTCTATCACCACCAGGCGTTTCAAACATGATGATATCATGGCACAACTGGATAGGTTAGGAAGTGCCTTCAGGGTGAAACAAGTGGGAACCTCAGTGGAGGGCAGAGCGATCAAGCTGGTGAGCTACGGTAATGGACCTGTTAATGTCTTAATGTGGTCGCAAATGCATGGTGATGAAACCACGGCTACCCGCTCGCTGCTCGATGTGTTTCACTGGCTGGCGGCTGATGATGAGTTCAATGCTGTGCGTAACAAGATCAAATCATCGATCACATGGCATTTCATTCCCATGCTCAACCCCGATGGTGCTTCGCGATTCACGAGAAGAAATCATTATGGCATAGATATTAATAGAGATGCACTGCGTCAGCAAACACCAGAAGGCAGAACACTGAAACGCGTGCGTGACAGTCTCAATGCCGACTGGGGTTTCAACTTGCATGATCAGGGAAGAGGCACATCGGTGGAAGGCAAAGCCCCCGGCACGATCAGCTTGCTGGCACCTGCCTACGATCACGAGAAAACTGTAAATGAAAAGCGTGGCGATGCCATGCAACTTACCCGCCACATGTTCAACCAGATCACGAGCTATATTCCTGGTCAAATTGGTATCTATGACGATACCTTCGAACCACGTGCCTTTGGTGACAACATCCAAAAGTGGGGTACCCGCACTATCCTCATCGAGTCGGGGGGATTTGAAGACGACTGGGAAAAACAATTCATACGGAAACTGAATTTCATATTGCTGGTCACAGCGGCAGATGCTATTGCCAACAAAACCTATGAGAAGACACTCGTAAAAGACTATAATAAAATTCCGCGCAACGGTGAAGGTCGCATCCGGGATATCATTTTGCGCAGGGTTAACTTCGAAGGACTTGTACGCGATGTGGCCCTCGACAGGAGAGAGACCGACTGTCCAGACTACCGACATTATTATGCCACCGCTTTCGTACAGGACCTTGGTGACCTGAGTACCTCCAACGCCTACGTGGATTTTGATACCGAAGGTTATGAGATCAGGCCAGGTAAGGTATACGAACAGGAGCTTGCCCACCTGGGGCAGTTACAGTCACTCGACACCGACAAACTTTGGAAGGAAGGCTACACAGATTTCATCGTAAGGGAAGGCTTCGATCCGTTTGAGTCGAAGTATCCATTTAGCGTTCATGAAAGACGCCCTCAGTCTAACACCGAAATAAGAATGGGAGGGAACCCGTCTTTGTTATTGATCAAGGATGGTAAGATTGCCTACATGTTGGTGAATGGGATCTTGCGTAAGATGTGAGAACGGTAAGCGGTGGGCCGTAAGCGGTTACCCGGTGGTACCGGCCAAGTACCAAGGCGCTGTCTCGTTCCTACATTCGCTCCTGCGGAAGTCACAAGAGCAGCGATCAACGCTGACATTGCCCTGCATGACACTCACATTGGAGTGTGTGACGCTCACATTGGTGTGGATGTCGCTCACCATCGTGGTGTGTGACATTGATATCGCAGTGAATAACGTTGGAACGCTGGTGTGTGACACTCACATCGGTGTGGATGTCGCCCACCATCGCGGTGTATGACATTGATATCGCAGTATATGACGCTGCAAGCGTAGTGTGCGACACTCACATCTTAGTGGATGCCGTTCATATTGGAGTGTACGGGAGTCGAATTGGACTAATTTTTTATGAGTTGGATGGGTCCGGCAACAACCCTGACTTCCAAGCAAGGCGAACTTTAGGTGCAGTCAAGTTTTCTAACCTGAAGAGGGCCTGTGTGGCCTATTTGGGCACTCGGGGTATCTCCGAATGACAATTTCCAAACAACTTTGATCATACCAACAAAATTATGGGTTTATCGTTTGTCCAATCCATGTAGACCATCTAAGTAATTAGATATTTCATAATTTTAGTTTGTCTGGTTGGTTCATCTAGTTGCAAAATAACGTCTCTATGCTGTTCAGTTACATCCGTATTGCCTACCGGAACCTTGTGAAGACCCGCGTCTATTCTGGTGTTAATATTTTTGGACTTGCCGTGGGTATTAGCAGCGTACTCCTGATTGCGCTGTACCTGATGTTTGAGCTGTCATTCGATAAACATTTTGTTGATGGTGATAGAATCTACCGAGTCGCATTAGAAAGGTTGTACCCTGATAGAACGATGCTCTTTGGATCGTCACCAGCACCCATGGCATCTGCCCTTCAGGATCATTTTGAACAGGTAGAATCTGCCACCAGGTTTCACCGGCTGTTTTTTGGAAACGATGTACCCGTCACTATCGGGGATGTAACCTATAACGAGACTTTGTTCCGATTCGCAGACGAAAATTTCTTCTCGGTGTTCTCTTATGAATTCATACAGGGCAACCCTAAGTCTGCACTTGCAGAGCCTGCCAACGTAGTGATTACAGAATCCATAGCCCGCAAATATTTTAATACCACTGACGCATTGAATAAAACATTTAAAGTAGATACAACGGAATTGGTGGTTAGCGGTGTGATCAAAGATTTACCCCCAAGCACTCACATGAAGTTCGATCTGTTGGGATCCATTCACCAGGTACCGCAGGTGGAGAGCGCCACCGAGAATAACAGTTGGACTACTTACTGGGTGTTTACTTACGTGAAGTTGAAAATGGGAACAGACGCATCCAGCTTTGAAAACCAGTTACCCAGCCTTGTTGAGAAATTTGGCAAAGGTAGCATTGCAGCAAACCTTGGTGCCAACTACAAAGAGGAGGGTCACGCCTTCAATTACTTTCTTCAACCACTGCAGGACATACATTTGAGATCAAACCTGGCCGTAGAGTTAGGGCCAAACAACGAGATAAAGTATGTGTATATGCTCGCATTGGTTGCGGTTATTGTGTTGATTATATCGACTATCAATTTTGTAAACTTGTCGACTGCTCGTGCTACTGAGAGAGCAAAGGAAGTAGGAATCAGAAAAGTGATGGGCTCGTTTCGATCTGCATTGATCGGCCAGTTCCTTTCAGAATCAATTATCGTGACCATTGTAAGTGCAATTGTCGCAATGATAATAGTGTGGATCGTTCTGCCAACGTTTAATACCCTACTTGGATTGCCATTATCACTTAGTGCGTTCCTGAGTGCATGGATGATTGCAGCCATTGTAGCATTTGTATTGGTTGTGGGTGTGATGGCAGGCCTGTATCCGGCTTCTGTAATAAGCGGACTGCGCCCTGCCGCTGTGCTGAAAGGAAAGTTTCAGTCCAGCAAAAGAGGAATGGTGGTTCGCAATGGATTGATAGGCTTGCAATTTTTCATTTCCATTACCATGATATCGGGGGCTATACTTGTGCATGAGCAAATGGACTTCTTCAGTTCAAAGGATCTCGGCTTTCAAAAGTCGAATGTGGGCTTCGTGCGAGTAACACAACTGTTTGATACCAGTTGGGAAGCACTGCGCAATGACCTGCTTAGCGTAGACGGTGTTGAGGAAGTGGCCGGTAACTTCGGTATGCCGGGTGAGTTTATCGGCAGCTCCGTTGTGTCAGTAGCGGACAATCCTGATGTCGCAGATATTCGGGTTAACAACGCCAACTTTGACGACTATTTTTTTGACCTTATGGATTTTGAGATCGTGGAAGGAAGGGCCTTTAAAGAGGAGTTTAATGACTCGTTGTCGCTGATTGTCAATGAGTCGATGGCCCGGTTGATGGGTGACGGGCCAACAATTGGGAAGAAGATCATTTATGACACCGGTGATGCGACTCCCTACACAGTGGTGGGTGTTGTTAAAGACTACCATTTTCAATCTCTTCATAATTCAATCTCTCCGCTAGCCATTGCCAATGCGCCCACTATAGATTATACACCAGCTACTGTAGCATTTCGATTCAGGGGTGATAATATGCAAGAAACTTTGGAGGGAGTAGAGCGAGTGTGGAAGACGCATACAAGTCAGGATTTCTCAGTGAAGTTTCTCGATGATAGTCTTATGTCATTTTATAAGGCGGACATGGCCACAGGCAAATTGTTTGACATCTTCACCGCGGTAGCGATCGTAATGTCATGCATTGGGCTATTTGGTCTGGCTACCTATATGCTGAATCAAAGACTAAAGGAGATGGGCGTGCGAAAAGTGTTGGGGGCGTCCCTGTCGCATATTGTTCTTAAGTTTTCGCAAACATTCGTCACCCTTATTGCCATTTCATTTTTGACCGCCATTCCCATCACGTGGTACCTCGTGCAGCAGTGGCTCGATGGGTTTGCATATAGCATCGAAATTGGCGCGAGTGCGTTTGTGATCTCCGCAATAATTACCGTGTCGCTGGTAGTGCTTACCATCAGCTATCAGGCGCTCAAGTTGGCCTGGCTAAACCCGGTGATTACGCTTAAGGACGATTGAGCATAGATTGTCAATTGCTAACGGGGATTTATCTAACTTAGGACTTCCCATCCATATCCGTTATGAGAACCCTTGTTACCGTATTGCTCCTTATTTTGGCAATCAACGTGGTACTTGCACAAAGCGCTAAGCCCAATCCACCCAACCCGACATGGACCGAGGCCGACCGGCAGTTCCTCTTGCACAACCTGATTCGTTCCCGTGATGAATTGTTGGCAGCAACAAAAGATTTAACTCCGGAACAATGGAACTTCAAACAAAGCCCTGATCGGTGGAGCATTAGTCAAAACGTGGAGCACCTCTGCTTGTGGGAGCTGATTCATATGAACGATATTTCCGTATCACTTCAGATAGGGCCATTTCCGGATTTCACCCAATATCAGGCCGATGAGCTTTTTGCCAACGGCCCGAAAAGTGAGAAGAAGAACATCACAACCGATTACACAAAGCCATTCACGTACAGCGTACCATTAGGAAATAACGAAGGGAAAGATAATGTGACATGGTTCCTTAAGATGAGAAACGAGTCCATCGACTACCTAAAGAGCGAAACCAAAAACCTTCGGGTGCACTACATACATTTTGGGGCCAATATTCATCAACAGTACATGATGATCTATGGACATAATTTTCGGCACCTGCGTCAGATAGCCGAGATCAAAACACATCCCGACTATCCAAGGTAACTGTGCTTTGGAAGCAATGTTGCCAATGGGAAATTTTTTAAATTGAAGATCAATCACCCGGAGGGTAAGCTTATGCACAAGCTCGGTTTGACTTTCTTATGCTTTGTTTTGTGCTCGTCATGCCAGCAGGCTGCCAGAACTGAGTCCGATACCGAAGACAAGCGCCAGCAGACAGTTGCAGGGCAAGAGCCAGTGCATGATGTATCGCGTGATTCCATTTATAAGATAATTGATCCCCAAACGCTAGCCAAGGTTCCCAAACCATTAGACATTCAATCCTGCTTTCTGCTTTTTGAAGCCGACTATGATGAAGCGGCTGCAACTCTCGTGAGAAGCAAGGAAGCAGCTACCACTTCGATGCCGCAGTGGTTCGTAAGCGTAAATAATACAAATGGTGGCTACCTCGAAATTCAGAAGATCGGAGAGGGAGAAAACAGTTATAAACAATATGCTTATTGGAATCTTTCTAACGGCAAAAAACTACTTGGTGTAAATGAAGTAATCGAAAGCCAGATGGTGAATGCGATTGACACCCGTCAATTTGAATTTGTGATTTTTGATGACGACAAATGGCTAAATGCAGATGTAGGTATTCTAAACTCGCTGAAAGGGAAGACTGGTAAAGCCAGGCGGGAGTCACTATTGTACAAGACTATTTTCGGGGGAGATGTTGAAGGTCTTGAGCAAAGTGGGGACTACGAGCTGACGTTGCCTGAAAAGGGCAAGGATATCATAATGAGAATTTATCGCTGGGATGATGAATCCGAAGGTAATGCAATACTCAAAGAGGTAACGCTGAAATGGAACGATGGAAAATTTGATTTCCAATAAATAGGCGTAGCCTCTTTGAGCCTGCCTAGGTCAAAGCACACCCGAACTATCCGAAGTAGTAATTGATAGGTGATCGTCCGACTTATTCGAAAGATCCAGTACAGAACTTAAGTTAAGCTGCGACTTGTAAAGACATCAGGAAACTTGTTTAAATTGGCACGTCACAATTGAAAACAGAGCAGCAGTGAACAGTAGCATTGAAAGTATCGCGGGTGCCCAACAAGAAATGAGAACTAACTTTGCGAATGGTTCTCTGGGGGTGCTCGTATCCGGTTTAGCTTGGCTGGTCGCGTCATGCGTTGCATACTCGGTCGGAACCACACAAGCGATTTGGTCCCTTTTGATTGGCGGTGCTTTGATTTATCCTGTTAGTTTGCTACTGACCAAAGCTATTGGCCGTAGCGGTGGTTACAGTAAAGGAAACATTCTTGGAGGCCTGGCGCAAGAAGGGACTTTTTTTATGTTGCTAGCTATACCTCTTGCGGTCGTGATGTCTCTGCAGCATCACGAATGGTTCTTTCAAGGTATGCTTTTGATTATCGGTGGGCGGTATTTGACTTTTCAAACTTTGTATGGTCGAAAGTACTATTGGGTATTGGGAGCACTGCTGGCGTTTACTGGTTTTTCATTGTTCTTTCTCAAGGCGGATGCCTTTGCCTCGGCCCTCTCGGGATCACTTATTGAACTAGGTTTTGGGGCGTATATCCATCGACAATGGCGCAATGAAAATCGTCAATACTGAACGTGTAACTTTCGTTGCCGATAATAAATATTTTAGCAAGCATGGCCTTTGATGAATATTTAGTTGAACGAATCCGGCAGCGTCTTCCCAAAAGAAAGATTGCAGGCAAGAAGATGATGGGTGGATGGCTCTTTATGGTAAATGATAAGATGTGCATCGGTGTGGATAAGGATAAGAAATCAGGAAAAGACAGAATGATGTTGAGGGTAGGGAAAGAAGCCTATGAGAAACTGCTGAAGAAGAAAGGTGCAAGAGAGATGGACTTTACAGGCAGATCAATGAAAGGATTTTTATTTGTGTATCCTGAGGGCTTCGATGCCGATAAGGATCTTGACTTTTGGGTGAAGCAAGCGTTGACATTCAACGAAGAGATTAAAGAAAAGTAATGGATCCGATGAAGGGGGCCTGGTGGTTTTGCTTAATACTAATACTGGGAAGTTGTGGTCCTTCATCCTCAAACCGTTCTGATTCAAGATCAGCGAATGAAATGTTGGCAAGTCAATTCATAGATGCCTTCTATTCTTTCAATAGCGATTCACTTGAAAGTATTTTGACGACTGCAAAGGACTCACAACCCAACTTATTATACTATCAGAAGTGGGCGGAGTGTGGTCATTATCAAATTGTCAAGAGAGGAGAGATCATTCACAAATCTGATACGCTGGTATTAGTACCGGTAACCGTGAAAGACGATCTGATGAGTGCGCTTAAGATAAACTTCAATGTCACGGACACATTTCGCATCGTCATTGTCAGTGAGAAAATTCGCTCAGTAGATACTTCTTCCAATGATCCAGATTCATACTACGAAGCGAAGGAATGGGTGAAGAATAACATGCCAGAACTAATAGATACTGAATGTGAAGGAATTTGGAATGGCGGACCAACCCCCTGCGGATGCATCAATGGTTACATTGAGGGTTTCCATTACTATGTAAAAGCCATGAGGGCAGAACCTCTGTAGCGGATCTTTCAGCGTGCAATCCTCAAAATCAGAATTTATTCAGAATGGCTATTTACTCTTAGAGTCGGTACTTTTTGGCTGCCGTTGTGATTATTTTTGACGTTGAAACACTGCACATGTTCACGAGATTTTTTTCTGTATTGATGATTGGCTTCCTCAGCATAACTCCTCTTGTTGCTCAAACATCGGTTACGCTCTCTGGGGTAGTCAAGTCTTCAGGCAATGAGGCGTTGCCTTTTGTTAACGTAGTATTAAAAAGTAAGGACTCCACTTTCGTATCCGGCACAATCACAAACGAGAACGGATTGTTTACAATCAACAATATCGCACCTGCGGACTATGTCCTTGAAGCATCATTCATCGGCTACAAAAGGTTTAGAACTCCGTTATTCGTTGGATCCAACTCAAGTTTCCTTGATTTTGGTGTGTTGCGACTAGAGGATGATGTGAAACAACTGGATGAAATTGTTATTGAGGGGAAACAAGATGCCGTGAACACCACCATGGATAAGAAAACTTATACGCTGGATGACAATACAACACAGTTGGGTGGCAGTGTCCTGCAATCCATGCAAAACCTGCCAGGAGTTACCATACAGGATGGACAGGTGCAATTAAGAGGAAATAACCGGGTAATGATTTTGATTGATGGTAAGCAAACGGCTGTCACAGGTTTTGGAAACCAAAATGCGATGGAGAACATTCCAGCTTCGGCAGTCGAAAAAATCGAGATCATCAATAACCCTTCGGCCCGATACGATGCCAACGGCAATGCAGGTATCATCAATATCATAATGAGAAAAGAAACCGATGAGGGCGTTAACGGCACCGCGGGATTTTCGACAGGCTGGGGAGCTCTCTGGGTACGCAAACAAAACCTTCCGGGGATAAGGCCACAGTACGATATGACACCAAAGATAAATCCCTCGATCTCGCTCAACTATCGAAGAAAGAAAACCAATCTTTTCCTTCAGGCAGACAACCTTTATACAGAAACATTAAACAAAAATGAGTTTGTAACCCGCACCTATAGTGACGGCACCGTGATCAACCAGCAATTAAAGCGCAACCGCGATACGAATTTCTTTACGTCAAAGGGAGGCTTTGATTGGTTTGCCAACGATAGAAATTCGCTAACCGTTTTCGGATTTTTTAGCCAGGAGTCGATCAAAGACAGGGGAGACGAGCCTTTTTTCAATGAAGATCTAACTACCAGAAATCGCTTGTGGCAGTTTCTCGAGGATGAAGTGCTCACCGCCATCATGGGGTCAGCCACTTACCACCACAAGTTTAGTCAACCAGGTCATGAGCTGACGGTTGGATTTAATTACACATTCGATCGTGAGGATGAGAAATACTTTTTCGTCAACACCCTTCCAACATATACCAGCAACGAGTCATTTGCTTTGATAGCTGACCAAAAGGTAGCCGATGTCAATGTTGACTATGTACGTCCCTTAAGACATGGAGTTTTCGAAACAGGATTGAAGTTTCGCAGACGAACGATCCCAACCAATATGCAATTCTTCCCAGGATTTAATTCGCCACTTGATCCCGGAGCAGCAGGAATTGCAGCATACAAAGAAACCATCCCCGCAGTGTATGGTAACTACCGATACGAAGTCAGAAAACTGGAGGCTGAACTTGGACTTCGTGTTGAGTATGTGCACCTGCAATATGATGTGGATCCAAACCACAACACTTACAGTAGCGATGGATATGATTATTTTCAACCCTTCCCAAATTTCCGACTAACATTCAGTCTTGACGATCAGAATAAATTGTCAGCATTCTTCAACAGAAGAGTAGACCGGCCAGATGAAGTGGATATCAGGATTTTTCCAAAGTATGATGATGCAGAAATCATCAAAGTGGGTAACCCCGGCCTGAGCCCGCAGTTCACCAATACTATTGAACTGGGCTATAAGCACGAACGCGATCACGGCTATTACTACGGAGCCGTCTACCACAAAATGTCGGATGGCACGATCACTCGCATCGCAACCACAGACGGAACATCGAACTTGATTTATAATGTTTCCCAAAATGCTGGCAAGAGCTATAATACAGGAGTCGAGGTAGTGCTTGCTGGCCAGCTCTCTAATAGAGTCTCAGTCAATCTCAACCTCAATGGGTACTATAATCAGATTGACCGTTTCACAGTGCTAAACCAGTATCCCACCAGCACACTGTTTACCGCAGAAAAACAGGATATTTTTTCCGGAAGTGTGAAGTTGAATGCAAAATTTGACTTCACGAATAAATTCAGCATGCAGCTAACCACAATTTACCTCGCGCCAGATATCATCCCCCAGGGAAAAATTAAAGAAAGATTTTCAGTAGACGCTGGTGCGCGCCAAAGCATCCAAAAAGGTAGAGGGGAATTGTTTGCCAATGCCTCAGACCTCTTTAATACCATGATCATTAGAAAGAGCATTGAGGGAGCCTCATTTTCGTATACCAGCAGTGACTACTATGAAACACAAGTCGTAAGGCTCGGCTATCAATATAAGTTCTGATGTGATTGAATATATTTCTATATTCGACATAAAGAGATAAACATGGAAAAGAGAGAATATTCTAATGGAGAGCTAACCGTAGTTTGGCAAGCATCCAAATGTCAACATTCCGGGATCTGTGTAAAAACATTGCCCAAGGTTTATCACCCTAAGGATCAGCCGTGGATCAAACCAGAAAACGCAACGACTGAAGAACTGAAAGCTCAAATCAATAAGTGTCCATCCGGAGCATTGAGCTTTTACATGAACCAGGATAAGAAAGCTTGATTGACCATCAAGAGATGCTTTATACTGATAAAATCCTTAGTTCACCATTCAACACTATTTTGCTGCGGGTGCCTGTATAGAAGATACCTTTGACGCGCATTTTTATCTGTGTTGATGAACTGTTTAGTTCATTACTGCAGTAATTGAATGAAAAAGAATTTTTATGAAAAATTTACCTACTGGTACCGAAAGTTTCGGGTAGGTAAGTCGCCCCAGATGAATCTTGTTTGGGGATTTTTTATTTATACAATTCTTGGCTTTTGTTTACTGTCGATACCACTATTCCACAAGGGTAGTGTAAGCTTGCTTGATAATTTATTTATCTCCACCTCCGCTATATCGACTACCGGTTTAGTGACCGTCAGTGTTTTTGATTCTTATAATTTCCTTGGCCAGTTTATCGTCATGTCGCTATTCCAATTTGGAGGCATTGGATACATGACATTGACTACCTATTATTTATTATTCACAACGAATAGAATCACACGCTGGCACACCAAGGTAATTGGGGCTGAGTTCACATTACCGAATACCATACAAACCAACGATTTTATCAAAAGCGTCATCGTATTTACACTCATAATGGAGTTTTTGGGGGCCATTGGGTTCTTTATTGCTTTTACCCGCGAGGGGATGGGCTTTTTTCACGCGGTTTGGTTTGCCGTGTTTCATAGCGTGTCAGCGTTCTGCACAGCCGGGTTTGCACTTTTTAACAACAGCTTTGAAGGGTATCAGGATAACACTTTGATCAATGTAGTTGTGTCTGTACTTGCGATAGCTGGATCCCTTGGCTTTATCGTGATAACCGACTTGTGGTATCGGTTGCGAGGGAAATCAAAGGAAATATCATTTACTACAAAAATTGTGTTCTATGGGTTCGTAATTCTTTTAGCCTTTGGGACCTGCTTGATTTATGGAACCGAACCGCATGTATTGGAAGGAGATCATGCCATGATGAAATCGTTTTTCCAGGCCATGACAGCCATGACCACTGTTGGGTTCAATACCATATCTATGAATTCGCTGTCGCTGCCCACCCTTTTGCTCGTTGTCTTTCTCATGTACGTTGGAGCTTCTCCATCGGGTACTGCGGGCGGTATGAAGATTACAACTCTTACTGCCATGATCTCTGTATTAAAGAGTCGAGTATTCGGTCAGCGTAAGATCACTTTTATGCACAGGGTCATTCCTTTTGAAAGACTTTACGTTGCCACATCTACTTTTATGCTATACACTTCTCTCATTTTCCTGTTTACATTTCTTCTGTCCATGAGTGAAAATTTTTCTTTCGACAGGATATTGTTTGAAGTGGCTTCAGCCCTGGGAACGGTTGGCCTTAGTACAGGAATAACAGCTGACCTCACACCTTTCGGGAAGCTATTGATCATCATACTCATGTTCATCGGACGGGTAGGAGTGCTTACTTTCGGCTTCGCTTTGCTTCATCGAAAAGACAAGGAAGTAAAGAAGCTATTAGTTGATGATCTTGCGGTCTAAACAAGCTGCCCTGATTTGCCTTTAAGCTCATCAATGATCTTTTATTGCTTTATCGTTTGGTATAGAAAATGTGCGTATTCGCATAAATATTGATTAAGGTGATAGCTCAAAGAATTAGATACTCGTACCCTAAGGGAGATATTTACTTGATATGAAAATAACAATCTACCTGTTGGCGCTTACGGTGATCGTTCAAGCCTGTCTTCCGCGCGAGGATGGAAAGCAAAATTTGGTATCCGATAAGGACATCGAATTGCTTCGTTACCTGAAAGAGGTGGAGTGGGCGAAGGCTTATCGTGAGCAGGACACCGTGCTCCTCGATCGTATTCTTGGTGATGACTTTCAAATGATCGATGACGGAGGGGTGTGGTCGAACAAAGAAGGAGAGCTGGAATGGATAAGACACAACGCTATGGTCAATGATACTTTCTACTATGAGATCAAAAGGCTAGACGTGTTAGACAATGGCACCGCCATGGTCTGTGGCACTGGCCATATTTGGTCTGATTCAATTGAGACGGTGTATCAATCAAGTAACGTGCTTGTGAAGCGAGATGGCATTTGGAAGGCGATAAGCTCCCATGTTTCCGGAGTGAAACAAGTGGAATAGCCTGAGATGGTAGTGGTGGGATGTACTGGATTCGAACCAGTGACCTCTTGCCTGTCAAGCAAGCGCTCTAAACCAGCTGAGCTAACACCCCATGATGAGCATCCTATGCGTACAACGCCTCCTTTTGTTCAGTCACCTTTTCGTTTGAGATATACTCATCGTAGGTCATCAGCTTGTCCATGTGACCATTGGGTGTCAGCTCGATAATACGATTAGCAATAGTCTCTGTAAAAGTGTGATCATGCGAAGTGAATAAAACCGTTCCGGGAAAATCCTTCAACGCATTGTTAAACGCCTGAATGGATTCCAGATCAAGATGGTTCGTGGGCTCATCCAGTATTAAAAGGTTCGCGCCTTGCAGCATCATTCGGGAAACCATACAGCGTACCTTCTCACCTCCGGAAAGAACATTACACTTCTTGAACACTTCTTCACCCGAGAACAGCATTTTGCCAAGAAACCCGCGGATGTAGACTTCGTCCTTCTCTTCCGCAGAATATTGCCTCAGCCAGTCAATGAGGTTGTCGTCTGATTGAAAATACTTTTCGTTGTCGTTGGGTAGAAAGGCATGGGTAATTGTCTGTCCGAATTTGAAGCTACCACTATCGGGTTTCAATTCACCAGCCAGGATTTTGAAGAGTGTTGTGATCGCAAGACTGTCCTTGCTAAGTACAGCAATCTTATCTCCCTTGTTTACGTAGAAGTCAAGGTTCTTGAAAAGTGAACGGCCTTCAACCGTTGCCGTCAAACCCTCTGCTTGCAGAATCTGATCGCCAGCAGTTCGCTTTTGCTGAAAGATAATAGCTGGGTATCTTCTGTTTGAAGGTTGAATCTCATCAATGTTAATTTTCTCCAGCAACTTCCTTCTGCTGGTTGCTTGCCTCGACTTTGAGGCGTTGGCGCTAAAGCGTGCAATGAACTCTTGCAATTCCTTTTTCTTTTCCTCCGCTTTTTTGTTGGCGCTCGAGCGTTGAGTTAATGCCAGCTGACTGGATTCATACCAGAATGAATAATTGCCGGTATAAAGCTTTACCGCTTTGAAATCAATATCGACAATGTGCGTACACACCGTATCCAAAAAGTGACGATCGTGAGATACAACAATCACCGTGTTTTTAAACTCAAGCAAAAAGTCTTCAAGCCAGCTTACCGTGTGAATGTCCAGATCGTTGGTTGGTTCATCAAGAATGAGAATATCAGGATTACCGAAGATAGCCTGTGCCAGCAACACTCGCACTTTTTGATTTCCACTAAGCTCCTTCATTAGGTTGTAATGAACGGCCTCTTCGATACCAAGCCCGCTTAGAAGGGCTGCCGCATCAGACTGAGCGTTCCACCCATCCATTTCTGCAAACTCAGCTTCCAGTTCCGAAGCCTTTACACCATCTGCTTCTGAGAAATCCGGTTTCTCGTAGATCGCGTCTTTCTCCTTCATTATTTTCCAGAGACGAGAGTGGCCCATGATGACGGTATCCAGTACAGAAAACTCATCGAATTCAAAGTGATTTTGCTTTAGCACCGCCATCCGCTTTCCAGGATCAATCGCCACATGGCCTGAGTTGGGGTCAATATCTCCTGATAGGATCTTCAAAAAAGTAGATTTGCCAGCGCCATTGGCGCCAATCACCCCATAGCAATTGCCACCCGTGAATTTGATGTTTACTTGGTCAAAAAGGACCCTTTTCCCGAATTGAAGCGATACGTTGTTTGCCGCGATCATAGCTGATGAAAAATAAGGCGCAAAGGTAAGGAGAAACTAGACAATTAGCAGGGTGCACCTCCAAAATACCCAATGGCCCAAAGGCTGAGCTTCGTACCATTTGAGTTGTTCTATTAGCGCGCCTTTACTACTATTATCATTCTAACCCAGCACCATGAAAAAAGTTGTCATCATTCTATTGTTAATGATTCCCGGCATTCAGTCCCAAGCAACCGACACCTATCCCAAGAATCCAAACATCGACATCATACACTACTCGTTCTCCCTTACACTGTCCGATCAGGATGATGTCATCCGCGGATTGACCCGAATCCACTTCGTTAGTAAGAAAGAAGGGATCAACCAGTTGCGATTAGACTTGATCAACAAGACAGCCGAATCAGACGGAAAGGGAATGGAAGTCGAAGGCGTTTTTGAAAATGGTAGGTCACTGAGCTTCAAGCATGAAAATGATGCGCTCTGGATAACGCTTAGCCCAACACCTGAATTGAATAGCTCTACCACAATAGAAGTACGGTACAAAGGTGTTCCCGCCACCGGCCTCAAGATCGCCCCAAACAAATACAACGAAAGAACTTTCTTCAGCGACAACTGGCCCAACAAAGCAAGAAACTGGTTGCCCACTGTCGATCACCCTTATGATAAAGCAACCAGCGAAATGTTGATCACCGCACCCGCACACTATCAGGTAATATCAAACGGACTGCTGGTAGAGGAAAGCGTTTTAGACAATGGAATGAAACTCACACATTGGAAACAATCCGTGCCCATTGCTACATGGCTCTATGTTTTGGGTGTAGCAAAGTTTGCCGTGCAGTATGTAGATGATTTTCAGGGCAAGTCAATTCAAACTTGGGTGTATCATCAGGATCGTGATGCCGGATTCTATGACTTTGCCGTGCCAACAAAAGATGCGATGCAATTCTACACGGAGTATGTCGGCCCCTATGCATATGAAAAGCTCGCCAACGTTCAGTCAAACAGTGTAGGAGGAGGGATGGAAGCCGCCACAGCAATTTTTTATGACGCAAGATCAGTGACGGGTGAAAGAACAGAGAGATGGCAAAATGTGATCATTCATGAAGTGGCTCACCAATGGTTTGGAAATGCAGTCACTGAATACGATTGGGATGATGTGTGGCTCAGTGAAGGTTTCGCGACTTACTTTACTTCACTGTTTATCGAGCATGCTTATGGAAAAGAGAAGTTTGTTGCTACCATGAAGGACTCGCGGGATAAGGTGTACAATTTTTACAAGGATAACCCCAACTATCGTATCGTTCATGATAATCTGAACGACATGAGTAAGGTGACCACTATTCAGACCTATCAGAAGGGTGCGTGGATACTTCACATGTTAAGACACAAAATTGGCGATCAGGCATTTCAAAAAGGAATTCAGAGTTACTACAAGAAGTATTTCAACAGCAATGCAGTCACTTCAGATTTCATTCGCGAAATGGAGACAGCCTCAGGAGTGGAGCTGGATGATTTTTTCAAGCAGTGGCTGTATCAGGGAGGCAACATCGAGTTGAAAGGAAACTGGAAATACGATGCCAAGAAAAAGAAAGTGACATTGTCGATTGCTCAGGCACAGAAGAACTATCGGTTCTCGTTTCCCCTGGAGGTAGCTATCTATAGTGCATCAGGAGACCAATCAAAAATTGAGAAGGTTGACATGACCAACGCCAGCGAAAAATTTGAATTCGATGTCGCAGATAAACCAGCCCGTATTGATTTTGATCCAAACACCAAACTACTAGCTACCTGGGATGTAAAGGGGCGATGACTTCGTTTGACTAGTCCGCAAGCAAAGCCTCTCGCATCAGTGAGGGCGGCATGTTTCCGATCTTCAGCAGTCGTTCGTGAAAATCGCGTAGTGAAAAATCGTTGCCCATTTTCTTTTTGTATTCATCACGCATTTTCAGGATCTCACTCATACCCATAAAGTATCCGATAAAGTAGCCAGGGCGAGCCGATGACGCATCTACTTCCAGTTGTGCAGCCCAACGAAGAAAGCCCACCTGATCCGTCATAATGTTAATCGCCTTGTCATAAGTCAATCGGCCGGTGTGCATACCCACATCGTAGATCACCCTTGCGTTTCTCCAAAGCCTCAGCTGCAACTGTCTCAAATGAATGCGTTCATTGGGAAAGAATCCGGTTTCCTGCATCAGCTGTTCGTTGTAAAGACCCCAGCCCTCACTGAAAATAGATATACCGTTATCTCGTCTCAACTTCCTGGGATTATGCAATTGATACAACCCTTGCACGTGATGGCCACCATAGGTTTCATGGGGTGCCGTCACGATTATAACACCCCAGTCATGTTCCACAAGATATTCGTCCTTTCGCTGCTGATCCCATTGCTCTTCAAATGGATTGATCATCCACTCTGAAGTGAAGATGCTGTCTTTGTCCAACCCCTTTGCACTTGAGAAGTTTCCGTAGTAAGATGTCTTGCGCAAGTATTCAACTCTGGGCACTACATATACTCTTTCTGGCCAGGGGATGGGAATGAGATCGTTTGACTTGATATGTTCACCCGCTTTATCAACCCATTGCTGATGTGCTTCAATCATTTTTTCAGGATCGGGGTATTCTCGCTTGATCTCGTAGGCCAGTTGCTTCCAATGTTTGTTTGGATCAATCTCCTTTGCCACTTCTACTAGTTCGGACAGCGTGGTATTGAATCTTTCCCATCCAAATTTCCAAAGACTATCAGCGTCATAGTCTGCAAGGAATTGGTGCTTGAGCATCTCATTGTAACTGGCCTCACCGATGGCAAATGTTCCTTGTGGCTTGGTGGGGAGATCATCTTTCAAGAATCGAATAAAAGACTTCAATGAGTCGTATGCGACTGTGTTCAAACTACTAAGGTGAGCCGCATTCTCACCCGCATTGGCAATAAACGCTGGCAGTTCAGTTTCAAATAACACTCGTCCATTCTCTGCCATAAACAAACTTAACTCCTGGAACCTTGGCACATATTCTTCAATTTGTTTGGTTCCATTTTCAAGCTGAATAGGTACTAATTTCAAACGTGTTTCAATTTCCTTGATCTTGTCTTCGACTTTGCCTGGACGATCAATGACATTAGATATCCTTGTGAACTCCATATATAGCCGTGGATTCTTTTTCCAGGGCTGCATCTTCTCTAGTTCCAATTCTCGACCTGCCAGTATGCTTTGCGCAAACTTCCAGTCGATGAGTTCATCATCTGACAATCGTTCAGAACTAATTGACCTTAGTTGTGAGAGCCGTGACTTTGTTTTCTGGAGCTCCTCACCAAAGTGGCTATTGCTCAAGTCGCTTACCACGGGTCCAATATCATCATCGGATGAAAACTCGTTGATAAATGCATTGAGCTGGTTTATTGCCTCTTCGTCTTTTGCATTTGGTGAGCTACACTGAAGAAATGTGCAGGCTGTGATAGCGAGAACAATCTTTTGGCTATTTCGTATTAATGGCTTGACTGTCAACATCAGGGAGTTTAGGTTTATCAGTAATTTAGACACATTCATTGATTTTGAAAATGAATTTTACTGATAGGGTGGAATAATGGAAACACTCGATATTCTAATTGACATACGGAAAATAGTGCGGTCCATCAACCTGGAATCAAAACGGGTGCAACGGGATTTCGGAATTAGTATACCACAACTTCTATGTCTCGGCCATATTAATAGGGCAGAAGGAAAAGTAGCAACGCACAGTGAACTTATGCAATTGCTTAGCCTCAACTCAAGCACCGTCACCGGCATCGTAAATCGCCTGGAGAAAAAGAGACTGCTAAAACGCTTACCGAAATCAGGAGACAAGAGAGTGACTTACATTGGAATTACCCAAGAGGGGAGTACTATTGTTGAGAAGTCACCGGATATTCTCCACGATCAATTGGCGAAAAAGATCAAATCGTTGCCTATTGCTACACAACAGAAAGTAAAGGATGCCCTAAGCATTATTGTACAAGCCATGGAGATAGAAAAGATTGATGCGGCTCCTGTAATTACCATAAATGAGCCGATCGAGCCCTCGGGTGACGCCTGAGAGGTAAATAATGCCGAAATTACTTGAATTTGGCCTTTTTTTACCATATGTTTGCAATGTGTTCTATAGAACATATCTCTATTTTTCAATATTTCTTTTCAAGAATCCCTATCAGTAATGAATTATTCTACCGATGAGATTTCGCTTATTCAAGAGGCGAATAAAGTAGCCGATTTGCCGCCAAAAATAGCTGAAGCCAAGCACCTTGGGGCGCTGGCAGAAATTGATATCCCTGATCCAAACAAAGACGTGGTTTCCGCAGATGATCTGCAGCACCGCCAGTTTGTCACGGGTGAGTTCTGGAAAAAAATTCCGGCATTCAAGAACATATCAACAGAAGAGTTTCTCGACACGAAATGGCAAAACAAAAATACAATCCACAAAATCGCCAAGCTGGAGGAATTTCTTAAGGATCTTACCTCACAAGAGTTTATTAATGATGCCGTGAAGGGAATGGATGAGGCTCCGATGAACCTTCGCTTGTCACCGTACATCCTCAGCCTGATCAATTGGGACGATCCCTATATTGATCCCCTTAGAATACAATTTATTCCGTTGGGCGCTTCACGCGAACCTGATCATCCAAAGTTGACTTTGGATTCACTTAGCGAACAGGATGACTCACCAGTTCCTGGTTTGGTTCATCGCTATTTTGATAAGGCACTGTTCCTACCTCTTGATGTTTGCCCTGTGTATTGTCGCTTTTGTACCCGAAGCTACGCCATCGGGAGTGACACAGACACAATAGACAAAGTGAGCTTCAAGCCAGTACCGGATAATTGGAACAAAGCGTTTGCATACATCGCATCTCGTCCGGAGATTGAAGACATCGTTATCTCAGGTGGCGATGCCTATATGTTGGTGCCCGATCGCATCCGACAAATAGGAGAGGTCTTGCTCGACATACCACATATCCGCAGACTTCGCTTTGCGACAAAAGGGCCTGCAGTGATGCCGATGAAAATACTAACTGATACGGCCTGGACGGATGCCCTCGTTGATATGGTAGATCTCGGTCGTAGCAAAAGCAAAGAAGTTGTACTTCATACACACTTTAACAGTGCCAACGAGATTACACAGATCACCCGCGATGCCATGGACCTGCTGTTCAAGCGTGGAGTAACGGTACGCAATCAAAGCGTGCTCATTCGCGGAGTTAACGATACAGCAGAAGAGATGATCCATCTGGTTCGCAAGCTCTCCTACATGAATGTGCAACCTTATTACGTCTATCAGCACGACATGGTGCAGGGTACAGAGGAGATGCGCACCAGCGTGGCACAAACTGAAGAGGTGGAACGTGCAGTTCGCGGAGTAACAGCAGGATTCAATACTCCTTTGTTTGTAACCGATGCGCCTGGTGGTGGCGGTAAACGTGACGTTCACAGCTACGATTATTATGATCGCGTGACGGGCATCAGCGTGTACCGAAGCCCAAGTGTGGATGAAAATAAACTTTATCTCTACTTCGACCCGATTAGTTCTTTGCCCGAGAAAGGCAAGAAGCTATGGGAAGACGAGTCTTTACATGATGATCTGATTAACAATGCGATCAAAGCATCCGGATTCGCTAACTTGAGTCCGGCCCTGTAAACGAAAGCGCATTGCATCTTATAGACTTCATCATTTTTGCCATCTACTTCCTTGGCGTACTTGGAGTAGGTGTGTACTTTTTTCTTAAGAACACGGATCACGAAGACTACTTTGTCGGAGGTAGATCCATCTCATCCTTTCACGTGGGCTTGTCCATCGTGGCCACAGACGTGGGGGGTGGTTTTTCGATTGGACTCGGAGGCCTTGGTTTTGCCATGGGCATCTCCGGTAGTTGGCTGCTCTTTACAGGCCTTATCGGTGCCTGGCTTGCAGCAGTGTTTACAGTACCAAAATTGAAAAAGCTAGACATGGAGTCAGGGTATCTAACCTATCCGGATTTTCTCAGAGTAAAATATGGTGAAAAGGTAGCCATGTTTGCCGCTATTATCTCCGGTATAGGTTATCTGGGATTCACAGGAGGACAAATACTGGCCGGAGCAAAACTCGCAGCAGGAAGTATCTTCGTTAACGTAACTGCGTTCGATCCGCTTACACTTTCACTCGTTGTCATAGCCGCAGTGATACTTCTTTACACCGTGCTGGGTGGGATCAAAGCGGTAATTTATACGGACACGATTCAGTGGATCGTTCTTCTTTCAGGGCTGATGTTCCTCGGGTTTCCGATTGCCTTATATAAGTTGGGCGGATGGGAATCAGTCAGGGCACAGTTGCCGGCCTCACATTTTAGTTTCACGAATGTGTCAGTGACGACCCTGGTCAACTGGGCTTTTACCATAATTCCAATTTGGTTTATCGCGATGACGCTCTACCAGCGAGTGTACGCAAGCCCAAACGTCAAAGAAGCGAAGCGGGCTTTCTTCATCGCAGGTTTTTTTGAATATCCACTCATGGCATTCGTTGGCGTGGGATTAGGGATGCTTGCACGCATCGCACACCCCGAAAGTGAAGCGGAGATGGCATTGCCACTCATGCTCAACACAATCCTGCCCGTTGGAGTCTCCGGCTTTTTGCTGGCCTCTTATTTCTCAGCCGTCATGTCTACCGCTGATAGTTGTTTGATCGCATCTTCAGGAAACCTCACCGGAGACATGATCATCCGGATTTTTAAACGCAACTGGAGCAGCAAGGCGATTATACGACTATCACAAATCGTCACACTGGTCGTTGGTGTATTGGCGCTTGTACTTGCCAGTAGTTTCCAATCGGTGCTCGATATTGTTCTGCAGGCGTATGGTTTTATGGTATCAGGGTTGTTGGTGCCAACCCTCGTTGCTTATTTCTCAAAGAAGACTGACGCAGTAGCTGCAGGAGTGAGTATGGTAGGAGGTGGGAGCTTCACACTGATATCCATCCTTGCAAAAGTGAGTTTGCCGTTTGGGCTTGATCCAACAGTTTATGGATTGACCCTCTCTGCATTATTATATCTAATAACTTTTCAAATCAGAAAACATGTTTGATAAAATAGAAAAGATAGATCATTCAGTGATACAACACGGTCCCAACAACGACCGCGTGTACCTTATGAAACTCTCAGAGAAAGATACCCCTGAAATCATTGACAAGCTCCATGATCTTTCAGTGATGAAAAGATACACGAAGATATTTGCCAAGGTGCCCGCAGGCATGATCGATGACTTCATCGACAATGACTTTAAAAAAGAGGCGACCATCCCCGGCTTCTTCAAAGGAAAAGAGTCTGCACATTTTATGTCTCGATTTATTGGAGCTGCCAGGTCTTTTATTTCCGCAGCGAAGCGACTTAAAATCAAGAAGACCATTGAGATTGCCATGAAGAAGAAAGAGAAGGCAAAGTCGCTCGTTAAACCCGATGCGTCATTTCGCGTGTTAGAACCTAGCGATGCCCCTCAACTTGCAAAACTTTACGACAAAACATTTAAGGTCTATCCCTTTCCAATTTTTGAACCCGACTATCTCAAACAGACAATGGAAGAGAATATCGAGTACTACGGGGCATTTGAGGATGACAAACTAATTGCGGCCTCATCTGCTGAAAAGGATGAAGAAAACAGAAATGCAGAGATGACAGACTTTGCTACACATCCCGATCATCGTGGCCGAAACCTGTCATTCTTCCTGCTGAAAGAAATGGAAAAAGAGTTGGGAAATCAGGATTTCAAAACCCTCTTCACCATAGCACGCGCAGAGTCAATCGGAATGAACACAACGTTTGCAAGACGCGATTA
>JAGQYM010000120.1 GCA_020436085.1 Cyclobacteriaceae bacterium
AACAAAATTGACCTGCTCGATGCGCAACCCAGGATGGCGGTCAGCGATAATCACGTTGAAATCCATCTCTCAGCCAGAACCGGCGCGGGGATAGACATGCTGCGCGAACAGATCCTGAAAACAGCCGGTTGGCAAACGAATCAGACCGAAGAAGGGCTTTTCATGGCCCGGCAGCGCCATCTGGAATCGCTGCACACCGCGCAGCAGCACATCAATGTTGCATGGACATACAGCGAAAGCGAATCCAGCTGGGAACTGCTTGCCGAGGAATTGAGAATTGCGCAGGAAGCGCTGTCATCCATCACCGGACGCTTCACAGCCGATGACTTGCTGGGAAAAATATTTTCCGAATTTTGTATCGGGAAATAGTAACGATAATTCAGTAGGATGTACCGACTGCAAGGCGGCGCATCGGTTGTATCTAATAGGGTGGTGGATAATTCGATCAGGCGATTGATTGCAAGTTACAAGGTCTTTCAATTTACGCTCAGGTCAGGTCATGTAATGCGTAAATTATTTTTTGATCTACAAATCAAACACGATAGTTAAGGCAGTTTTAATAGCATCGCTATATTGATTTTCCAGTTCTCCTTGTTTTTTGCCAATCCTCGAAACATCGACAGCGCGTAATTGTTTGAGATTGATATGACGGTTTTTGTCCAAACCGTTTTCCTGGGTTGGTTCCAGATTGACTGCGAAAGGCCAGGGTTTATGATTGGGCAGCAGAAGAGCAACAATCAACGTTCGGGATTGAATATTCACAAGATCGCCTTGAACAATCACGCATGGTCTCAGTTTCCTGGTTTCCGCACCCTTTGCCGGTTCAAGATCGATCCAGTGAATATCCAGTTGTTTGAATTCAGTCATTGTTCAGGCCATCGGTCAGGGTACTTTCCCATGCCTGCAATTCTTCCTGATAATCCATGTCTTCAGCTTCTTCCCGGTTTGCCTTGATGAGTGTATGTTTGAGAAAATTATTGCGTTCCTGCTGCAAAAGCTGATTGATGTAAGCGCTACGGTTATCGCCGGCAACTTGATTAAGAAATGCAAAAATTTCATCATCCAGCGTGATGGTGGTTCGATGTGTCATATTTTATCTCACACTGATCAGGGAACAATATGATCATACGTATAAGTATGATCATTGTCCAGCTTGGTAGGGTATGTTGACGCAACGGATGCGTCAATCGACAGGCTTAAGGGATAGACCTTCTTGTTGACCCGATGGGGAAATTCCCCCCCCTTTGCTTATCAGAATTTCTTTCATCGGCATTGCGTGTGTTTCGGTAGGATGCGCGACCGCAAGAAGGCCCATCCTGCCGGACTGAGTTTGTTTCGCACCTGATCCAGAAACCGAGGCTTGTTTTCTACGGCTCTATTCATCGGACTTGTTTGTGGGTTTAACAAAGTTTGATATGATGAAACCTGAATCGGCGTATTGTCATAGAATTGAAGGAGATAGCATGCAGTTGGAAGTGTTGGGTTTCATTTTTGACGTAAGCTATTGCGTCATTTTGGACGCCTAATTCTAGTTATGTGCATCACTGCACGAGGATGCGATAATTGATTACTGAGATACACATGGATGCGGTTGCTAGCTTTAGGCATGAAACATCGCTTGTGACAAGCAAAAAGATCAACTTGGTCTATGGCCTCAACGGAACTGGAAAATCGACAATCTCAAACTTTCTTTATGAGCCGCATGATCTCGCTTTTGCGCAGTGCAGAAAAACGCCAGAACAGTCAGCCCCGATTCTCGTCTATAACCAAAAGTTCATTCGAGACAACTTTTTCGTTGCAGATAGCCTCAAGGGGATATTTAGCCTCTCTAAGGAGAATGCGGCAGCTGAACAAAAAATTGCCGAAGCAACAAAAAAGCAATCAGAGCTAGAACAGTCGCTGCAATCAAAGCGAAGCGCTAAAGAACATGTAAACCACGAGTTTTTAGAGCAGAAACAGAATGCTGTGGAGGAAGTCTGGAATATCAAGAAGACCTATACGGGTGGTGATCGTGTCCTTGAGTATTGCCTTGAAGGACTGAAGGGCCAGAAGGAAAAGTTGTTCGCCCACCTGCAAGGCATCACCAAGCCAACCGAAGAACCAGATAAAACAATTCAAGTACTCCGCAAAGAAGTGGAGGCACTTAAAGGGGGTGATGCTCAACCACAACAACGGATGGATTCCCTAACCTTCCAAGCTCATGTTGTCGAGTCTGATCCAATTTTCGGCAAATCCATACTTGGCAATACAGATAGTGAAGTCGCAGCTCTCATTGAACAACTTGGGAATTCCGACTGGGTAAAGCAGGGGCTCGCATATTTACCAGATGATGGCTTGGGGGGCAGTCAGGTGCAATGCCCCTTCTGCCAGGAGAGCACTATTTCCGCAAAGTTTGTTGATAGCGTAAAGTCGTATTTCGACGCGAGCTATCAGAAACAATTAGATGCGCTAGATGAACTATCGAAGAGGTATAGAGCCGCCATCGAAGCTCTACCCGTTCTTAGTACATTCACAGACCACCCATTCGCGCAGGAGCGCAAAAGCGGGATTTCGGACAAATATCAGTTGGCCACTTCTGCGCTAAGAGCCAACGTAGGAAAGATTGAAGAAAAAATTAAAAGTCCAAAAGCCCCGGTTTCGTTATCCGACACAACTGATGCATTAACAGACTTTAATAAAGAAGTTATCGCGATTAACATCTTAATAGATGAATACAACAAAAGGCTACAGAATCGCGAAGCTACACTCGCAAAGTTAAATGATGAGTTTTGGCAACTGATGCGATGGCAGTACGATCAAACAATATCGAGATTCGATCAAGATCGGCAATCCACGAACCAAAAACTCAAAGACTTGGATGCCGAGATAGCCAACATCAACTCCGAACTAGCGAAGGTTAGAGAACAAATAACAGAAGCACAAAAGCAAACTGTCAATGTGGACGCTGCTGTAGATGCGATCAATGCAGGCCTTTTGGATCTTGGCATCGATGGCTTTAGTGTAAAGAAGCACTCGGAGAATCTCTATCGCATAGTACGAGCAGGTGACTCAATGGATGCGTTTCACTCCCTCAGCGAAGGCGAAAAGATGATGATCAGCTTTTTGTACTTTTGTGAACTATGCAAAGGAAAGTCAAGCGCCGACGACATTCATACTCAACGTATTGTCGTTATAGACGACCCAATATCTAGCTTGTCTCACGTATACATTTTCAATGTAGGACAGTTGATTCGCACTGTCTTTTTTAGAGATGATCGATTCTGTCAGGTGTTTGTGTTAACGCACAGCCTTTATTTTTTCTATGAGTTGACTGATCTAAATTACGACAGAAGGGAAAAGACGCAGAAACTATTCAG
>JAGQYM010000121.1 GCA_020436085.1 Cyclobacteriaceae bacterium
AGCCGGTGGATTGGCCTATACGGGCGGCGTAATTTTTTATGCCTGGAAATCTCTTCCTTACAGTCATGCCATCTGGCACCTTTTCGTAGTAGGCGGCAGCGTTTGTCACTTTCTTTGCGTATTGTTTTATGTCGTGCCATAATCCACTTCCGAACTTTTGTTGGTCGACAGCTGTATGTGATTCTCAAGAAAATCGGAATACTGTTTATGAGCTTTAATTCGCTTCTTTTGAATTGTCGACTATCATTACCGGCTTGGTTGTTGTTGATTTTGTTTCTTTTTTCAGTAATGTCGTTTTTGTTTACTCGATCTTCCTTGGAGCGGTTATCCACATCCGCTTTACTATCATTGTCATTTTCAGCTACGACAATCATTCTTCCGCTGATTTATTTCTTGGTTCGTCTGATTGTCGACAAGATTCTCATGGTTCAATTAGTCATTTACTTGCTCATTTGCTTACTGCTGTTGAGCGTCGTACGCAGACGTAAGTATGAATTGTACCGAGGGTTTCGCAGGTTGACGATTTGGAATCGACCGAGATTTCTTTTTCTTGCGCTAAGTCTCTCTTACGGATTGATACTATCGCCTTACCTCTTGCGAAATGGGTACAATGAACTGGGTGGGATGGACTTTTTTGATATGTTTGCCACTGAGGGGATGTGGCATGCAAATATTGTATCAAGTATTCGCTTTGATATTTTGCCAAGCACTCTTCACCTGAATTCAACCTCGGAAGCAAGTTACCATTATTTCTCCAATCTGATGGTTGCCATGTTGGCAGACTTATCGGGAACCGAGGACATTATGGTGCTATTGATCTATGTTTTTGTGCCCTGGTGTCTGTGTACTCTAATGATCAATCTATTTGCATTGACGCATCACCTTTGGAAAGATTGGAGAATGGCAATCTTGGCCGTGTTTCTTGGAATGATGTGTTACGACTTGTCGACATTTTTTTCCTGGCTTCGCGGATTGATGGACGGATTTCTTTGGTTTGGATCCTACCAGCCAAACTGGAAATCAAATTGGTCTACCAATGTCACGCAATTTCAATTATTTCACAATCCGTCATATCTGATGTCGACATCCCTTTGTATAGGAATTCTTTTGGCAACATCTCTTTATGACGAATTGCGAAGCAAAGGTCTGTTTTTTTTCACGGTAGTTAGTTGGGTATTTCTGTTTAAAGCCAAGATAACCGCATATGCCGTTGGAATGGGTTCACTATTGATCTTTTCAACTTTACGGTGGTGGCGTCAAAGGGACGTCGGAATGATTCTGCTTTGGTTTAACGTGGTTGTCTTTACTCTTCCTTTTATGGTCATTTCATTGGGTTCGGTGAAGAATTCCGCGGAGTTTTCAAACTGGTATTTTCCCAACGAATTTGCCTTAAAATTCAAACTAATCTCACCTGCGACGTATGCAAGTATTTCTCAAAACGGATATCCAGCGAGTCTATTTGAAATGATAAAATTCATCGGTGTTGCCATCATATACTATGTCGGGCTTTTCCAAATTCGACTTCTTGCCTTCTTTCGCAAGGGTTGGACAAACAAAATTCATCAATTAGTGAAATCCCCGGACTTGCATACGCTATTGGTTTCTTTTATTGTTGTTGGTATAGCAGCATTTGTTTTTATATGCAACAGTCTTGCAAAGTACGATTCGCAATGGTTCTATTTGTTAATCGTATTTCCCATGAATATCTATCTCGCTGAACGCTTAATGTCTTGGTGGAAGAGAACTGCACAAAAAAGATGGATCCGTCTGCTGATTGTTTTGGTGGTTGCTCTTCCGACAACCTCTTTCATAATGCCATGCCTCATGGGAACAGTTACCAATAGAAAATTGGTGCTGACCAAAAGCCAGGTTGAAGCGATGAGAACAATCCGGATGGATGCCGATCAGGGTCGGGTTCTTACTCCGTACTACAATCTGGATTCGACAGATGAATCCCGTCAATGGGTCGGAGCTTTGTCGGGTAAGAAGGTCGTTTCGGAAGGGATAGGATATATATTTGAGTTTCGGGCCGGAGACAAGGCTTTTCTGGAGGGCGTTAAAAAAAATCGTGATCTAATAGGCCAACTGTTTGATACGTCTGACCCGGAAGTGGCGCGAAATATCCTTAACAAAACGGAGGCGAAATATGTGTACTTAGAAGAAACGAAATTAATCCACTTTGATACCACAGGTCTGCTTAAGATCATTTATAGACAGGGAAATGTCATGGTACTCAAGGTACAATAACAAAAGGAGTTAATGTGGAATTAATTTCATTGGTTATCCCGGTGTTTTTTGAGGAAGAAAACATAAAGGCTTGCTATAGTAGGGTGAAGACAGCTCTTCAAAGTCTTCCATTTCAGAAACAAGAGATTATTTTTGTAGATGATGGTAGTAAGGATAGGACGTTGCCTTTGCTGAAGGAAATTGTCAACATAGACTCGTCTGTAAAAATAATCAGCTTTTCACGCAACTTTGGGCATCAAACGGCAGTTACGGCGGGATTAAAGAGATGTCGCGGTGATGTGGTAGTAATTCTGGATGCTGATTTGCAGGATCCCCCCGAGTTCATTTCCACCATGCTGACCAAATGGCGTGAAGGCTATAAAGTAGTATATGCGGTTAGAACCAAACGCAAGGAGAACATAGCTAAACGCTTGGCGTATGCCGGGTTCTACCGCATACTCCAGAGACTTTCGGATATTCCGATTCCATTGGATACCGGGGATTTTTGTTTAATGGACAAAGTAGTCGTGCAGCATCTTAATTCAATGCCGGAACGCAACCGTTTTGTGAGGGGTCTGCGTTCTTGGGTCGGGTTTAGACAGGTTGGTATTCCGTATGAAAGAGACCGTCGTCGTGCAGGTGAAGTTAAATACACACTTCCCAAATTAATCAAGTTGGCGATAGATGGACTATTCTCCTTCTCACAATTTCCATTGCGACTCACCACGTTGTTTGGATTGATTGTGTCATCATTGAGCTTTGTTGGCGGTTTAATAGCTGTCGTTCTCAAATACACTGATATCTATACTCCACGAGGATGGACCTCAACGCTGGTTATTGTATTCTTCCTTGGTGGAATCCAACTGATTGCTATTGGCATCATTGGAGAGTATGTGGGGAGAATATACGATGAGGTTAAACAACGTCCTCAGTATGTTGTTGAAGAGGAGATTAATTTCTGAAATAATTCAATTCCCGAAACGGACGGCGAGCGGAAACATCTGCACCTGTCCATTCACAAAGGGACTGATCTGAACATCCGCGGTTACGTCAATTCCAGGGAATTGCTGGCGAATTGGTTTGATCCGTGTGA
>JAGQYM010000122.1 GCA_020436085.1 Cyclobacteriaceae bacterium
CATATAGAAAGCAAGCCCCTGTTCAGTTCAAAATTCAGGGGCTTTTTTGTTTAAAGACAACATCAGGCGTGTGTGTAAGAATTTTATTAGAACATATTTTCCATATAAGTCATTTTGTGATATATTGCCGATGTAATTATGTCACCCATGAGTCTTTCACTTGTATCAGGAAGGTAGAGAAATATGAATAGCTTGCGAGATCACTTTTTGACTTTACTCACCAGAATTCAACCTAAAGAAGATCGAGTCTCTCTGGCAGTCGAATTGCCAACAAAAGTTCGGGATTTCCTGAAGGAATGCGACAAAATTATTACAGTCGAGCCTCATACAAGACTAGCTGGTTCGTATGCTCGTGATACAGCCGTAAAGCAAATAAAAGATGTTGATATTCTCTTATTTGTTGATCCAAAATACAAGGACAAAGAAGATAGTGCAAAAGCCACGATTAACTTATTGGTGAATGCACTGGATGGTCTGCCAAAAGCCCTCGGAGACGAAAACGGGAAAGTGGATGCAGAACTTAGTTTAAAACGGCAACGTAGGTCCGTATTGGTTCACGTCACGATTGACGAAAAAGATTTTGATATGGATATTGTTCCGTCCATTTACGAAGGTGACTCCCCAGTGCCTTTGGAAGTTCCAGACAGAGATTTGTCAAAATGGATTTCATCTAATCCACTTGGCTACAGTCAGGCGCTTAGTGACCTGAATCAAGACCAGCAAGGAAAAATAGTGCCTTTAAATAAGATGTTCAAACATTGGCGGGATGTCCGAATGAAATATCGCAGACCGAAAAGTTACTGGCTCGAATGTATGGGTATAAACATGCCGATGTGAAAAAACTTAAGATCGAAGACTCATCCTATGGAGAACTGTTCCATAGTCTTCTTGTTTCAGTTTACGAAGAATACGTTGGCACTTTTGAAAAGGATGGCGCTGTACCGCTTGTCAAAGACCCGATGTTAGGTAATAACGTAGCCAAATTTTGGACAAGGGCTGAGTTCGAAACCTTTATGCGCCGGATCGAGGAGTCGAAAAATTGGGCAGCAAAGGCATTAGAAACGGAAGATGAGGCTACAGCAATTGAACTCTGGCAAAAAGTTTTCAATGAAGATGAAGGGGAAGAATACTTCCCAACAACCGTGGACGAAGTTTTGAAATCAATCCTGACCAGAGGGTCCATCTTTGTGTCAAGAACAGGAAATATTTCTGGACAGAAACCACTGTCGGAAAAAGCCTTGGAATCCCCTAAGCACCGATATTTTGGAGGATAATGTCGATTCCCAGAAACAATCATCATGTTTCTTTAGTAGTTCAGAAACAATTAATGCACGTAGCATTCCCGAACTTTCAATTTTTCAAAAAAGGGAATTATTGGCTTGGAAAATTGAAACCGACACCACAATCGCCAGAATACCTAATTAAGGTAAGTTATCAGGAATATACGGCTCCAAAAGTCGAGGTAATTTCGCCTAAATTACATCTTAACTCCAAACATATTTATCCCGATGGGTCTCTGTGTTTATATCATCCACAAGATCATCCTTGGCGCGGGGTAAACATATTAGCCAGCATTCTCGTTGTATGGACAGCAGAATGGTTATATTGTTATGAAGTTTGGCGGGCAACAGGCGAATGGATTGGCGAAGAAGCGCCACACAGTGCTGATAAGTCGCCAGTCTAAGGAACGTTGCCTCCAATCGCGTTGATATACTGTTTGTAATCAATCGCGGAGACTGTTCCTAGATTTTGAAGTTTAGCAAGTAACCGAAAGAAGAAATTTATAAGTGAGACAGATGCATTACTTTTCGCCAATAGCGTTTTTTCACCAAGGTACTCGACCTCAAATGCGCCTTCTGTGATGGCACAGCCTATGTCTAATTTTTGATTTACTGCAAGTTCATCAAGCGTGCGCAAAAGGGAATCGCCAAGACCAGGCTTCCACTCACTGTCATAAGTTAAAATGCCGCCCAAGATTGGGAATAATGGGCGTGGCTCAAATTTTCCTCCTGCATGAGTGATTTGCGCGCTTGTTCGTAGTAATTTCCGAACAGAAGCAACTTTTTCACCAGCGTAGATAACATATTCACGATTGAGGCTCGGTTTTACCTCAAAGACTGCATAGACGCTTTCAGCAGGAATAAAAGGTTGGCGTTCCTGATTATATAAGACAGGTGTATATTGTCTGTCAAAAACCACTATATCTATTTGGTCGCTTATGCCTCCCATTGAATCCATGACGAAAGCCTTTGACGCTTCATATCGTCTGGGCAAATGGCTTTGAAGTAATTTGAGCCAATTCTCTTCAGTAGCATCACCTTTTGATACTGAATGAACATTAGCATTACTGCTTGCTCGAAGACTGGCTTCCAGAGTTTCTTGTAGCGCATGGGCAATTTTATGCAATTGATTTTCCATAACGGTTATCCCTGCCGATGAGTCGGCGCTCGTTGATGTCCTAGCAGTTGCATTTGGATTGTCTTAATCCTCCTCAAATCCCTGGCTCTTGAACTTCAAGGTGTTGCTGTTCTCGTTGACAATCCGGATGCGATCTTCTGGAATTCCATTGGGCACTTCAACATCGATTTCCAGCGTGATTTTCGCCTTTGCTCCACCAAGGCTGGTTAGGTGAGCAACAATTTCATCTGCAATACGACCGGCATCACGTCCCATACGGGCAGGATCAAGGTCAACGGTCCCGTGGAAGCGGGTAATCAGTGCGGGTGGAATCGAAATTGCTTCGCCGGTTGCAGGGTCTTTTATCCTGCCCGTGGTTTCGCCAGGCTGGAATGTGGTCTGCGTTTTCTCTTCTTTCGCAAGTTCTTCCTCTTGCTGTTTCTGTGCGATTTCAGGCTTTACCAAGACACTTGCGGAGTCCAATGTAATGGAAGGATTGGCTCCTGTGACCAAACCAACATAATGCCCATCATCCCGAACAGCGGATGCGTAAGCAAAGAAATCTTTCCAGGTAAGAGAGCCAACACCTTCACGAATAGCATTGACAAAGGTCTGCTCATCTTTCAGACGCGGCAGGTATATGTATTGTGCAAGATAATCCCAGACATCCCTGACCTTGATATGGTTTTTATCCTTCCACAGCCAATTATCCAATTCCATGCGGAGAAGGGCAGGGGACCAGGCAGGAATCATACTCTGATCTGCAACCAATTTTTTGGAAGCGCGTGATACAAGATTGTCGCCTTGTAGCCTTGTAGGTTGCCAATCAATAGGATTTGTGCCTTCCTGGATGGGGACAAGCAAATGGCAAAAAGTTTCTTTCATGCGTT
>JAGQYM010000123.1 GCA_020436085.1 Cyclobacteriaceae bacterium
TTAAGACCTTAACAAGAATAATAACCGGAATTAATTCCGATGCGCAAAGGTAGGAAAATAAATGAAAAAATCGGAAGGTCGTTCGACTCATTAATTTGAGACCAACGACAAACACCCAGAAAAATAATATTACGACAATACAGTTGAGGAGAAAATTATAAGCGTCAGGGTTTTGAATTTTGAAAACAAAATAACATAAGCACATGAGCAAAGAGACGGTAAGGATAAAGAATGCCAACCTGACAAAGTTGTAGAACTGGAGCCCAGTCACGTCCCTCAAATCAAACATGGATGTGAACATGGAAAGCAAAATTATTTTGCCGATAAGTACTACTGCGGCAACAGTCGAGAGCTTGAGCCACTGCCAAAACCCCTCACCGACTGAGGCGATTGGAAAGTATTCTGCCAATGGAATTTCGTTTGATCCAAAATGGAATAGTGTAAGCAGAACAAAACCAGTAAGCATACTGGCGAATCCATAGAAAAGAATATTCACACTGGATGAAATCCTGCTGTTCAACAATGAATCTTCTCGCTCCTGAATAGAAAAGAGTCTGATGAAATTGAAATAATCGAAAGTCAGCCGTGGATTCGTTTGCAGCAAGGCCGCAAAAAAAATCAGGATGATGATTGATGCCAGTATGGAGAAATTGAGAAAGTGATCGACTGGTCGCAATGGATTACTGGTTGCTGAGCGGCCATCATCAACACTAAGCACGGTAGTGCGAAGCCACGGCTTAGGTTTTGAACTGTAGACGCCAAACGTCCAGGGTAGCGCTACTCTTGCTGCGAGGCTATCGAGGTCGAACCGGATATTCGTGACACTCCATGAGACTAATTTATAGTTGAGGTAAACAGATACCGGTTCAGCACACTCAATTTTTAGCACACTGCTCTTTCGGTATCGGCCGGGGTCCACATCGAAGTAAATTGTTCTCGTTGTGGTTTCACCCTCCTTCAGTTTTATAAACTCTCCATCCTGAAATGTCTTCCATCCTGAACTTAGATCATCCACTACCTCAAAAGGTTCTCCCTGACCGTAGGATACGATTGACGAGAAAAGTAAAAATGTCAGTGATAGAATTCTCACGATAAAAAATCTGCAGCAAAGATTGCGAATTATGGCGAGTTAAATAAACAGGTCGTTCTTTCTACCTTTGAAGTAAACGTTATCTTTCGTGGCAGGTATCTACATTCACATCCCATTTTGCAAACAAGCCTGTCACTATTGCGATTTCCATTTTTCGACAAACACACAAAGTGTTGATCAGATGATCTCCGCTATGATGCGTGAGCTCGATCTGCAGCGTGACTATCTCTCCAATGAAAAAATTGAAACGATTTACTTTGGTGGAGGTACTCCGTCCATGCTCACGGCAGTCCATCTTGAATCAATCGTTCACAAAATTGACCAGCTCCACTCTATATCTTCAGATGCCGAGATTACGCTGGAGGCCAACCCGGATGATTTGTCTTCAGCAAAACTCATTGCACTGAAAAAAATAGGGATCAATCGGCTGAGTATAGGAGTGCAGACTTTTGATGACAGTATTTTAAAATTTCTCAACCGCGCGCATGACAGTCAGTCGGCCATAGACTCAATTGAAAATGCTCAAAGAATCGGCTTCGATAATATCAGTATCGACCTGATCTTCGCGATCCCTGACCAATCTCAAACGGTTTTGACTCAAGATCTGGAGATGCTTAAAAAAATCTCTCCCAATCACATCTCAACCTATTCACTCACCATTGAGGAAAGGACTGCATTTGGAAATTGGCTTAGCAAGGGAAAAATCAAACCACCAAGTGAAAATGAAAATGTCAGTCAATTTGAGTTGATCATGAATACACTGACATCCTTTGGGTACGAGCATTATGAAATCTCAAATTTTGCAAAGCCTGAAAAGTATTCGCGACACAACACGAGTTATTGGAAACAACTTCCCTACCTCGGCATCGGACCGAGTGCGCACTCCTACAATCTTGATAAAAGGCAAAACAACATCCGCCACAACGCGCATTACCTTCGCGAAATTGGGAAAGGCAATATCCCGGCAGAAGTGGAAACATTGACGAAGGAAAACAAGATCAACGAGTTTGTTTTTACATCATTGAGAACCATGTGGGGATGCGATCTCGAAAAGCTCCAAAATCTGTATAACCATAATTTTGAAGAGACACACGCTACTTATCTAAATAAGACTATCGAACAGGGGTTAGTCACTCTCAATGACAATAAAATCCTTAGGTTGACTAACAGGGGAAAGATGGTTGCCGATCAAATAGCTATGGAGTTCATGATTTGATTGCAATCAATTTATAGCATCAAAAATTTGACTAATTTTCGGCTCACATTAGGTGCATTATGACTACCGAAGAGAAGCAGGTGTACATGTTGCTGAAAGCAGTAATCTTCAGCTATCACGGATTAGATGAAGAAGAAAAGCAAAATCTGGAAGAGACTGCGGTTGAATTTGATGCAAAAAATGAACTCAAGTGGGCTTTGGATTTCATCGCTCAGGATTTTATCACGGCTTTCGACCGTGCGCGAGCTTATCTCAATGACATTATTGGCGACTATCCCAAAAAAGACCGCATTGACCTCATCAATATGGTTTGGCAAGCCAACAACCTGAAGGGATATGTTACAGAAATGGAGGCTACTGCCATGCTAAAGCTGGCAAAAGACTGGAATGTAGAAAAAGAATTAATTGAACTGGTGCTGAAGTAGCCTACAGCGACATCATATCTTTAAACTTGGCAGCTTGCCTCCGGCTTACCTCAACTTTATCTCCGCCTTTTAATTTTACCATCAAGCCACCGTTGAACCAGGGTTCAATACCCTCCACCCAACTCAAGTTGATGATGTGCTTTCGGCTTGCGCGGAAGAACGCACGCTCATCCAGTTTTTCATCCAACGCATTCAATGATTTGTGAATCATCGGGCGGTTATTGTCAAAATACACTTTAATATAATTTCCATCTGACTCAAACAGTCGGATGTTGGTCAAGCTTACAAACCAGCACCGATCGCCATCTTTTACAAAAACCTGATCATCCAATCCAAGCTTCTTGTCTTTTGGGCGGCCACCTTTACTCTTTTCCTTTTCGTTTATTTTTTGAACAGCCTCTGCTAACCGCTCCGGATGAATTGGCTTAAGCAAATAATCCAGCGCGTTTACTTCGAATGCTTTCAATGCGAATTCGTCATAAGCCGTGGTAAACACTACCAGTGGTGCAGAGTCAAGTGACTCCAGCAGTTGAAACCCGGTTCTTCCAGG
>JAGQYM010000124.1 GCA_020436085.1 Cyclobacteriaceae bacterium
TGCCCCAGTCTGGTCATGAGTCTTTGGTCGATTGACGACAAGGCAACAGAGATCATTATCGGGAAGTTCTATGAGGGTTTGGCTCGCGGGCTGCCTAAAGACGAGGCCTTGAGAGAGGCGAAGCTGTTTCTGATGAACAGCAGTGAGCCTCGGTATCGTAATCCTTATTATTGGGCGGGTCTTGTCCATGTCGGCGATCCGAGTCCTTTGGGTCCTATCCCGGTCAAAACGTCAACGATTTGGCCTTGGATTGTTGTTTCCGTCCTTGCGATTGCTGGATTCGCCGTTCCTATCTTGAATAAAAACAGGCGCCGGTCCGATGGGATCGGACCGGAACCCAACGAGCTTTCTTAGCCCGCCCCACAACGAGAGTCAACCGAAGGACTACCCATAAGAGTCCCTATCGCCGAAAATTCCATAAATATTATTTCAGAACGTTTTAATTTCCTCCTTTTCCATCCGTCTCACCGTCTTGAGGAAATATTCGTATGTCCTTGTCGGGTTTTAGGTTTGTCTGCACGTCGATATCTTGATCAACAACCGGCGCTTCTTCGACGACGACCTCTGTTGATGCGGTGCTTCCTATCAGCTTATCCTGACTTCCACAGGACTCCAGCGAAATAACCAGCAGGCTAGCGGTCACCAATATTAGAACTTTCATGGGGGGCTCCTTTTCTGGTGAATGTTTGCCATAAGAGTGCTTATGGCAGGTGATTCCATAATTTTATTTTGAGAAAGGAGATATACCCAGAACTGTTCCGCTGAAATGGTTGGAATCGGAAGTCTTAGAAGCCTGTTCAAGTGAGAAAGTGTAGGTAATAGTATGATCTTCAATAAGATACTTACTAACACCATTCTGCTTGAATGAAAGTGCTTCAAAAGGAAGGAAGCAAAGAGGCCCGTCGGGCTCAATGAGGAGATCAGAATTAGTGAGTAGGGTCTGGATTAATGGCATGAGATAGTCAGACAATATCGCTAACGTTTCTTCCATATCTTTGGGATTCGACTGCAGATTGCCGGGATTCCACTGTTCAATTGCCGTTTTGAAATCCGACGTCACATTCAACCGCTTGAGCGTACACTTTCCGCCAGAAATAGACTGAGCATATAGACAAGAATCGTCCCAAAAAAAGACTAGCGCCCCCCTGTCATGATCAAACGCTAAAGCTGTACCGTCTTTGTAAAAAATCGTGCGATCTTGTAGACTTTGGTAATATTGTGGGTGAGTTTCTCTGAGTTGGACTTTCAGATCCTTGTACTGCTGATTAAGTTCAAATAGTTTTTGACGTTCTGCTGGCAATGCTGTTTCAAGGGAACCATGCGCATAAATTCCTGTCCACAGCCTTTCAATGGAGGTCTTGAGTTGCGTAATTTTGGAGAACAAAATGTCCGAATCGGCGATAGACTTTTCAGTCAACGCCTCTGAAATATAGCGGGCGAGATTGTAAGAACGACTTTTTTCGGTAAGCTCCAAAGCTGTCCAAGCCCATTTCTCTTCTTCTGTCAAGGTGTATAGCGTATACGTTATGTTGAGCGCTTTACCGAAAATTGGATGCCAATAAGTTGACCAGAAGTTTTGGGATGACAGATCGTCAATATGTTCCCTTATTTCCAGGCTCTTGTTGGCAGCCTCTTCTAACAAATCAAGTGCCTTTTGAAAATGGACTATTGCAGTGCCATTCACTGCGTTGGCTATTTCGAGTTCTGCAATCTCGAGTAATAGTCGTACCGACAGAAATTCCTCCGTTGTGGATTGAGGCGTTTCCTTTTGATGCTCAAGAGTTCTCTGTGCTTTGCTGAGGTACAACCTGCAACGGTCGTAATCATGGTTTTCACGATAAAGCTCTACGAAGTCAAGGTAGATCTCGGCAATTTCGGGATGTTTTTCCCCAAACTTGCTTTTTCTGATCATCAGAGCGTTTTCAAAGTACTCTTGAGCGGCCAGATATTTCTTCTTGATCTTAAGTACTCTGCCAATATTTCTCATTTCGTAGGAGATTCTGTAGTTGTCTTTGTCGACTTGAATCCATGTGTCCAGAGATTTTTGAAACCCCTTCATTGCCGAATCAAAATCAGCAGCTAAAAAGTGGACTTCACCTATCTCATCCCAAGTTCTTGCCACTGAAAAGTGTATTGGGCCGAACTTACTCTGATATATATTCAAAGCTCCATGCAAATGCAGCAGTGCCTGACTCCATTTTTGCATTCTCCGGTTCATAACACCAAGATTATATTCAAGAACGGCAATGTCGGGGTGATCTGGTGGCAGAAGTTCCTTCTTAATTCGTAATGCTTCAAAATAAAAGCGTTGGGCTTCATCAAATTCTCCCATTCGATCGAAACAGTTGGCTATATTCATGTAAGACTGTGCGACCATCAGATGGGAGCTTCCAAACTCCTTATGTCGGATAGCAAGTGACTTTTTGAACTCTATTAATGCCAGCCGATCGTCACCAAGGCTCCTGTAGACACTGCCCAGGTTATTATGAACCAGCGCCAGAGCGTCTGTGGCTTTGTCCCCGTTTACTCGGAAAACATCCATTGCCTTGTGGTAAAAGTTAATCGCACTGGCAAAATGGCCAATATCAGAGTGGATTAGGCCGATGTTATTGTTAACCCATCCAATGTCGATATGATTTGCAGGCAAAACATGCTCGCGAATTTCTTTTGCAGCTTCAAAGTAATCAAGTGCCCGCTGCAGGTCGGCCCTGTCCCAGTAATAGAGTCCGAGTTTATTTATGGTTCCTGCCACATCCGCATGAACTCTTCCAAGTTTCTTCTCACCCAGCTTCAACGTGGAGTCTAATATCGCAAACGCGAGATCATATCTGGCCATTCGCCGTTCGTTGTCGCCAATAAAATTCCGGCAGGCCACGACGCGATCCCACTTTTGTTCTTCCTGAAAAATTTCTGCAGCTTTTGCAAACCACACGTTGGCGCTGTCGTATAGCGCCAGTTTTGTCAATCGCTCGCCTTCCTTGAACCAAACATCTTTGGAGCTCTGATCAAGCTTTCGGGCTGTTGGCGGAGACGCTTGAATAACAAAAAGTACGCTCAAGACGAGCGCGATGCACAGAAATACGCGGAAGGTTGGTGACATGGTTATCAGTAGTCGAGGTTTGAGCCTAATATGGTCAAACCTAATCATCAAAGTCAAACCAC
>JAGQYM010000125.1 GCA_020436085.1 Cyclobacteriaceae bacterium
GCATATGCACTAAACGTTGCCGGCAATTGGGTCCGACAATCCCTATAAAAAATCACTGACAGTATTTCATAATTAGAATGGTAAGTTCAGGAGATATTGAATACATCGAAACAAAAAAAATCAAAAAAGGAATAACCAAGTTAGACTCTTCTTTTACGAGACTTAGTGACTGGATTTTTGATAAGTATGGGGTAAGACCTCTAAATTGTTACTATGACATTCTTACTCACAACAAGCGACCAAGGCTTCAAATAATATTTGAGTTTTATAAGGACTTAAAATTATTCAAGGCCGACAATGGGATTTTTCCCGACTCGACAAGACAGGAGGAAATTAAAGGGATCTTTGGTACTATGTTCGAGGGACAAAAAGAATATTTGTCTGACAATTTATATGTTATTTTTTCTGCTTTTGAGCCCATTGCAAAGAAGAGGCCAATGGAAAAATTGAAACCCAAGATTTAGAAGACCTTAAATTAAGACTCAATATCCCTGAGCTGTGGGAAATAAAAAGAAATTTCTCAACGGGGATTTTCTTCTTTTATACAAATGACCAGGTAAAGAGCCATGATTCAGAGAAGGAAAAACTAAAAAAGGAGTATTTCAAACTAATAAAGACATGTGACGAATTTGGATATTTAAACGAATCGAGTTTTTCAATAGACTTCGATAGTAAAGAGAATTTTGACAAGATTTACCAAAGCAATTGGTTTTACTATTTCAAGGACCATTGAAATGGGTTTGGACCTATAACCCAACAGCCGGCAACACAAGCTATGGGCCATTTGCGGGCGGATAGAAATTTCGTAGTTTCCGTTTCTTAACTTAGTTTAGTGTAAGTGGACGAGAGAGGAGCCGGTCGCGCAAGTCATTCCCGATGGTCATTTAACTTGCGCTCCTAAACCGCAAACGTCCCATAGCCAAACGTTGGCCGCAATTACCCGATGGAAATTAAATTGACAACAATATTGCTCGGACTGATGTTTCTGCTTGCGAATATCAGCTGGGGACAGGATTACCACCTTGTCAGAAACAAGAAGACTGGACGAGTTAAGAAATTTAAATCAACAACCAATCTTGGATTTAAAACAATCAGTGATACCAAAGTAATTGGCAATTTTGGAAGGGTAATACAGGTTACTGACTCAACTGTAACGATTGAAGAGTATGTAAAGCATTCATTGAGGCGGGCCATTAAACCAGACACATTGACAATAAAGTTTTCACAAATTGTATCAGTTAAAAATTACCTGATAGATGATGATGACTTTAATACTCTTGGAGGAATGGTGTTGATTGGTGGCGCCCTAGCTTTAATTGCGACACCAATTATTTGGGCTGTGGAGGGCAAAGATGCTGGACAGGAGGCTGGATTGATTTCTCTTGGATTATTTGCAGCTGGAGGTCTTTTGCTGCTCCCTGAGAAGATTGGTTGGAAGAAAAAAATGACTAAATGGGAGTTTGTGAAAGGGTAACTGCGGCCAACATCGTGTATGTGCCATTGCAGGGGTGAAGAGTAATTGATATAGAGTATTTTCCTTATCTTGTGCTGGTGTGTTGAAAGGTATTGCGAATGTCAGGCTTGCCATGCTACGCATTTGGCAATCCTTCCCAACCCTGCAACAGCACATACACAAAACGTTAGCAGCAACCCGCGCTGGACAAAGTAGTAACCAATGAACGCAACGGACGAGATATTAAAGAAATATGACTGGCCGATAAGGACGACTTCGAGTAAGAACGACTTGTTAGACATCGAAGGAGAAATTGGGTTTGAGTTACCTGACGACTATAAATACTTCCTTTTGAGACGTGCTGGACACGAAACACACATTGGCGAAGAGTATGTAAAGCTCTGGGACAAGGATGACTTACTATCATTGAATCGAGACTATAAGATATTTGAAAATCTATCTGGGACAATTGGCATCGGAGACAACGGCGCCAGTGAATTTATTGGAATTGAAAAACTAAATGGTGGTGGACTAAGAGTTGTCTTGACGCCATTTATTGACTTGGACAAAAAATATCATATTGAGATCGGAAAATCCTTTACTGACTTTCTATTAAGGCTAGATCAGGGAGAGAGATGGTTTAAGGACATTGAAAAAGATTCGTGAAGCGCGGGCAGCTGCTAACACTGTGCATATTCCATAGCGGGGGAGAAGAGTAAATTATTGAGAGTATTTTCCTAATTTAGTACGGTGCACGTGAATAGTGATGGAGCAGGTCGCCAAAATCATTCTCCCGATAAAAATCGGGATCATTCATTTTGGCTTCCAACCCCGCTACGGCATATGCACTAAACGTTGGCAACAATGCGCAGACTAGAGTCTGGATAATATGAAACACTTTTTAGTTTGTAGCGTACTGTTGACCGCCTTTTCTTGCTCACAAGTCGATGAGTCTTTAAGAAATGATCGATTGATTAGAAATGCGTTCTCAAAAAGTGAGATTGATGATTTGGAAAGAATGTTGACTTTTTTTGAGACGCAAATATGCTCTGCTCAAGATATTTCATCGACAAGTATTCTCGAGTGCTATAAGGCTTTCTTTGCGCGTATGGACAAGGACGAAGAATTAGGAATATATAACATTGAGATTCCATTTGATAACCAAAGATCGCTCTATGGACAGATTTCGGACTCCACGTTTAATGATCTTTGGAAGTTCGGACGTACTTGGAAAGTTGATGCTCCTGATACAATGAAGTATATGACTTTTAACTTTGATGGCGCTTACTTCAAGTTTTTGCAATCATTTGGGCAAGAGAACAAGCATATCATGGACTATTATGATGCCTGTAAGATTAGTGGTTCGATCTCTCCAAGTCAGAGCGCAAAGATTTTGAAGATGTCGGATCTGTATGATATAAGTGATGTTAAAATTAGATTGTTCATTGCTATTCACTATTTGACTCTAAACGATCAATATGAAAGACTCGAGAAATACTAAGCGCACTGTTGCCAACACCGTGTATGTGCCATAGTGGGGGTGAAGTGTGAGTTATAAGAGTAATTTCCTTAATTTAGTATCGTGGTGGC
>JAGQYM010000126.1 GCA_020436085.1 Cyclobacteriaceae bacterium
GCTTGCATTGCAGACCCACGTTGGTCTGATGCCCGTGCACTCAACCACTCCAAAGGAACTTGCGTCAAATTTAGGACAACAGAAAAAGACCATTGGACGCAACACTAGAACAAATGACAAACTAAATCTGAAAATTTTCAAACTAATCGAAGCCATGCGCGACAAAGGAACTCTTGGTAGCCTTGAAAAAATGTATACCAACCTTTCCCAGCAGTCCGAAAGAAAACTTGGCGTGGCCTTAACTCACGGCCAGGTCAAAGGAAGATACGAGAGGTATAAAAACAGGAGAAACCGCCAGTAGTTTTACGATTCTCACGTTGGTGCAACGTGAGTCATACATATTTTGACTGTGAAGCTTAGCAATATAATGGCTCTTCACAGTCTTAAGAAGGAACCGATAACGTGCTTTTGCTAGGCTTCAACGTTGTCGGTTTTTTCTTTTAAGCGAAAATCGGGCTAGAGCTGGAACTCAAACCCGATTTGAAAGGTACCAGTATGAATGAATTTAAACCTACCCCTCCATCCTCGCAACTAATTATTGATGAGCACGGCAATGTCTTTTTTTGGGTAGCAGATGGAAAGAAGCGATTCCTCGGTACTTTAAGAGGCCGAGATTTTCACTGCCAGAGGGACCCCGCAAGACATGTCCATAGGAAAACCAATTCTTATGGGTTCAATCATGAGCTTATCAAAGGTTGCCCTTTTGAGCGTCTAATTATCCACTTGCCCGACGGCACACGAATCTGGATAACCCGTCAGGAAATATTGAAGTGCGGAATATTCCTGCAGTTCAAGGCGCAAGGCTTCGAGCGCCAGCTTTTCGTAAAATTGAAGTACTTCCGGCCATATGACGAAAGTTTGGCGTCTCAGGTCTATCCGGACAGCCCGTCCGGCGTGGTTTCGAAGACTGTTCATGAGACAGCATAACATTTGCCCGGGTGCGGGGGGAGGCTATCCCCTCTCCCCACTTTCGGGATTTGTTAAAGGTACGATATGAGACTTCATGTTGAACTGACAAAGAATATCACAAGGCGCAAAGCGTACAAACCCTTTGCTTTATGGCTAGCTCTCAGACATCTGCGCCCAGAGGGGCGTTTCCGTGCGGCAAGGCGTGATTTAGAGGACGTTCAAGGCTTGCTTGGTTGCAGCTATAAGACTCTGGTGCGCCATTTGCGATTTGCAATTGGCGAGGGGTTCATCAGGGGCGCGTGTCGGAATCGATATTATTACCTGTCGTCATATCTGCAATGCGCCCGGAAGTACGGGTTGAAGACGAAGACAGCATTTGAATTCGACATGGGCCAAATCCGGCATATCAAGGAAGTATTTTTTGCAGTTAACGCGGAGCATTTGATTAGATGGCGGCGAGAGCATTGGCGGGGCTTGGGCAATCACGGCGCAAGCCAGTCCACTCAACAAGGCAATGACCTTTTCTACGGCCCTGCCATGCTTTCGGTCCGCTACTTAGCCAAAATGTTCGGAGTCAGCCTCCCTACCATTGCGGCACGGAAAGATAAAGCCAAAGTAATGGGCTTGTTGACAGTCAGGCATACAAGAATTCCACTGGCTGGAGATATGAAGACCATCCAGGGGCTTGGCCTGACAGCTCCATGGGGTCACAAGATTATTTATGATAGGAGGTATTGGGTAAATCATTGCGATAGTATCGAATTCCGACGAAATCGAAAGTTTTTTTCGTGGAGAATCTGATAAATCTCCCCCCTATCATTGCCTTTCATTCGTTCGTTTTTTGTCCATGCCGCAAGGTTCACCTGGCCCCGCATGACTTAACTCAGGAGTCCCTTTTCCATCTGAAGGTGGGGTGCGTTTCCCGGCCTAGGGGGGGTGCAATCCTACTGTATTGGGATTTCAACGCATATCTCTGCGCCAATGCCTCGCGCTTTACAATCTTCGAGTCACCTTTTCGCTCATCGCAAGAGATGGGTTTTGGTGTGTGGCCCGCGACCAGTGCCGAAGCACACGTCGCTTTTTGGGCCACATTTTATTATTCATCACTTGCTCTTCGCTCGGGCTGAGCTTGTCAAATCGGAGCTTCTATGAATTCCCGGCGCGAGTCATTGTCGTATCCGTGCTATCCCCATCATTGGAATATCCCAAAACGCAGATAATACCACATTGAAAACACCGTTTCAGGCGTAACAAATAGATGTCGATGACGAATTGAGATAAATGAGCTGAAATTTCAGAATAACTTTTCAGGAATATATCTAGTGGAGTCAGTGCTTTTGATTGGCAAACAAAACTCAGCGTGAAAATTGATATTATTAGAAATACTATTTGCAATCCACAGAACATGTCTCATGGCAGTATTTCCATAATAACTATCTTGCAGACAACACGACTTCCAACTGGCAAAACATCTTGACAACATATTGCCTGATTTATATTCAGGAATAAGTTTAACCATCACTTTTCGACCTGATGATGTAATAAAATTACATCGTATTCTTATAATCAGGTGTTTTCTAATCTTTTTTGACCTCGTAATTAGATATTTTTCTAAAGAACATCTATCAATCTTGAATCGCCTAGATATCAGCATTCTTCGTATTTCACCGAATGCTTTCGAGCAATTATAGGTAGATATATCTACATGGCGTTTATCACTGGGATGAAATGTATATCTTTCCCTTAATGTTGTATAAACGACAACTTGTATTGATTGTCCACCTGGCATTTTGATTGGATACTCTTTTTTCATCTAATTTCAATCAGTTTTTTCTTACTAAGTTCAACTTAGTAAGGTAATCAATACCCCTTGTCAAAGATATAGGTTTGCGTGTGTTTTTTATCTATGCGGAACTTTACTCAAGTATATAAAGTTTAACACCAACAAAACAATTTTGCTCTTTCACATTGTGGCAGGTTACTACTTAATTTACTACTTAATCGATTTTGAGGGACGCTCAACCTATTATTTTTCCATTAGCTCAGCGGTTAGAGCAGAGTGAAGCAAAAAGGGATAAATCATCCCTGAAAATGGGATAATTACCCCTCATTGTCAACTTTCACTCAGCG
>JAGQYM010000127.1 GCA_020436085.1 Cyclobacteriaceae bacterium
GTTGGTCGTCTGTAAATAGGGTCAGTACTGCTCCTTCTCGCTTGGAAATGTATTTGCCTTCACATCACTGACGTAGTTATTGACCGCTTTGTTAATCACACTTTGTAAATCTGCATAGCGTCTCAAAAACCGCGGCTTGAACTCCATGGTGATGCCAAGCATATCCTGCATCACCAGCACCTGGCCGTCAGCATCAGGGCCAGCACCGATACCAATCGTGGGAATACTTACTGACTCGGAAACTTTTTTTGCGAGTTTTGCCGGGATTTTTTCAAGTACAATTCCAAAGCAACCACATTCTTCCAGAAGCTTCGCGTCTTCAAGAAGTTTCTGCGCTTCAGCTTCTTCTTTCGCGCGCACAGTGTAGGTTCCAAATTTATAAATCGACTGAGGCGTAAGCCCGAGATGACCCATCACAGGTACGCCAGCGCTAAGAATTCGTAAAACGGAATCTTTAATCTCACTTCCTCCTTCAAGTTTCACAGCATGAGCTCCACTTTCTTTCATTATGCGAATTGATGATCGCAAGGCCTCACCCGAACTTCCCTGATACGATCCAAAAGGAATATCAACTACAACCAACGCCCGCTTCACCGCCTTCACAACAGATGTTGCGTGATAAATCATTTGATCTAAAGTGATCGGAAGTGTCGTCTCATTTCCAGCCATCACGTTTGAGGCAGAGTCCCCAACAAGAATTACATCTATTCCCGCAGCGTCAATAATTTTGGCCATGCTGTAATCATAAGCTGTAAGCATAGCTATTTTCTCACCACGATTCTTCATCTCCTGAAGTTGGTGGGTAGTGATCTTTTTTAGTTCTTGCTTGTGAACCGACACGATTTCTATTTAATGATTAGTGAAGATAAACGGCTGCTTTCTTACCCAACACTACTTCCACATGATCATTCAACATGGTAGAAAGTTCAAAGCCCGTGTAAGTGGGCAAAATCGGGAAGAGGGTATGGCTTCTGTTTACCAATACTGCCACTTCTATCTTTTTTAACTCCACATTTAGGAATGGTTTCATTCCAAAAGCAATCGTCTTCCCCGTATTCAACACATCATCCACCAGTACGACACACTTCTTCCGGATTTCCTTTTCATCACAATCGATGGTGACCTCGCTTTGGGATGGCGCGAGCTTATCTAAACTCACTTTTACCAACTTTGCCTCTATCGGAGAAATATTTTCTAGTTCTTTCGCAATTAGTTGCGCCAGCAAGTAACCTTGTCCATCAATGCCAGCGATTATCACAGTTTTCTCTTTAAAATTATGTTCGTAAATCTCAAAGGCGATTCTCCTGATTTTTTGCTCGACCTGGTTTTTTGATAACACCAGACTCTTCTCGGTTTCTGCAGCCGTCATGGAATGGGTACTACTTTGCTGTCTTTAAATGTAGAAAGGATAACCATGGATTGCATGTTGTCCACCACATCAATGTTGGATACTTTTTCAAGCATCAAAGTTTGATAGGCTTGAATATCAGAGCTAACTACTTTTAAAATAAAATCAGATTGTCCCGTGAGATGATGGCATTCAACAACTTCATCAATCTTGTTCACCGCATCAATAAATTTCTGAATGTTATCCTTGTTGTGTCCTTTTAGCGATACCATCACGAATGTGCTCACGCCCAACCCAACACTCGCCAAATCTACGTTGGCATGATAACTTTTAATCACCTTGGCGTTCTCCAATTTCTTCACACGCTCAAGAGTAGGGGCCGGTGATAGCCCGATTTCCTGTGCCAACTGGGCATTAGTGATATTGGAGTTCGACTGAAGAATTTCCAGAATTTTTCGGTCGGTGGCGTCAAGTTTTACTTTCATAAATGAGGTCTCGTGAATTGAAACAAACCCGAGATAAAAATATGAAGAATACCTCTATTTATGGAGAATAGGTGATTTTTTTGGCCTTACCTGCGAATTATGACAGGAAAGCTTCTGCGATTGTCACCTGTGACGAAAAGAAGGTAGTAAATACCGGGATTCAGATTGTCAACTTCTACCGCAACCCGATTAAGCCCAGGCTGAAAATTGGCAAATGCATTTTCAAAAACCTTATTGCCGACAGAATTAAAAATGTAGACTTCAGCATTGCCACTCTCCTCCGAAATCCACTCAAGGTTGACTGTCTCAGCACTTGGATTGGGATAAGGATCGAGAACAGAGATCGAATTAGTCCCAACACACTTTTTATTGTTCGACCTATTGAAATCCCCATCGAGCACAATTTCAACGCAGATGTAATTTAAATCGCCTCGTGCGCCAACTACCTGAGTGGCCAACATCTGAGTATGTGTCGCCCCTGGCAGCAATGTAACATTCAGAAGCTCATTGATGATAGCTTGCCCAGCGATATCAACTGCCAGCTTTGGCCCAGCAATGGTTGAGTTACTATTATTTTTCACCGACACCAAAAGTCTTTGCTCGCCTGTTGCGGCTGGTACAACAGTCAACGATGTCAACTCCAAATCCAAAGTCGGAATGACAACCGAAACTGTCTTACTTGTGGTGCTCTCGCATCCCTGATCATTCGTGACAGTTAAATCTATCACGTAGTCCCCCAATTCATCGAACGTGAAAGCTGGAGAATCATCTGTGCTTGTCTCTCCAATTCCATTGATTGTCCACAATTGAGAATTGGAATTGGTGGTTGTGTTAGTCAGTTGCACTACCAAAGGTGCGGTTCCGATTTGCGGAGTTGCTGTAAACGTGGCGGTGGGTGACGTGACAACGGAAATATTTTTGGAAAT
>JAGQYM010000128.1 GCA_020436085.1 Cyclobacteriaceae bacterium
CAATGCTGTGTTCCTGGAGGTTATGACCTTCGCCCGGAATGTATGCGATGACTTCGATACCGTTGGAAAGACGAACCTTGGCGACTTTTCGAAGCGCTGAATTGGGCTTCTTGGGCGTGGTCGTGTACACACGAGTGCAGACCCCGCGTCGCTGAGGACACGACTGCAGCGCCGGTGACTTCGTTTTCCATTGTGGTGACGTGCGCCCTTTGCGCACAAGCTGCTGAATCGTTGGCATTATAAATTCCTGTAATTTATAGTTTTAAATTACAACCGATCTCTATGTCTTGGTGCTCTGTCTGAATCGAAAAAACTGGGGTTTTTTCTATCATTGCCTGCTTTCGGTTTGACCCGGGCAGGTTGAGTATCCAAAATGGGACACGAATATATACGAAGAGGCATGCAATGTCAAGGGAAATGTTGGGTTTACGGGGAATTTTCTTGATAGAGAATTGTCTCTCGGGACTCGATGGAAACTGCAGAGAAAATCAACCGATTCTCGATTTCTGCGGTGTCTCTGCAATTGCTCTGTCGGAAGCGGTGGTCTCTTCGTTTGCTGTCTTAAAACATCACCAACGGCTTAAACCGCCGAATGCCATACGCTTGGAATCGAAAGGCATTGATTTGGGAGCAATGCGGCGAATTTGATTGCATACAAGGTTTTTCAATCAAATAGTTTTCAGTTGAACTTGGTGCTAACTTATCCGTACGATTGCGGGGGGTAGTGCTATTCACCGTGATCCCACCCAATTAAAATTTTATGACAAAACAACTAACAGATAATGCTAAAATAGTAATCGGCTTGTTTATACTGGCAACATTCAGCGGTTGCTTATCATGTAATCAGCATGACGAGGGTAAGGTTCTAATCGCCGGTTTCCTATATACTCACTATCATCCCGCATTGGACTTCCGTCTACACGAAAATCCCAGCCCTCAACAAGCCAGCGTTGTTGTTTCTTACTATAAAAAATATGCCATCGACGATGCGAAAGTGACCATTTCGAGCGACTCTCAATCCGTTGAATTGGAACCCGTCGAAGAAGAAGCCGGGACATTTTACCGAGATACGCAAAGTAGTCTGGTCGTTGTGCCGGGAAGGACGTACTATTTGGATGTCAAATTGAAGAACGGCCGCCGTTTCACTTCACAAACAACCGTTCCTCAAGATCCTATTATTGAATTTCCGGCTCAGGATGACACACTTTATCCGGGCGATGGCATGAGGACCTACGTTGTCAACTTTCGAACACGAGGGAATTACCGCTTCTCCTATTCAAAAGATGCAAGCACTTACGCCGCATTGAGGATATCGACTATCTCTCCCATCGACGTTGTTTCATACTCTTATCATGTCCCAAAACCTGACAGTCTTCCAACAAGCTGGGATCCCTCGGTCGACGTTTTGGAATACAATACGGAACTTCTGACGCTTGATTCAGGTCTGTCGGTGTATTCATGGCATCTCGCCAAGTACGCATATGGCCTGGACTCGGTTTACGCAGCAGAAATAGACCACAAATACGCCCGCTCGCCGATTGAACTATCGTCAAACATCTCAGGCGAAGGCGGTATAGGTTGTTTTGGTTCGTACAGCTATTCGGCTGTGCATTATTATCTAAATAGAAATAAGCCGTGAAGAAAAGCCTTATTATTCTTGGAGTTTTCTTATTTATCGGCTGCAATCAATCTGATCGTTTTACCGATGACATTACCATTGTAGGTTACGTCAGCTCCAAAACGATTATTAATGTTCGATATCTGAGTAAAAAGTCCTACGTGACTTTAAATAGCCCACCGTTTAAACCCATCAAAAAGTCAATTGTTTCGATCTCAGACGGGGAAAATAACTCCACACTAGCGTTGATCAAAGACGATGGTACCAGTTGGTTTCAAGATACGGCAAACGTTTTTCACCCGGTCGCCGGTCAAGAATTTTCACTTTCCGTTAAGATCGGCGAAAGGACATTTAACGCATCCACGACCGTACCGCCACAACCAAGAGTGCTCAATCCCGATACGGTTGATGTATTTCCGGTTCGAACCATCGTTCAGGGTTTGCCAGTAGATCGAGTTGACCTGACCGTCAGAGCACAAACTGGCGTGGGTGCAAATTGCATGCGTATTTTCTCTGCCAGTTCCAGCGATTCATATGTAAGACCAAATATGAGATACACATTAAATGACAGCGCGACGTTCACTTTTCTGACCGATACAACAACAACTTGGATGATAGCAAGCACCTCTGTCAATGTCCTCGATGAAAATTCGTCAAAATCAGATTACTTGGATTTCAACAGCCTGGTTCTCGTGACGGATCTAGATAGCTCTGCCGTCCCCTACATCCAACAAATGGAAGAAGCGGGACTTGAAGGCCGCTCCTCGTTTGATGGCGCGTTAGGCTTCTTTGGTTCCCGAAGTTATAACAACAAGACGTTTATTCTCAGGGTCCGAAGATAGTTCTAAAAATCTGTCGATTCCACTTTCCAATCGCCACAAACCAACAGCACCGTCGTATCCAACTCTGTTTGACTTTATTATATTATAGGCCCTTGTTATTATAGGCCCTTGTTGCTAATTTTTGCTGCCAATCACTGCGATCGTCTCGCGCACGAATGATGCCGCCGTCCAAGCATCTTTTACCTTCCTTGACTTTAAACGCGTTTGTGGGTAATTTTTTCAAGCATTTCCTGAGCAAGG
>JAGQYM010000129.1 GCA_020436085.1 Cyclobacteriaceae bacterium
TGGATAAGACCGAAAATACGAAAGATATAACTAGCGGCACGGTGAAGCTCAGGCTGCCGATGTTCAAAACTCCGGTATGGCTATTTGCCAGTTATTACCAGGGACAGGATTACTACAACATCTATTTTGAGAACAATGTGCATCGCTTCAAGATGGGTCTTGCGGTGCAGACCAAACTGACTATTAACTCTTGAGCACAGCGAGTTGTTTTGTGAGGTTCGATATCGACAATGAAATTCAAAGAGTCATTCTTTAAAGGAATCCCGTTATGAGATCAGTTGTTTTGTTATCAACGCTCCTGTTGATTTCCGGATGTGTCTATAATGTCCGTGTGGTCGATGAGGAAAAGAGACTATCGGAAAAGACGCTGAGTGCCATTCAGCAAATCAAGAACCAGTACGCAGTCATTCAAGTGGCCGGGTATAAGATTCCAGGTAAGATTCTCGGAGCCGACGATCAAAAACTAATCATTGCTGATCTTGAGGTTATCCGCGAACTACCCTTGATGGCAATCAGCAAGATTGAGCCCTACGAAAACTCAGTAGACTTCTCCTCACTTGCAGGGTATTCACTCGCGGGCGTCACCGGAGGATTCATTGGCTACTTGGCTGGCCAAAAACTGGCTAATGGGGATAATGCCAATGAGGCAAAAATAGCCGCGGCTTCGGCGGGTGCGGCGCTGGGAATGCTTATGATTCGCAATTTCAGTTATGACGATGATGAGATAGATTTGAATAGCCATCTAAAACTGATGGAGCTAATCCCGGGTTCTTCCTCCCCAATCATGGCCACTGCAATTCAACAGAATGGGCTCTTCCAGGATCTGACGCTCAATGCTGGGGAGACCCTAACACAGATGAGAATCTATGGATACGATACTGGCAAATACATCATGATGTATGAAGTTCACAATGGTCAGCAGCTGGTGCTCCGCTGGAAGATCGTAGAAGAAGGCTACATCCAGCAGGAAAAGCAGAAAATCAATATGTCCATGAAGGAACAGATTTTCAAAAGCAGCTCACTCAAAAGCGAATAAGAAAGGCACACGGAGATACTCAAATGAAAAAAATTCTTTTACTCGCGATGTTGACCTCCTCACTCTACTCCCAGAATTGGTGGACGAGTCAGGACAGTGGCAGTATCTACGCCAAGAATACCGGCAGCGTTCTCGTTGGCAGCTTTACACCATTGGGCAAACTCACCGTTGGACCGGATGACCGGTTCTACAACCTGTCCCTCGTCGGAGACTACAACAATATGGCAAAGAACTACCTTCAGGTTGGTGTCACAGGACGAGGGTTCGGCAATTTGCAAGGGCAGATCATATTTGACCTAATCCATTCTAACAACCAGAACAGGCTGGCCGGATACAATTTCCGCGTGAGCGGTACCAGTCGGATGTTCTTGAGCGGTGAAGGATACTTGGGATTAGGCACTGAAAAGCCTGCTGCCTTGCTTGAGTTGAACGGAGGACCTGACTGGAGTGGCTTTAAAAAGGCCTTGAGACTGCCTCCGGGCCATGCCATTGAGTTCGACGCCTCTCCCCATCACTTTGGTCTGGCCGCTTATTCAAACGAACTGACACTGGTAGTCAGCAACCCAACAAGTGGCCCCTTTGGCAGCGCTTTTTCAAGGGTGATGACCATCCAGCCTAAAAAAATCATCATTGAAGGTGATCTTGAAGTCAAGGGACGCATATCCGAAGGCGGTACCACTTTCCAAATGACAGACTATGTCGCAACGGGCGGCGGAACTACGGGTACAATACCTGACTTGGCTGGTCTATCTCAGACTAACGGGAACTTCGGAATCGGCGCCTCTCCAATCAACAAGCTTGATATCGCAGGCGGCGTTGCCATCGGCACGTCCTATGCGGGAAATCTTGTCGCCCCAACAAATGGCGCTTTTATCGAGGGAAATGTCGTGATAGGAGCAACCAGCCCTGATCCCGAATACAAACTGACAGTCAAGGGAAAGATCAAGGCCGAAGAACTCCGCCTCACAACGAAGAACTGGCCTGACTATGTCTTTGCATCCGGGTATCAGTTGCGTCCTTTGAGTGAAGTTGAAAGACATATCAAACGGTTCAATCATTTGCCGGACGTGCCATCTGAAGCCCAGGTCTTAGAAGAGGGCGTTGGTGTGATCGAAATGCAAGCCAAGCTGTTGCAAAAAATTGAAGAACTGACGTTGTATGTCATAGAGTTGGAGAAGAAAGTAGATCACCAAAGACTGGAAATTGAATCCGCTGACCCGCAAAAGTGAATCTATAATTAACTCAGTGCTTGAACCCACTTAGCGAATAATGTTAAACATCCGGATTGCCATGAAATACATTTCCTCTCTCTTTCTTATGATTGGACAATTGCTGCTTATTTCGTCAGTTAGTCACAGCCAGAGTCGCTCTTCGCTTGCCGCTCCCAATATTGAGACGTTTGCAGTAAATAGCGACCTGCTCGGTGTAGCAAGTAACAGCGTAAATTTGTTTAGCGGTGACGTCGTGTTGCCATTGCCCCTTGTTAAGCTCTCTGGGCGAAATGGGCTCGACTTCAGTCTTTCGGCGACCTATAACAGCAACATCCAGAATCAAAAGAGTGACTGGAATCTTGATGCTCCCACTGGAACTCTAGGGCTTGGATGGTCAATGAGCGTTG
>JAGQYM010000012.1 GCA_020436085.1 Cyclobacteriaceae bacterium
ATCATTACTCAGAAGGACGATCTCTTAAAAGCGAAAGAATCGTTGTTCAACACGATCAGCGAGATTGAGGAAGTAGCAAGTAAGACATTCATGGATGCTTTCCAGAAAATCAAAGAACACTTCGTGGAAGTATTCCGCTCACTGTTTAGCGAGGGTGACGACTGTGATCTTAAGCTTGTCGATCCAACAAAACCGCTGGAGTCTGACATAGACATCATTGCAAAACCAAAAGGAAAACGTCCTCTGACGATCAACCAGCTTTCAGGAGGAGAAAAGACATTGACTGCTACAGCGTTGCTGTTCTCAATGTACTTATTGAAGCCTGCACCATTCTGTATTTTTGACGAGGTTGATGCTCCGCTTGACGATGCTAACATCGATAAGTTCAATAACATCATTCGCAACTTCAGTAAAGACAGTCAGTTTGTGATTGTGACTCATAACAAGCGAACGATGACGAGCACGGACGTGATCTACGGTATTACGATGGTGGAGAAAGGAATTTCGCGCGTTGTGCCTGTTGACCTGCGTGAGTTGGCATAATCGTCAGTCTCTCAACTGAATCAAGATTTCGCGAAGCTGAGCAATATAAGCTCTGATTTCTTCAGGCTGATTATCTGCAAAGGTATCGATATGCCAAAATTTCACTTCTGATCCGCTTTGCAAAAACAAATGGTATCCGCCCTGATCAGTACAATCCGGACAGCCAAAAGTTTGGTTGGTGTGATTTAGAAGGTATTTCGGAAAAGAATTGATCAGAGGTTCTGCAATGTCATAGTTACTCTGCAAGTCTGGAGTCTCACTGAAGGTCGGAGTCTCCACTCCATAGCGATCAATATTGTCGCGAAACAGTTTACCTCCTTCTATTTTATAAAAATGCGCACAATCCCCAGCACAAAAGCCGTACGCCTCGCCAAAAATGAAATAACCATCAATGGATATCGCCTCATCCCCTTTCGAACACGAAATAAGAACAATCGTCATTACGAATAACTTTAAAAATCTATTGACCTTTTTCATTAGCTAAACTGTTTATTATTTGGATGCTTATCCAGTCGTTAAGGTTGGAATGATCCTGTTAATTTAGTTTATTAAATTTCACTTTGAATGGGCACAACAAGTGATATCAAAACGAGAGCGGATATTGAAGTATTGGTTTCGAACTTTTATCAAAGGGTGCGTAAGGACAACACAATTGGATTTATCTTTAACGATATAGCCAAATTAGACTGGGAGGCACACCTGCCTGTAATGTTTGATTTCTGGGAAATGGTACTGCTTGGCACAGGTGGATATAAGGGAGACACGATGACCAGCCACATTCAATTAAATAAAAAGATTGAGCTGAAGCCTGCTCACTTCCAGCAGTGGCTAAAGTTATTCAACGAAGCTCTTGATGAAAATTTTAGCGGACCAAAGGCAAACGAAGCGAGAGACCGTGCGAAGAATATTGCAAACCTGATATCATATCGGGTCAGTCAATCGGCACACAAAGTCTAGCTCTTTCCAACAGGAACTGAAGTCGCTCCCAATACTTTTAGGTTATCATCCTGGATATAAAGAATGAGTGATGATTTTTCCGGGTTCACCTCACTGAGATCGACCTTTAGCTTTCCATTTTGCTTTAATGTTATCGACTCGAACACACGCACCACGTTATCATGACTCAACGTCTTGCCTCTGTTCTCACCTTTCGATACATAGTTCTCAATATCACGTTCTACTACGGCTATGTTCAATCGCTCACCATGCGGAGCTTTATCCAATTGATATTGAAAGGAACCTTGACTTCCCTCCACCTTCCAGTCTCTGATCTCGATTGCATAAGCTGCCTTCGTGGTTAGCGCCTTCTCTACATTTCTATTTGCTTCTGTCTTGTTGGATCCAACAAATTCAGTACTTCCGTTGACAACCATCTGTGGCGTATACACACGATGCGCATCGATGCTCTTTGCATAGTTGCGTTGTCGCTGTGAGTAAACTGCGCTGCTGTATGGGTCTTTCCACCCGATATAGTTCCAATAGTCTACATGAAAAGACAGGCCATAGACTTTAGTTCCCTTTTTATCTGCATCATCGAGCAATTGACTTAACACGCGGTCTGCAGGTGGACAACTGGAACATCCCTGAGACGTGAACAACTCCACGACAGCAAAACCGTTCTGCGCATTTACCTGAGCAAATACAATTGTGCAGAAAAACAAAAGGAGCACTCTCATGCTCCTAATTAACCAAATATGAAATAAAAAAACTGTCTTTCGACCGACGTTGCTATTTCTTCTGAATGTCGCTCGGTAAGGTCATCATTACAGACATCAGATCGACACCGTACCAAAGGTTGCCGATCCTGACATTCTCGTTTTCAGCATGCTGATTATTGTCGTGATTAACCATGTTCACAGAAACTGCCGGTGTTTTCAGAATATTAAAAATAGCATCATTCACGCGGTTTGAGCCACCTGAGCTCGGTAGGAAAACAGCACGGTCTCCGGTAAATGATTTTACACCATTGATCACGCTCATGATCTCAGGCTGATCCATTTTCACTTTAGTCGCGGGGAATCCATTTTTCGTCCTTGTTATTTTTACAATACGTGGATACTTCATTCGCGTGGCGTGATCTGGTTCGTCTCTTACGATATGCCACCCTTCTTTTTTAACATGTTCTTCAACCAGATCCATCATCTTCTCAGGATCATTTCCCTTAACCAAACGCATACTGAGCTCAGCAATGGCGTAGCTTGGAATGATGTTGGCTGCCTTATCTTCGACAGATCCGCTGGCCAGTCCTCTTATTGTTAATGAAGGAAGTAGCATTCTCTCATTTAATGTACCCGTTCCTTCGGTTCGTGCCAACCCAAGTTCTTCCTTCATTTGATCATCGATGTTCGGTGCATTTTTTACCTGATCGCGTTCGAAATCAGAAATGGGTTCAACACTGTCATAATATCCATCAATCAAAACATTTCCATCTTTGTCGGTCATTGATGCCAGTAAGTGCGAAAGCATCTGCCCCGGTACAGGCGCCCAGTTACCATAATGGCCGCTGTGCAACGGGCGTGATGGACCATATACTTTCAACTGCATACTTGTTACGCCTCGTCCGCCAAACTTAAATGATGGGTCGCCAGTTTGATATACCGCACCATCCACCAGTAACCAAACGGTAATATCCTTAAAGAGATCTCCATACTTGGTAAGGTAGGCGTCTATATGAGGTGAACTTGATTCCTCTTCGCCATCAAAGAAGAACTTGACATTTGAAGTCAGTCCTATGTTAGATGTTTTGAGTGCATCGAGGGCTGCAGCCATCGCGATTATGGGAGCTTTGTCATCACTGGCAGATCGTCCGTACATGCGCCACTCTTCATTAATCGGTTCACCGGCTTTCGGCATTGGAATTGGTTTACCTCCATCATACATGGCCTTGTCATATAACTCTGGCTTGAATGCATCCAGTTTCCACAATGCTGGATCTACTGGCTGTCCATCGTAGTGGGCATAAAAACATAAAGTGCGCTTCGCTCCTTTCACCTTTCGCTCACCGTAAACAATTGGAGGAGCTCCTGGTTCCTCAAGCAAACGCATATCGAACCCTCGATCTGCAAACATCTTTTTAATCTTCTCCGCATTGCGTTTGATATTCGGTAGGTCGGAAGCGTGATTGGGGATGGACAATAAATCCCTGAACTCGGATAATATGTTTGGTCCTTCTTTTTTCACCCAATCCCTACTCGCTTTTACAGAGGGTTGGGCAATACTTGCCAGTGGCAATAGCACCAACAAAACGAAAAATATTCTCATGGCTTAGGTTAAGTTTAGATATCCTCAAAATACTCAAATCCGTCAATGATGTCGAGGTAAACTCCATCAAAACCAGCGTCAAGTATTTTTTTTACATAAGAGGCATCATTACCATATATAATGTCCTGCCATGTTTTATTCCAGTAATGTACTTTGTAATTGTTTTCATAGTCTGGATTGGGCAAGTCAAGAAACTCTGGTTCGCTAGTCTTCCATGACGACTGCCAATAGTATCGGTAATTCTCAGCCTCACCAATACTCATATAGCTAATCACTAGTCTCCGCGCACCATTCGGTTTTGTTTTCAGTTTGTCGAGATCAGCAACGGTTAGGGCATCATCGTCAAAAAAGAAATCGATTATAAAAACATCGTGATTAGTATTATCAATTGCAGTTACAAAGGCATCGTGGCTGGCAAACTGGTCAGGGTTGAGTAAGTAGAGAAAGTTTTTAGCGTCAGCAAGTGAATTAATATCATCGTTATTTTCATTGTGAATGGGTGATGGATGACTGGGTATCCCATTCAACTCGCGATCGGCTGCAAATGAAATGTACCCTTTGCTTTCGTTGCGTGTGTACGAGTCGTTAATTTTTGAAACCGTTGTACAATAGTCGGTAGTTAGTACTTCAATTCCCTGCGATTCAGCTAAATCGAGGTACTCAATAAGATAGTTGGTATCTTCTGTGGATGTGGGCTGGTCGTCATCATCGTAGCCATAAAATAAATCTTCACGACCTGTCCCATCAATGGCAGCGATGTATTCTATTGCAAGCGGGCTGGTCAATTCACCGTCCGTTGTCAATATCTCCTGACCATTCTGAGGTAGAATCAAGAAATCAGGATTGATTCCTTTTGCATAATTACTAATCCCAATTACAAACTGACGCATCTCCTCTTTAAAATCCAGATCGGGAACGGGTGGTCGGTTGACTTCGTCTTCACTGCATGCAACTAGTAATGTCGTTAAGACAACAGCCGAGACTTTTTTATTGATGAACAGCATAAGATTAGTTTGTCGATTTTATTGCAACCGCTTCCAACTCCACCAGATATTGATCTTTGAAAAGAGAGTATACGCCTACGAGCGTATTAGCAGGCATGTTTGAGTCTCCTAATATCTCACCCCTTACCTTTCGAAAGGTATCCAGGTCACTTTCTTTATACCTGACTATGTAGGTATTCATCTTAACAATGTCGGAAAGAGTTGCACCGGCATCTTTCAGCTGCTTCTCCAAATTCTTGAATGCTGCACGTAATTGCTCCTCTAAGTTCTTCCCCTCGCCCACCTGACCGGATACATGGATCGTCTTTACTCCACTGGCTTCAGTTACCACTACCTGGGTGTAGCCCGGGCCGGGATTGATAAATTTTTTATCAAGTGTTTGTGCCTGGAGGTCAAAACTCAAATACAGCAAAATCACTGCACTTAACACGCTAAAACTTCTTCTCATTTTCTTATTGATTAGATTCTAAATATAGCCTAATCGGGCTATTAAGTGACGTCTTAATTAATTCCACAGCCTTATTCATTAATCCAACCTCCGCTCAATCCATCGGCTCGTATTATCACGCAAACACTTTTTTATGCTGAAAAACCACTTTAGGAGCGCCATTCGAAATCTGAAAAAACACAGGGGCTTCACCCTCATTCACGTTGGCGGATTGGCCATCGGGCTGGCTGCATCCATTCTGGTGCTACATTATGCCAGACTCGAACATGCTTATGATGAATTTCATGTCAACGCCAGGAACACTTACCGAATCACAACTGAGCGCCTTCGCGAAGGAGTACCTACCTCCCACTTTGCCTCGACATTCGCGGGTGTAAGCCCGGCAATCCTGGCAGAATATCCGGAGGTGACAGCATCATGCAGGTTATTCAAACGTTACAGGGGAGGTGTGGTGTCATTTGAAGATGAGCACTTTCGCGAAAGCAATGTCTTTCATGCGGACTCAGGTTTCTTCAAAGTATTCTCATTTCCGCTCCTCAAGGGAGTTGAGAATGATCTCTTCAAACCCGGCAGCGCTTTCGTTGAAGAACAGACTGCTATCAAATATTTCGGGTCTGAAGATCCGATCGGTAAGCGAATTAAGTTTGGAAGTTTTGACGGTGTGGAAGAATATGAAATACGCGGTGTCATTCGCTGCCCTGATACGTCTAGCATTAAGTTCACATTCCTGTTCTCATATCATGACTTAGGTAGAATATTTGGTACTCAACATGAAAGCAATTGGTCCTGGCTTGACTTTCACACTTTTACTGTATTGAAAGACGGAGAAAATGCCGCGGGCTTTGAAAATAAACTTAAGTCGCTCACTGAAAAAAATCTTGGCCCCAGGTCGGCTACAGTTGCTCTCAGAGTTCAGCCATTCACAGATATATATCTAAAATCAAAAACTGAATTTGAAACAGGAAAAACTGGAAATGAAACAGTAGTTAACGTGCTGCTCGCTCTAGGTATCATTATCCTGGCTATTGTTTCCTTGAACTTTATCAATCTAAGCACGAGTCATTCATTAACACGAGCGAAGGAAGTTGGCATCAGAAAGGCCCTTGGCTCGTCTCGCCAAAATCTCATTTGGCAATTTATAATTGAAACGTTTCTAACCACCTCTATCGCTCTCGTACTGTGCATCGCTCTTATTGCTCTAGTATTACCCTATTTCAATCAACTAACCCAGCGTGATGTCAGCCTTACATCATTCTTTGCCTCAGAACTATGGTTGTATCTGGCTGCTTTTCTTGTCATAGGTTCTCTTATCATTGGTTTTTATCCGGCATTGGTACTCTCGGCATTTCGGGCTGTAGATGTGCTGAAAGGTTTTTTTATTCCAAAAGGAAAAGGGAATCTGGTTCGGGAAATGTTTGTAGGCTTCCAAGCCTTTGTTTCTTTTTCCTTGGTGGTAGCGATTCTTGTTATCATCGATCAACTGCGCTTTGTTAATCAAAAGGACTTGGGCATAAATATTTCGCAAACACTGGTTGTAAGAACGCCTGATATCAACACTGATGGCTACCTCAATTCATTGGATAGTTATAAGTCGACCGTTCGGCAATTGCCTGGCGTAGTTGATATAGCAACGACTGTTGATTCACCAGGTTCCCCCATCAGCTGGCTTGGTGGTTCAAGAAAAGTAGGCGCAGATATCAATGACACACATTCGTTTTTTCGTGCGGTGATAGATGAAGATTTTTTAAACACTATGGAGGCGAAGCTCCTTGCCGGAAAGATGTTTTCTCCAAATCAGTATGATCGGGACATTCTCATCAACAAAAGGGTGGCCTCGGATCTGGATTTTGACAACCTGGATGAGAGCATTGGCCAGCGGATTCTCATTGGCAGGGATACGTTCAACGTCATTGGCGTGGTTGACGATTTCCATCAGGTGAGTCCACGTGAGGCTGTTCCTCCAACTGTCTTTCACTACAATCTTGAACCTCCCCGACTCTTCATGATTAAATATGAAAAGGGTCATGAACAAGATTTGGTGAGATCGGCCGGAGACGTCTTTGCAAAGATGTATCCCAACGTTCCTTTCGACTATTATTTTCTTAGCGATTTTTTTGATCAACAATACGACATGGAACGAAGGTTAACAACGATCGTCACTGCCTTTTGTATCCTGGCTATTATCGTCTCTTCGTTAGGACTGCTTGGGCTGACCTGGTTCCGTCTGGCTCGTCAGAAGAAGGAACTCGCAATCCGCAAGATCATTGGATCAAGCGACCTCAATCTCTTCGCGAATGCTTCACGAAGACTTGTACTTACGACCTTTATTGGATCCATCGCAGGCATACCAGTAATCTGGATGTTGATGAATCGATGGCTAGAGTCTTTCTCCTATCACACTTCACCAAAGCTTTGGGAATTTGCTGTCGCTATTGTTGTCTCTCTTCTCATCTTGCTGGTATCCATTTCAGGGCATACGATCAAGGTGATCAGAACCAATCCCGTAAATCATTTGAGGCAGGAGTAACGCATGAAGTATAATATAAAAAGGGACTGGCGGAGTCTTGCTGTGCTCCTGATCATCTCCGCAAATCATTTCATGCAACGACCATTGCGAGACACTCTAGCGGTAGCTGTGGGTGCCGAAAATTTGAACTGGCTAATGGCTGGAACCTTGACTGGTACGGTTCTATTGTCTTTTATCATAATCGGCATTGAACGAAGAGTCGATATTCGGAAACTCGTACCCTATCTATTGATCGTTGTTGGTATCGGGCAATTGATGCTATACTACCGCTTGAACGACATTAATTTCATAAATGCGTTGTTATATTTCTCGTTCAACGGAGCCACAAGCCTCACGATCCTCACGTTAACATGGCGAAGGATTACTACGGCTCAGGGATTCACAGATGATAAAAGACTTAACGCCTACACAGCTACCAACCTTGGAGCAATCGCGGGTCCGTTGCTGACCCTTATCATCACACAGCTTTTCGGTGAATTAACTCTCCTGCCCTTTTCGACAACACTGTTAATACTATGTGCGGTTTATTTGATTTCTCTGGATCGCAGGTGTGAAGAGGTAGCTCGTTTTTCTTCTTCCCTTCCTCGGCTGCCTGTAAAGCGACTGATTGCATTCATGGTTCTCTATACTTTTGTAGCCACTGGCTTTTACTACTTCACGTTGAAGACGGTCGGAACTCATCTGCCACAAGGAGATAGAAATAAATTATTCACCTTTCTCGACCTGATTACAAATTGCTCCGTATTGGTATTGCCTCACTTGCTTAGAAGATGGAGCCGACAACCCATAGCATTCCTGATTGTTCCTTGCATCTCATTGTTGCTACTCTCGTCTCTTGGCATTCGCTTTACGATCGTAACAGCGGTAGTGGCATTGGTGGTCTTTAAAGTCAGCAATCTGTCGGTACAGCGGCCAGCGCGCGAATGGCTTTATTTGCAATCAAGGTTTTCAACCCCTTATAGCACGCAAAATTTTTTGGATGCTGTCATTTATCGGCTCGGAGATGTGACTGCAGCCTGGATGATAACCCTGATGCTAAACAACGATGCGGGGTTCACACAGGTACTTTCGGTCTTTGTGATGGCCGCTTCTTTGTGGATCATCACAGGATATTCCATTTCAAAAAATATAAATTTGACAAACTGATGAACAGACGAGAATACTTAGGGTCAATGGCGGCACTGGGCATCATCTCAGCCACGCCTTCCTTGGCAATCGTACAATCTCAATCTATTATGAAAAGAATAATTCCTTCTACCGGAGAAAAACTACCAGTCGTTGGTGTGGGTACTTGGCAAACTTTTGATGTTGATGAATCTGATCGTGAAAGAATTCCTTTGAAGACTGTATTGCAACAACTCATTAAGCAAGACGGAAGTGTTATTGATAGTTCACCCATGTACGGTCGCTCGGAACGTGTGGTTGGAGATCTCTCAACTGAACTAGGGATCAACAATAAATTATTCATGGCTACGAAAGTGTGGACTTCAGGTCGTGAGGCAGGCATCAGGCAAATGAATACTTCGATGTCGCTCATGAAGCGGGATAAGATGGATCTGATGCAGATTCATAATCTTGTGGATTGGCAAACACATTACAAAACATTGCGGCAGTGGAAGGATGAGGGGAAAATTCGATACATAGGCATCACGCACTATGTTGATAGTGCACACGATCAGGTGGAGCGCATCATCAAAAACAATCCTATTGATTTTATTCAAATCAATTATTCGATCGTTAATCGTCACGCTGAAACGGGTGTACTAAACACAGCTCAAGAGAGAGGAGTTGCTACGATCATTAACCAACCTTTCGGTGGCGGTGGCTTGTTTGGGAAAGTGCGTGGTAAAGATGTACCCCAGTGGGCCAAAGAATTTGGCTGCGAAAGTTGGGGATGTTTTTTCTTGAAGTATCTTCTAGCTAATCCTGCCGTAACCTGCGTGATTCCGGGCACTTCAAAACTTCAACACATGATCGACAATCTCAGTGCTGGTGTTGGGGGACTACCCAGTGACCAACAACGTCAGCAGATGATAGCCCTTATTGACGGCTAGCTCATTTGTCTTAAACCCATGATGAAAAATTTCAAAAGAAATTTTGTCAGGGTTTAACCCAGACAAGCGAAGCTTCGTTGCCCTGAGGGCAATTTATGTGGCTATGCATAATTTGGGTTAAATTTGAGCATCAAGAATAATTCATGAGTGAATTGATATTGGTGCTTTGCTGGCTGGGCGTTGTCCAGAGTGTTCTCCTTGGCACTTATTTTCTGAGTAACGCGAGAGACAAAATCAATTACCTGTTTCTGGGTCTCACACTGCTGATGATCGGAATCAGAGTTGCAAAGTCTACTATTTACTTGTTCAATCCTGATCCTCCTCTGTGGGTTATGAATGTTGGGTTTGCTGCACATGCGTTGCTCGGGCCTTTATTCCTGATTTACATTCAATCGCTATTTCAGAAAAGCCCCAAGCGAATTCTGGTAATACTCCAATTTATTCCGGCCCTTGTTATCCTTGCGTTCTCCTCTATTCTTTCCCTGGATGACTTTTGGTATCGGGGTGGCTACAGTGCCTTGCTCTATTACACGTTAATATACCTGGCGTTGGGATGGAGTCTTGTTGTAGTTTCCCGAAAGGCCAAGCCGCTGGCCAGTGTGATTCTGATTCTCCTAACTACGATTACTATTTTTCAGGTCAGTTATTTTTCAAACTACATTCTTAGGTTGACTCCTTACGAGGCTGGCGCGGTTGTCCATTCGTTGTTGATTTATCTAATCAGTTTCCTGGTATTGAAAGACAACAACGTATTCAACATCCAAAAGAAAAAGAAATATGATAACCTCAACCTTTCGACCGATGAGATTGATCGGTATAAAAAGAAATTGATTGACGTTATAGAAAATCAGAAGCCTTTTCTGAATACTAATTTTTCACTAGCCCAATGCGCATCACTTACAGGCATCCCAACGTACATCTTATCCTATGTTCTAAGCAACGCCCTCAATCAAAACTTCGTGAATCTTATTAATTCCTATCGAGTGGAAGAAGCGAAGAAACTATTAGCTGACAGTTCGAAACAACACATTAGCATAGCCGGTGTGGCCCACGATTGTGGATTCAATACGTTATCGTCATTCAATTCTGCTTTTAAAAAATTTACGGGCATTACTCCGTCTGACTACAGAAAAAAGATTCCTGCTTAGTCGTGGAAGAGTGAAGTGATATCGGTTTCGATCCTTTTTGGTCTTCGCGATATGGCATCCAACAAGCACCACAATGTGGCGGCTTTAATAACAATTTTTCCTGTAGTCGCTTGCCTGATTTCCACTCGCCTTTCGGAGCGCACGCCCTCAGACCACTCAACCCAAGTTTTTGCGACTAGTTGATCACCGAGCATCGCTTGACTCGCGTAGTCAATCTCGTGTCTGAGTACCATCCAAACATATTTCTGCTGCACTTCTACAGGTGCAATCTTCTCCCAATGCGCTTTGGCGACATCCTGCACCCACTGCACATATACCACGTTATTGACATGATTTAATTCATCAAGGTCAATTGCTGCTACTGTTATAGGAAGTTCGAAAGAGATCAAGATTTAATCTGGTTGATGGCGAAAGATAAGACATTCCTTTTCTCTGAATACAATTTCTTTTTCCAGCGTTGCGCCCACCGCTTTTGCCACGCGAATGGAGTTGGTATTGTCTTTAAAAATTAAACTAATGAGTTTACAATTCTCCAGATTTGCATAAGCTATTTTCTTCACAGCCCGCGCAGCTTCAGCAGCGTATCCCTTACCCCAATGACTGCGAATTATTCCCCACTTGATCTCCGGCTCTGGCCAGTCGTTAGGATACCACAGGCCAACGATACCGATTAACGATCCGGATTTCTTTTCTTCTACTGCGTAGGGTCCATACCCTCGTAATTGCCAATGCCCTACCGCGCCCGCCATGGTGCGCCAGGTCTCCCCTTCTGTTAACATTCTCCCCGTTGTGTAGCGCATAGAATCTTCATCACCATAATAGGCGTGCATCTGTTTCCAATCGCCATTTTGAAACATTCGAAGTAATAACCGATCCGTTTCGAGCCGTGTAGGTATCTTATACTCCATCCCTACTGAGTTGTGTTATCCATTGCCTCACTAACTCCACACCTTCCTCGTGAACCAGTTTTTTTCCAAGTTCGGGCATCATCACTCCCGGGTCTGACGATTGAATGCGATAAAATAAGATCGATGCTTTAGGACTACCCGGCACAATATCAAAATGCAAACCACCGGAACCGCGTCCTGCTGCAACGGGCGCCTTACCTATTCCCAGTTCAGCTCTATTGGTGACACTTGCCAACAAATGGAGGCCACTCGTTTTAGCTGGACCATCCGGGCGATGGCAATGGGCGCAGTTGACCTCAAGCCATGCTCTTGCACGTAAATTGACTGGTTCTTCATTGTTATCATAAGCAACGAGGCGTGGCACTTGAGTCATTTCAGGTAATCGTTGTAGTATTCCTTCTGAAGACCAGTGTATCAATTGATTTTCAGCTTCGCCACGAATCGATCCATTTAACTGCCGTGCGGTTGGACCGATGGGCATTATTTTATCTCCGCGTAAATGACATCCGCTGCACTGATTCATGTTAGGTACTGAGTATAGTACCTGTCGTGGTGAACCATCATCGTGCGTCCATGACACTTGCAGATTTTTACCCGCTACATCCAGAAATGCTTCGGTTTTTTCGTCATTCCAAACGTAAGGCAGCGCTTTCCAACTATCTCCTTCTCGAATCAACAGGCGAGTTTCAATGATTCTAACATCATCTGTCGGCTTTCTAAAATCGGATGGATAGTAAAAGTTTTTGATGAGCACGGTTCCATCGGGAAAATCAAAGACATCATCTGAATCGTAGGTAACCTGACTTCCCCGGGGAATGTAAACAAATCTCTTTTTGAAGGCATAGTCACTGAACAGAGGTGAGTTCAATTCATATTCCGTAACTCCCTCTGCTGGATTCAAGTCCTTGAGTTGACCAACAAAAAATCCGTAATCAGAAAGTTTTTGCTTGCCAATTGAGGCGATATCAGTATCCGTAAGGCTTATCTCTTCCACTAACGTGGCAGGTCTCTGCTGATTGCAGCCGAAGGTTGTGAGAAATGTTAATGCAAGAAAGGTTCGAATCATTGTCCACTCACTACCGGTGAGGAGCCGCACTTAAAAGGTGTCAGATCCTTGGAAAGCCCTTCAAAATCATTTGCCGCATCCAGGTTGATGAAAGTTATATCACCGGATTCATTGATACAGATATTCCTCTCCGGTTGGTCTTCGGTTTCGATTCCATCATAAACGATATCGGGAGGATTGAAGAAAGATTTTAGAATTAAAAGCTTACCGATGTCGTTACTGGTAGTTGGAAACCAATGGCTGTTTGCAAACTTGTTGTCACGAATGCGAACGTCATACGGAAATGAGTTGTACAAACTATCATCTCTAAAACTATTGTTGACTGTTTGTACTCCGCCAACTGCTCCTTCCTCCTGTTGCGTTTCTCCCTCACTCAGCGCAGCTACCAGTTCATAGCTCACTATAGCAACACCCACTGTGGTATTGTCTTTGAAGTCGTTATTATAAATATCAATATCGTGAGTAGCCAAAATCATCATACCAGATCCTGGTGGGATGGTAGCTACGATATTACCTTCTTGCGCAAAGTTATCGTGGTTGTTGCTGCGAATGATGTTGTTGTAAACCTTGGTGGTGTGACCATATTGCGTTAAGCCTGGAAGATCGAACACAAGAATGCCGCCTGTATTCTCAAACGCCTCATTGCCATAAATCTCCACCCACTTTGAGTTTTCAGATTCAATGCCTGCTACATTCCAATAAGCTTTGTTATTGCGAATGATGACTGAATCTGACTGACCGACATAGATACCAGCATCGGATGATCCCATGGCAATGCATTCTTCCATCAACACATTTTTACAAAGCACTGGATACAAAGCGTATGCTCCGTTCTCGGTCTTAGGACCCTCTGCCCATACCGAACGGATTCTTCTTAACACAATTCCTTGGGTATCATTTACTTTGAGATTGTCTCCTTTCGCATCTTCAATCGAAAAGTCTTCAAGTATTATATTCTTTCCGTTGCTTACCTGGAATCCCTGCGCTCCTTCTACCTGATTCTTCCACGAGAGAATGGTTTTGTCCATGCCCTTACCTCTCAGTGTCACATTCGATTTTCCATCCATTGTTAAGGTACGCGAGAACATGAAGTGACCTTCAGGCAAATCGATAACCTCTCCATCTTCAGCAAGGATCAGCTTTGTTTGCAGGTCTTTTTCGATGGACTTCCATTGGATTTCATCCTTTGGTGAACTACACCCAGCGATCAGGCCAATTATTAATAATGCAGGAATAATTCTCATAATGTAGGCAGTATGATCTTAAGTTATGGATTTTTAAGATTACACCGAAATGAGAATGCCGGATACTCAATCCAACAAGAGTTTGTAGAGTTGATCGAGAGTTCCCAGAGCCTTTGCGTGAATTGGACTATCCGTTACTGTACCCAGATTGATGCCAACAAACATGTAAAGACCTTTCTCCGGGAAATAATAAAGTTGACAGCCAGCGCCTATACCACCTCCACTATGACCGTAGCCTGTGTGGCCAACAAATTCAGCATGATCAAGGCCGAGCCCGTATGTCGGATTGCCGTTGCGATCATTAGCCCACTCCTTCATCAGATTCAGTGACGAAGCTGTAATCAGCTTTTCTTCCAGCAAGCCTCGAAGAAACATCACGGCTTCTACAGGCGTAGTCACGATGCCGTCATCGCCAACCAATGCCTGAACATTGTTTCGTTGCAGCTCTGAGGAGTTTTCAAGAACGCCATTGCTAAATCTATCCCAATATGAATTCACCAATCGCGGGTACTTGAGATATCCCTCCATGCCACGGTAGTAGGTTTCCTTCAATGCTAGCGGCTTGACGATTACCTCTTCAATCAATTTTGCATGATCACCTGTAATGTAATCGGCTATCAAGGCAAGAAGTACATAATTGGTGTTGCGATAAGAATAGCGACTTCCTGGTTTGAATGTAAGTGGCTTACCTTCTATGTATTTGATGTAATCGATTGGCTGGAATTCGTGATTGGGTTCTTGTAGGAGTTTGGTGATGTAGGCGGGAACTGAGTTGTATTCTGGCACACCGGATGTGTGGTTCATCAGTTGTTTAACGGTGATGGAATCTGCATTCGTCACCATTTTACTTACCGACTCGGGAAGGAATTTGGTTATAGGTGCATTGATATCAATCTTTCCCTGTTCATACAATTTCAATATAGCCACGGCCATGTATATCTTAGCGATACTCTGAAGATAAAGCAGGTGACAAGGTTGCATCGGTACCTTACCTTCGAGTTTTGCATAACCTGCTACACCAGCCCACCAACCATCTTGTGAATACAGGGCCACCGATACTCCGGGGATGCTTTGATTAGCGATCTCATCCAATATTTTTTGAATCTCTGCTGCTTTCGGAAAGTCAATGTTTATTTCAACAGATGGCTTTTGCTCACACGGTTCAGTTGGCAATGCCTGTGTTAGCCCTTTGCCCAACACTGCGGTGATCAACACAAATATTATTTGAAGTCTTTTTAACATAACAGTCATCATTTGCTGTGTATTCTGGATCCTACCTGGAGCAAAGTTTCAGGCACTATCGGAATACTTGCATTGTAGTTTTTAACTGGTAGAAATTGATAAGTAATAAATGGTGACACCTGTGTTCCTGAAGAATAATTGTGGTATCCTAGTGAAACTCCAATCGGGATGGTGAACATCCACTTACCGCTATGCTTCACCTCATGCCAGGCGCCATCTGTCTGTTCAAAAGATGTTACGGGATGGAATGAGTATAAATACCCGGCACCTATCTTTAATTCGGTATAAACCTCTGATGCAATCGTTGGTCGCCAGGCTGATTGTGTGTAAAGCAAGAGTCCGTTACCCAGGTTCTTGTTTCTGAACCACATGACATTGAACTGTTGAGTCCAATTATCTTTTCCATTCAGACTTACTTCTGTACCCAGCCCAATACCAACATTCTTAAAGTTTGAAGCAAAGTCGTGGAAGGGCAATGCAAAGGCATGAAACTGGAGTGTAACTACCAGTGGAAAGTTTTGGTAATCTCTGCTGGAATCCTGAGCCTTTGACGCAATATTGATGGCAATAGTCAATGCCGCTGCCAGAAGTAAACCCTTTGTGCTCGATTTATTCATGATGCAAATAACGCATGCTGAATAGCTGCCGTTGGTCAAAAAACCGGGTTTTCAGGTGAAGTGTAGCAACTATTCCCTCGAATTGTCGCTACTCAGGGCGGAACCATTGCTTGAACGCAGCCGCTTTGGTGCGACTGACCGGCACCACCGGTGGGATGTTATCATTACCCCCGAGCATCACGTCAATCTTACCATTCTCGCCACGCTTGAAACCCATCACCAACTGGCGATGTACAATGTATTGTCGGTTCAATCTGAAGAAGTAAAGTGAAGGCAGCTTTCTTTCTACCTTGTCGAGTGACTCGTTGAGGTAGAACTTCTGCCCGGTAAGGTTACTTGCTACCACATACTCTCCATCGACAAACAGTCCCATCAAGTCCTCAAAGTTGACCATCAGGTCTTGTCGTCCGTGGCGCACCATGAGCCCACCGGCTTTTATTCTGTTCTCCTCCTCTCTCCTTTCCTCTGACTGTTTCCACTTCTGGTAATAATAAAGACCGATGTATATACCATTGATAACAAAAAACCAGATAGCGATGATAAACAGATCAACGAGATAAAAGCTGAGGGGAGCTGTTTCGCCTTTGGCGATCAGACTGACTATCTCAGTTGTAGAACTGATGATAAAAAGACCAGTTAAGGTGGTGATCAGAAACTGAACAACTATGCGCTTGACGCCCCCTGTTTCATACGGCCATTTGCGATCGAAATAAAGAATGATAGCCCGAACCGCCCACCAGGCCAAATATCCTTGAGTTGTGTCGATGGTGAATGTGAGTAATAGGAACCAACCAAACTGGATGTTGGAATAGGTTAGATAATAATTGAATGCGCTGATAAACGGAATGAATATCAGGAATAAGGGAATGTCGGGATGATATGGGCTAGACCGAAAACGCATTGCACAATACTTACGCCTCTACATTGACAATCGATTAACCGCTGGTTTGAATTTCGCGCAAAGATAATAATGAAATCACTATATCAATCTGCTATTCCTCAACCAGCAACACCCTCACATCCGGAAAGTGTAACGTAAACCATCCGAGGCCTCCGGCCACATTGCTGGGATAATTAACTGGCTCACCAAGGAAATCCGAAAAATTGAACCTTGTATCTCTTCTGAGTTTTAAAAAATCAAAGTACTGACGATCAATATTAGCAAGCTGAATCATTACTGTATCCCCCGGTATAAAGTCCCGCCTGAAAATAGCATTGAATGACTCACTGATTTCCTGGCCATCATTCTCTTCCTGATCTTCAACTAATTTGATAAACACATTCGGGTTCAAAAAATCCTCTGGCTCCGGGGGTTCTTCGGCAGAGATATGCTGCACGTTGATCATGTAGTAATTCTTTCCTGCAATGTCCTGCAAACTGTAATCAACTCTGGCAAGCGTATCAAAACCGGTGTCGTTAACGAAGGCTGATAAAGTATTAAATCGAACTGCTGTCTTCACCTGGGTCGTTGCCGACACTTTGCCCATGGAAGGACTATCCACATACAGTGTATACCATCCCTCATCCACAAAGGGAATGGCGACACTTCCGTAAACACCGATGTCAATAAGATCCAGCGTATCAGCAAACCCCTCGCCTTCTATTCTAACGAGCGCATCGTTGATGGCAATCTGGTTAAGCAACACTTCAGGATCACTGCTATCACTGGCATCGAGTGCACCGAAACTTCTCGTCAACAAAATTGCTACAGATTGATCCGGCACCATTTGTGACGACACCACAATCTTTGGCTCCAATTCCGGAAGGTCATTCACAGGCAACGGTTCTGGTAGACAACCCGCCATCATCACGGTTAAAACAATTCCACTAAGAAGTAATCTGCTCATGTCAGAACTTAAATCCATAACTAATAAAAGGTAGCAGCCCCACCAAGCCAGGTTGCTCGTATCTCAACGAACCATCACTTTCATCCGTCTCGATAGTTATCGCAACAGGATTCGTACGGTTATAGGCGTTGTATACACCTGCAAACCATTCGTACTGAAATTTTCTACCAGGCTGACTTCGCCACTTGATTCCCAAATCCAACCGGTGCGCATCGGTTAGCTTTACTGAATTGATCGGTGCAAATACGGGCACAAGATCTACACCGGTAGTAGAAGGTGCCACCACCTGGTATTGACCGATGATGGGCGTAAACTTCGACCCAGAAATGTATTCCCATACACCGGAGACTGACAATCGATGAGTAATCGCATATTGCGCGACCACTGCACCATTGTGCCTCCGGTCGTAGCGGGAGGCAAACCACTCACCTCCGTTGAGCTCGTCAAACTGCCTGCGTGACCAGGCCAACGTATAACTTATCCAACCGGTAAACTTCCCCGCATTTTTTCTCACCATTACTTCCAAACCATATGCACGTCCGCGACCCTGCACAAGGCTGTTTTGAAAATTGCTATTGAAAAAGAGATTAGTGCCTTCTTCCAAGCCTATTAGATTTCGCATGGGCTTGTAATACGCCTCAAGGCTCATTATGATATCCTGTTTGGGCAACGACCTTTGCCAGCCCAAAGAAAACTGATGTCCGCTTTGAGGTCTTATCGAATCTGTAACCGGATACCAAATATCCGTTGGTGACGTCACCGCGGAGTTGGAAATGCGATGCATGTATTGGGCCATGCGTGAATAGCTGAACTTGATGGCTTCATTATCGATAATCTCATATCGAGCAGCAAACCGTGGTTCAGGAAAAGCGTAAGCCTGGTCATCAACTATCGCCATAGATGTGCGAAGACCGGCATTTAGCATCCAACGATCCGCTGGTGACCACTCGTATTGACCATAAAAAGCTAACTCATTGGAGACACGTCCTTGCGAAGTTGTACTCTCAAGAAATTCAGAAAATGTACCGGAACTGTTAACTACACTTGGACTCACCTCATGCCGGATCCATTGTGTACCTATTTTGATGTTCCTTTGAATATCTCCACGATAAATAGCCTCCGCTTTGGCACTGACATCTTCTATATCAGAAAAGGCACGAAGCCGATTGTCACGAAAGGCGTTGAGAATGCTATAGTCGTAAGTTGTTCGCAATGCACTTACATGAGTTTCCCACCTGTCGTTGATTGAATGATCCCATTGCAGAGTCTGATTGTCGTTGCCAGATTGAAAAGAGGTAAGGAAGCCTACACCATCATTATTACGATCACGAAAAATATCCAGATCATCATTTCCCTGGTAATATGAAAATGACACGCGGTCACGAGCGGATGGTCTCCACAACGCTCTTGTATTTAAATCATAGAAGAAGTAAGGGAGTTCTTCGTTGATTACATTCATTACTTTGTCGATGTAGGTTCTCCGTCCGGCCACCCATACGCCAAGTTTATCATCCACAATAGGCTGCTCCACGAAAAGCCTTGATGCAATCAACCCAATATCACCAGAGACGTGCGTATCATCTGCAATCTCCGATTTCGTTCTCACATCAAGTATTGATGACAGTCTACCTCCCTGACTGGCAGGAAACCCACCATTGACAGACTCAACAGATTCTAAAATATCTGGATTGAAGACAGAAACAAATCCTAAAAGGTGACTGGTATTGTAAATTGTTGCATCATCCAAAAGCACGAGGTTTTGGTCTGCTGCACCTCCCCGCACAAAAAGATCAGAACTTCCTTCAATTCCCCTTACACTGCCAGGCATCAGTTGTAACACTTTGATCAGATCAGCCTCCCCTCCCAACACTGGAATTGAGGTCACATCTTCGGGGTTAAGCACCTGTGTGCTCATACGAGTCGACTCAAATAGCTCTTGCTGACGATCTCTCTGAGAAGTGATTACTATTTCTTCCAACTGATCGATACTCGGTTGAAGTTGGAACTGAATAGTTGTGTCTGAGGTAATGTTGATTCTCGTTGTGAGCGTACGAAAGCCGGTATAGGAAGTAATAAACGTATGCTCGCCTCTTACCAGATTAACTAAAAATTTACCACGATTATCGGTGACGGTAGTAGTAGAATCAGGCAAAACAATAATATGTGCCAGAGGCAATGCATCCTTTCTTTCCTCCCGAACAATACCTGAAATTTGAAAAGTTTGCGCACAGATCCAGCCCGGCAGCAACATGCATAGCATCACGTAACCTGTTCTTCCCATCCCGCAATAAAATTACGATGGAATAACTAAAAATAGATGACCTATTTTGCCAGACTGAAAGGCCGTTCCGCAATAAATTAGCCAGATCGACATATTATATGTAACTTGCGTCATCATAACGCTACGGGCTTGACAGCATCCTTGCCACATCCCTACAGCGATATTTTCATATCTAATTACTAACTCAGCGCGATGGCCAAAAAGAAGGAAAGGTTTAACAAAAAGGAATTACAGAAGAAAAAAGTACAAAAGAGAAAAGAAAAAGAACAACGAAGAGAAGAACGTAAAGCCAATAAAGAAGACACTTCCTTTGATGACATGATCGCCTATGTGGATGAATTTGGCAACATCACCTCCACACCTCCCGAGCCGCGCAAAAAAGAGGAAATTAAGTTAGAAGACATCGTGATCAGCACGCCAAGCCAGCCAGAGATCACACTACCTAAAGTCAGAACAGGACGAGTAAGATTTTTTGATACCTCAAAAGGATTTGGGTTTATTCTGGACAAAACTACCGGAGAGGATATTTTTGTTCACTCAAACAACCTTCTTGAAGAGATTCAGGAAGATAACATCGTCAACTTCGAAGTGGAGAAAAGTCCAAAAGGACTGAACGCATTGGAGGTCAGACTTTCCAAAGAATAGGCATTCGCCCCTTCAGAACCGATATACAAGCGCGTTAATATTCATTCCCGCCCCTACGGATGCCATCACAACAGTGTCACCTGAAGCGATAGTGTGCCCAGGCAATTTATCTCTCTTGACTAAATCGAGGAGCGTAGGGATAGTGGCTACAGAACTATTACCAAGATCCGCAATCGTCATCGGCATAATGCCATCCGGAACCTGATCCCTTCCATACAACTGAAAGACCCGATCCAGAATTGCAGAGTCCATTTTTTCATTGGCTTGATGAATAAGAATCTTTTTTATGTCATCAATTGATAGCGAAGCTTTTTCTATCACTGCCTTGATCACAGAAGGCACATGCTTTAAGGCAAACTCATAAACTTTGCGGCCTTGCATTTTAATATAAAGGTCTTTTCCGGAATAGCCAGGAGCCGAAGAAGGCCCCATACACAACATGTCAACGTGTTCGCAGGCAAATGTCTGCGTTTTGTGTGCTATCACTCCGTTATCTCCTGAAGTTGCCTCCAACACTACACTGCCACTACCATCGCTAAATATCATGGAGTCACGATCATGTGGATCGATAACTCTGGACAGCGTCTCCGTTCCTACCACCAGGCATCGCTTCGCATCTCCGGATTGAATAAAGTAGTTTGCCTGTATCACGCCTTCCACCCAGCCGGGACATCCGAAGGGTAAATCATAGGCAACGCAGTCGGGATTTCTGATTTGAAGTTTTGCCTTCACTCTTGAAGCAAGAGTGGGAACGATATCCACGCGATTAGAACCAAAGTTTACATCACCAAAATTGTGGGCAACGATAAGGTAGTCGAGCGATTCCTTATCAATGCCAGCATCTTCAAGTGCTGCATGCGCTGACCGGTACGCAATATCCGATGCATTTTGAGTGGGTGTTACGTATCGTCTATGCTCTATGCCAGTTATCTCCGCAAACTTTTGAACGATCGTAGTTCCGCTTTGACGTAACCTCTCTCCTGTTTCTGAATAAAACTCCGCGCTTTCAAATGATTTGTTGGCAACAACTACCTCAGGAAGGCAGCTCCCTGTACCGATGATTTTAGCTCTCATTAATTAGATATTAACCATAGCCATTGAGTGAATAACGTCATTAAGGCACAGGGCTCTCAACTGGCTACGCGGTAAGATACAACTTCAGGTGACAGAAATGAGGTGGCAGTTTCAAATGATTTTACAAAATCTCACCACCTCACTAACGAACGTTGTATCGAGAGTGCAGGCGATGAACTTAGTTGTTCATTAATCATCATGATTTATCATGTACTTTCTGTCATCAGGCGTTCGTTGCCAGAATCCCAACGGGAAAGTCCAGTAGTCGCAGGGCTCCTCAATACAGATTGAATGAAGCGACCCCCAACTATATTCAAAAGATACAGGTGATTGTTGGTCCATTATTTTTCCAATCAATACACTGTGGGTAACTCCACTTACCGCGTTCCGATAATGAAATGCGTTGGTGAAAGCAAATGAGGTTCCTGGTTTGATAGTTCGGATTTTTTCAACGCCCTCATAAAGGTTCGCTTCCTCACTTATAAAATTGTCTTCGAACATTTTAAATTGAGGGAGATTTCTCGCCAACACTGCCTGCCGTTCGACAATCAAGGTCTTTCCAATGAGACTGGCGTATGGTTCACTGGCAGATACGTTTTGTTTTGTGTCCTTAAGAGCAACATAAAATATTCCAGCCAGAGCTACCAAAACCACGACAACAATGGCAATCAACTTTCTTCGCATCGATGCCGGTTAATTATCAAACCGTTTCATCCAATCTGCTCTTTCTTTACTATAGAAATACTCCTTCGATCGGATGGGTGGAATATGATGCTCCTGCAATTCAATCAGTGAAACTTCGGGCAGATCAATTGGATCCACAGGTATTGCCTGCGCCAGCTGGGTACGAATGTCCATCAAACTGTCGCCATCGGCAAGGTTGTACCATTCTTCAGGATCGGTGTCTAGATTGTACAACTCCTCTGAGTCGTCCACATACTTAATATAGTGCCACGGCCCACTACGAATGGAATAGCTTCCATAATCATAGGTGGTAATCACAGGTCTTGCTATTAATGTGTCTGGATTGGAAAGGATGGGCGCTAGACTGACTCCATCAAAATCATTTCTTGGGGGTAAATTGCAAAGGTCAACCAGCGTAGGATAAATATCCAACAGCGAGGTGATGTTGGCTGTTTCACGTCCGACCACTGAACCATTCGGCAACGCACTCACACCTGCCGGCACTTTCATCATCATCACCGTCCGCGTCACATTCTCCCAAAGCGCAAACTTTCTCCAATGCATCTTCTCCCCCAGTTGCCATCCATGATCCGACCAGATCACTACAATGGTATTTTCAGCGTACTCACTTTCACTTAAAGCTTTCAATAGTCTTCCCACCATCTCATCTGCGAATGCAATAGAAGCAAGATATCCCTGAACTGCCTGCTTCCATTGGTTGGCCGCGACTACGTGTTTGTGGTAATTGCCTCCACGTGTTATCAACTCTTTTGCGACCGGACCAAGATCGGTAGTATCTCCGTCCATGATTGCCGGAAGTTGAATACTATCGAGCGGAAACATATCAAAATATTTTTGAGGAACATACCAGGGCAAGTGCGGTCGATAGATGCCAGCAGCTAGAAAGAATGGTTTGTCATGTTTACGTTTCAGTTGACCTGTGATATAGTTCACCGTTTCAAAATCTCCTGTCTCCTCATCGTTGATCGGTAGCCCACTCCAATCGAACATGTTGTACATATATTTAAAGCGAGGCATACTGGCTGGACGCTTTTCAGGGAAGTTGTCATCTGGCATTGGCTTCTTAATGCTTGGGTAGTAATCATCCCAACCCAGTGTGTCGACCTGCTCATAGTGAAAAATCTTTCCAGCTCCCGCGGTATAATATCCATTTTGTCTGAAGTTTTGACCAATGGTTAGTGACTCTGCCAACTTTGGCACTTTTCGCCAATCCTGATAGTTGGAATACATGCCTGATCTGTAGGTGTGAACTCCTGTAAGTAAAGCCGCACGTGATGGATTACACCCCGGACTAGCGCAATAGTTTCTTGTGAAGTTCACCGCTTCCTCTCCAAACTTTACCAAGTTAGGTGTCAGCGATTGCGAACTTCCTGCCAACGGTTGGGCCCAGTCATTCATGTCATCCAACGAAATGAAAAGCACGTTAGGATGCTTTGTTAAATTCTCAGATGAGTTTGGGTTACAGCCCTGAAGTAACACGACAACTGATAATAGGAAAGCAAATCTTCGCATAAGGTGGCTGGATGATTCCTTTAATTACCTGAATTAATAGCGGTATTCCAATTGGAAATTATAGTTGCGTCAGTCTATTTCCGCTGTGCATCCAGTTGCTGCTTGGTTTCCCTTGCTTGTCGCAACATCTCATCCAACTCCTCGCGACTAAAATATCTTCCAAACTTCACCACACTGTGTATTTTGCGCAAAGCACCCACATCGCTCAAAGGATTTTCATTTAGTAATACAAGGTCCGCTACATGGTCCTTTGCAATGGAGGCAGTTTTGTCGGTGGCATCAAAATACCTGGCACCATTCAATGTCGCATTCTGCAATATTTGCAGTGGAGTAAGACCTGCTTCCTGAAAAATCGCGAGTTCCTGAAGTAATGCCTCAGCCGGATATACATAAGTATTAAGCGCTGCTGCGTCACTTCCTGCAATAATTCTGATACCTGACTGTTGGATCAGTGGCAGTTGATCGCGAAGCAACAAATACCTGTCTTTTCTCTGTTGTCTCTGCGCAGGTGTTTCATTACTCATTCGTTCGATACGCCATTGGTAATTCGATGTGAATCTGTCTGTGAGGTAATTTAGAAAGTCATCGCCCTTGTGATTCGTCTCATCCAGGTATGCAAGCTGACGGCCACCTATTAAGGTTGGACATACGAACAAGCCAGCATCTCCAAGCTCCTTGTATTTCTGAATTGCCAAGTTCTGATTAAAACCGCCAGTATATTTTTCTTCTGCCTGGGCTTTTGTGATTGTTCCACTTGTTAGATCGCTCTTGATCTGCTGCTCATCGCTTCCAAGTCTGAGCAAGTAGCTGGCATGCTCTACGCTGGTATACCCTGCAGCCTGTAGTTCGGCTATGGTAAGATCGTAAGGCACATGACCCGACACCCGATATCCCCGCTCATGGGCAGCCTTTACGCTCTTTAGAAACAGATTTCCCCCAAGTGTATTCTCAGTAATTTTAACAAAGTCGACTTTATACCGATCAAGCAGGTCGAGCATCTCATTTAACTCCGATTCATTCTCAATTTCAAGGTCATCTTTCCATATTGAATTCTTGCCTTCAAGTTTGCGACCTGCCGTATATATGGTGGGACCTATAAGTTCGCCATCGGCAATTTCCTGCCTCCATTGCAACACCTGTTCTCCAAGATCACTGGCGCAATCACGAACGGTGGTGATACCGTAAGCAAGAAAAACAGGTAGAAGCGCCTTGTTGTCGGGCACCAAATCCTTTCCCTCTAAATGTATGTGCATATCCCACAATCCAGGAATTACATATCTACCTTCCGCATTAACCTGTCGATCAGGCTTAACTCCACGCTTCAATTTGTTGTAACTGCCAACAGCTTTGATTTTATCCCCAGAGATAAGTATGGCACCTTCCTCAACAACACCTGTCTCTATCTGAACAATTCTAGCATTGTAAATGAGCAGTTCATTATTACTCTGGGCATAAGTCACAACCAAAACCAATTGGAGAACGAATGTTAAATATTTAGTCATTTGGCAAAGATACCCTCAATCTCCTTAACCACACATCACCATTTATAAAGTCATCATCCATTTTACACACTAATCAATGATACAGATACAGACTATTGATTATCTTGATCTAACCAACCTGAAATCAAAAACCATGAAACGAATAATGCTCCTGACGATCACATGCCTGTGTGTGATCAGTTCCAATGCTCAAAAAAAATACGGTGAACTGGCTGAAGGGCCCTACAAAAAATTAGTCATTCGTGGTGCGATGGTACTTCCCGGGCACGGTGGTCCTCCGGTCGGGCCTTACGATATTGTTATAGAAGGGAACATGATCACTAAAATGATTCCGTTCGATCCCGTGACAGCTGAAAGCCGGGGAGCCACACAGCGAGAGACTGGAGATCGTGTAATTGATGCCACGGGAAAGTATGTGATGCCGGGGATGATCGACCTGCATATGCATATTCGCACAGAGCCACTGCCTCTTGAATATGTTTACTACCTGAAACTTGCCCATGGTGTTACTGCTATGGTACCGGGTGCAGACAGAGGCATTGATAGTGGAATCAATGAAGCGACTAAAAGCAAATCCAATAGCATGCTTGCTCCTCGCTTGTTTCCGATCTGGAATTATGGTGCGAAGACAAGCTATGATCAGGTATTTCTGGACAATCCTGCCAACGTGAAAAAAGTAATTCAGGAAATGTTTAGCAAGGGAGCACATGTGGTGAATGTTGGTGATCTGGGTTGGAATCAGCAACTACTGGGCACGGTGTGTAAAGAAGTGACTGCAGCAGGCGGTATCACCACTTATCACATCCCTCCCAACACCACTTCGGTGACGCATGCCGTTGATGCCGCACGACTTGGTGTCACGATGATCGAACATCACTACGCTTATGCAGAGTCTTCCTTGGACAGGACTGTACAAGATTTTAGTCCAACCTACAACTACAACGATGAGAACGCCCGATTCGGACAAGCGGGTAAAGTGTGGACTGAAGCCAATAAGGAAAGGTTGTTAACTGAAGTTGCTGATTCCTTAGTTGCATATGGTGTTACTATGTTGCCAACGCGTGTGGTATACGAAGCGAACCGAGATATTATTCGCGCATCAAGTTTGCCGTGGCATAAAAAATACACACATCAGGCGTTGATCGACTGGAACGGACCCAATCCCAATTACCATGGCGCTTACCATTATGATTGGACCAGCGATGATGAATACAACTGGAGTTACGCTTATCAACTTTGGGGGCAGCTGATTTACGAATTCAACAAGCGTGGTGGTCGTGTGGCATATGGTTCAGATGACAGCTACATCTTTGCTACTCCCGGGTTCTCCAACATTCGCGAATTGCAGTTGCTACGAGAGACAGGTATGCACACGCTGGAAGTATTGAAAGCGGCTACCTACAACAGCGCGAAGACACTGCGTCAGGATAAACTTGGATTGGTAAGGCCGGGCTACCTAGCTGATCTTGTAATCATCGATGGCAGTCCGCTGTACAACCTTCGCTATATGTATTCATTTGGCGCACTTACTGTCGATAATGATGGCAAGATGTATCGCAAGGGTGGTATCGTACACACCATCAAAGACGGCATTGTGTTGGAGAATGAAAAACTGATGCAAGAGGTTGAGAAGATGGTGGCCGAATCAAAGAAGGAAGGGAAAGTGTCGGCTATGGAGGAACCGTTTGTGATCAGGAAGTAATGGTAAAGGGAGCACGGAAGTAACGTCCGCGCTAGAGTAGAGCGATAAAGAGATGGTGGTAATGGGAGCACGAAACTAAGTTCCGTGCCAGAGTAGAGAGTTACTCCATATCCTTGTGAGCGAAACTGAAGATAGTTTGCATTTGCCACTTGCCATCCTTTAGCAGCCATAGGCTGGTAAACTTAGCTGTGCTGTTCTTGTGCCAGGGAGCTCCGTCATAGGAGTTTGAAAAGAAGTGATCACCTGAGGCAACCGCACCGTAGGTCTCATCTCCGTTCTTGAGCAGGTAAATCTTGAACGTGCCAGGTACAGCCTCGCGCAGCACCTTGTTTTTTGGATCAGCACAGATATTTGCTTTCATCGCTTCTTTCATTCCCTCCACTCCTTCGATAATTCCACCCTGATCGTGATAAAACTTCAAATCAGGCATGAGTTGGGTGGACATCAGTTCCAGATTGCAAGTGTTGTACCCCACCCTTTTCTCATCAACAAAGGGTTCCGACAACTTTGACTCTTCGATCTTTCCAACACAATCAATAAAGGTATTTGCATTAGCGAGGTAGCTCGCCACCAACGCTCTCCAGTTCTCTTCCGAACGAATAGGTGGCAGATCAAAACTATATTTATCACGAATCTCGAGGTCTCCTCCTTTAAATACATTAATGATACCACCTAGATAATAGTTGATGTGGTAGGTAAGCGCTGCGATTGTGTTAAGCGAGCCTACCTTCTGAATTGCCTGCTCCCATGTCACGCTCTCAATCTGCTCCTTGATATTGGTGTTGGCTATCCAGCGCCCGTTCAGAAGTACCTCGGAAAGCCGACTTGACAGAGCATTGACTTTTTTCATCTTTTTCTTTGATCCTGTTGAACCCCGTACCAAAGGACAATAAGTTATAAAATACCATGAAGCTTCACATACTGAAGCAACATGATTGTCTTTCCGTCTTTGATGTGTCCTGTTGAGATCATCGTCATCGCGTCATCGATATCCATTTCCAACACTTCAATATTTTCCTCTTCGTGCTCCACGCCACCACCCTCATTCACTTTCATCTCTTTGGCGTACTCAGCAACAAAGAAATGGAGAATCTCCGTAACCGATCCTGGTGACATGTACGCTTCAAATATCTTTCTTACCGCTGTCACCTTGTATCCCGTCTCTTCTTCTGTTTCACGTCTGATACAGTCCTCTGCATTGTCTTTGTCCAGCAGGCCGGCACAAGCCTCAATCATCATCCCGGATTCGTTTCCATTTACATAAGTAGGAAGGCGAAACTGTTGTGTGAGAATAACGGTCTTTTGCTCTTTATTGTAAAGCAAGATAGTGGCGCCATTTCCACGGTCATAGGCTTCACGGGTTTGTGTTAGTCGGGTGCCGTCCTTTTTTGTGTATTCGTAGGTGATCTTTCTCAGCACATACCAGTTGTCGGAGAGTATTTTGGTATCGATAATCTTGACGTTGTCGATCATTTGGGATCTGGATTTGAAACCGCGAAAGGTAAGAAACAGTTGGAACCTGAATATGAAGTCCTTGGTCAATCTAAAGAAATCGCTGCAGATGACTCTTGAAGTAATTGGCGCTGGCAGCAGCACTCTTAGTGGAGTTCTCTGTGTAGTTACCGCCTTGTTCTATGTAGTAGTATTCAAGGCCTGATAACGTGGGGTCTGGTAGCAACTTCGTGTAATCAATGGAGCCATTGCCCAACTCGGTATAGTCTCTTGACTCTTTATGCATGTCTTTGATGTGCCACATCACATAGCGACCAGGATATTTGGCAATCCACTCTGCGGGAGTCAGCTTGGACGAGTGCATGACCCAATACATATCCAACTGTAATTTTACCAGCTTGGGATCAGTATTATTGGATATGATCTCGTAGCCGGTCACTCCATCAAACTCCAGGAAATCATATCCATGGTTGTGATACGCGAACCCAAGCCCGGCATCACTCACCATTTTACCCACCATGTTCAATCTGTCTGCTGTTTGCTTAAACCCGTCTGCGGTTCGTTGATCCTCATCCATCCACGGCCAGGTGATGTAGCTACTGTTCAACACACGAGCTCCTTCAATACATCGATCAACGAACTGCTTCAGTTCATCGTCCGGCTTTTGCAAGAATCCAGAGAAAGGATAATGCCCGCTACTGACAGACAATCCCAGATCATCAAGACGTGACTTAAAGTCGCTGGCTTTGTATCCGTAATAACTTCCCTCGTCTGCATTGAAACCATAGTGCTCAAAGTCTTCATAGCCCATTTCTTTGAGGGCTTTTAGTGTTGCCAACGGATCTTTTTCCATTTCATCACGAATGGAGTATAGCTGATAGCCGAGTTTGAATTTTGGAGAAGAGGTAGTAGGCGCACACGCGAAAGGGAGGCATGACGCTGCTCCTATTGCTCCGCTGAGTTTGATGAAGGTTCTACGTTTCATACTACCGCCTTTTCCTGCTTCCACCAAGTTTGAAACTTATTGGCATCACCATCCTTACATAGACAGGCTCACCATCGATCTTACCTGGAATAAAGTTGGGTATTGTTTTCATCACCCTAACAGCCTCCTCCTCACAGCCGCCACCAAGTTCATTTACTGCATTCACACCATCTATACTCCCATCCTTATTTACTATGAACTGGACAAAAACTCTGCCTTCAATACCCGCTATCCTGGCTCCAGCGGGATACCTTATGTTCTCGCCAATGTATTTATAAAGAGCCACCATCCCACCGGGAAATTGAGGTTGCTCATCGACAACTTTAAATACCTCAGGTTCGCCACCAATTTTTATTTTGATGGAGTCCCACCGCTCCTGGACATATGATTTCCCATTCCATTTGACGGCTTCTGAATAGATTTGGTCTGCCAATTGGATAAAGCTTGCACTGTCCGGGCTATTTCTAGAAAGACTAATACTGCTCTCACTTGCCATTTTGTAGTTCTCCAGTCTGGTGTATTTGGACTTGCCTAGCAAAGAATCGTAGTAGGAAAGAAAGTATATGAAGTCGTTATCTAAAAAATGTCTTTTGGCCCATTCAAATCTCTTTTCCTCTTCAATCTGTTCTTGAGTAGGCTCTCTTTCCTGAGCCAATGAACTTTGACAAATAGCTACGAACGACAACATCCCGACTAGTAACTTCATCTGAAATGGGTTAGAAGACAAATAAAGTCTGAATATCCACAAAAAAATCAGGATAATCTATGCGAGACTTTTGCCTTAGGTGGTGTTCACACCAAATTTAAAGGCTCTACGCATGATGCCGGGAAGAAAAGGCGACCCTGTTGTTATCCCTCACCCAGCTCAAGGCCGAGAGTAGACCATTTAACTATACCCTCTCCCCGGGGAGAGGGTAGCACAAGCCATCACGTACCCATTAGCATGTTTGGGTGAGGGACTAGTGATAACGATCTCTCCTACTCCACACCATCACCACTACCCCACCCACAATCAACGGTAGACTTAGCATCTGCCCCATGTTTAAAGTAAGTGTTTCTTCAAAAGGCACCTGTTTTTCTTTTAAGAACTCGATCAGGAATCGTTGGGTGAATATCAACGTCATGCCCAAACCGAAGATAAAACCATGTGCGACTGAAAACCTTCGTGACTTCCAGACAAAGTACAAAGTGATCGTGACGATGAAATAGAAGATCGCTTCATACAATTGTGAAGGGTGACGTGAAATAAAATCAACGCGTGTGAATATGAAAGCCCAGGGCACATTGCTTGGGGTGCCGATGATCTCGGAGTTTAACAGGTTACCCACTCTGATGAATCCACCCAATGCGGCTCCTGCTATCATCAGTCGGTCCAGCAGCCACCAGTAATTCTTCTCCGCCTTTCTGTTATAGAGATACAGTGCGAGTAGTGCGCCAATAATTCCCCCATGACTTGCCAAACCCGCGAGCCCGGTGAACTGAAAGTGCGGATCTATCTTGATGGGAAGAATTTCAACGGGGTTATGCAGGTAGTAGATCGGATCATAAAACAGAATGTGCCCAAAACGCGCACCGATCAGTGCACCCAACATCATGTAAATAGAAAGCCGATCAACTTCTCCAACGGGTATGCCTTCCGATTTATAAATGCTGACCATGATTCTTTGGCCTGCCAATATTCCCAACACCCAACACAGGCCATACCACCTGAAAAATGTAACTCCCTCGAAGATTTCCGGGTTGATGTCCCAGATCACATAGGCCATCATCCTCCCTGGCAGAAAATGGTTAAGACCATAAACATCGCAGCATTGATGAGGTAGCTGTGTGCGGTACTCACCGCTATCTCTTCTGCCCTGTCAAGTATAGACAGCACTTCCGCCTGATCCACGGACTGCATGGAATTCACTAATCGATATTGCCGCCACGCAGGCTTAAGGTTGCTTAAGTTCATAATGCTGGTTCTTAAATTTTGCTGATAGTTCTGCTTTCACCCGACTGAGCCGCGTGCTCACGTTCGTAGCAGTTAGGTCGAGCATCTGAGAAATTTCTTTGTTCTTATACCCTTCGAGGTACAGGATAACAATGGCCTTGTCCACTCCTTTCAAGTACTGTAGCACTTGATTCAGTAGTTCCACGTCATCATCCGCTTTCGCATGCGAAAATGATAGGGCTGCATTGCCGATTGACTCTGTGGTGATCTTATGCTTCTCCTTTCTGACTTTGGCGAGAATGGTATTGAGGCTCACCTTGTAAATCCATGTGCTAATCTTGGACTCACCGCGGAAGGACCCAAAGGACTTCCATAGTTGCAGCACGATATCCTGAAAAACATCCTTCTGATCTTCATTGCCTGCATAGTAGGCCTTGCACAGGCTCCGGATGATGCCCTGGTTTTCAGCTACTATCCGAACAAAGTCTCGTTTCTGCAGTTCCAATTGGATACTTCTTTAAGGCATTAGTAGCCCAATTTCAGGATTTGTCACAGGGGAAGGAAGTATTTTTTTGGTTAAAAGACTGTGGGGCTTCGTTGGTCAAGAAGACCAGCGAGGGCAGCGAGGAATGGTTACTAGTCAAACTTATCAAGAGAAACCGAGTCCGAAAATCAACAATAAAAAAGCAAGTGCTGGCAGTGGAGTACAAAGAATTACCAGTAACCAATTCTCCATCTGTCGCCTCTCAGTACCCCTCGCTATGATCACTATATATACTAACCAAATGAATGCCAACACCCAGTATGAAAGGAGCAAAAGAATTGCAAAATAAGGGTACTGATCATCCATTATTGATATATAAATCAAGCAAAAAGCATTGATGAGATTGTAAACTAAAGAGAACACACCGAGCGTCTTAGTTAGAGCGGTATGCATAAATCATGCCCTGTTGACCAGTCGGTAAATGCTTTAACTGAAAGATATTCGGCTTGTTCCGTAAAAATCTCGTTATTAATCATCTTGCTCTATTCCTTTTTAGCTGCTTAGCAGTTGAAGTTCTACTTCTCTTTATTTAAAAATTATGGTCTTCCAATTTACTTATAATTTCCCAACTCCCATTTCCCCTATTCCCCAATAAAACAAAAACCCCGACATGTATACCTGCCGGGGTTTTAAGGGATTTGGAACGCTTTCATCTGAGCTTGGGTTTGGTGAAACTTAACTCCTTAACCTGGCCGAACTCTGCGCTGCCGGGGCCATAGAGTACGCGGACGTAGCTCTTTACCCTGTTCGCATTGTTCACCAGCGATACCGCATCCTTGTACAACACCTTGTCGCGATGCTGGATGGTGACAGTGCGGGCCAGGCGGGCCTTGGACACCTCATCATTCTTCGTCTTCAACAAAGCTGCCTTCACGGCCAGTTGCTCCGGCTTCAGCTCCTCCTCGTTGGTCACGTAGCCGGGCAGGTTCGTCACCATGTTGACCAGTTGCGCAAAGTGGTCGGCAATGGCGGTGAAGCTTTGCTGCGTACGGCTGCGAGCAACTACCGGCTGCTGATCGGCCTCCGTAGAGGGCACGGCCTGGCGTTGGCTCTTGGTACGTCCTGAGATAATTCTCAAGTGGAAGCGTGCATCGTCAAGGGTGGCCTCGCTCATTGCCAACGCCTTTAAGGTGAAGACAATCTTTGAAGCCAGCGGCTTTACGTCTGCAAACGCATTCTCCCTGTCGTTAACCAGGGCGTAGTAAGCGTTCGTTTTAAGTGAAACATCTTGCAATGAACTTTGTGCTTCTTTAAGCAAAGCTCTCATCGCTTTAAGCTGGAGGGTCTGGCGACCGGGGTTATACTTACCTCCGAACCCGGTGCAGATGTCTACTAACCTGGAGTAGCGCATCGCAGTTTTTGCACTAGACATAACTTGTAAAAGTTTGAGTGTTAAACATACCTTAATATACGAAAACCCTAGACTATAAAGTTTCACTTTTTAGAAAAATATTTTAAAAAAGTTTTAAGATTTTTCTCTTGGACAGAAGAGTGTTTGGATGGGCTGTCACTCCGGTTAGTCTGGCCTGTTACTTGGGTTCATCCGGCATCCAACTCCTGTTGCTGTGGCATGCTGGTCCAGATACTGCGGCATATTACTCCACTCCCTCCGGCATGCTCCCCTACTTACCCCGGCATGCTCCTCTACTCCTTCCGGCAGACTGGTACACTCTTCCCGGCATGTTGTCCTACAATCTCGAGCAGGTTCCTCCACTGCCTACGGCATGTTACTACAGTCTCTCCGGCATGTTCCTCTGCTTTGTAAGGTCTATTGGTCTACTCAGTCCGGTATATCACTCCACATTGTCCGGCATGTCGCTACACTTCCTCCGGCATATAGGTCCACTTTGTCCGGCAGGGTCCTGGAGTTTGTCCGGCAGGTTCTACCATTTGCTAAAAAAGGAAAGGCTTCCTTGCGGAAGCCCTTCCTTCATTTGGCTCAAATATATATTGCTAATTTCCTAAGTGATCCCAATTGATCAGGATATTCCACACCAGTGGCGCATCATGGTGGTTCAAATATCGGTGGAGCGGATCAAAAGTAAAAGCAATTACCCTACCTTGTCCTTGCGGAACGTTGAAAATTCCTCCATGCCCTATAATGGTCTGCTCATTTCGCACCATTCCAGACAAAACATACGGGGGATCCTTCTTTTCATCCGCCTTTTTGGTGGACGCCTTATGATCCGGCATACCCATAATCGGACCCAAATAGGGTTCTTCGTCTTTCAAAGGCTTGGTACCATACTGTAGCAGCATCATGTCGCGGTTGTATTTGTCCAACTGGTACAGCGGCCCATTGCCCCTGAACACATGGAAAACCTCAGGATAACCATAGAGCACGGGGTTTCCGGGCTTACGGGCCTTCACCCGCACAAACGAACCGGGGTGAAACAAGCCTTGTGCATTGTAGCCTTCCAATTCCCTGGCAATACCCGTCTCGGCCACCATTCGGGTGGAGTTGTCCAGTGTCACCAGCACCCCGCCATTATCCACAAACAGTTTTAACTGGTTCAGGCCATCAAGACCTGGTCCACCGGTCATGTCATTGGTAGCGTCAGGTGTGCCATGGGCAGGATACTCGGCCGTTTTCGTGAACGGCATCGGTCCCCACTTGGCATCTACCCCATGAATGAAGTCGGCAGCCTCTCCTCTCATGCGCGGCACCAATATCACATCAAACTTCTTGCGCAGGTCTCCCGCTTTCAAGTCATCCTTGTCAATAGAGGTATAAGGAATCCCGCGTTGCTCGAAGGTATAGCGCGACCACCCTTCGTCTTGCGTGCTGAACCAGCTGTGGTAAATGGCTACGCGTGGCAACGTCACATCGTGTTGCTTTCCTCCGGGTGCGGAAGCGGCTGCCTTCAAGTCCAATCCAAATTCTTTGGCAATGTGATCCGCTTGTGCTTTGGTGACGTCACGGAACACCACGGCTCCAGCTTTCAACGTGTCGCTGCCCACCACTTGTTGTTCATCCAACACAGACACACGCGCCTTCTTGTTTTGGCCTTTCACCCAATAGAGCGCTGGCAATACCGTGTTCTGTGCCTTGTAGTTCAGGATGTAATTGCCTGCACTTCCCTCAATAGTACCGGAGTACTTCACATCAGCAGTTACCAGGGTAAGGTCACTGAGGTTGTACTTCACGCTGTCCTCCGCTTTCACCTCCACGCCATAGTTCAAGCCAAGTGTCCACGCAATATCATCGTAAGGTGGAAACTTTGCTTCCTTGGGATAATTCTGATTGGTAAGCATCGTTACGGCTAGGTCGCGGTACGGCTGATCGAGCAGGATCACATAGTCTCCTTCTTTTGATTTGTTGATCTCAAGTCCTTGCACGCGCAATTGGTTGACCATGTATGCGGCCATGGCGGGATCGTTTTGCTTTTTGGGAATAACGAACGCGCGTATCTTGTCTTCTTTACCGCGCTTGATGTTGTTCACTCCTTTCTGGTAGAAGTTGCGCAGGATCAGATTCTTATTATCGGCAGTATACGTTAGCGATGCCAATACGCCTGCCTCCATGTAGTTGGTGTTGTTGCGCAGCGACCAGTTCACCAATTGTGTTGGTGGCGCAGGTCGGTACCACTCGCGACTGGTAGCGGGGTCGCCTGCATATTTTTGTTTGGAGAGATCACGCAGGTAGGTGTTGGCGCCTGCGTTACCAAATGTTTCATAGAAGCGACCGATGCTGTTGTGGTTGTTGGCAACCCACATCGCGTAGCCCGGCCACCATCCGTCAAAGAACGCCCACGTAAATGCACCGGGCATGCCTTGCGAAGCAAGGGTAGTGATGTCGTGGTTGGCCATGATCTGCCACTCACCAATGGCGATCGGATCCATGTGATCATTGTAGGGCCCAGTACCTGTACTGATATATAATAGTGGCACTGATTCATGAAGATCTAGCATCACAGAAGGGTGCCACTCGTAGTACACCTTGAAGATGGCCTTCGTCAGCTCTGCTGATACTTGAATGCCGTCACGGTTGTTGTCGTGGAAAATGTACTTGCCCCAGTAGGGAGTGGAACGGGGAAATCCGTCATCAAATTCTTTTCTTGCTTTGCTGTATCGATAGTACCAATCGACCTGCTTATCGCGACCATCTGGCTCGGAGGCCGGGTTGATCAGTACGATTACGTTGTCGCGAATATTTTTGATGTCAGCAGTCTGGCTTGTCGCCAATCTATATGCCAGCTCCATGAGCATCTCCGGTGAGCCCATCTCGGTTGAGTGTAGTCCACCGTTGAGATAGAAGATGGGCTTGCTGTCGGTGATGATCTTGTCTGCTTCATCACTGCCGACTTTGCGGGGATCGGAAAGTTTTGAAAGTTGACCTTTATAATGGTCGATTCTTTTCATGGACTCGTCATTGCCGATGATGACGAGGTTGATGGCTCGACCTTCTTCGGTAGTACCTACGCGTTGTACAGAAACAAAGGGTGATGCTTTCGCCAGGGCTTCATAGTAGCCATAGATTTCGCTGGTACGGTGCATGGTGCCGGGTGTGCCTATGATTTGTCCGAAGTGCTTGCGGGGCGAGGGAACGTTTGGATCGTCTACGAGGTTGAGTACGGAAGCAGGCAGGAAGCGTGGGTCGGTTGTATATTCCTGGATTTTCTTGTTGTACTCATCATCGATATTCTGGGCACAGAGGGTGCCTGCGGCCAGGATGAGGGTAAGGAGTGTAAATATTCTCTGCATAATTCTTCAAGTTTTTGCGGAGCGAATATAAGGAGGGGCGCGAAACGGTCTGACTTTAGACTGATAAGCGGTTAAGGGAGGGGTTGGTTTGGAAAGAGGACTCATGAGCACGGAGCTAAGTTCCCGCTAGAGAAGGAGGTTGGGTAATGATTATGGAGCACGGAAGTAACTTCCGCGCTAGAGGAGAGGAAAGAGGACTGATAGAGCACGGAACTAAGTTCCGCGCTAAAGGGGAGTTAGAAAAATTTAGCTTGGCGCGGAAGTTACTTCCGTGCCCTCACTCCATAAACTCAATATTCAAAAGTCCTTCGCCTGTTCCGTGATAATCCCTCGCACTACTGTAAACATACTCCTCTTCTTTTTCAACAATACCCGCTTTAACAGGATTCTGATGAATATAGTCCAACTTCTGCTCCATCATTTCATTTGTATTCAACTCAATAGGGTGATACTGATTCTGCCAAAATTTATACTTACGATGTTTATTGCTACTATCAGCTGCTTTTGAAAACACTCCGAGCATCCAATCTTTCCTGCTATCCCCACTATTTTCAATCAATCGGCAGATGGTAACCGATGAGTATTTCTTGAAATCCCTAACTATATCCTGAACATCGTAAGAACCGTTTCGTCCGATAATCATGTGAATATGGTTACTCATGATACACCAGCCATAGATTAAAAGCCCTTTGTTCTGCTGACAGTATCTGATGCTTTCTAGGAATGCATCTCTGTACACATGCTTGGTGAACACCTCAATCCAACCGATAACAGCGAAGGTTATGAAATGTAATCTCTCTTGATCCCGAATCTTGTATTTCTCGCTCACTACAGTAAGATAATCTTGGGGAGAGCACGGAACTAAGTTCCGCGCTAGAAAAAATAAAAATTAAACCAGCGCGGAAGTTACTTCCGTGCCAAGTTGGATTTACATCTACCCTAGCGTTTTTCGATTATAAGTTTCGGTCCGAACTTTCCACCAAAGAAATCTCCTTTGTTCCATGTGGGACGTTGCGGATCGTTAGCGACCTGGTAGCCTGTGAGGAAATTTACTTTCACATGAGTGGCAGCTCCGTTGAAGTCAAAATCCTGAGACATATCATCCTGGGGTGTGTGGTAGGTCGTTCTGCGCCATGCCACATCGGCTACGCTACGATCTACTTTATCGCTCTCCACAGTTTTGAATCCGCTTTTAATGAAGAGTGAAGGAATGCCTTTCTTAATAAAACTGTAATGGTCGCTTCGGATGAATACTACTTGTTCAGGAAAGGGATCTGGTCCTATGCCGAGGTTGAGATATTTTGCAGCCTCACCTAGTGGTTTTGATAAACTGGAATGTTGTGCACCATAGGGTACGATGTCCAACACGGGATGAAAGAAAAACGGCATATCCATCGAGAAGTTCGCTACCATGCTTTGCTGAGGAATAGTTGGATTGCTCGCAAAGAAATCAGAACCTAAAAGGCCTGACTCCTCACCTGTGACGATTGCGATGATGATCGAGCGCTTAGTGGGCTCTTTCAATCTCTTGTAAGTTCTTGCAATCTCCAGCGCAATAGAGGTACCGGAGGCGTTATCATGCGCACCATTATATATAGAGTCGCCTTTCACCGGCACTCCGATTCCAAAATGGTCAACATGGGCTACATACACCACATACTCATTTTTCAACACAGGATCGCTACCGGGAATTATCCCGATTAGGTTGGATGTGGCGATACTGGAAGTCTCACTGCTTACTGTCATCCTTGCCTCAAGGTTTAGCGGCAGTGATTGAGGTTTGTTGTTCTTGATGCTGTTAATAATAGCATCCATCTTCTTGCCAGAGCTTGCAAATAGTTTTTCTGCATTGGCTGGGTTGAAAGTAGCGATTACCTTTAGTTGCTCGAAAGTATTTTGTGCTTTGCCGGTTGCATCCGCCCAACGGGATGTACCCTGCTTCGATCTCCTCACCGCAGCTTCCCATGAAGTTCGCTGGTCGCCCGGTAATTGCATGGTGATGGCACCTATTGCTCCACGCTTCACCGCTTCTTCATATTTTACTGGTGCAGACGAAAAGTACGCGCGTTCGTTGGAAGGAAAAGACTCAGGTGCCTGATTGAAAAACACCACAATCTTATTCTTCACATCAATCTTCTGATAGTCATCGTAGCCGAGCTCGGGTGCGTGCACACCGTAACCCACAAAGACTAACTGTCCTGACACGTCTGACATTACATTAACCAAATTAGGTTGTAGCATGAAATCTTCATCATACACCAGTGCTGTACGATCACCTTTCGATACGAGCACAAGGCTGCTTTCACTTTCGTTAACTATTCCTTTTTTCAGCGTCACCGGCTGCACATACGATTTCCCATCTACTCCCGGTAGCAGTCCCATGGACATAAACTGTGTCTCTACGTATTTGGAAGCGAGTGCAAATCCATCCGTACCTGGCTGGCGGCCTTGCAGCAGATCATCTGCGAGATAGGTCATATCTGCTTTGATGTGATCGGGGTTCACCTGATTGATCGCATATTCTGCATCGGGTGTAATTTGAGCAAATAGTGTTGCTGTCAGCAGGTTGGCCAGGAATAGTATTGTCAGCCTTTTCATAAGAATTAAAATCGGTTTGGATTAACTAATAAATATAGCTAATCCTATGGCTGGGCAAGTGCGGGAATAGATGAATGGCTGGAAATGTTATTCTGTGAGGGCTTTGGTCGCGGCTTCTTTGAGAATGACTAATGCTTCTTCAGGTACTTCGTTCTTCCACGATGCTTTGCTTCTATCCACAAAATCGAAGTCACTCTTTTGCTCGATTGCTCCGTAGATCGTCATTGCGGCAAGCACGCTGCCCATGACACCGGGGTGAAAAAAATCGTAAGTGTAAAGCGGAAGACCAGGATCAACTTTCCATGCATACTTCCAGGCAAGTCCTGCGGGGCAGAGCAACGAGCCTGTCTTTTCTGCCGCTTGTGTGTAGGAATAGATTACGTTGTCGTGATCAAAGGATCGGTCTTTTGATGGCCACACCATGTACATGGCGAGTTGGGTATCGTTGTCTTTACAGTGATTGGCAAGCAGCGTGGCATAGTTGAGTAGCAAAACCTGTGACTCGGGTAATGCGGATGGTCCTTGCTGTGCAATAACAATGTCGAACTTCTTACTTTCAATAGCAGCTTGCACTTCAAATTCACGCCAATGATCTTCGAGTGAGTAGTTAGGTTTGGCTATCGATTCGAAATAGATACCCACGCCATCCATGGCTCCGAGTTCTGATACAAGAGCGGGAAGGTCATTGAAAAAGGTCAGGCTATTTCCTACATACAACACACGAAGGTCAGCATCCTCGGGAGTTGGGATACCCGGTAGTGGTGGCAGCTCCTCCTCGGCCGCACGGCAAGAGCTAAGGAGTGTAATGGTTAGTAACAGGAACAGTCTCATCTTCATTTGTCAACTCTGCCAAATTACTATCTGTCGTGGCAGAATGAATCCGCCACGTTACGTGATTTGAGTTCCAGGCAAGACGGGATGGAGCTTTACGTCAATGACGGGAGGTAATTGATCAACAAAATCTCCGTCATTCGGGAGCCAAAAACTCGTTGCGGGTAGCTACAAGGGGAACACCGATTAAAACCAGCGCCACAAGGTTGATCAACACTATATTATATACTGCATCGTAGTAGTATGAAACAGTGCTATCGATCAGGAACCAGGAAAGGAGTCCCAACCATAACGCTTTGTAGGCCCACCGCTCCTTGCGCTTAAAGGCAAACTCTGAAATCATGATCATCAGAATGTGAAAGCCCACGATCGTTCCACCGATAATACCAAAGAGCCAATTCTTGAAAACCAGCACCTCGGTTGAAAACGGTTGGTTGTCAAAAAATACCTGACGGGTATAAGTATTGTGAATCTCTAGCAAAAGGGAGTTACCTGCGAATGCAACAATCAAACCGACCCCTACCGTCATTATGTTGGCGTAGGTAAGCCACTTTTGCCAGAAAGAGAATCGCTTGTCGGTCATGATATGGATAAACTAAATACAAAAATTCCGATCTTGGTAACATGAACAAACTGTTATGGGTGCTTTTCATCCTTTGCGCTATCACTATCGGGTTATATCCTGTGATGTATGCGTTGATCGATTGGCAGTATGCCTTTCCAAGTTCAAAGCCGGCAGAATTACAAAGTGATTTCTTATGGAGATTAGCCTTTGTTGGGCATATTTCGTTTGGGGGCATAGCCATGCTTTCCGGATGGTCGCGGTTTTCAAAGAAACTGCGAGCAAAGAACCTGAGTCTTCACCGTACGTTGGGAAAAATTTATCTGATCTGTATAAGCCTTAGTGGTGTAGCGGGATTTTATCTCGCCTTGTTTGCCAATGGTGGCTTAATTTCTTCTTTTGGTTTTGGAGGATTAGCTATTGGCTGGTTGTTGACATCTGCTCTAGCCTACCGGGCGATTAAGCAGAGAGATATTAACGATCATGAGCGATGGATGATCAGAAGTTATGCACTGTGTTTCGCGGCTGTTACGTTGCGGATATGGCTGCCTCTGTCGCAGGCAGTTTTACATCTTGATTTTATTGAGGCTTATCGTGTGATCGCGTGGCTGTGTTGGGTTCCTAACCTGCTATTTGCAGAATGGTGGATCAGTAAAATGAAAAAACCAAGTCCACAGGTTGCCTGATAAAAAAGGATGTAATAAAAAGTTTAGAAAATTACCTTTTAAGAATTTCTCAACACCTACCTATCGTTCGTCATATCCGCCAGCGAGCGGATTTCTACCCCATAATTCCTGATTTGTCGATAACCCGTTGATTATTGAGACAGAATCACATTACCAACCTGGAAAATTACGTATAGAGGATTAGGGACTTTTCCGGATGGTATCAGGTCATCGAATAATTGACCTTTGTATTCAATCCATTAGGCATGAATAAGGAATATGATCTTCCGCCCGACCTCATTGGATTCAGAAGGCTACTTCTGTTTACAGCAATGATGGCACTCGCTTTTGGCGCTGTTGCTGTTAATCTTTTGTCTCTTTAATTCAACCGCTACCCTATTCGTATTTCAAAGTTTCGGCTGGGTTGGTCGAGGCTGCTTTCAGCGCGTGATAACTTACGGTGACCAGTGCAATCGCGGTGCCCATGGCGGTGCTGACTACGAACAACATCCAGTCCATTTCAATTCTGTACTCAAACCCTGATAGCCACTTGTTCATCACATACCAGGAAAAAGGTATGGCTAGCGCGAACGCAATAATTGATAACCACACAAACTGCTTGTTGAGTAATACGAAAATGTTGGATAGTTCGGCTCCCATCACTTTTCTGATGCCGACTTCTTTGGTTCTGTTAACGGCATTGATACCTGCTAGTCCAAACAGACCAAGACAAGATACGATGATCGCGAAGGCCGTGGACAGGCTCATGATTTTCATCCAGCGCTGCTGTGCTTGATATTGCTTTGCCACGTCTTCATCCAGGAAAGTGAAATCGAACGGCTTGTCTGGGTATAATTCCTTCCACGCACCTCGCATCGTTTCCAATGCCGTAGGAATATTTCCCGATGCCACCTTGACAAGCATGGTCGTCAGGTGCCCAATATACTCTTTGTCCATTGCCAAAAACATCGGAGCTATCTCTGTCTCAAGCGAGCGATAGTGATAGTCTTTTAGTACACCGATCACTTTCGATCCCGGGCCTTCCAGATTCTCAACATAGGGAAGACGTTCCTCCAGTGGATTCTCCCATCCCATGTCTTCTACCAAGGCTTCATTCACCAGAATGGCTGATGAGTCAGAGGCGATCGCTGGGTCAAAATTTCGACCGTCTACCAATTCCAAGCCCAACAACGGAACATAGTAAGGATCAACAGCGTAGACGTATGCAGACCTTTTCTGTCCATCAATTTTGTAACCATTTAATGACCACCCCTGATTAAAGGACGTGCTTGTGCCCGCTATTGATAAAATGTTTGATTCTTGGGAAAGATGATTTCGAAACTGCTGAACTACCCGGTCGGATGCATTACTCCAGCCTGCTTGTGTCGGCACCACCACCACCTGGTCTTTGTTGTAGCCAAGGTCTTTGGAAGTAATAAATCGCATTTGCCGGAACATAACGATCGAGCTTACGATTAAAAAAGCGGACAGTGCAAACTGCAGTACGACAAGCGGTTTGGCAAACCCGGCACTCATCTTGGTGCCGTAGCGATTTCTCAATACGCTCACCGGCTTATACCCAGACAACAATAGCGAAGGATAGCTACCAGCTAACAAGCCTACTACACAGGTGAGCAAAAAACCGGAAACTAGCAAAGTCATCCATTTCGAGGAGGTGATATGGATGGCTTTATCTGTAAACTCATTAAAGTAAGGTAATGCGAGCACAACCAATCCAACAGCGGCAATAAGTGCAACAAACGCCAGCATTAGAGACTCGAAGCTAAACTGCCAAACCAACTGTTCCCTCACTGCGCCCATCACCTTACGAACACCGACCTCCGTGCTACGCGCTGACGAAGACGTGAGTGCCAGTGAAATGTAATTGATGCACGCAATTACCAATATTAATATGGCGATGCCACCGAGGATATAGGAGTATTGCGGATCGCTTACTTTATGCCACTCCACTCCTTTGCGCATGTGCCAATCCATCAGCGGTGAAAAGCCGTAGCTGAATACGTCTACGCTATCAGATACGCCTGCATCTTTTCTCCATCGGGCCAATTCTTCGGCCATGTGTGTTTTGGTGATTTTCTCCAGGTTGTCACGAAAGGCAGTGGTACTTCCACCACGTTTCAACTGCACTAAGGTGGCCACATTGAAATTAGCCCATCGGTTAATTTGCCGTTCATAATAAGGTCGGTTGACCACGGGCAAAAGTATACTGAACTCCAGGCTGGAGTTAGCCGGGGGTTCCTTAATGATACCAGACACCACAAAGGCCTTTTCGCCTGTGCCCTCCGCATCAATCAACAATGTTTTTCCAAGTGGGTCTTGATCACCGAAGTATTTTCTGGCAATCACAGGTGTTAGCACTACTTCTTCCTTGGTAGAAAATATTTTGTTCAATCCACCCGCTAACAGTGGAAAGGAGAACATGTGAAAGAAATCCTTATCGACAAAAGTTAGGTCTTCCGTAAAAACTTTATCTTCATTCCGCACCGCGCCCTTGAAATTGCTGGAATACCGAGATGCAAACTCGACCACCACAGATTCTTCTTTCAAGACAGGCTGCAACGCAAGCTGGGTATAAGCATGAGTGTTATACCGCTCTTTTTCAGGTACTGCTTTGTTCCAGTAATCAAAGGCGCGAATCTCTACCCTATAAATCCTGTCTTTATTCTCATGCATCTTATCAAAGCTCTTTTCATCTTCTACAAAGAGGAAGATGAGAAGGCAAAATGCCATGCCTATCGCGAGGCCAATTGTATTGATCAGTGAGTAGAGTTTTCTCTTTTGGATGTTGCGAAGGCTAACCTTAATATAGTTGCGAACCATCATAGTTTGTATTATTGAAGTTTTGAATTTGTTTCGTAGCAAGATCTCGGGATGAAATAATCTGATAATACTCCAAATCAACCTTCGCCTGGCTCTACTCCTGCTTCCCTGAGCCAGGTCATCTTGATATTGTTCCACCAAATCTCCTTCGATGCCCTCTAACAGTTGCTCGGGGCAAAACCAGCGGACGATACCAAGTATTGATTGTGGTATGTTATTGTCTTTATTCATTTTTCAATACCTCAACAGGTCGGGTCTGTGCAGCTATCCACGTGAGAATGCCTACAACAAAGAAAATACCAAGGCATACTGTAAGTGTGCCGACTACAAATGGCAGAGGTGATAGGGTGACGCGATATGTAAAAGATTGCAGCCACTGCTCTCCAGCCCACCATGCAGCAGGCCATGCCAACAACACCGCCACGACCACAAGTGTGACAAAGCCTTTTGAAAAATGTAGCAACAGATTGCCGAAGTCAGATCCGAGTACTCTGCGAATTCCGATCTCTTTCATCTTGCGTTGTAGCAACAATCTCACAAGGCCTATCAAACCCAACGTGGCGATAGTATAAGCAAACAGCGAACTATAGTTGATGATTCGCTTCCATCGCTGTTCATTTGCATACTGTGCATCAAGCGATTGATCAACGAATGCGCCCTCGAAAGGTGAGTCACCTTTGACCTCACGCCAGATAGATTCAATTTCCTTGAGGGCGGGTTGAATTTCTCCGGGAGAGATTTTCACCGCCAAACTATTGTACATAGGGGGCCATCTATAGGTAGTCAGACCGGTTACGCCTTCACTAATGGCATCTTGATCTAGCGCAAGAATGAGGGGTTCGATTTTATTGTGTAGCGAACTAAAGTGATAGTCCTTGACTACACCAATGATTTCATGTTGACTTTCAAAATTTTTGCCCGGTATTTGGTGAGCAAGGGGATCATCCCACTGAAAGTGCTTTACCAACGCTTCGTTGACTACAATTTGTTTCGAGCCTTCGGTCTTTTGATTTTTATCAAACCATTTTCCTGCCACAACCTCCAATCCCATTGCAGAGAGATAGTTTGGATCGACCATATTAAAGTACAGCTCTTCGGGGTCGCCAGCTTCCTGCATAAAGGATAGTCGAGTCCAGGGCTCCTCGTAGTCGTTCATTTGAGCGGCCACAGCCATCAATCGCGAAGAGTTACTGGCTTGTGATTGATAAAGGTTTACAAGGCGCGCGGCTTCATTCTTTGATGCTGGATTGTTGAGCGAAACCTGAAACAAACGTTCCTTGTCAAATCCGAGGTTCTTTTCGTAGATGTAGTTCATCTGTCGGTTCATAACAAATGTGCCGATGATCAGCGCCAACGAAAGGGTAAACTGTATTACAACAAATACATGCATAGCATTGCCGCGTCCATTATTACCTGCTTTGTTCTTCAGCGCTTGTGCGGGTTGCAGCATAACCAAAAGTCGGCTGGGTATTCCTCCTGCGACTATAACGATAATGAGTATTAGGGCAATGATGAATAATACAGGAATCGTTTCGAACGAAAAATGCACAGTTGAATTGATGAGCAGGTTAAACAGCGGGATGATAAAGTACACCGAGGTCAGGCCAACTACAGCTCCCACGAGACAGAGCAACAGTGCTTCCATCATCAATTGGTTTCTAATTTGGCCACGGATAGCGCCCATCACTTTTCTGACGCCTACTTCTTTCATCCGGCTAAACGTATGTCCGGATGTAAGGGAGACAAAATTTACACATGCCATAAAGAGAATAAGGGCACCGACACAAGTCAGGACATAGACATAGGTTGGGTTGCCAACGGTCGAAATACCAGCAGGCCGCGCATCATCTAGTCTCATCTCTCTGAGTGGCTGCAGGTATGCAACAAGGGCATTTGGATCGTTTTTTTCTTTCGACTTTGTCAAAAACGAGTCGTTAATTTTTTCCTGTAAAAAAGACCGCTGGGAATTATCACTGAGTAACAGGAAAGTTTCTACAAGACCATAGTTTTGAGAACTATACACCTCTTCTCCAACGATGCGCTTGAAATTTTCGAAGGGGATGATAACATCAAAATGCTGACTTGATTCACCGTCATGATTATCGACTACAGCTGCAACGGTAAATAATTTTAATGTGTCGCCCATTTCAATCAACAAGTCTTGCCCTACTGGGTCTTCATTCCCGAAGAATGTATGGCTCGACTCTTCCGATAACACAACTTCAGAAGGATTTACAAACAACTTGTCACTACCCTGGAGAACATTAAAATCAAAAATTCGAAAAAAGGTCTCGTCTGCTACTGTTACTGTTTCTTTAAAGACATCGTCACCGATTTTTATAGATGTCGACCAACTTCCAAATCGGGTAAACGACTCGATCTCTGGAAAGTCCTGCTGCAATAGTGGCCCCAATGGAATTGCTGTTACCGATGAGCTATTTTTTTGTTGTCCTGTTTCAACTTGTACCGTTGACTCTACTACACGGACAATTTGCGCGGTTTTTGAGTGAAAGCGGTCGTAGTTATGTTCGCCCACTACGTAAAGAAACGTGAGATAGGAAAAGCCAAGGCCGAGTGCCAGTCCCGCAACATTGATGGACGAGTAGAAACCATTCCTCAGAATATTTCGCCAACCCACTTTTAAGTAGTTCTTCCACATTACTGTTGTGTTTGAGTTAGTATTGAATTTGTTTCTTGAGATGATACCCGGTCGGATAAATCGCATAGCGTTCAACGTCAATTGCCATTTCGCCCAAGCGGTGCCTCTTTTTATAGTGTCTTTTTGATATTGCTCAACCAGATCACCTTCTATGCCTTCGAATAAGTTATCAGGGCATAATCTTCGAAGCAGCCTAAGTCCAGGGTTATGATGCTCCATAGCCAAAATTCAACTGAGGAATCAACTTCCACAGGTCCATTCGAGATTCCTTCATTGCACGCAGCACGGCTAAGCCAGCATTGGTAATGGTAAATATTCGTTTCCTTCTTCCGCCTCGTTCATTGGTAGCCCCTCCCATCTGAGACTTCACATATCCTTTATCTTCCAATCGGTATAAGGTTACATGCACTGCGCTTAAGTTTACATCGCGATCGACTCTCTGCTTAATTTCTTCCACGATAGCATTGCCATAGGCGTCATCCTGAAGGATTCCGACAATCGTTAGAACCAATTCTTCAAACTCTCCCAGGTAGGTCTTGCTCATTTGTATATTGTTTGTAAAACAAATATACGCATATGTATATATTTTGTTAAAGAAATGACTACTTTTTATAAAACGCGGCAGGAATGCCGTAGAATCAAAGTCGTTGTTATCTAAAGCTTGATCAGTTTGAAGAAAACGGGGTGCCCTTCTCTGACACCGGAGACATAATACAAGCCTGCGGGAAGATCAGGGATCTGGACGTCTGCGGACTTGCCGCTTGCTCCCGATGTGAGAGTAACTTTCATCAGTTGTATTCCCTGTGTACTTAGAATTTCAACCTCGTCTGCAAAATCAAAAGCAGTTTGAATGTGAATATTGTCCACAGCAGGATTGGGTGACACGGACAAACCACTAAACGATTCTTGTAGGTCACCAGTGATAGTCTCTGATCGGGAAGCTTCGATAGTTATTTCCGCCTTACTGGAACAAGTTTCAGAAACATGGGCCACAATACTATATAATCCTGGTGTGGACGACAAAACAAACCTTCCTTCGCTATTCTCGATTAATTCACCATTCAAATACCAGCTTACGTTGGTTTGATAATTTGATGTTAGCGTATCACCAACCTGTGTGATAACGACCTCATCGTAAGGGATTACGATAGCTGGAACCTCCACCCTGGCACTACTGCATCCAGCAGATGAAACTGTTGAAGCATAGTAAGTTTTGGACTTTATCAACTCCGGAGTAACAAACACAGAACCGGTAAAGAGGATGTTTTCTGAAGAAGCGCTTTCATACCACTGCACCGTTCCTGATTGGGGTTGTTCGACTGCAAGTGTAACGCTTCCAGACTTGCACTGCGTGGCTGACGGAAGTACAATAGGCTGTTGAGGATTATAGACTGTGACTTCGGGCTTTACAGTCATCTCAAATATTCCACCGCATGCTCTTGAAGCCATAATGGTCATTTGATTTGTGCCCTCTTCAAGATAGCTGGCTGGAACTTCAAGCGTAATCATTCCACCAGAACCCACTATTGAATCGCTAGCTATGATGCTGTTCATAACAACATAATAGTCGATACCTGGCTGTGAATTGGTCAAGGTGATTTCAGCCTTCATACCTTCACATAGATTTTCAGTAGCCAACATAGGTAGGTCGACATTTACATCGATGGCGGAAAATCTAAGTTCAAACCGGTCTGCCGCCTTTGAAGCTGCTGTGGCACTAACCGCGAATGAGTATTCAGAGACTTGTGACAGATCCGTTAGCGCATTTGTAAATCGATCGTACAACTCAATACTATATTCTGCAAACTCCCCTTGTCTGTCGAAGGATAGGTGATAGGTACCATTAGTCATGTCTTTCGTTTTGATTGACATCACCTGTCCGCACTCAATCTTATTCAAAGAGTTAACGGCCATGCTAATACCTTCTTCGGACAATGTTGAGAGGTCAAAAAGAGCGTTGTTAAGTTTTGGACCGTCAAAATCATCTAACCTCCCTGACGATAAGGTATTCAACTTGATGATCGCTTTGTCAGTGACTCCATCTTTCTCAAGGGATAGAGTCATCTTGTTTTGTACACCCGCACGATAGAAGACGCCAACTGCTGTTGTCTTCGCTAACTCATTCACAGAAAAATTTGGCGAAGCCGATGTTGCTCGCACCCAGAAAGCCTGACCAGTAGCTAACACCATGGGTACATTGTCGGTATAATCATAGGTGATAAAGCCTCCACTTCCACCGTTGTCGCTTACATAAATAACAGACGATATACCGGACCGGGTCCATCCGGCATCAGTGTTCCAATCGATAGCTGACGGATACGGATTGCCCACAAGGTTAAATCCATCCTCAAGATCCCCATGTGTAGTTAGTGATAGCAGTGAATTGAAGGATACTATTCCCTGATTCACCGGTCCTCGTACATCCACAACGGTTGGGTTTGTACACTCGCGGATAAAGGCAGCATAACCACGTCCTATTTCAAGAGGCGCTGCTGTGCTTGACACACCCACCGGATATCCTACCCATCCCATGTCAGCTGTGCCCGTTCCCGTATTTGATTCGACATATCGAAATAGTGAAGCGGAACCCGGGATGATTGCCCTTCCACAAATTGAAGTAATTCCAGATCCTGCAGGGAACTGAACAGTCGGGTTTGAAAATCCACCAGTGATTGGAAAATCATCTTGCCAGTCTGAAACAAACTGCCCGGAAGCAGGACTTGAAATATATCGGTAAACCCTCGTAACACCAGGAACTTCAGGAGCCATGTACCGCTGCACTGTCACGTTTCCTGTAAGGCTTGCGCCTGCAGGAAGGGAAGTTATGGCTGCATCAAGAGTTGGTTCATCCCCAGCTGAGATCAAGGTGAACACTCCGCTGCCGCTTCCATCTGCATCAAACTCACTGGCAGACTGGATTGTAAGAAGACCATGCAAATTGGCGGTCCCATTTACTAAAACTCTGCCTCCCGATTTATTTACAGTCAGGTTGGTAAAGTTCGTTAGCGAGCTACCAGAAATAATTTGATTACCCGATCCATTGAACAACGTTGTTTCAGCGTTGCGGCTAAACGATCCATTGTTAGTCCAGTTACCTCCAAGTGTGCATATAAATCCGGAATTGACAGGAGCTACGGCAGTGCTAAAAGTCAAATCTCCATTGACTGTGATATTATCTTGAAGTGATTTGGTACCTGTTCCGGCCAGGATCAAACTATTGAATGGACTACCATTGGTCGTTATGGATTGATTGGAACCGTTGGCTGTCACCACCCCACTTGTAGGCACAAACGTTCCTCCGGAGTTCAACCAGTTTCCTCCAAACGTGATGTTCCTTCCGCCTGCGTTCAACACACCACTGTTCAGATTGACATCTGATCTCACCACCAGGTTGTTAGCGGTTAGCTGTGCCGTTGCGTTTGGACTATTAATCAAAAGGTTTCCAATCGGTGCGAGAGCATTGATCAAAAAAGTCTGGCCCGTAGGTGTAGAGGTGTTGCCGAGCTGTAAAGTGCCTCCCGTTACACTGCTACTTGTTACGCCTGACGTATTATAGCCGAGATTTTGTGCCCCCGATCCCCCTTCTCTCTGAAGAATAATTAAACCACCAGTAACTACCAGTGAAGAACCTGCCACATCCATAGAAAACGGAGCTGAGGTAGTAGATGTGGATGAAACCGTTGGGCACACGAGTGTGCCGGCTGTTTGCTTATACCTTGAAACAGATCCAGTATTTGGCGCATATCTACCTGCAATTTGTAAAGAACCTCCGTTGACTTCAAGTCGACCTCCAAATGATATCAGGTTTTCATTAGCCGCATTTCCAACTTGTACAGTACCGCCATCCACATACAGGTCTCCGATCAGATTGACACCTGCCGCAAATTGCATCACACTGTTGGTACTGTTCATGCGTATCGCACCGTTAGAAGGAATGTCTCTGGTTGAGTTAAAAAGTTGGAAGGTATTCGACCCTGAAGAAGAAAACCGAAAAGTGCCACCCGAAACAAAAGTGAGTGCATCGGGATCACAAGAAAAGTTCGAGCTGGTAATATCGAGTATGTTATTTTTATTGCCTTTGTCTACAGCAATGGAATAGAAGGTGGTAGTACCTGAGCCGCTCACTGTTTGATTGCCATTTATTTTAATAAAGTTCGCTGTGCAGCGGCTGTTTCCATCTACCGCCAGATCGAGTGTTCCATTGTTTACTACATTGCCTCTCAGATTGATGGTATGAGTGATATTGGAGTTCGTTGCTTGCGACAACGTAGCTCCGTTGTTGATTGTTAGGGTACCGTTGATTGTCAGTGTTCTTGCAGTGTTGGTTGTAAATCTTGCTTCACCACTTACGCCTTGACCAATTGTCAAGTTATTACACTCCATGGTGTTTGATCGCATATTAATTGTGTGACCATTGCGGATCAACACGTTGTCTCCTTGTGAGGGCACGCAAGAACAGTCCCAGGTTCCTGCTGCATCCCATCGACCAGATGAAACCGACACCACATTGCGAGCTGCCGAGGTAGAAGCATTGTTATCCAGTGAACTGCTAAGCATTCCCTCCGTCACAGCATATACCTTCCAGTAGTATGTGGTTGCGGGCAGCAAGTCTGTGACTACAGTGGAAGTTGCGTTAGCAGCTGTTTGTGAGAAGAATTGAAAGTTGGTGTTGTCAGTTGAATAGTATAGTACATAACCCACTTCATTGCTGGCCCAGTTAGGCCAAGACAATGTCATACCCGTACTGGTGATTGAGCCGATGCTCAGACTGCCCGAGGCGGCAGTTGGTGTCGGTGGCACAAAACTAATCTGCGAATTAGTTTCAGGCATGATCGACAAATTGTTTTGCGATGTATTGTTGAAGATATTGGTATTGGCGAACCTCTGATTCTTTAGTTGTGATACCTGGGGAGAATTGCTGACGGACGCGGCATTGATTCCAACAGTATATGAAAATGTGTTAGTACCGGCATTCATGTTGCCGTACACAAACTCAATTCGTCCTGAAGTCTCATACAGTCTGACTTGAAAGTTCAAATCCGGTGTGGTGTTTCCATAAACTGCCATCCCGGACCATTCGATTGTGAGTATACGGTTCGGTGCTGTACCAGTAAGTTGATGTTTTATGCTTGTACCTAATGGATCTGTACCTGATCCGGTCGTCATGTCATCATAAAACGGTGCAAGCGCCAGCCAGGTACCTGCACTGGATGCTGAAAACTGGCTGTTGCAATAACCATAATCATCACATTGGGGCCCACCGTCATCAGTAGAGTTCGAGAAATCAATAAATCCGTTGGTAGAGACTGAGTACTGTGTGTACCGATCTCCATTGTACCAAAAATCAAATCCTATATCGGTCGCTTCACTTCTGTTATCGTCTTCATTGAATGGGCCAGAATAACGCCACCCACTAAACGCGTTTCCGGTAGATGTGATCGAATTATAGGAAACCCCCGTTGTTCTAATTGTTCCGTAGTTGCCAATCGACTGCGAAATCGCAGGTGTCGCCAAAAAAATGGGCAAAACTATGGCATATATTACATGAATTCCTTTTAGAAATGATACACGCAGGTATCTCTGGTTTTGGGGCAAAAAATGGCCCCCATGGCACGTTTCCATTGCGGTGACTTCGTTCAATTTTTGACCGAAATGGCAAATTAAAGGCCAAATGCATATGTTTTACCTAGTGAGTCAAATATATGTTATAACACCTGCGTCAGCTTAGCTTATGATGTGCCAAATGCCTACTAAACAGCATAAATAGGCCAACTATTATGTGACAAAAGTCACAAAAGTCACATACACCTAATTTCTTACATTGAGAATATGGAGGGGTCCAACCTATAATATGTCCCGAATTGGGACCAAAATTTTCAAACTGGCAATGACGTGACGCTTGGACTTACTCTCTCCTAAGCGTCTCAGCAGGGTTGATCTGCGAGGCCCGTAGCGAATGATAGCCCACGGTGGTCCAGGAAATGAAGAGGATGATGACACATGTTCCGGCTACGATCCACCACTCGATGGAGGTTTTATACGCAAATCCGGCCAGCCAGAACTTGATCAGGTAGATAGCGACCGGAATGGCGATGATAAAGCTGAAGAAAAGCAGTTTTGCGTATTCCTTGTTAAGTAATGTCAAAACAGAGAGTGAGGTTGCACCCATCACTTTGCGGATACCTATCTCTTTGCTGCGCTGCACCGACAGGTAGGCTGATAGTCCGTACAATCCGAGGCAGGCAATGAACAGTGCCAAACCTGTGAACAGGCCAAGCACTTGCATAAGCACCTGTTCATTGTGCATCAGGTTCTTAAAGTTCTGATCGAGGAAATAATAGTTGATGGGCTCTTTGGGAGATAGACTGGCCCACTCTTGTTCGATCGCATCAATGACTGCTCTGGCCTGGTTGCTTTCAATTCTCAATGCAAGTGATAAGCCGTTTGTTGATACGCTAATCATTGATGGGGCAATCGCTGTTCGCAGGGACTCAAAATTGAAATCGCGAACAACACCGACTACCTCATACTTTTTGTTAATGATCTCCCCTACCGGATGTTCCAGCAGAAGTTGATTGGCGGCAGACTCGTTGAGGATGATTGCATTTGAATCTGAGGCTATTTCTTTATCGAAGAATCTTCCTTCGACCAGTTGAAAGCCGAGTGTAGAGGGATAGTCAAAGTCGCCTTGAAACCGGCTTATCCTGACGGGTTCATCGAGATACGCGGATTGCACATTGGCCATTGAAAAACTGGTCACAGACCCCGGCAAACGATTCACCTGACTGAGGCTCACCACTCCAGACTGTGATCGCATTTTGTCCATAAAGCCCGAGAGCCTTCCTTCAAGGTCTCCGGCATTGCCGATGATCAATACATTATCTTGACTAAACCCGAGGTCGCGTGAGCTCATGAATTGAATTTGACGAATCATGATGAGGGTTGTGATCACGAGAATTGTTGACAGGCCAAATTGAAATACCACGAGCACATTTCTGAATCTGGAATTCGTTCCGGCTTTGAAACTTGACTTGAGCACCTGAATTGGTTTAAATGATGAAAGGACCAATGCGGGATAGAGACCTGAAACTATTCCAAGGGCAATCGCCAGGAAAAAAGCGAGCACGAGATGTTGTGGCCGGGAAAAGACGGAGACTAATAATTCAAGGCCGGTGACTCTTTCGACCAGGATGAGCACCAGTTCAGCCAAACCCATGGCTACTACCAAGGAAGCAAGTGTTACCATCAGAGCTTCTGAAATAAATTGTAGTCTGAGCAGTGCTATTGAGGAACCCACGACTTTCTTTACACCAACTTCTTTTGCGCGATTGATTGCGCGTGCCGTAGACAGGTTGATAAAATTGATAGAAGCGATAAATAAAATAAGTCCTGCTATCGCCAGCAGCACGTAAACCATTGTTTCGTTTCCTCCTTTGGAGATGTCGAACATGAGCGTGCCTTTAAGATAAATGTCATCGAGTGGTTGTGCTATCAACCGGAAGGCGTCATCGCGAGCGAACCACTCTTCAAAAGACAGCGTGCTTTGCATCTGCGGAAAGACTTTTGTCTCTATCATGTTGTCTACGGCAGCCTGCACCTCTCCTATCCCTACTCCAGATTTCACCTTGACGTAATTGTAGGCATCAACAGAAAACCAATTAGGGTCAATGGTGGTGGTCTGAGGCATCACGGCCCAAAAAGAAGTGTTGAGGTGAGAATTGATATCATCGGTATCGACTACGCCACGGACTGAGTACAAAGACTTCCCCTTGTCAGTAGTCATTTCGATTACCTTGCCGAGCGGCTGGTCATTTCCAAAAATTGTGTTTGCCAATGAGCGTGTCAGCACGATGCCATCGCTGCCAAGATCACCTTCACCCTGGTAAAAAGGATACTGGAACACTTCGAAGAAATTCTGCTCCACCAGCAAGCCGTTCTCTTTTAAGGTAAAATCACCGATCCCCAAGGATCCCTCGTCATACTTGACGCGGGTGGTTTGATCGACCCAGGGGTATTCGTTAGCCATCTCCTCGAGAAGGATTTGAGGACCATTGGCAAACTCGCCCATGGTCATGAAGTGCGTGGCGATACGATAGATGCGCTCGTGACCTGAGAAATGCTTTTCATAACTAAGCTCACGAGAAACAAACATCAGGATGACAAGGCTGCATGCCAAGCTGATCGCTAAGCCAACCACATTGATCAGGGAAAACGAAAGCTGTTTTCCGAAATTCCTAATTGCTATTCTGATGAAGCTCCTGAACATTGCCCTACTCGTCTTTAAGGACTTCCACCGGATTTGTTAATCCCGCCTTTATCGACTGATAGGCAACAGTAACCCATGTGATGATCAGCATGGCAACACCTGCCAGAGCAAAAGAATCAACACCCAAAGACATGCGATAAGGAAATTGATTGAGCCAGTCATTCATGGCGTACCAACCTAAGGGCACTGCAATGACGAATGATATTAGTACAAGAATGGTAAAATTTCTATTGAGCAGGAAAACGACTTGTCCTACTGACGCGCCCAATACTTTTCTTACCCCTATCTCTTTTTTACGTTGTTCTGCAGAATAGGTAACAAGTCCAACCAATCCAATCATTGCAATGAGTAAAGAAAGAGCAGCGAATACGTTGAACAATCCGCCAAGTCGCTGCTCTTGCTGATATTGCCTTGCCCACTCTTCATCCAAAAAGAAATATTCAAAAGGTGCATCATTGGCAACAGCATCCCATTTTGATTCGAGCTGGCTAATAATATCAGAAACCTTACTGCTTTCCACCTTCAAGGCGATCATTTTCCCCGTCTCCCAAATTTTAGAATCGATGTGATAGAAGATAGATGGGTTGATCTCCTGATGCAATGAGGCGTAGTTGAAGTCTTTCACTACACCAATAATCTCACCTTCTCCGGTCTCAGGGTTTTCAAAACCTTCGTATAAAATTCTTTTTCCCAGGGCTTCTTCTGGAGTCCATCCAAAGAGGCGAACTGTAGTTTCATTCGGAATTACTTTCATCTTATCACCTGGCCTGTTGATGTCAAATGAACGACCTGCAGCCAGGCTGAATCCCATGGTTTTGAAATAATGATCATCAATTTTTGTTTGAGAAATCGATAGCTGAGAATTATCTCCCTCTCTTCTAAAAATATCTTCAAATGATCCACGACCAGGAACCGTCATCGCTATCGAGGCATCGACCACGCCAGGCACCCGGGCTGCCTCATCCCGAAATGCCTTGACATGATCTGTAAGTTTTTCTGCATTGTCGATCACCAACACATTGTCTTTATCAAATCCTAGATTCTTCGATTGAAAAAACTGAAGCTGTTGATGCACCACTATTGTGGCAATGATAAATACGATCGACACCACAAACTGAACTGTCACCAAACCATTGCGCAAGCCTGAACGAAGGCCTGCAGCCAGCTTTCCCTTAAGCACACTGGCTGGCCTGAAACTCGTCAGGTACAATGACGGATATATTCCTGCGATCACACCGACCACAAGGGGTAACATGATCAGAAGCCACCACGACTCGGTACCGTCCCAAAGCGAAAAAGGCATTTCAATACTCAAGGCATTCGATACCACAATTCGAAACAATTCCAACAAGCCAAGCCCCATCAACGTTGCCACCAGGGCCATGGATACCGACTCAAGTTGAAACTGAAAGATGAGTGATCGTCTCATTGCACCCAACACTTTTTTCACTCCCACTTCTTTTGCACGCGAGGTGCCGCGTGCGGTGGACAAGTTGATGAAGTTGATAATTGCCAGGATGAGTACAAACAGGGCAACGAAACTGAAGATCTGGACATACTTGATATCCCCGGTCGGCCCAATGCGATTGTCGATCAGTCCTGAGTAAAGATGAATACTTTTTACTGGTTGCAAAGCAAACTCCCAATCTCCTTTGCCTTTCATGAATTCTGCGTAATCGATTCCCATTCTACCCAGACTTGGCAAAACGTGAAGCTTGACCATGCTTTGCATCTTCTTTTGCAACTCATCAGCGTCCGTTCCTTGCTTGAGTTTCACATAGGTTGCCGTTTGAGTCCATATCCAGCTCCACTCGAATCGTTTGAGTGCGTGATTGGTATAAATCGACAGGAGATAGTCGAAATGGAAGTGCATATTCTCAGGCTGTTTTTCTGTGACACCCGTTATCTCCACTGCTCTATTGTCGTCACCCATTTGGATGATCTTTCCCAGAGCGGATTCATTGCCAAACAATTTTTTAGCGATAGCCTCGGAGATCACCACCTTATCAACTCCCTGAAGAGCAGTTTTAGGGTTTCCCTCCTTGAGTGGAATTGTGAAAATGCTGAAGAAATTAGAATCAGCAGCGAGCACATTACTTTCATTGAATGCAAGGACATCGCCATTGTCTTTCAGATATTTTACTAAATAGCCACCAGGCGTATTCACGCGCATCACCTCCTCCACTTCCGGAAATTCCTGCCCCATCACCACAGCAAGCTGGGGTCCGGTAGATCCCATCATACCTCCCTCTGGCGCCCAAATCAATGTTTGATTGACGCGATAGAGCCGGTCGATGTCATTATGAAATTTATCATAACTAAGTTCAAACCTAACGTAGCTCCAGATCAGCAGACACACCGCGATGCCCAGTGATAGTCCCAAAACATTGATCAATGAGAAATATTTCTCTCTTAGAATATTCCTTATTGCTGACTTAAAGTGGCTTCTGAACATATTTCTATTGTTAAATCTTTATTCGTTTCTCAAAGCCTCAACCGGATTGACAAGTGCCGCACGTAATGAGCGGTATCCAACAGTGAGGAAAGCAATTGCTGTTGTGGTCAAAAGACCGGCAGCAAACATGATCACACTTAGCGGAACTCTGTATGCAAAGTTGCCAAGCCATTGATCCATAATATAGCCTGCAAGAGGCGCTGCGATGACAAACGCAACGATAACCAGAATCATAAATTCTTTTGAGAAGATATAAAAGATGTTTCCAATGGATGCGCCTAACACTTTTCGCACTCCAATTTCTTTCTCTTTCTCATTCGCCATGAACGAGATTAACCCGTACAAACCGAGACAACCGATCGTAATGGCAATCCCGGAAAATATCATGAGCAACACTGACATCCTTTGTTCGTTTTCATAAAACTCAGCAATCTGCCTATCTACAAAATCGTAGCTGAATAAATAGTCAGGGTACTGAGCATTCCATGCCTTTTCAATACCCTCAATTGCCTCCTTATATTTTCCAGGCTCAAGTTTGACGGCTATCGAGCGATAGTCTTCCAGGTCGCTCATGATCACTGCTGGGTCAATAGGTCTGATGAGCGAAGTAGTGTGGAAATCTGCAACCACGCCAACAATAGGGATCTTTTTCCTCCAGATATTCATTTCCCTTCCTATTATTTCCTCTGGATTTTCGATGCCAACTTCATGCATCAGTCTTTCGTTGACCACCGCAGCAGCTATGGTATCTGTTCGTTGAAGATTCCTACCCGCTATCAGCTTCAGTTGAAAGATATCCAGATAATCCACATCACCTTCTTTGACATGGGCCCTATGACTATCCTCTACACCTGCCACCGAAAAGTTAGTACTGGAAATAGATCCACTTGACGGAGGTGTTGAGCAAAGTGTGGTTCCTACAACTCCAGGAACCTGAGTCAGCGCGGATTTCAAAGCTCGCTTCGGTTGAATCCCTTCATTCTCGGGAACTGGCACGGATACGATTGCTTCCTTATTAAAACCCAAGTCCTTCTTGTCGAGGAAATTCATCTGTGAAAGCAGAATAACAGTACCAACGATAAGGAGTTGCGAGATCACAAATTGAAATACCACGAGACCTCTTCTGAGCGCAAACCCTCCCGTACTTCGGTTGGTGATTTTATTTTTGAGAGCTAAGGCAGGACTGAATCCTGAAAGAAGTAATGCTGGGTACGATCCTGAAACTAAACTAACAACCAAGCCTACACCTACCAGAAAGGTGATAACTGAAAGATTGGTCAGATCGATATGCAGATTTAATTCAAGGAACTGATTGAGTTGGATAAATGCTAACTCAGACAGACCCACAGAAATGATGATTGCAAATAATGTAATAAGTGAAGTCTCCGACAGGTACTGCAAAATCAACTGTCCGCGTTGGCTGCCCAATACTTTTCTGATTCCTACTTCTTTGGATCGCTTCACCGCCACAGCTGTGGACAGGTTGACAAAATTGATGCAGGCAGTTAGAATCAAGAACACGGCAACAATGCCCATTGCAAGGATGGAAGACTCGCTTACAGTTGAATAACGGTAGTTACTGAAGCGAACATCGTAACTAAGATCAGACAATGGCTGCAACCACCATGTTGAATTCTCAGCATTATCCTCACCTTTATATTTTTCAATGAAATCATGGAACTGAGCATCGATCTCAGAAGGGTCTGTACCATTTTTTAGTAACACGTAGCATTGATCGTCACTAAAGGTACTATTCCATCCATATCCATCTTTTTCTTTTTTGATAGTTGCATAGGAGATCAGGATTTCAAACGGGAGGTTAGTGTTATCAGGGGCATCTTCCATAATTCCCGTAACTTTCAAGTCTATGTCGTTATTCAGGCGGATGGTTTTGTTAATGGGGTCATCATCTCCAAAAAACTTTCGCGATGAAGACTCTGATAGAATCACCTGACCGGGTTCAATAATGGCTGTCTTATAGTTTCCCGAAATAATCTTCCTGGAGAAAAATGAGAAGTAGGTTGAATCAGTATAACCAAACCTCTCCTCCTGTTCGAATATTTTCTTATTTCCGTTGTGCTCTACAGTAAAGAGCCCATTGTAGGAGCCAGAAATGAAAAGCACTTTTTCGAGGCCAGTAACATCATTTCTAAAAGCATCCGAGAAAGGTGGCGGTACCCCTGGGGTGAAATCCTCGTTTCCGTTTACAACCGTCTTATTCACCACTCGATAAATCCGATCTCCATTAGGGTGATAGTTGTCGAAGCTGGTGAAAAAAGAAATCATCAGAAACAACACCAGACTGCAGGTGATTCCCAATGCCAGGCCAAATACGTTGATGACAGAGTAGCCGAGGTTTCTCTGGATATTTCTGAAGGTGACAATGAAGTAGTTCTTAAGCATTGTGTTTATTTTTTACTCGTCTTTTAATGAGTCAACAGGATTGGCAGTTGCCGCTTTCACGGCCTGATAACTAATGGTAGCAAACGCGATGACGACATTAAGAATACCACCAATGAGAAAATAAAGCGGATCGACATCTATGCGATAAGCAAATCCACTCAGCCATTGATTCATGGAATACCAAACCAGAGGAGCGGCAATCAAGAATGCAATGCCAACAAGCTTGATAAAATCATTGGACAGCAGCATCACGATTCCAGAGACGGAGGCCCCAAGCACTTTTCTTACCCCAACTTCTTTTGTTTTCTGCACAACCAAAAAAGAAATCAAGCCAAAGAGGCCGAGGCAGCCTATGCCAATGGAGATGCCTGAAAATATTTTGAATATGGTGAACAACTGGTTCTCGCGACTGTAGTTCTTTGCGAGGTAGTCATCCATGAACGTGTATTCAAATATGAAATCCGGAAATACCTGCTCCCATGCAGCCCTGATGTGAGCAATTGTCTCAGGAATGTTTGAGTCATTAATTTTGATTCCTGCTTCAAAGTAAAACTTAGGGTACTGAACCATCACTTGTGGTCTGATAGCCTCGTGAAGTGACTTTGTATGAAAATCTTTCACCACTCCAATAATCGGTCCCTTGTTGCGACTTAAACCAAACGAAAGATTCTTCCCAAGTGCTTCTTCTGGCGAGCTGAAACCAAACTGACGCACTGCAGTTTCATTTATCAAAAATTCAAGGCCAGCCTCTTGTTCTTCTTGCTTCAGAAACCAGCGTCCTGCCGCAAGCTGCAAATCAAAGGTGTTCAGGTAATCGTAATCAATAGCTTTTATTCCTGCCAACACCTCACGTTCAACACCATCCATTCTGATCTCGGAATTAATGTCATTGTCAGAAGTCGGAACACCAATAGCAAAAGACACAGACTTTACATTGCTGTTAGTTAGCAATTGTGTTTTCAATGTCTGCAGCTTCACCGGATCGCGGTCACTCAGGCCTGCGGTCACGATATAATCCTTATCAAAGCCGAGAGGCTTGTTACGGAAATAATTCATTTGCTGCGCTACTACTATGGTCCCGATGATCAGTACCTGACTGATCACAAATTGAAAGGTCACCAGTCCCTCTCTTAAGAATTTTGAATTGCCAGCTGATGAAGTCAGTTTACCTTTCAAGGCAACTGCCGGTTTGTAACCAGAGAGTACCAAAGCCGGATAGAGGCCTGACATCATAGAAACTGCAATGATGATCGAAATCAGAAATCCGATTGCCATAGGAGTTCTTAAAGCCTCAAAGCTCAAGCTTGTCCCCATCAGGTTGTTAATAAATGGCATCACACGTTCTGCTACACCAAGCGCTATCAGCGTTGCTAATAGCGTTAAAATAAGTGCCTCCCCCAGATACTGGTAAACCAGTTGTATTCGAGAGGCACCCAACACTTTTCTCACTCCTACCTCTCTTGATTTCCTTAAGGCAAGCGCTGTACTGAGGTTGACAAAATTGATACAAGCCAACAGTAGAATGAATAGCCCAATGAAAGCAAGCACGTACAAGTAACTTGTGTCGATTGTGTAACCAGGATTAAACTCAGCATAGGTCTTATCAAAGTGAATCTCCCGAAGAGGTTGAAGGGTGTAATGCGTATTGTCTGCAGACTCACCTTTCAAATATTTTTTTGGAAGCAAGGCCAATTGGGTTTCAAAATCTGTCTCTGACATCCCCTCAGGAAGAAGCACATAGTGAGCAAAGCCAATATTAACACCCCACGAATCGTATTTAAAACCACCGACCATCTCGTCATTGAAGCTTTCTGCGGCAACAATCATCGAGAAGGGCAAGTGGGAATTGCCGGGAGGATCTTTAAGTATACCTGCAATCTCTACATCCACGATCTCAGAAAAGTTGACAACCTTTCCCACCGGAGAATCACCACCAAAATGTGACTTTGCCATCGACTCTGTGATGAAGGCTGTATTCGGTTTTCGGAATGAAGCAACCGGGTTGCCAGTCACCACTTCAAAGTCAAAAACCTTGAAGAAGTTGGAATCAGCGAAGATGATTTCATTTTGCGTCCATTTTTCATCTTCCCATTGCAGTTGATACTCTTGAGGATAGAAGACCTGAGTTACGCCTTGCAATTCGGGATAATCATTGACCAACGCAGGTCGCATGGGAAACGGGGTAGACGCATTTCTCTTTTCACCCGCATCTGTCAACTCTTCCCTAACCACCCGATAAATTCGATCGCTTTTGCTATGGAACGTGTCGTAGTTCAGCTCAAAATTGATAACAAGGAATACTAACACGCACGCACTGAGGCCAAGACTCAGGCCAAATAGATTAATAAATGTTGATACCTTGTTCTTTACAAGATTTCTAAGCGTGACTTTGAAATAGTTTTTCAGCATAACAAATAATTTACTGCTATTCGCTTTTTAGTGATTCGACTGGATTGATAAGCGCGGCTTTTATTGATTGATAGCTTACCGCGAACAATGCCACCGCGAGAACCAAAGCTCCGCTCCCTACAAAAACATAAATATTCAGGTCGGTGCGATACTCATAACCTGCCAGCCATGAGTTCATCGCGTAGTAGGCCATTGGTAAGCCAAGAATTGCAGACAGTAAAATCAGCTTGGCAAAGTCGCGGGACAAAAGCATTACAATTTGTGTTGCTGTTGCACCCAACACCTTTCTGATACTTAACTCTTTGTTACGCTGCTCGCTCATATAGGCTGCCAACCCTAAGAGGCCAAGGCAAGCGATGATAAGCGCAAGACCTGTAAAAACTGAGAAGAGTGTACCTAATCGGGACTCTTCCCTGAACAAGTTGCTGTAAGATTCATCCAAAAAAGAATAATTAAAAGAAATGTCAGAGTGTTTCTTCCATAGTGCTTCAACCTCCGCAATGGTCTGATCGTAGTCACCTGGATTTAATCGAAGGTGCAGAAGTTGTTGATTATTCTCTAACATAAAAACCAAGGGGCTCACCGCTTCTTTCAACGATCTGGTATTGAAATCCTTCACAACACCGATTACCTCGAGTTTTCTTGACCTATCATTGTCAGAAAGGTAAACCAGCTTTCCGATCGGGTCACCTTCAAAAAGATAACCAGCTGCAACTTCATTTAGAATCACCGAAGCAGAGTCACTCACAAAGTCGCGTGAGAAATTACGTCCGCTCATTACCTCAATTCCCACTGTTGGAATGAAGTCATAATCGGAGTGGCAGGTTCTTACCAATTTTCTGGTTTCCTGATCATCTTCTGTCACCGCCACCGTGCCATCGTAATCATCGATGGGTCGGAATTCAGAACTGGCTATCGCTGAAATGCCTGGCAATTGTTTGAGTTCATTGATCAGTGACTGCTGACTATCAACACGGTCTGCATTTTGGATAACCAGCATGTTTTCCTTGTCGAATCCCAGTTTCTTTGATCGCATATATTTGAGCTGCTGCTGAACCACCAGCGTGCAACTGATCAAGATCATCGAGATAGTGAATTGCAAAGTGACAAGGCTATTTCTCAGTTTGCTGCTTTTGAACCCAGAACGGATGTCACCCTTCAGAACAACTGATGGCTTGAGTCGGGAAAGGAAGAACGAAGGGTAACTTCCGGCAAGAACGCCTAGCAGTATCACAAACAACATCAAAGTTGCGATGCCAATGGGTTGAATAATCTGATCAAAGGAGAGCTCACGACCGGTAAGGTCTACAAAAGGCACCCTTGCCAATTCCACAAGCCCGAGGGAGATCAGAGTTGCAATCGCCACCAGGATGATCGACTCAATTGTAAATTGCCTGATGAGCTGATTCGATGCAGAGCCAAGCACCTTCCTCACGCCTACTTCCTTTGCACGATTGGAAGAGCGCGCAGTTGTCAGGTTCACGAAGTTTACACACGCCAGCGTCAGCACAACAAGTGCTACGATTCCAAATATATATAACGTTGTTGCTTCACCATTAGGCTCAAATTCTCCCTGACCATTTCCCTGAAGGTGGATGTCGGTAAGTGCCAACTCATCAAAACTTAAATTGATACCTTGTTTTGGTAAGTCTTTAAACCCTGGGTTGTGAACCTCAATCACATCAGGAATTTTACTAACAACGGTTTTGATATTCGCTCCCTCTCGAAGAACAAGGTAGGTAGAAAGGTTCATTGAATTCCAGGTCTCATCTCTGCCAGAAGGTATCAACGTGATTGGGGCAACAGCTTTCGGATGAAAATGGGAGTTGGCGGGGGCTTCCTCCATGATGCCCGTCACCTGCAGCACATCATCACCCAATTGAATTGAGTTTCCTATTACATCACTCCACTGACGAGTCTTAAAGTATTTTTCTGCAATGGCAGGTATGAGTACAATTTTATCATTTCCAACAAGAGCAGAATTTGGATTGCCAGCAAGTAAATGAAAGTCAAAAACTCTGAAGAAATTTGAATCCGCGAAGAATATGTTCTCTTCATTGAATGCCACGTCATCCTTTTTGAACAGCCTGTCGCCACTTGTCATACGCATGGCTTCTTCAATCTCCGGGATGTCACTTTCCAATGCTTTTGCCATCGGTGGAAATGTTGAATTCCCATCAAACCGGTTTGCGCCAAGCTCAAGGTGGGAAACCATGCGGTAGATTCGATCTGACTTTGAGTGGAATCTATCGAAGCTCAGTTCGTTCACTATATATATAGTGATCAACATGGCAACGGCAATGCCCACGGCAAGGCCAGAAACGTTTAGAATCGTATAAAACTTCTCTCTGATGAAGTTCCGGATCGCTACTTTAAACAGGTTTTTTAACATAGAATCACTCGATTTGTGTCACTATTGGCCAAACCCGTGCCATAGATTGTAACTTGGTGAAATAGAGTTATTTATAAATTACAATAGAATTCCACACAACATTATTGTATCATTTTTGATACACTGCAGCGTGTGATATCGTAACAATTACATACTTTGGAGCCAGATATTACAAATGCGAGAGGGCAACATATTAATAATAGACGATGATCGGGACGTGCTGGAAACAGCCCGAATGTTTCTCAAGCAGGAATTCAGCACAGTACAAATAGAAGAGCAGCCGGAGCGGATACCGCAACTACTCCAGGAAAGGGATTATGACGTGGTCTTGCTGGACATGAATTTCAACAAGGGAATCAATGATGGCGCTGAGGGGTTCTTCTGGCTTGAGAAAATATTGTCTATCGACCCCAATGTGGTTGTCATTTTAATCACCGCTTACGGTGAGGTCGATCTGGCGGTAAAGGCTATGAAGAGTGGTGCCACGGATTTTGTGTTGAAGCCATGGAAAAACCAGAAGCTCTTAGGCACAATCCTGTCTGCGCTTGAACTTAGAAAATCGCGCAAAGAACTTGAACGTGTCAAGTCAACACAGGAAGAACTAAGCAAGGACATCGATACAGCTTTCACTGACTTTGTTGGAGAATCTCCAGCTGTAGAACGTGTGCGGGAACTTATCGAAAGGGTTGCCGGTACGGATGCAGACGTGTTGATACTTGGTGAAAATGGCACAGGCAAGGAACTGGTGGCTCGTGCAATTCATCGTCAGTCCCTTCGTGCAGATAAAGTCTTTATCAGTGTCGATCTTGGAGGGATAACAGAGACACTATTTGAAAGCGAGCTTTTTGGCCATGTAAAAGGTGCATTTACTGATGCCAAACAAGATAAGCCGGGCCGGTTTGAAATTGCATCAGGCGGAACGCTCTTTCTTGATGAAATTGGAAACCTGTCCCTCCCACTTCAGTCAAAACTGCTGACCGTACTTCAACAACGAAAAATCCAGAGAGTGGGATCCAACAAAGAGATCGCGGTTGACTTTCGTCTGATCTGCGCAACCAACATGCCTTTGTATGACATGATTTATGAGAAGAAGTTTCGTCAGGACCTTCTTTATCGTATCAACACCGTAGAGATTCGTGTACCGCCTTTGCGGGAAAGACTGGAAGACTTACCTCTACTCGTTGATCATTTTCTTCAGCAATATGGGAGAAAATATAAACGCAATGGCATCAGAGTAGATAAGACGATATTTACGAAATTGAAAAAGTATCATTGGCCGGGAAACATCCGTGAATTGCAGCACGCAATCGAGAGAGCTGTGATTCTATCTGATGGAAAGGTTATCAACTCCCCTGACTTGTTGATCAACAGTGCACCGGAACGAAGTGTGACTACCGAAAAAGGGCTCACTATGGATGAGATGGAGAAACGTTTCATCATGCAGTCACTAGATGATAATGAAGGAAACGTAACAAAGACTGCGCAGATTTTGGGGATGACTAGGACCGCATTATACAGAAGGATGAAAAAATATAGCATCTGATGGTATTGAAGCGATTTACGGTGTTGGTCATCTTGAGGGTCTTCCTCCTACTCATTACTATTTTTATTCTTTCCTTGATCTTTGGTGATGGGCGACTATTCTTTAATCAAATCATTCTCAGCTGTGTTCTTATCATCCAAATCTGGGAACTCATTCGGTACGTGACACAAACCAACCGCGAGCTCGCTCGACTATTCCTTGCTGTGCGCCACTCCGACTTTTCGGTTACGTTCAAAGACATGCCGATGACGCGCTCGTTCTACGAACTGCAGGACAGTATGATCGAAATTATTCAGGCATTCAAGGATGTAAAGATTGAAAAGGAAGCGCAGTACCAATTTCTTCAGATACTGATCCGGCAATTACACTTTGGCATCATCTCGCTTGAGAATGAGAACACTATTACAATCATTAATCCAATGGCTGAGCAACTGGCTGGAATCCATGGAGTAAAAAACTGGAAACTTGTTCAGCAGCTTAACCCGGTCTTTGCCAAACGAATTGAGGAATTGGGTGACAATGCCCGCACGTTAATTCAGTTCACCACACAAGGAGAAACCAAGACCCTGGCAGTAGACATACGCACGCCACTAATCCTTGACAAGCCCCACAAGCTGATTACCTTCCAGGACATTAACTCTGAAATTGAGCAAAAAGAAATTGAAGCTTGGCACAAACTGATTCGCATCCTCACGCACGAAATTATGAATTCAGTGACGCCAATTGCATCGCTTACTGAAACTATGCAGACCTTGCTTGTCGACAAAAATGGAAATCAAAGACAAGTCCAGGACATAAGTGACGAGACAATCAAAGACATTCTGTTCTCACTGAAAACGATTCACAAACGAAGTGAAGGGTTATTGAGTTTTGTCGACACCTATAGGAAGCTTACAAAAATTCCGCAGCCCACACTGGAAACGTTTCACATCCGTGATATGCTCGAGCAGATTTCTGTGCTCATGCATCATGATCTCAAGGGTACAACAGTTAAGTTTGGTGTCAACGTGACCCCTTCTGACTTATTAGTACATGCAGACCCAAAGCTCATCGAACAAGTAATCATTAACCTGGTTACCAATAGCATTCACGCATTGGCTAACAAACCAGACGGGCTCATCACGTTGAACGCGTACGAAGAAAATAAGCGAATCGTAGTGGAAGTGTCGGACAACGGAAAAGGAATTCCGGAAAAGGAACTTGAAGAAATCTTTGTTCCGTTCTTTTCCACGAAAAAGGAAGGCTCGGGTATTGGCTTGAGTTTATCCAAACAAATCATGAGCCTTCATGGCGGCACGATAAAAGTGAAATCTCAACCGGGAGTTGGCACTTCTTTCTTCCTGAACTTCAAACGTAAAGTCTGACATGGTAAAGATAAAGTCACAACGATTGCAGTCACGGCTAATGGAGATGGCCAGGTTTGGTGGGCTATCGTCAGGTGGGGTGAAACGACTAACGCTTACAGAGGAGGATAAAGGCGCAAGGAATCTGTTGAGAAAGTGGATGAATGACCTCGGCCTTGAAGTGCATGTGGACGAAATAGGTAACATGTTCGGGATTTTGTCTGGCAAAAACAAGGATCGATTTATTGGAACCGGGTCACATCTTGACAGCGTACCTACTGGCGGAAAATATGATGGGCCTCTCGGTGTGCTGGCTGCGCTTGAGGTAGCAGAAACAATCGTTGAGCACAAGATTCAACTTAACCACTCACTTGTAGTCGCTAACTATACTAACGAAGAAGGCGTTCGATTTTTTCCCGATATGATGGGAAGTCTTGCTCACGTTAATCCAAACAAAATCAGTGAATACCTAAGCGCAAAAGACGAAAAAGGAATAACGGTAAAAGAAGCTGCCGCGGACATCGGGTACAATGGAAAGATGAAGTGTGGGGCTATTCGCTACAATGCTTTTGTTGAGTTACATATTGAACAGGGACCGATCTTAGAACAGAAAGGAATTGATATTGGTGTAGTGAAAGGAGTGCAGGCGATCCTTTGGATCAAGTTGACAATAGAAGGAAAAAGTGGTCATGCGGGCACTACGCCTATTGCCGCTCGTAAGGATACCTTTTATGCCTTTAGCAGGCTTTCAAATTACGCGCGACAGCTATGCAGCGAAATTCCAGGCCAGTTGATTACGATTGGATCCATAGAATTATCACCTAACGCCATCAATGTTATTCCAGAAAAGGTAATTGCCACGCTGGATATCCGAAACCCTTCAGACGAGCATTTGGCAGATGCTATCCAAAAGGTTCATGAGTTTATCGCGAAGGACGACTCATTTCAAAACCTGAAAGTAAGTGAGGAAGTTTTGGTGGATGTACCTGCGGTAAGGTTCGACCAGAGAGTTACCTCCTCTATCTCCAGGAGCTGCCAGTCTCTGGGTTATTCAGAAATGGACATGTTTAGCGGTGCGGGTCATGATGCGCAGATATTGGCGACCCGCTATCCTGCTGCGATGGTTTTCATTCCTTCAAAGGATGGCATTAGTCACGCAGTGGATGAATACAGTTCACCAGAGCTGATTGAAAAAGGTGCTAATGTTTTGCTTCAAGCAATACTACACCTTGATCAGGATTAGCGACTACTCATACTTCAACGTCTGAGCCGGATTTATCAGGGCGGCCTTCAGCGTTTGGAATCCAACGGAAAGGAAGGCAACAACAAGGACTCCAATGGCAGCTACTACGAACAGTGCCAAGTTGATCTCAATTCTGTAAGGGAAGCCCTCAAGCCATGTATTCATCAACCACCAGGCAACTGGCCAAGCAATGACATTAGCAATAAGCACTAGAAGTAAAAACTCTCGTGAAAGTAGAATCACGATATTGGGAACGGATGATCCCAACACTTTTCTGATTCCAATTTCTTTGGTTCGCTGTATAGTGAGGAACGATGCAAGACCAAACAAACCAAGGCAAGCGATGAAAATCGCCAACACTGTAAATACACCAAACACTTCACCAAACTGGCGATCACTTTCATATTGTTTGTTAAAGAATTCATCGAGGAAAAAATAATCCAGCGGGTTACCAGGGAAATAAGTATTCCAAGGTTCCTCAAGCCCTGCCAACACATCCTGTGCATTGACATCACCAATCTTAAATGCGTAGAAGCTGGAAAACTGCGGAGTATATCGAAACACCAACGGAGTCATCGCTTCTTTCAATGACATCTGGTGATAATCTTCCAACACACCTACAACCTCCAGCGTATCATTTTGAATAATCTTTTGACCAAGTGCATCTTCTGGTTTCTCAAAATCAAGGGCTTCAGTCATCGCCCGATTGAGAATCACAGATTGAGATTCGTTGGTGAAGTCACGATCAAAACTACGACCGGCTGCAAGTTTCAGATTGAAGGAGGAAATATAATCGTAGTCAATCCCAATGGTGTAGCCGGAAATATTGGACTCCGGCCCTCCCACCAGTCTCCTTACACCCATAGCCCAAAATATTTCATCTCCCGGCACATTGGTGGAAGCAGTCATACTCTTCACTCCTGATACACGAAGTGCCTCCGCTTTAAAGCTCTCCATCTTTCTTGAGTAGGTAGAGTCTGTGGCACCGGGTCCCTTCAATACCAAAGTCTGATTAATGCTTACACCCAAATCCTGGTTGCGCATAAAGTTGAGCTGTTGATACACAACCAATAGTCCGATAATCAATATGACTGATGCTACAAATTGAAATACCACCAATCCTTTACGTAGCAATCCGCCATGGGCGGTTCGCATCACTTTTCCCTTCAACACTGCAATGGGTTTGAATGAGGATAGAACGATGGCTGGATAAAATCCAGACAATAGCGCTCCCACCAAAAACAACACAGATAAAAGTATCCAGAAATCCTGTTGAAGCATGTACTCAATAGGAATACTTCTTCCTGTGAGACCGATAAAGCCCGGCCATAACACCCACACCAACGCTACCGCCAACAATGCAGAGAAAAAATTGATAAGGATGGATTCGAACAGAAACTGGTAGATCAATTGGTTCTTCACTGCGCCCATCACTTTTCTTACACCCACTTCATTCGCGCGATCAAAAGACTTGGCTGTAGCCAGATTGATATAGTTTACCCAAGCGATAATCAGGATAAACAAGGCGATAAATGACAATGCATACACTGCCTTGCCATCACCCTTTTCTTCCGGGATTGATTCCTGAAGGAGATCTCCGTACAAATGAATATCCAATATTGGCTGGAGTATAAACTCTTGTTTTTGATTTCGTTTTTCCCAGTCTTCATGTCTGGTGTCGTATAAATATGTATCCCACTTCGACTGAAGCGATCTTACGTCAGTACCTGGCTTCAATAAAACGTAGGTATTAAAATCATACCATCCCCACGCTGTTTCTGCACCTTCACCGGCACGAGTCACCAGTGTTTGGTACGACATCATGAAATCGAATTTGATATGGGAGTTATCCGGAATATCCTGAAACACACCTGTTACTTCCAATCGGGTGTCACCATTCCATGTGATTGCCTTACCGATCGGGTCATCATCTCCGAAATACTTTTTTGCAGCCCGTTGGGAAATGACAACCTTGTCCGGGCCAGTCAGCACCGTTTCTTTATTCCCTTTTACAAGGTTGAAATCGAAAATGTCAAACACAGATGAATCTGTGATCTGCATTCTCTTTTCGTAAAAGCTAACCAGACCGAGTTCCGGATTCTCATAGCTAACCACACCTCCTACCGGAAACAGGCGAGTAAATCTCAGCACTTCCGGGAAGTTATCGGTCAATGCCGGACCTACGGCCGGCACTGCGGCTGCACACTCAAACCTAAGTTTACCATTTTGCCATCCATTGTATTGGATGCGGTAGATATCTGGTGCCTTTGAATGAAAGGTATCAAAGCTCCTTTCATACTTTACATATTGTAGAATGAGCAAGCTGGCTGCTATGCCCAATGAAAGTCCAACGATATTGAGAAAGGTAAACCCTTTTTGCTTTAGGAAGTTGCGCAACGCAGAGGTGAAGTAGCTTTTGAACATGTGTGGTAGATTTAGTCTTTAAACTGGTTCGGGCTGCACTTTGTTTTCAGGTTTATCCGAAACCGGACATTTCTTATGCATCAATTTATTACTTGACACTAACGATTAGGTTACGGGCATCTCATCCTATTCAGCCTTCAGGGTCTGAGCAGGTTGTGACCGGGCAGTTCGGACGGCCTGATAGCTAATGGTCAATATGGCGATCAGCAATGACAAAACCCCGGCCATTGCAAATGCCTGCCAGCTGATTCCAACTTTGTATTCAAAAGTTTGCAGCCATTCATTCATCATGTATACCGTAAGAGGAACAGAAACCAAAAGGCTAATTCCGATCAGGTACACATAATCCTTTGAAAGAAGCATCAATAATGACTGCTCGGTGGCACCCATCACTTTGCGTATGCTGATTTCCTTTGTTCGGTTTTGCATAGCCAAAGATGCTAGTGCATAAAGGCCGAGGCTTCCAATAATAATGGCTAACATCGTGGCAATACTAATTATCTTGCTGAGGTTTTGATCGTTGCGGTATTGTGCCGCCATCGACTGGTCTGCAAAAGAAAAGTCAAATTCCTCACCATTGGAGAGTTTGTCCCACACTAGCTTGATCTCGTCAATGGTCGTTGCCATCTCCCCAGGGCGCAATCGCACCATCAGCCTGGGGATCATTGTACTGTTCATATTTATGTTCTCAATACCTGATCTTACGACATCAAAGTCTATCACTAATACCACAGGATCGACACTTGTGTACAGGGAATTGTAATTAAAGTCTTTTACTACGCCAATAACTTCATGATCCCCGAAACGACTTCCGGGAATTCTCTGTCCTATAGGATCCGTCCAACCCTGTTCTTTTACAAATGCTTCGTTGACGATTATCGACCTGCGCTTGTCAGCGGGAATGTCTTTGGAAAAGTTTCTGCCCTGCAAAATCTCCATATCCATTCCGGGAATGTAATCCTCATCGATGATGTTCAGGTTGAACTGTCTGTAGTTGCCGAGGTTGTCGGTGTAGCCAATGTTGACCCAGTTGCCATGACCAAAATCCTGCGAGGCACCGAACACGGCTGCCACGCCAGACACTTTGTTCAACTCAATCTTAAACTGTTCTACTTTACTGAATCCATCACGGACTCTTTGCAACATGCCTGAACCCGGTGCAGACACAACGTTCAACTGAGCAACCATCAGCTGCTGTTTGTCAAAACCGAGATCCTTGTTTCGTAAGTAGTTAAGTTGGTCACGCATGATCAATGTTGACGAGATTAAAAAAACGCTTAACACCAACTGAACACCTACCAATATTTTGCGCAGTCTTTGTTTACTACTGCCGAGGCTAGTACTTCCTTTGAGGACGGCCACGGGACGAAAGCCACTCAGTACGAAGGCGGGATAGCTTCCTGCAAATAAGCCGATGATAGCAACGAGTATTATCGACAGCAGCAACATAAACTTGTTGACTTCTAAATGAAGTACCTTACCCGAGAGGTCGTTAAAAGTTGGAAGTCCGGCAATAGTGACGATAATTCCTACTGCGAGTGATACCAGAGTGACAATCACTGCCTCGCTGATGAATTGAAAAATCAGGTGCTTTCTCTCTGCGCCTACTACTTTTCGTACACCCACTTCTTTTGCTCTCTTCAGCGACCTTCCCACGGATAATGTGACGAAGTTGATACAGGCTACCAATAGAATTAGCAGCGCAATTGCGGCAAGGATGTATGCATACTTAGGGTTGCTGACTGGCGCTCTACCCACGGGGAAGTCGGTATTCAAATGGATATCAAGCAAGGGCTGTAGTCCAACTTCATACTTTCCTTCATAGTCTGATCCCAATATCTTATCGAATACCGATTTAAATTTTGGGGTAAGGGAAGATGCGCTTGTCTTATCGTCTAATAGGACATAAGTCTCCGGTATGATGTCCAACCATGCCGTGAGTGTTCGTTCGCTATAGATTTTGTTGTTATTGAGTCCTGAGATCAGAATATCAAATTGAAAACTCGAGTTGGAAGGCATATTTTTCAAAACAGCCTTCACAGAGAAGTCCTCAAAATTATCTGCCAGTTGAATCGATACCACTTTATTGATGGGATCAGCATCCCCAAAATACTTTTGCGCCATTCTCTCGGAGAGCACTACCGAACTAATGGAGCTCAATGCATCTGTGGTGTTTCCCTTAAGAACTTCGAAATCGAATATGTCAAAGAAGCTTTCGCCTGCTACATAAACTTCTTCTGAAAATTGATTTACGTCTACTTTAACAAGTGCTTCAGTAGAATATACACCAGTGCTGTTTTCAACTTCTTCAAAATTGTCTTTGAGTGCTACGGCCATGGGGAATGGAGTGACCGTGTAAAAGAACTGCTCATCTTTGCCATAGTCTTCTTTTGCCCATACTCTATAGATACGATTTGCTTTGGTATGAAATGAGTCAAAGGTCCACTCATCTTTCACGAACAAGACAATGAGCACGCAGCAGGCAATACCGATACCTAATCCGAATATGTTAATAGCAGAATGGGTCTTGCTCTTTAATAACGAGCGAACTGCAATCTTGAGGTAGTTGTATAACATGGCACAGTAGTTGGTAGTTAATGATCTACATTTCGATACGATAAAAGTGCTTAAATGGAGGAAAATCGAGTGGGTTCGGGGAGTGATCGGGGGATTGGTTGTACTGAATTGCAGAATTGATGACCTGAGTTCCATGGTAAATGCATCTATGTCGTATATTGATAAATCACGGTAACAGGTTGAGTGACAATAACTGCCAGAATACATACCCCAAAACCAAATACATGAGAACCAGTCTCTTTACCCTCGCCTTTTGTTGTATTGCTTTTTATAGTGATGCGCAAAACTTCTTCCGCTTGAAAAACAGATGGAAGTCAACGGAGTACATTCACGTAGAGCAACCGACACCGGCATCTAGTGCGATACAGCCTGGATGGTGGAGCGCTCAGTGGACGCTGGAGCAAGAGCCGGGAACTGCTTACTACCGTATTAAGAACAGATGGAAAAATCAATATCTGCAAATTGAACAAGGTCCACTTGCGTGCAGTGACATTCAACCAGGATGGTGGAGTGCGCAGTGGCAACTTGAGCGTGTGGCGGGTACTTCTTTCGTCCGCCTTCGCAATCGCTGGAAGCCTGATGTAGCCATTCACAACCAGAATGGCCGATTGGAAGCGGGACCCGTAGATCTGGGATGGTGGAGTGCCATGTGGGAGATGGAGGATCTCAATACTCCCGCTGCCGCAGCCACTCCTTCAAGACCGGCCCCAACAACTCAGCCGGTACCAGCACAAACACGACCAGCAACACCGCCTGCACAACCAGCAACACCAGCACTCCCTTCCGGCAATGATGCCCGTGCATTTTCGCCTCAACATGGAGGTAAAGTATCCGTGATGTTTTTGCGGTATACACGCGTATGGCCTATTGCTGACTTACAACTCAAGCCTGGCGACAGAATCTACTTCTTCCCCCAAAGAATAGAGTGCAATAGAGATGGAGCCAACTTCAACGCAGACAATCCAGCCTTGGGTGGTCAAACTTTTACCGTTCAATCGGTGAGTCCTGAATTGAAACTGGACAGAGACATACCTATGATGAGAAATCGCAACAACGATTCCTTCTCAATGATCATAGAGGTTTATTAATCAAAGTCTTCGCTACCGGAGTTGCGCAAAATATTCTCTTCGTAACCCGGTAGCCTTTTTAAAAAATCAGTATCAATAAAATTCAACCTTCGCTGTAGCACCTGTCGTCCCAACGAAGTAATCGAATACCCACCTGGCAGAGATACGATCAGATCCGAGGCAACCAGATGACGGGCAGCTTCATTAGTGTTTTTATAAAACTGATCACTAACGAATTCCTCGTCCGCCAACTCAAAGTGCTGGGCTAGTTTTTCTCTCACGCCCCTCATCGACATCACCTCACCGGCATCAAGCGATGTCAATAAAGGCAACATCATTTTTTGAAAGTCAGGGAGGGGCATTACCCAAGGTAGATAATTCCCCTCAATCCTGATGTTTACTTTTTTGCCAACCTCAACTTCATCACTTTTCCATCCTCTCTTACCATCTCAACTACATAAATGCCAGTGGCAAGTGACCCTATATTTAATGAGTGAGAGTCATCAACCGATTCTTCTGTCAGTAGCTCCCGACCGGACAAAGTAATGAGCCGAACAGTACTTTTTGGAGCTACGTGACGAAGATGCACCACCGAAGTTGCCGGATTTGGATAGGCGAAGGATTCGGTTGACCCCGCCCATTCATCCAAAGACGTGATCACCACAGATTGTGTGCTTGTTCCAACACATCCGTTGGTGTCGCGCACCGTGATATCATATTGACCATTGGCCAAGAGGAAGCTTGATGAAGTTTGGAAGTCTGTACCATCTACTGAATACTCGTAAGGGGTTGTACCGCCTGTGGCCGTTACTTCAATTGTGGCGCCATTAAAACTAGCATCTACCCCAATGACATCTATTTGTACATCCAATGTGAGAACCGATGTACCACATTGATTCGTCAGTTCAATGGTATAAGTGCCTCCATCATCTAAAGCGGACTCCACAACTGAAAAGTCATTGTCACTCTGACCAGTTAATATGTTCCCGTCATTCTTCCATACATAGCTATCGGTGTTGCCCGTGGTGACGTCAATAGTGAAGCTTTCACCGCCACATACCTGAATATCGTCAGGTTGCTCAGCCATTGGCTTAAGACAGATCTCAAGTATTGTGTAAGGATGAAAGCGTGAGCCTCCGCCTCCAATGAGCATGGATTTCTTATTGACTGTATTGGTATTATCTAGCTCGAAAAATGAATTACTACCCAAGCCGTAAAAATTGCCATTGGCAGCCATAAGCAACTCGCCCACGGGACCTCCAACCGATGTGGCATCAAAACTTGCCCTGGTATTGTAGGTATTGGTCGAGGGTATGTATTCATATGCCTCTCCTTGATTATTTACACCTCCGGAGTAGGTGACTCCGATAAGTTTATCATCCGCCTCTTTAATTAATCCACCGTAAGGATTTAAGCCAGAGACATCATTGAAGCTGATTTTTTTTGTGACCGTTTCGGTGTCGATGTCGTATTCGAAGATGGTGCCTTTATTATTAGTTCCACCATTTAAGCTTGTACCATATAACTTTCCGTTGCCCGCCAATACGAGATTACCAAGAGCTTCGGCTATATCAAACGCGCCTAAATCAGCTACCGCAGTAAATGTTTGACTAGCGATCTCAAATTCGAAAAGTGTTCCATCTCCTGAAGTTCCACCAATACGATTTACACCATATAATTTACCATCAACTTCAATCAATCCGCTACGATAACCGCCACCACCATTATATCCAGTGTTGCTATTGAAATCACCAATCTTGTCAAGTGCATCAGTGACTGGATCGTAACTAAAGAGCACTCCATTGCCAGCTCCACCCCTGTTTGTACGACCGTACAGTTTTCCATTAGATCCAACAATCAGGTAGTGAGGGTTACTGAAATCAAGCGAAGCTGCGTTGGTTCTGGCGGAAATAACTGGCTTGGGCTTGAACTGCACAAGTGCTTCTACTTCATAGGTTATTGGATTCATCTCAAATAAGGTTCCACCATTGTAGATACCACCGGCCAGGTTAAGACCGTAGATTTTTCCCTCGGGTGTTGATACCAACGACACAGGATTGTATCCCGACTCCAACACATTGAAATTAACTAACTCACTGATTTGAGTCGATGACGGATCATAACGGAAGAACGCCCCGAAGCCAGTCGAGCCGCCATACGGCATATGTCCATACAGCTTGTTATCAGTTCCTACCACGAATGAGTCATAAGCATCGCTGGATTCCGAGGAGAAGTGTGCCTTTACCACGAACACATCATTAACAAAGTCATACTCAACTACTCCGCCAAAACCTTTGTTGCCACCCCACTCGCATCTACCCGTCAGCTTTCCTGTGGAAAGTTCTTGCAAGTCACCTATTCCAAGACCTATGCTATAATCGTACAGCTGAACTTTGAATGTGAGCATGGATGAATTGAAATCATACTCCCACAGGCCGCCAGCATTATTCAATCCAGCATATCGGGTGAATCCATACATCTTACCATTGGAAGCGACAATGGGAGTTGAGACTGGTGAAGCTCCAACTTCAAAATCAAATAGACCTATGAGGGCTGAAGTGTTGAGATCATAAGAAAAGAGTGTGCCACCATCATTGGCACCACCAACTACCGTGGTACCATATAGTTTACCATTATGCTCCGCCAGATTACTATTAGGAATTCGTCCATTATTTGTATTGTCAAATTCAGCCTTTTTGGTCAAGGTGTTGGTGTTGTAGTCATATTCAATGACTGTCCCCGATATACTGCTGCCTCCATTAGTCATCAGACCATATAATTTCCCATTTGAAGCTTCTAACAAAGAATTGAATGGATGAACACCTACCGTACCAAAATCAAACTCTGCTTTCTTCGCATAAGTATTGTTGACTTCATCATATTCAAACAATACTCCGTTGCCATCGTCACCTCCTTCATCGGTCATGGCATATAATTTTCCATTAGATGCACGCACAAGAGACCCCACAGGTGAATACCCTGTCAATTCTTCGAACTTATACCTCTCAATGTATTCTCCAGTAGTGACATTATATGAGAAGATCGCACCACGATAGTTGTTTCCACTTCCCTCAGTGGCCAGACCATAGAACAAGCCGGGTGAAACTTCAATTGGTTTACCAGTCGGTGTCGAATTCAGTCCTTTGGGTTCAAATACAACCTGCAGGTTGTTACCGTCAGCGTCTGTTGTGAATATCGTGCCGAGTCCTTCTTCCCCGCCACTGTAGTTTGTGCCAAAAAAAGCAGGCTGTGCCATTAACTTTAATGATAATAAGAACATCATGATCGTGGCACTTATTATGTATCTGTATCTCATATGACTCATTATTTAACAAGTGAAAAAGTAAAACTGCCGGTAACTCCCTTCACACGCCCCGAGGACAAACCTGCATAGTTGAAGGATAACACAAGGGTGGAAGAAGTAATCTCATCGATAGTGATTGTGGTGCCATCGCTTCTGATGATCGTGTTGAGATTGTCAGCTCTCACTTCATAGGTGCCACTGACGGGCCAGGGATTGCCCCCATTGGTGGTTGTGTAGTTATTTCCAGTGACGACCAAGGTAAATCCGCTGTACTGACTCGTTACGTCCTGACTATCATTAGTAACAGTTCCCAACTTCCAGCTCGCGGTCAACTCGTTGATGCGTTGCTCAAGTGGATCGGGGTCATCTTTCTTACACGAGGCGAACAATAAGGGAAGGGCAAGCGACAGGATAAGCAGACCCGATAGTTTCATTTTTGTCATTTCATCTTAGCGGTTAAGTGGTTTAGGCAACCATCATTTTGTGATGATTTGCACCATTAAATACCTAAGATGTCATGCCGAATAATTTTTTAAAGAGAGGATTGAGCAGACGTTGCCCACCTTTGAGTAAACGCTTGGGGTGATTTAGTAAGTGCAGGTCAGGTACAGGTTACCAGGCTTTGTAATGGCGCAACGCCTCCATGACGACTTCTTTTCTGCGACTGGCTACAGGTATGAGGCTGCCATTTTTCATCACCAACTCTCCCCCCTCCCGTTTGTCGAAACGGTCGAGGTGGTGAAGGTTGATCAGGTAGGATTGGTGAACCCGAACGAAGCCTTGAGTGCGTAGGAGTTCATCATAGTATTTGAGCGTTCGTGAGATCATTAACTCGCGGCCATCATTCAGCATGAACTGCGTATAATTATCTTCTGCTTTGCATGAGATAATATCTTCCAGTTTCACCAGGTACACATTCGATTGATCGGAAAGTACGATACGATCGAAGTGCTCATCGTTCGCATGCTTACGCAGAAAATCATGTTGTGCATGATGATCTTTGGCCATAGCACCAGCAGCTTTTTTCACAGCCTTCACTATTTCCTCCGGATCAGCTGGTTTTAGGATATAATCCAGCGCGCTGAACTTGATTGCTTTGATGGCATAGTGGTCGTGAGCGGTAACAAAAACAACTGGAAAAGATACGTTGTCTAATCTGGTTAGCAAGTCAAACCCTGTGCCATCACCCATCTCGATGTCCAGGAATACAAGGTCAGGCTTAAAATCGTTTACAATCGAAACGCCCTGGGCAACGCTATTCGCCTCAGCGATTTGCACTTCAGTAAAATGATGCCGCAGGATAATCCCAACGGTTTCCCGAACAGAAGCTTCATCATCAATCAATGCAATTCTCATCCCGCGATACGGTTGCGTAAGACCAAACTTACTTCAACACCATGAATATTACCATCCTCAATAACATTTCTAACCTTTAGATCATCTGCCGATGTACCCATCTGCTCCAACCTTTCCATCGTGATGCGTGTAGCCATGGAGGCATGGTCTGCGCCCTTGTCTGTGCGAAGGCCTTCTCCATTATCCCTGATCGTCACTTTAAGATCGTGTCCTTGCTGATCAAATGATATCTCAACCTTACCATCAACTTTCCCCGACACACCATGTTCAAGTGCATTTTCAATGAAAGGCTGCGCCATTAATGGTGGTATATATATAGTGTCGGGGTTGATACTTTCGTCCACGCTGATCTCATACTTTAGATTGCTAAACCTAAGCCTCTGTACGTCCAGGTAATTGGTAAGCGTCTCTATCTCTTCACTCAATGAAATATTTTCCTGTCGCGATTGCTGCAAGTACCTTCGCATGAGCTGGGCAAACCGTGAAATAAAGGACGCACCCTGCATCGCGTCTCCTTTCACCACGAACTTCTGAATAGCAGACAGTGCATTAAAAATAAAGTGTGGGTTCATTTGGTTACGCAACAAACTATTTTCCAGTTGGATCACGCGTAGATTCTTTCGCAAGCTTTTCTGTCTCCAATAGAGAAAGCTTGCTAAAATAATTGCAACAAAAACGGCTACCCCACTAATGATTGCGATCGATTGACGCTGAATGGTGAGCTCCTGAATTCTAGCCTGGTCAGCCAACTGTTGAATTTCCCTTGACTTTCTGTCGGTATCATATTTAAGTTCAAGTTCGGTGAGTTGCTGTTTCTGTTTTTCAATAGAAGCATTCTTATAAACCTCAAAGAATGCCTCATGGTAAGTCAGCGCCTGTTGGTGATCGCCTAATGCTGTGCTCACCTTCGAAGCCAGTAAAAGTACCTTCTCCTTAAGACTCTGTCCGTCATCCAAGGTCTCAATCAACTGTTTACACATTCTTAACGCGCGGTCATGTTGTTTTAATCCGGCATAAGCTGCAGCCTCCTCATAGGTCATGCTTCGAAGCTTGGCGCTATCGCCCATTTCTTTGAACAACGCTTTCCCTTCTCTCGCACTTGACAGTGCCTGAGGGTATAATTCCATTCGCGAGTAAACACCGGGAAGAATCAAGAGTGCCCGCGCCATTGCATATTTTAGGTTCTTTTGTTTCGACACCTCATAACATCGATTGGCATAGTAGAAAGCAGAGTCATTGTTCTCTAGGTTATCATAGTAAACTGCAATATTGATGAGCGTAGGCAGTTTCACGTTAAGCAAGTCATGCTTGGTGGCGTATGCCAGCGCCTTGCGATAATATTCTAATGCCTTCTCGCCCTGTCCTACTGCGTTCATCACAATTCCGAGATTGGAATAGGCAGATGTTAGCCGTTCCTCAAGGTTGAGTTTTTCAAAACCCTCCGCTGCCCTTGTAAAATAAGTCAGCGCAACATCAGGCATACCTTTATAATAGTAAGCGCCACCAATACCCATATGGAGTTCCGCCACAAGATCTGGTGTGTCAACGCTATCGCACTGACTGAGTGCTTTATTAAAATAGACCAGACTAGAGTCGTACTGCGAAATCATCCGCTTAGCCAGACCGAGGTTTAGCAAAGCCTTCACCTGCCCGTTGTTGTAGTTAAGTTGTTGCGCTTCGCGATAGGCTAGTGCCCCGTATTTAAATACTGAATCAGCCGCACCCACCTGAAACGACCGGGCAATGTCCGTCAGGACATCTACGCGTTGCACGCCTGAGCTACTGTAAAGTTTTTGATAAAGGCTGTCTTGCTGAGCAATCAGGTGCTCGGTGCATGCCAACGACAACAGTATCAGGATGTACCTCATTTAGGCCTAAAGAAAATAAACTTCCCAACAGAATTCAAAAGGAGATTGCCCTTGACACTGATTCGAGGGGAACACTCCCTTCGGTCGTAACAAAAACACCCTCATTCTGATGCCAGTTTTCAACAACAAAGCGCTTACCATTAAACGCAATTATGAAGATCTCAACAGCACGGTAGCGAAGTTCGTCTCTGTAATAACTTTCGGTGACCAGGTATTTAACTCTCAGTCCGGTGGCCTTGTGAAGCAGCACCTCCTCTGTCATTCTGTGTACTTCATCGCGGTCACGGTTTTCTGATTGCAAGTACTCGGGAGGTGTATAGATAAGGAACTGGTTTCGATCAAAGGCGGGCTGATTGTCGCGGTCGATCATAATTTCCCTTAGACCAACGGATTCCAAAACAGATTTGAGCAACTCCGTCATTCGACCTTATTAAATATGATAATCGCGATGGTGCGTAGGTTTGCCCTCTTTCTCTACCCTTCCCTGTGCTGAAAACATCTGCCACTAGCATCAGATGTAAGTCGCTGACATTTCTTACCCTCAGCGGTTGTCCCGGTACATCGGGCTTGCTTCTGACCGGTAGTTGAACTTGGCTTACATATTCCACATGCTGTTTTCCCCTGTGATTTAGCGATCGCTAGGGAAATTGAATGAGCAGTCTTAGAGTAACGACAATCAGCGGTGTGATATTTGTCGCCATCTTCAGTTACGTAAACAATAGGGCCTGTCTCCTGTGACTGGTCTGTTTCCGTTATAGTTTCGGAAGAAGCGGTTGGTACAATCTGATCTGTGTCTGGTGCAATGTCTTTCGAGGTCGGTTCTTTATCCAGAGATTGAACTTCTTCGACAGAATTACTCTGGGTTGAGGGTTGCGATGAGCAAGCCATCAATGTCGCCAGGAAACAAACCAGAAAGAACTTTATTTTATTCATAAACAAACAATCTAAATAGCACCTGTTATTTGAAAATAGATTTTGGCAACATCGCGTGAACTCCCACATTCCCGTCCACCAACTGGGTGATGTTTACATCCACCACCAGGCTGCAAAGCATATAGGCCTCTGATTGAGACAGTTTCTTTTCTTCCATGAGGTAGGAAATCATTTCGCGAACAGCAATGTGTGTTGCTGCATTCAGATCCCTGTCGCAACCCATCGCAATGATATGAGTTGGCGTCTCAGCACGAGGCCACTTTAGCGATTTACCTTTGTGAAGGACGAATTGCAATGTTCCTTTCAGTGAAGTTTCGATGGCTGTAATGTCTACCTCGCCATTACCCTGAGCGGCATGCCCGTCACCTATTTCGAAAAGAGCACCTTTCACATGCACGGGAATTGACAAACTGGTTCCAGCAACAAGTTCTTTGTTGTCGAGATTGCCTGCATGAATCCATGGAGGTGCGCTATTCCATCGACCGGCCTCCTTAGGTGGAGCCACTCCCATGCTACCGAAGAAGGGATGCAATGGAATATCTATGCCATTCACGAAATGGCCAATCATCTTTTGTTTGTCCAGGGGAATGATCATCATCTTACGGTCGAAGATCTCATCGGACAAAAAGCCATTTTGGCCGATAGCATTATAGCCATATGGGATAGCGAGGTCGATAGCATGGATTTTTACCTCGAGCACATCGCCCGGTTCGGCACCCTCTATATATATAGGTCCGGTGAGTAAATGTCCACCGGGGCCCCGGTCCGTAATCGACTGCACGTCACGCAACTCTTTCTCCACCTGGTCAGCGGGCAGTCCGGCACCCTCCAATCGCTCGGGGTTGGAAGTGATGAGCGTATGCACGCGTACGTATTCACCCGGTTTAATTGTAAGGGCGGGTTTGGATTCGCTCCAGTAGTTGCCCCATACGATAGTGGAAGGTGATGCATTGAGTTGGTGTGGGTTGGATGCAGTGCCCTTGGGTTGAGCGTACGCCCCAAAGGAAAACATTAACAAAAGTAGAATGAGGCTGAGATAGCTTGTGGTTGTGCGCATGGGTATCGATGGTGGTGATATTACAAGTTAGAAGATACAATAATTTGCCACTTAGAGCTAACCAATTTTAACCGCAAATCCCCTCGGTAAAACCGGCAAAGAATTTGTGTAAATTGACAAAGTCACAATCACCCCTATGAAAAACTCACTTTATCTTTTTGGACTAGTTTTCCTTGTCATGCCAACAGTGCTGCAGGCACAAGAAGAGTCTTTCCCCTGCGAATGTTGTAACACAGAACTGAAACAGCTGTTCCAGGGAAAAACGCTTCCGTCTCTGTATGTACATGCCTGCAATGGTCCTGGGCTTTCTCTTTTGTCTTCGTCTTTTTTGAAAGCAGGTGGTACTGCTCCAAAAATCATTGAGTATCCAAACGATCCACCCGATGACAGCGAGTATGTAGCGTGGACGTGCCGCTATTCTGCGGGTAATCTGATGGATGAAAACCCAACTACAGCTTGGGTGGAAGGTGTCGATGGGCAAGGCGAGGGTGAGGTCATCTTTGTTCCCTGCCTGGACCTGTCGAAGCCAGTGGAGATTTGGGCGGGATACGGAAAGAGTAGTGCAGTCTATGCTGCTAACTCAAGGCCAAAAAGAGTGAAACTAATCGTGGTCAGTGCGAAATATGCAGGTGCGTCACAGTATGGAACTACCTATTCCGACCTTAGGGCTGTCGCACAACAAGAAGTCACATTAAAAGATGTCAACGGCTATCAGACTTTATCGATCCCAACCTTTAAAAGAGAAACTTACTACTGGGCCGAACAGGAGCAGACCCGCGACTTTGACTATTTTCTTGGCATTGAAATACTGGAGGTGTACAAGGGAACGAAATATACGGATACCTGTATCAGTGAGGTGAGGAATAAGTGACTTCGCTTTAGCAACCGGGCCTAGGCTGTGATCTCAAACATCAACCAGGTTATAGTCCACTACTCTACGTTCTCAGGCGTCATCGTGCGATGATTTGTCATCCGTTAACGGCTCACAGTTTCCATTCATGTCTTGCCAATTTGACTTACTTTTGAAAGTCAGATTGATGTAGGCAGATGAAAACAATGATGATTACGCCTGAGGGCATGGAGAAGTTGAAAGCAGAGTTGGATCACCTATGGCGTGTGGAACGACCGGAGACAACGCAAAAAGTGTCGTGGGCTGCCAGCCTCGGTGACCGCTCGGAAAATGCAGACTACCACTACAATAAAAAACGCCTTCGCGAGATTGACAAGCGTATCCTCTACCTTCGCAAGTGCATAGACAACCTTAAGGTGGTGAACTACTCTCCTTTCCAGGAAGGCAAGGTGATGTTTGGCGCGTGGGTGGAAATAGAAAATAAGCAGAAGAAGCTGAAGAAACGACTCCGTATTGTCGGTGGTGAAGAACTCATCGGTGCCAAAGATTATATCTCGATGGACTCCCCCATGGCACATGCCCTACTCAACAAGGAGGTGGGTGAAGAGGCGATTGTGAGGACTACGATAGGTGAGTTTGTGTGGAAGATTAATAAGATTGAGTATGAGAAGAAGTAGTCGGTAGTCTTTAGTCTTTAGTCTTTAGTATTGAGTATTGAGTATCAAGTTATCTGTTGACCGTTGAAAGCAAATCCGAAAGCTTGCCGGGCGCTAATGATCGAATTGCTTCCTTAACCACAAAGGCGATTCCGATAGCTATCGGGAGACGCAGAGGAGAAAGCTATTTCATGGTGGTGGTTCGTGAGGACATGCCTAATGCAGTAAGGCGCGAACCCATGCTTGGGGCGGGGAGAAATCAATTCCACGAAGAACCACAATGAGGGATAGAAAGGAACAGAGGTTTGAAGGCTCTAAAGCTGGCGCGGAAGATAATCCCTCATCAGGTCGGGACACTAACCCTATTAAAACAAAAAAACCCCGGCATCGCTGTCGGGGTTTTAAGGGATTACGTTAGCCTTCATTTGATTTTTAGTTTGGTGAAACTTACGTCCTTAAGGCTGGTGGCCTGTGCGCTGCGTGTGCCGAAAGTAGCTTTGACATATCGCTTGGCAGCTCTGGCATTGTCGACTATGCCGTGTTTGCTGCGATAGATAAGCTGGTTTCGCTGTTGCCGCGCCATGATCAAGTCAACCTTCGCATCGTGCACTTCTTTGTTGAGACGGTGCATTCTGTGCCAACTTGAAGAAGTTGCTTGCCTTGGCCACGTAGATCAGCTGACCGAACCGTCTGGTTGTTCGCGCCAGTACGGTGCTTACTTGTTGCGGTGTATAGAACTCACCAGCTTTTTTGCCGGCACCGCTGGCAAACTTACCGATGAGGTATTCGTAGGCATCGCCCAGCACATCGTTCTCGGTGTTGTGTAAATCGAAATCAACATCGTTGAGTTGTGATAGCACACGCACGATGAGTTTATTCTTATCGTCTTCGCTCTTACCTAACTTACTGCTACCGAGGTCAAGGTCTTCGAAGAGGTTGATGAATTCTTCTTCGCTCTCGGTGCCCATGGTACTTTGCTCAATGTGATTGAGAATTTTAGCGAGGTCATCGAGTATAAATTTTTCTTTGCCTTCGGCATTGCCGCGTTCGGCAAGTTCGCTGAAGAGTTCATCGGGTTCGAGAAAATAACCCAGAGCATCGAGGGCATCGGCCTTTACCTCTTTCAAGTACAGCCTTCTTTGTTTGTGTTTCTTTAGGTCAGCGTAGGTGAGCTTGTCGGGTTTGAGGATCTTATTGGCATGATCCTCCATCTTCTCACTGAGGTACTTATAGAAAATAAAACCAAGGATGTAGTCTCTGAAGTCATCCGCGCCCATCTTACCCCGCAGGGTGTCGGCAATTCTCCAGAGTAGTTGTTCGAGTTGTTCAGGCATTGGTTGTCGCTATTCAGACCTTCTATTGGTGATGCCTAAATTAAGCGTTCCAGCCAATTTACAGAAATTCCTTTTTTAATACGGTAGACAAAGAAATTGACTCATCCTCTCCTGAATTGTAATGATATACGTATTTAGTATACCATGCTGCTGACAAGTTGACAAGCAAGTCAATGGGATACCATCGACTTAGCTTGCTACTTTTTCTGATGAACTTTCACCGATGACCTGAATTCGAGCATGCTTCGTTATGAACGACAGCGAATGCCTTCCTTTCAATCACGTCAAACCATACAATATAGCTGTGCCCATAATATGACCGTGTTTCCGTCTTGATGGGATTAAATTCACTAGATTGAATCAACATTGCATTATATGCGCCCAATTCATTAGCCTCCCTATTCCGATGTTCACACGATGGAATTATTCCTATCAGTAAGACTGACATTATCACTCTCTGAGAGACCAGCCATCTGAATTTTGAGTCGGACCTCACCGGGTTTCTTGATAAGTAACAATGCTCTGAAGGTGATAAAATTTATCACTCCTAACTGTGGTTTGCATGGTATGTCTGTATGTCCCTGCTGGAAGAGCATGAAACCCTGGGCTAAAATAGAACGTTTGTCGTGTGCCGGTATTATAAAGAGCTGTATTATGAATTACCCCATTGTTTGAGAAGCTTTGGTGAACAACACTAATTCCGCCCTTCACGATCTTGAAAGTATTCGACTCTGCGCTATTAGGATAGCGCTGATTAATAATGCTCTTCTGAGAGGCAAGGTCCACTCTCATCAAGTCCGCAAAGGTCGTCAGATCGCATTCAACACCCCAGTTATACCACATACAGCTTTCAGATGGAGGATCATAGATACATCGATTCACAGTTCCACCAATGCAAACGATGTCACCTGGTGCGTAAACTGTTCCATTATGCTCACAACCACAAGAGCTATCTACATCAGGAAGATTGGGAACCACTGAGCTCCCAATAAGTACAGCCTGTAGTGAGTCAGAATATTCTGCCACTTTGCTACTTTCTTCATCCCTCACACAGAAGCACCACTTGTTGGTTGTCTCTTTGCAGTATTGGCCATCTGGGCATGGTGGGTTTCCACACTCCGTTGCAGTAGAACCGCACGCTGTCAATAGACCTCTTGTCTCCAACTCTTGAACAAATTTATCAACTGCGTCTGTGCGCTCTTTTTCAAGGTCAGCGCACCCGATAATTGAGAGAGCAAAAACAATTAAGGCGAAGTATCTCAGCGTGATTTGCATGCTCATCATCCTAGTTATTGAATTCTTCATTCCTTTTCATTTGCAGTTAAGTGATCTGAAGTTGATTAAGGGGTACTAAACTTTATTATTTCAATTTGCGCGTACGTTTCATCACCTAAGTCATTTCCATTTTGAGAGCTGGAATTCAAGCCTCGAGCTTCAGTTCCTCCGTTAGTAGTTCTCACAATATGATGTATTTCGTAGGTAGTTTCTTTGCTCAAATTCAAGTAAACCAAGAGTAATGGTCGAACTGACGCATAACCATCGGGATGATTATGAACCGACATGCCGTAGTGTGCATTAGCTTCTATCACATTACCCGCGGCATCGATCTCGATTAGCCTGATTCTGGTATGATGAGTTCTATAGGCTCCAATATTTGCCTCCAACCTGTAAACTCCGGGCTGTAGAGTTACTCTGCTATTATTCAACTTAATCCATTCATCGGTCTTACCTAGAACTGTCAGTTCATTGAAATCGCGCCTCTCCCAGCTGTTTGCAACCAGCGTACCACTCTTGGCTTTATTTGCTTTCTTGTCCTTTACCAAAGCATATTCATAGTTGCCCGCAATAGGAATCAGTTCGCCTATCTTCTTTGTTTCTTGTGCAACAAGGATTGTATTACAAAAGCAAAGGAGGAACAGAGTCGCACATCTAACACAATAATTTTTCATGATCATAGATTTAAGTGTTACCTACTCTTCTTCGGATTTTCGGCTTTCTCCGACCAATCTGTATTCTTCAGTTGGCACATGTAAATAGATTTCAGTACTTGAAATATTCGACAATAAGTATTCAGACGCACAGTATTAGTTAGTAGGTGGAAATCCTACAAAGATCGAAGTGCTCGCTATACACCAATCTCCACTCTAATTTGATTGCCCTGCCGGATCGTTCCTAAATTGATCACAGAGGGCATGTCTAGTTGAACACCTGGAGTACTGATGTCAAATCTCAATTGAGCCGGAAGTAGAGCCCTACACGCATCATACTCGCTAATGTCAACCAATGTGAAATTGTACTGTGGGGGGGCACTCTCAAGTGACGAGCCATCCCACTCGAGAGAAAACAAATGGGGAAAACAGCCACCGCTGTAAGTGATGTCAATAATTAACTGACCGGTTGATTTATCAAAACTTGCTCCCTTCAAAATGATCACATTAGCCTGGCTGGTTGAATAAGTCGATACTTTCTTTACCTTAAGCTGCACCGTTTCATAGTCGGGTTCAGATGGATCTATGGTGGGTTGGGAAATTCTCACACCGTTAGACTGCTGATTGCCTGTCCAAGGTGCTGCTACTGCAAAAGGCACCATCATGTCCGCGCCAAAGACTGATGTAGGAATAACCTCGAGGGTGTAACCCCATATTCCGTCATCGGGCTCTCGGACATAGAGGTGTTCGGTAAGTCTGACGTTCAAGTTGGTTCTTGAAAGATGGCCTGAAACGACAACCTTACCGTCTGGTGTAATGTCGATTTGTTTGATGTAAGCTCTCATTATAATATTCGGTTAGAGATTTTGATTTCAGCTGGATGATGCATGATTGTAATCACAAGCATTACACAGCTTGCTGTTTAGTTCATTATTTTACCTTCACAATCCAGTGTATGTATGCATTGATGGGCCTTGTCTCTATATCCCCACCCTCATTCACTATAAGGGTGTGATTATGATCGTTAGCTGTCAACTGAATGTTGGAAGTACTATGCACGTAGTCGCCAAAGGTTACGTTGTTGCTTGATCCAACTCCGTGTTCTACACCCTTGCCCCCTCCATGTCCAGGGAGGTTGTGTGTATGTTTTCCTGAAGGGGAGGTTCTACCAGTAAAGTTAGTGGTAGGTAATCTAGTCGATTGACGTTGAATTGAGCCAACTTCATTTGATTCACTATTTCCCAAGACAATCCGGCCATCCTTCTCTGGATCAATAAATTCATCATTTCGAGTTCCAGAAACTCCGCGGAGAAATAAACCCCTTAAATCAGGAATTTTAAAAAGATCTTTGTTCACTCCCTGATCCGGAGTCCAATTGTCTGCTATAACTCTATAAAGTTCAGGAAACTGATCCTTAGCCATTGTCAGGCCATCGCATACCTTCCAGTTGGCCGGTAAAAATGCCGGATCGCCTGACCAAGCTACGATCGTTCCGATTGGGACTTCCTCATTATCCACAAAGCTCCCTGTTTCATTGCTAGACCTAAATGCCAAGGAACTAATTATTCCAACACTTAATATTGTTGAAAAGCCGATAGTTAAAATTTTTTCCTTCATGATTTTGATTTTTGATAGCAACTCTCTTTCCTTTAAAATCTTTTGTCAAATTCCAACCTGAATTGTTGATTAGCCGATTGACATATCTAAGTAACCTCCCTTAATCGAGGTTTTAAGTCATGAACAAGAATCCGGAGGTGCAGGGTTAGTGCGTGGCGGGAATCAATAGGAGATCGGAATGGTGCCTTTTAACCGGACACGAAGAAAAACCCAAAAACCTACCGCATACAATAGATAGGTTATGTTGTTGAAGATGTTATTCAGAAACCAAACTCTTATGGCGAGAAAGGTCTCCAAAAGTGTCATCAGAAAGAACGTGCTGAAGCAATAGAAGAAGATAGCGGTAAGGAACCAGAAGGTAGAGGAGGAACGCGGCTGCTCTCCATGTTCAATAAGATTCAACAAAGCAAAGCCAGCGAGGAAAGAACCAATAATTTCATAGGAAGCATTGAACAGAGCACTACCTGATACAAAGTCGATGTTGAGGTAGGGATAAATTACTACACAGAACAACCAAAAAGGAAGCACTATGACCCAAGCTCCTTTAGCGAGTCGCCTTAACACTCTCAACTCACTGACCTGCCAGATAAACCAGAAGAAGAACAGCGCCTCCAGTAAGGAGTAAGTGTTGAAGATATTTAGCAGGTGTGTCGTAGTGCCGCTGCTGATCAGCACCCACATGATGATATCTACCGCGAGCCCGATGAGCAGGAAAAACAAAAACAGCCGGAGGGTAACTCCGGCATGTTTGAAGGCTCTGATTCCAAATATGATGGGGATTAGAATCGGTAGAGCCAGTAAACCTGAAAGTGTAATCTGGCTGATGTGCAATATTAGTTGTTATAAGGAGGTGGTGGGAAGGATTTTTGGAGGAATGTTCCCACGTTTAGATTTGCCCGATTATAAACTGTCCTTCTTTGAGCATCCACACCAGCTAGTACTGGACGCAACCAATTGGGTTCATGATCAATATCATGTGAGAGGCCCAAATAATATCTGATATGGGTTAATCCGCCATTTCTATTCAAAAACTCATCATAACTGGGATTTTTTTCAAATATAGAAACCATATACTTGCTATAAGGACCAATCCCGTTGGGAGAGATAATAGAGAGTAGTGACCTAAAGTTTTCAGCAAAATCTAGAACATCTTGTCTAGAAATCTTTTTTGCTTTGCCGACAGAGGTGTCCTCCTGAATGAAATTCTGAATTTCAGTGTAATGAGTACTAGTCTTGTTGTAAGTAAAAACAGTTGGAACCATTAATGTATCACCAATAGCGGGAGAATTCTCTGGATCCTTTTCAGTCGAATCGTCTGCGTTTATTTGCTCCAATGCAAGAAAAAATGTTGGGTAATCACTATTAGTAGGGTTATAACAATACCAAAATCTTATGGCATTATTAGGCGAATTAATCTGAAAGTAATCTGCCTCATAAACTCCACCGAAAGCATATACCCTCACAATATTTTGGAAACTGTGATTTTCGTTCATAAGATATGAGGCAAGTTTCGCTGTATTTTTCAAGGTAAAGGGCTCTGTAGAGAGGGCTTCAACAAGATCAGGAGCCATTTTAGGTCTTTTTGCTTCTGGAAGAAGCTTAATCTCATCCTTTGGTTGCGCGCGGCATGCTGTAAGCACAACAATCATCATAGAAAATGCAATCAGATATCTCATATGTATAGGGTTAGTTGACAATTGATTCATATTTGCTATTATTAAAATTGAAAAATCCAAATCCCCTACCACCCCTATCTAATACTCTCGTAAGCTGGTACTGTGCCTCTCGTGGTGACGAGATCGTGATCGAATACGAACTCCCCGGTGTTCCTTTTACAAACCAGTGAACGATGTATTCCTTTCCTTCCTCCAACTCCACCGTGGTCGAGTCGCTGTTTTGCATGATCAGCTCATTGTCGAGGTAGAGCATCAGAGAGCCGCTCGCTATGAATGTAGACGTCACCATTTTCGTCATCCGTGTCTGTGAATTATAAGTACAAAGTAGGTGGTGCTGTCCTGCCACTAAACCCGCGATCAGCCAGTGGCTGGACCGGGTAAGAGGCTGGTGTGTAGTCGCATGAGAACGGAAACTCATGCGCGCTTCAGTTGTAGTAAAAACTCCTCTTTCTTCCGCCTAGACACATCGATGAAGGTGCCGTCCGTCAGCTTCACCTGGCCGCCTTCCCCTCGGATGTATTCGGTGACGTAGCCGAGGTTCACCAGGTGGGAGTTGTGCACGCGGCAAAAGCGGTGGTCGCTCAGCAGTTGCTCGCACTCCTTCAGCGTGCGCGACACGATGATGTTCTTGCCATTGGTGAGGTGGAAGGTGGTGTAGGTATTGTCTGACTCACAGCGGAGGATGTCTTTCACCGCCACAAACACAAAGCCCGTGAAGGTGGGAAGTGCGATCTTCTCCTGGTCGCTGCGGCTGGCGTTGACATTGTCCAGCAGCACCTTGAGGTGTTGGAGGCCTTCCTTTGCTCCTTTCTTCTGTTTGAACTTGGTGATGGCGGCATCCAACTCTCCTTTCGCCACGGGCTTCACCAGGTAGTCGACAGCGGAGAGGCGGAATGCCCTGACGGCAAACTCTTCGAAGGAGGTGGTGAAGATGATTTCAAAGTCGATAGTGGGTAGTGACTGCAACAAATCAAACGAAGTGTGTGGTGGCAGCATCACATCGAGGAACACGAGGTCGGGAGAATGATGCTTCAGCATTTCCTGTGCCTCGGCTATGGAAGTGGCTACGCCCAGCAGTTTTAGCTCGGGATGGCTTTCCGACAACAGGTCCTGCAGCATCGTGGCCTGCATGGGTTCGTCTTCTACGATCAGTACAGAGTAGTTTTCTTGCATAGGCTCATGAGTTGGAAGTCATAGACAAGGTGTCGTCTTTGCGAAGGAGCACGATGATTATCGGGCGACTGCGGCAATCTCTTAATTGCTGCTTCGTAATTGGGGATTGCTTCTCCCGACAAAAGTCGGGATCGCAATGACGTGTTTTCAAAAAAGTGCGTTTTTATGGTCTTCATATTCATAACACGGGTAAGGTGAGCACCAGTCGCCTGCCCAGCACCCGGTCGTCTTGTTTGTTTTCTTCAATGGTAAAGTCGGCCCGGGCGTGATAGAGGCTGTTGACTACCTCCAATCGCTCGCGTATCAGCGCCATTCCCAAAGATGTTTTCTTGATGGTCTTTGAGATATCCAGGTCGTCCTTCTGCTCTTCTCCTCCTCCGTTGTCTTCCACCCTGCATTCCAGTTGCTCTCCGTTTTTTGTGATGTGGATCGTCAGCTTCCCTCCCGCTCCCCTGCGGTTGAGGCCATGCCAGATAGAATTTTCCACGAAGGGCTGGATGATCATAGGCGGCACCTCCACGTCATCGGGGTTCACAGACTGATCGACATGAATAGCATAGTCAAAGGCGTGGTCCATGCGCAGTTGCTCCAGCTCGATATACGACCGCAACGCCTCCAGGTCATCGCGCAGGCAAATGGTGCGGTTGGTAGAGTGTTCCAGTACATGGCGGATGAGTTGGGAAAACCGCACGAGGTAGTCGCCTGCCTGCTTTGCATCCTTCTGATGGATGTAATGGTGGATGGAGTTGAGGCAGTTGAAGATAAAGTGCGGGTTGATCTGCGCGCGGAGGGCTTTCATCTGCACTTCGAGGATGTTGAGTTTCATCTCCGCTTCCTTCTGCTTGAAGTAGGCCTCGCGTCTGGACCTGTAGATGACGAACACCACAAAAGAGAAAGCGGCTACCACGGGGATCATCGCGAAGAGCAGCACCTGCTGTACCTGGCTGCGCTGGTCGGCAAGGATAGGTCTTGAATTCTCCTGCAAGTAGTTGAGGGACTCTGTGAAGGCACGGGTATAATGGCCCGGTGAGAGGGTCATGCACATCATATCAGACCATTCGAGTAGTGGCACCGCGTGAAGTTGTTATTCGATCTATTTTACAACTAAGAAAACCCTACTAGGGGATGGCTCTAACGCTGCACCTGACGGGCACACGAGTCAACTATGGGGAGAATCGGAAGTCGAGGGACAAGATTAAAGCCTGCTCTGAATTTGCGAATCTTTGTTTCAAAAACATACCTCAGGAGGTTTTAATTATGTTGTATTTCCTGAGTTGTTGAGGTTTTTCTCTTAAAAGTAGGAATGATGTAGAACGTTGTGGTAATAGTGAGGGAGAACTTACGTGGAACTTACACGAACTCTAGTCCTTAGTTTTTAGTCTTTAGTTTTTAGTGTTTAGTGTTTAGTCCTTAGTTAGTCTTTAGTAACCACCCAGGTGTCGGTCCACTTGTCGTGCCAGCCGCGGCTGTTGCTAAGAAAAGAGAAAGCCTCGAAGGGAACACAGCGGGCGAGAGAGCGTCTGAAGATAGTGCCTGTGTCGGGTGTGTTGCCATCTTTATCTACCACGCGCGTGCCGGTCACCATCTTGCCTACGGTCTTGCCAAAGCTGGCTTCCATCACGGTATAGTAGAAGACCAACACGCTGATGGAAATGACATAGGCCCAGAGCGGTGTGCCCTCGCTGTCGTCATACACCAGCGACTCGTCCGGAAACATGAGGGCGGCCACCAATCCTGAAAATGCGCCTACCAGCAGTGTGAGGATGTAATACACGATGGAGTCCACGATCAGGTTAATGAATCGTTTGGTGCCACTGGCCATGGCCACGGACGGGTCGAAGTTGGTCTTGCCTATGTATCGATCGATGACCGGGTTCTCCCCGGGTCGGGCGAGGAAGGAGGGGCAATATTCTTCGAAGTCGGCCGGCTGGCCGGTGAGGCCGCATACGATGCCTGATGCAGGTATGAATTGTTGGTGTTGGCATACTTTGCAGTAGCGTAGTTGTTCGTCCCGGTTCATAGGGTTTTGGTTTTGCCGATAGTATTTCCTTAGGCATTATAGGAAAAATATTTGAAAGTTGGATGTTTATTAGTTGTCGGCTGGCCGTAGGCTGTTGGCGGTAGCCATTCGGGATTTCAGGTTTCAAGTTTGAGATTGGGATCGCCAGCAAGGTGGCATGGCGATTGAATAGCACAATTTTAATTTTAGATTTTCCTGTCCTCAAGCCGGACGGGCTTGTCCTTTTTGCATCGCCCAAAAAGGACACAACCTGCCCGCCAACAATATTAAATCGGTTGGCAGGCGGGAAACGCTAGGCAAAATAATGCTTCCTCCCTGTTGCCACCACACCCCCGCTATTTTGCCGGCCCAGCGCACTTGAAACTCACAAGCGAATGCAGTCTAATTAACAAGTGCCTGCCCTATTTTGACCAACTCCTTCAGACTGTTTCCTCAAGTAAGATTTCGGCCAGCGCACTAGTCGTGCTGAACAAAAGTAGTCGAAAGAAATGAGCTGGTTTTCGACACACTATTCAACCCTGCAACACTGAACGAAGAGAAGTGTCTTAATCGTAAGGAGTTTCAAATTGAGGAGATACTTCTCTTCGCTCAGTATCTCAGTATTAAGAAGCGTCATCTGCAAGGACTGTCGTTTGGTAATCCCTATTGAAACAAGAGTCTTGTTAAACTATGGTCATCCCCGCTTGCCGGCCGTAGCGTTCAGCGGAGGCTGGCTATTTTGCCGGGCCAGCGCGCTGGAGATTCTAGATGGAGATTTTGTCTTTGGGCGACAAGTCTGGGTTTTGGGTTTTAGAGTTTTAGGTTCAAGGATGCAGGTTTCCAGAATTCA
>JAGQYM010000130.1 GCA_020436085.1 Cyclobacteriaceae bacterium
ACAAAGATTACAACGATACCTTGAAATTCACTAAATCAATGCGAATGAGTCAGGAGGAATTGCACCCACGCTTTATAATCGCAATAGGTGAATATATTTTGCTTGTGCTTAAGACCTCAGTTGAGCGTCATAGGCAACGCCCTCCAGCAGGTTCACAGGAATTTGGCGACAACGGCATATAACACGCGTATAAACCGTTCACTTCGCCGGTTGACAATGTGCTAAACTGACTTTACCTTATTCTAAGTAGTTCTATTCTATCGTTTTGAGGCATTTCTATGAAACAACCGGCTTCGTCAACCGCGTGGGCGCCGCTAAATACAGCTATTGAACAATTTTATCTATTGCGGCTTCCACGCGGCTGCGGTTATACGCAGATCGTTATGTGAAAAAACGGCTCAATCAGATGCTTACCCTTCAAGGATGTCTGCGCTATCTAGCTCTTGTTGTAGTGTGCTCCTGCAAATCCGAAACTGGGCAACAGCCCACTTCTGTCGCTTACGGTATGGCGGTTGGGGATACTGCCAAGTCGAACTCACCGGATGCCGAAACGCGTGCTTCATATTTACCACATCTTGCCTTTGCTGACACCGTCTTTCAGGACTATTCTTGGGATTGGCGTAAATATCTCAAGAATACGGACACTGTCTTTTCGAACGGCAGCGATAGGATCAGGATCAAATTGGATATTGAAGTCTTACCTGACTCCTTCTCCATCGTACGGAACGGATTCAGAGAAACCAGACCGTTTAAGTCAGTACTTTCGACCTATGTCAACGATTCCTTGTTCTCAATTCAGACTATCAGCCGCTCTTATGGTGATACCCTCTTTACGATTGAGAGGGTCAAACAATCCGGAGAATGGGAACCCCAATTTTACCATTTCGACCCTAACCATAAGTATTTTGTCTTAACTCAGCATTTCTACTATCCTGAGAGTGATATCATCGGTCGGATGTTCTACTGTATTGATCTCCAGGGATCAATTATCTTAACCGGTAACGCGTCCTGGGGCGGCTTTGACTTCTCGCACGACGGTAACATGATTCTCGCCTGCGATAAGATTTTTGTTGTTTCGCCTCCAGACACAATTGACCTGAGATCAGACCTTATTTCTCCACATCTCCTTACTGACTCCCTACTTCTAGGATTTCGAAAAACACCTGACTGCGGATATGGAGTCATTGAAAATATTCTAACTGGTCCTGTCGACTCATTTCCATTTTGTGGTTTTGATTCTGGAATTTCCGAATATATCGCTGCCGTTGAGAGAGAAAAAACATCTAGAACAATCTTGGCATTTGAATACGACAAAAAGAGACTGTTCTATTTTACCGAAACAAATTCTCCCCAACCGCGCTCACTGACGCTTCACGACCTTAATCAGGAAGTACGATCATCTAAGCCTATCCTTCGTTTTTGGACTCCCGAAGGCTACTATTCCTTCTATTTTGACTCAACTGGTATCCCAACTAGTTACTCAATTCACAAAGAATGAGCCGTTTCTTCACATAACACGCGTATAAACCGACATTCGCCACTTGACTCTGTGCTCAATTCACGGTACGTTCCTTAAAATAGTCTATCGAGTTATTAACATTATCTTTCTAAACAAGTGGCTCATTCAATAGCCGGCGCGCGGATTAACTCCCAAGTTGCAACAAATCATTCCATACCGCTTGCCGGCTACTGCGCTTATACGCAAATCGTTATATGCCACCCAGTCGCACTCGTACCATGAGGTTCTACGCCCCCACTTTGTTCATTGTGATTTTCTTTATCGGCTGCGCACCTACGATAATCTCTAGAGCACCAGTTCGCGTTCACAGTACGGAGGAATATACTTACTTCGACTCTCCAGGCGGTAGAACATATTTATCCTATTGGCTGAACGTCGGTTACAATTTTCCATGGGACAGCATTGCCCCAGCCAAAGCTTACTATTCCAATGCCCTATCGGAGGTCGGATTACTATTTAGTGAAGGAATCCTAACCGCTCAAATGTTTCGCGGCGCCTATCTCGATTCAACTGGCTTTGGGTCTCAGGCCATTCTAAACTGGAGCACAAATCCCGGTCGAGACACCTCATCGTTTATCCATTCTTTAGAGTCATTTGACGGCCCGATTCTGAAAATTATCACGTACTCGATGAAGTTGAATCCCCAGTCCAAATTGCTAATTCTAACTATTGGCGGGACAATTCATAAGGATGAAGATGGCTGGGGCAGTACATCATATTGGACCGTCAGCCTAAAATCCAGATCTTCAACCGCTCACTGGAACGAATTCGTAACAGGCATATACGATGTTAAGGTTACATACGATGGTGAAGTTCTTTGAAACGACTGGGCGGCATATAACACGCGTATAAACCGTCGCTACACCCCGCCAAGTTGCAGTTAAAACAAAGGTCTGTGCTTTGATCAAGGAACGTGCTATTATCAAACAATTGGCCAAAAAGGCGGCCGGTTTGCTCAATTACGCGGGCGCCGCAGAACCCAGCAATTGAAGAAAATCTATTCCTGCGGCTTCCGCGCAACTGCGGTTATACACAGATCGTTATACGCAAGCCATTTGCCAAGGGGTTCTAACATGTATCGTAAACTTTTTCTAGTGCTTGGGCTTCTATTTACTTCTGGTGCCGTTGGCC
>JAGQYM010000131.1 GCA_020436085.1 Cyclobacteriaceae bacterium
TCAATACTTTCAACTATTAAACGCTGGCAAAATTGGGCTACCAAATCCTGTGGAATACGATCACGCTTTGTATCAGATGATGCACGGTCTAGGTAAACAACAAGAACTTCTTGTTTATACCTACGGAAAATATGCCGACAAGCTCAGTACTGAAAAAGATTACGTAGTCAGTAATCATTTGCTCTACCTGAATAGAATGTATGAGGCGGAAGTGAATCAAGAAGCGAAGGAAAAAATACTTCGCTGGATGGCCGGCTACTTTAAAACTCATCACAACAAAAAATCCCCAGAGCAGCTATATGACTTCGCACGGAAATTCAAACTCAAAGACAATCCGAACAATAACAGGTCTATCGATGAGGACAACAAAGAAACAGCAGCTAAGTACCCTGAAAAACACCTTCAGTTGTTTATTGACCAATGCAGAGCGCAGTTCACATCCTATGCCACTGAAACGGAGTTCACAAGTCAGCTCGAAGATAGAGTCGATTTCTGCGTTCAACATAATATCGAGGTACCGGGGATGATCCCCACGATGGATGAAGCCAATCAAATACTGAAAGGCAACGACCTGAAAGAACAATTGCGAGTAATGAAACTGCTGATACAAATGGGCAGCAAGCCCAAATCTCTTGAACCAACTCTGATTTCGTTGTTCGATAAGAGATCATTGGAAGACAAAGACAAGCTTATTGAGGTACAATCATACGCGATGGCAATTCTTGGAAACATTCGAACCAGCAACCCAAAAGCCATCGACTATATGATCAGTAAGGTGATGAGTTTTAACTACAAAGAATCAGATAATGCTAATGAAGCCATCACAAAAATTGGCAAGGCCGCAGTTCCGGGATTAATCAAGGCGTTGAAGGCTACCACGATCCACGATGGAGGCTTACGCTATAAGCTGATTGTCCTTCTTGGTAAAAATGGCAAAGACGCAAAACCTGCCGAACCTACCCTCCTCAAAATCCAAAAGGAGAACTCTAATAAAGACATCGCCTACGCCATTGAGGCAGCGCTTCAGGCAATTAATTAATCCATCTAAATATTTTTTTAGACAAGCCTAAATTTTATATTTGTGGCGTATTAATTCGCTACAAATGCTCAGTTTAGCCGAAGAAAACTACCTCAAAGCAATCTATCACCTCTCAGATGATGGAGCTAAGGATGTGTTGACCAACGAGTTAGCTGACTCGATGAACACAAAGGCTGCGTCAGTCACCGACATGATCAAGAAGCTGTCGGCCAAAGAGCTGATCACTTACAAAAAGTACTACGGTGTAAATGTAACCGCCAAGGGTAAAGGCCGGGCACTTCAGGTAATCCGAAAGCATCGACTTTGGGAAACGTTTCTGGTTCAAAAGTTAAACTTCACCTGGGACGAAGTACACGAGATCGCAGAACAACTTGAGCACATCCGCTCACCTCGGCTGATCGAAAAGCTCGATGAGTTTCTTGGCTTCCCTACCGTTGATCCCCATGGTGATCCCATTCCTGATGGAAAAGGAAAAATTAAAATCAAACCTCAGGTTCCTCTCGATCAGGTGACTGAAGGATATAAGGGAACCATCATCGCTGTGAAGGACTCCGATTCAAATCTTCTGAAATACTTAGAAAAAATTGGTGCAATGCCGGGAAGAAAGATTCAGGTGATTGGAAAAGAACCGTATGACGAATCCCTTGAAATTATTCTCGAAAACCAGAAGGTGTTCGTATCAAAAGATGTATCAAAAAATATTTTAGTGACGGAGTAATATGATTAAAGAAGCAGATCGCAAGTCGCTAAGCGAGGTTCATTCATCTGTAGAGATACAGGGTAGAAAAGGTTGGAGAAAACTGCTCGCATTTCTTGGTCCCGCCTACCTGGTCAGCGTTGGCTATATGGATCCAGGCAACTGGGCCACTGACATTGCCGGAGGTAGTCAGTTTGGCTACACACTGATTTGGGTTCTACTAATGTCAAACCTGATGGCGCTATTGTTGCAAAGTTTGAGTGCGAGACTAGGCGTAGTTCGCCAGCTCGATCTGGCTCAGGCATCAAGAGGTGAATACCGTCCTTTTATCAACTACTCATTATGGTTTATGGCGGAGATCGCCATAGCTGCTTGTGATCTTGCTGAGGTTTTAGGGATGGCAATCGGTCTTCAACTTCTTTTTGACTTGCCATTGGTTTGGGGTGTGTCTCTCACTGTGCTGGACACGCTGATCATCCTTGTACTTCAAAGTTACGGCATGAGAAAGATGGAGGCATTTATCGTTGCACTGGTGGTAGTAATCGGTGGTGCATTTCTTGTTGAAATGATTCTTGCCAAACCCGATATGGGTGAACTCGTGACGGGTTTTATCCCGTCCTTGCCTAATGACACTGCCTTGTACATCGCTATCGGAATAATCGGAGCCACAGTAATGCCCCACAATCTTTATTTGCATTCCTCCTTGGTGCAAACCCGAAGGATTGACATGGGTTCTGAAAAAGGAATTTGGTCAGCCTTGAAATACAACCTCATCGATTCAGCGGTGGCATTGAATGCAGCCTT
>JAGQYM010000132.1 GCA_020436085.1 Cyclobacteriaceae bacterium
AGTATGAGTGATGTATCTGACATACCGAAAAGAGGTAATCTCAATTATGTATATCTGGTCGGTGGGGTCGGGCTATTCGTTTTACTGATCGCGTGTATCAATTTCATGAATCTGGCGACAGCCAGATCTGCTGGTAGGGCAAAGGAAGTCGGTTTACGAAAGTCAATGGGTTCTAGTCGGTCAAAGCTGGCTTTGCAGTTTCTCGCTGAGTCGTTCATATACGTATTCATTGCACTCGTAATTGCCTTGTTTGCCTTTTACTTTCTTCTGCCGTCATTTAATCTGCTTTCAGGAAAGGTGCTTAGTTTCAACACACTTCTTAAGGCTGAGGTGATCACATCAATCGCGGTCGTTTACATCTTAGTGTCGTTAATTTCTGGAAGCTATCCCGCATTCTATCTTACAGCTTTTAAACCCATCGAAGTGCTCAGAGGTAATTTGAGATCAGGTATTAAGACAAAAGGGTTGAGGGCATCTTTGGTGGTCTTTCAATTCACCGTTTCCATCGCATTAATCATTTGTACACTGATCGTATTTGATCAAATTGATTTCTTAATAAACAAGGATATCGGGCTTGACAATAAGAACGTTCTCGTTATTGAAAATACAAGTCGACTGGGCAGCAACCAGGATGCGTTTTATGATGCTATCAATTCTCACTCTGGCGTGGTTAAGGCTAGTTATATCGACTATTACTTTCCATATCAATATAACGCTACTTCGTTGAGAGCAGCAGGCACGACCCGAGATTTGTTGTTCATATACTACAAAACTGACTACAATCATAAAGACGTACTAAAACTTCAAATGAAGGAGGGAAGGTTCTTTTCTCCTGACTATCCTTCCGATTCGATGGCCTGTATTGTCAATGAAGCTGCCGTAAAAGAATTAGGCTGGACAGATCCACTAAGCGAACGGTTTGAAATAAACGGGCCCGAGACTGAGTATATAAATGTGGTTGGTGTAGTGAAGGACTTTAATTTTGAGTCCTCGAAGTGGAAGGCCAAACCTCTGGTGATTGGGCTTTTAAAAAAATCAAATCATCTTCTTGTGAGGTATAACCCAAAGAGCTACGAGAACCCACAGGAAGTCGTGGCATCAATGGGAAACACGTGGAAACAATTTGCACCGAATGAACCGTACGAATACGCTTTTCTTGATCAAAGTTTTGCGCAGGTCTACGAGGAAGATCGTCAGCTAGGCAAGGTGTTTACTGTGATGAGTGCCATTGCAATTTTTGTCGCGTGCCTCGGCCTCCTGGGGTTAGCCGCGTTTACCGCTGAGCAACGTACGCGAGAGATTGGGATTCGAAAAGTGATGGGGGCATCAGTGATGTCAGTGAATTTGTTGCTTTCAAAAGAGTTTATGTTGCTGGTCGGTATTTCTTTTGTTATTGCCTCTACCGTTGCATGGTTTGCAATGTATAGTTGGTTAGGTGGCTTTGTCTATCGTGTTGAACCAAGCCTTCTGACTTTTATTGTGGCTGGATTGTTAGCTGCTTTGGTAGCATGGCTTACGATTGGATATCACTTCAACAAGGCGTCCCGATCAAATCCGGCCGATACTTTAAGGTATGATTAACATCTGGATCGGTATATTGAACCAGTTCTCGTTTTAAAGAGCCATGCTTAAATCCCTTTTTAACCCTTCGCCAATCTGGTACCCACAGGGGTTGGCATGCATACGAATATTTGTTGGCGCTCTGGTATTCTATCATGGCCTTGAGATATTTCAACCCAGTGTGATGGAGACTTACTTCACTTGGGAAATATTTGGTGCACCGGCTGCAAGATTTTGGGTGTATTTCGGAAAGACCTCCGAGTTCCTGGCGGGCATCTCACTCATGCTCGGATTGTTTACCAGACTGGGAGCCCTCGCTATGATTGGTGTATTGAGTTATGTCACTTTCTTTGTCGGCCAAGGGCGCTTTTGGTATGAGGAGCAACATTCTTTTCTCTTCGTCCTGTTCGGTGTGTTGTTTTTGTTCACTGGCCCCGGCACTTGGTCCCTTGACAATCGATTGTTTAAAAAGAAAGCTTAGCTGTAACCATCCCGGATTCACAGGGTATATACCCTAAATTTCAAGCCGAGATATTATTCACCCGCAAAGCAACCCTATCACGCAAATGCGGGTCTTTCCCGATAATCATTAACCACCATGCTCAGACATAGCTTCATCCTCATCTACCGTAATTTTCTTCGTGCCCAGGGATATTTCGGGATTAACCTCGTTGGGTTATCTACCGGCCTTGCCTGCACATTGCTTATCTATTTGTGGGTGCAGGATGAATTGTCAGTTGATAAGTTTCACGAAAAAGACAGTCGGCTCTATGAGGTAATGGAGCACCAGCAATACGCTGAGGAGTTGATGACTACTACATCTACACCGGGGATTCTTGCAGAGAACCTTAAGGTAGATTATCCGGAGGTGGAGTATGCGGCTACTACCACCTGGATAGAGCCCTATACACTTTCTATTAAGGACCACAATGTTAAAGCCAAAGGATATTCAGTAGGG
>JAGQYM010000133.1 GCA_020436085.1 Cyclobacteriaceae bacterium
GGTACCGCATAACGGTCAACTGAACTTTCAGTTGGCTCTTTTGCGTTATGGCCCAGTACCAAGTGATAGTTTAATTTTAGCGTCATAGCCACGACTGTTTCATCTCGAACATAAACTCGGTCAACAATTAACTTAACTAGTTCATGTCTGCCTTGTTCATCCCCTTCAAGGCGTTGCCAATGGGCTGCAAAGTTTTCCAAGATATTAGCCGTTTGCTCCAATTCATCATCAGCGACAGGGGTTAACTGCTCAAGTTCATGTTGTAACTGAATACGCTTCTTCACGTACTCTTGTTCATCGGTGATGAAGCCATTGTCCCAGCGTAAATCCATGCGCTTAATCTTGGTCTCAATATCCCGAATATTTTCCTCTAGATCCTTCTCTCCAAGAATTTGACTCATCGTTTTAGAAATATCTTTGCGCCAGTTCTTAGGCGGTTTTAAGTTCATCAAAATTGATACAACCTGATTGTCAATTGTTTCGACCCGGACACCTTTTGGTTCTTCCTCAACTTTGGTGCTCTTGGTTTAAATACAAGAATTTTCGTTTTAGAAGATCCAACTTCGCACGTCCAAACATCTGTCTCTTTATGAGCTTTAATCGATTGATGTGGCCTTCCGTGGGGCCGTTACTCCAATGGAAATCAAGCGCATTTCTCACAGCAGAATGATCTTTTTGAATACCCTCGGCGAATGTTCTTAATCGAGGGATATCACTTTCTGCACATTCCTCAAGCCAGTTATCAAATAGGCTTGAATCACGCTTATGAATCATGCCCTGATAACCTTGAATGAGCGGATACAACTTTGCAATAGCAGAGTCTTGGTGCAATTCACGAATGAATTCGCCTTCCTCATCACTAAGATGGTTTTCTGGTTGCAGTAAGATACGAGCGATTTTCTTGGCTGATGGAAATTTCGGAGTGGCCTGACGTGTTTTTTGGACCCAATGAGATGAACGTAATGCTTTCTTGGTTGTGTATGGCGATGATTTCCGCCGCCGAGGTCTGAGCCACTTATTTACTAATCCATAACCACCAAAATAACCAAGTGATTGAATCTCACGCCATAAGGCTCGTGCATCTTCACACCCCTGAGCCCATCTTGCTTCCAGATAAGGAATATACTCGTCTAGGATACTTGGCTTGGGGCCAGACCGGCTTCACTCAGGAAATTGCTCTGCGTAGTAAAAGGTTCTGACTGTCTCACGATGCAGAGACAAGGTTTGCGAAATACTCAAAATGGTTTCGCCAGCCTATTTTCTTCTTTGAATATCCTGATGAAGCTCCCTACGGCGCGAGCGGCTCTTTTTGCTAGCGATCATTGCTTGTTCTGTTCTAATAAAGGAACCTCTGCGCTCGATAATTGAATCTTGGTCAGGATATGTTGTAATTGGTAATTTACACAACCGCTTATGGCTCTGCCGAAGATATCTATCAAGCATCTGATACAGGTTTAGAAGAAGATGCCATCGGTCAGCAACTTGTTCAGCGTTAGTTGCTCCGTTTTGAATGCCCTTGGCATATTCTGGGGAACGATCACGGGTGACAATTTGAATGTTAGGCTGGGCCTGTAACCAACCAGTCAACGATTCCGCTGTGCGATCCGGTAAAAGTTCGATAGGTTGTTGACGTTCCAAATCCACAATAATCGTCCCATATGTACGCCCTTTCTTGATAGCCCAATCATCAACACCAATAATACGAGGTTTTTCCACATCCCTGAGGGGTTGACTGCGAATGATGCGAATTAAAGTCGTACCGCTCGCTTCCATTTTTAGATGAGACAACAAACGATGACCACCCTCTCCGCCAGCGACTTGTCCAATGTGATAGAGAGTATTCTTGTTTCGAGTCGTCTTTTGGGCATAAGGCTTTAACCAATTGCCCCACCTCTCAGCAAACGTTTGTTTCGAGCACGCCTGATTTTGACACCGAATGCGTCGTACCCTTAAATTCAGACGAACAAACAATCCTAACATGGGTAAATCCTGTGGTTTCCTAGAGTAATAGCTGTGGACTCGGCCTGAAAGTTGCTTACATTCGGGGCAAACCGCAGCCTTTACTTTTCGCGAAGCACTGATCGTTATTGTTTCATTTTTAAGGTTGATGGACTCGATTTTACATTCTGGAAAAAGTATCTCGAGAAAGGGGTTCACTTCGTTCCTCCTCAAAGTTTGATATAGTGAATACTTTCTCCAAAAATATATACCATCAATCACTGATAGCACTAAAGTTATGGAAGAACCACTTTTCCGGTGTCACGTCAATCTTCTGTTTTAGATCTCCGAACTCAGGTTAAAAATATAACTTGTATTCAAAATATTAATTTCTCAGTCCAATAGGAAAATATTTCAACAGGTATACTTCTGTCTAAACAATTTGACGGCGAGCTAATTCCGCTAACGGACCAGGTTGGTTAACTAATTCATCATATGTCCCCACCTGTACAATTTCACCTTTTTCAAATACGTAAATTCGGTCAGCGTTTATGATAGTGCTTAAAC
>JAGQYM010000134.1 GCA_020436085.1 Cyclobacteriaceae bacterium
CATAGAATTGAGGATCGACCTAACCTCCCGAAGTTCACTTTCAGTAAGGTACCCTCCGGCTGAAACTAAATTTCTTGATTCGTCTTTTTCGTCCATTGGGGCTTTTCTGTGAAGTCAGGTCTTTCGACCAAACAAACCCGGTGTGTACTTGCAATCAGGTCGGAAGACCTGATTGCACTAATAGTTGTTACTACTGTCTCCAAGTCTCAAACAACAAGCTTATCAGCAATTCATTCCAACCAACTCCCTTTTTCAAAATAGTTGGCGGATAGAAAAATAGTAAACCCTTTTCACTAACAGCTACAACAGATTGAAAATAGATCTTACCTGAGTGACTAGTAGATTCCACCAAATTCTCCGTGATTCTCAATTGATAAAAATTAGGGCTATTTCCTGACCGAAGAAATAAAGAGCTTCTGTCTAGTTTTGATTTAAGTGAATCAATCTTTTCTCCACCTAGTAGATTTGAGGCAAATACTACTCGAGTAGAACCCGACCTCTTATCAATCCAAAAAGTCTCATAATCAACACTATCCCTACTCCATCTAGAAAATGCTTGGTAATCTATGAGGCTAGCCATTCGATCATATTTAAACCCTCTCAAGTCCATAAAACAATTGATCCTATCAACACCATTTCCCTCCATCAAATAAGTACTCAATGTCAATCCATCTACGAGGGTTAATTGAGATTTTACGCTAAATGTAATTAGCAGCAGTAAGTATAATATTAGACTTTTTCTCATACTTTCTTGGGCAGTTGTCTGTTGTAAACCGCAATGAAATCCTTAATAAAACTATGCCACCAGTTTTAATCTAATAGGGCGTCAACCACCTCAAATCGCTGTTTTAGCTTTCTTGAAAACCTTGATTGCAGTTCCTTGGGCACTATCAAAATAATTGGCTCACCTGCTTTAACTCCACGCGGAGAGCCTCTCATAAATCCCTCAACAAATAGGTAAACAATTTCATCAAAAAGGTCCATCATAGTATCCTTCCTATCGAGATAATGTCGACTCTCACCATATCGTTGAGCATTGTATCCTTCCATGAGTTGCTTAAGTAGTCGGCACATATCTTTTCGATCGAGAATCATGCTAAAAACGCTGATCTTTTCCGCTCCAGTATTGAGTAGAATCATGAAGTCGTGACCTCTACGACCATTTTCCCAAGATGTGCCGTTTTGACTAAGCAGAGCCTTAATCAAGTTTTCGATAGCTTGTTGCATTAGAAGCAGTCCAGGAACGGCAAACTCTATGGCGAAGGCAAGAGAAGTACGGGCCATAATATAGCAAGCCTTTCCTGACTCGAATAAGAGATATGGCTGCAAATTAGCTAAGTCCTCATCCTTTTTAATATCTAACATCTTTCGTTTAGGCCTTAAGTTGATCAAATGAATATTTTCCCTATAAAGATAATTGTTAATACTGGCTATCAAAACCCCAAAAAAACCCGGCATCGCTGTCGGGTTTAAGGATATAAAATAACCTTCCCTACCTCACCTCTACCACAATCTTACCCTTGGCCTTATTGTCTTCCATGTACTGGTGGGCTTCGGCTACCTGATCAAGGGTAAACACCGTATCGATGTTTAGTGTGACGTTGCCTTTTTCTACTTCATCAATAAACTCCTGAAGCAGGTCTTTGGAAAGGTTCTTTGACTCGCCCATATAAACTGTCAGCCTTCCCAGTGAGGGAATGTCGCCCATCGGTGTAAATTCCTTCATGGTCCACTCGTTGCCTAATATGCCTGTCATACAAACCATACCCTTCGGCCGGATGCATTTTAACGAATCCTTCAACGTGCGGGTGCCGATCAACTCCAACACCTTGTCAACACCTTCGGCATATAATGACCGTACTTGATCGCGCACATTGCCTTCATCGATCAAAACATGATCCGCCCCGTTGTCAAGCAACGCTTTTTTCTTGTCGGCATTCCGTGTGGTGGAGATCACCGTAAGTCCTTTTGCTTTTGCCAGCTGACAAGCCAGCAAACCGATGGACGATGTGCCACCCCTGATCAGCAACGTCTCACCAGATTCAATTTCCAGTGCCTGGTGAAGCGAACCCGAAACCGTCTGGAACATTTCCGGTATCGCACCCAGTGTGTACCACGGTAGTTGGCTGGAGAATGCAAACACGATGGACAAAGGCACAAGCGCAAACGCTGCGTATCCTCCGTCAAATGCTCTGCCCATACCACCCATAATGGCTGCCACCTGCTGACCCTTTTGAAAAGTGTTTGATGGATCTTCTTCAATGACACCCACACACTCGATCCCCTGGATGCGCGGGAAGGTGACTCCGGGTGAGTCGCCTCTGCGCGTGAACAACTCCGATCGATTCAAACCAAACGCCTTGACACGGATAAGCACCCAGCCCGATTTTACTTCGGGCATGGGTACCTCCCTGATTTCGATAACGTCCGGTAGTCCCTGCCGGGTGGTTACCGCTGCTTTCATATCTGCCTTGGTTCTGTTT
>JAGQYM010000135.1 GCA_020436085.1 Cyclobacteriaceae bacterium
CTAACATGGCTATACAACCATCTATTACTACACGCGACCTTGACAAAATCATCACCCCTACTGGCAACATCTATGAGTCAGTGGTGATCATCTCAAAGCGCGCACGTCAAATCGCAGTGAACATCAAAGAAGAGCTGAACGCAAAGTTGGCGGAATTCGCTACGACTGTAGACAATCTTGAGGAAGTATTCGAGAACCGCGAGCAAATTGAAATCTCGAAGTTCTATGAGCGCATGCCCAAGCCTACAACTACAGCGACTGAGGAATTTCTGGAAAACAGACTGACCTACAGAATGCGCAGCGAGACAGAAGAGGTCTCTGAATAAGCACAAACTCTCTTGGAAGGACGGAAGATCATTCTGGGCATTACTGGAAGCATCGCAGCTTACAAGGCTGCCGTCCTGACACGATTGCTGGTAAAAGAAGGCGCAGAGGTCAAAGTAATCATGACCGAATCTGCGAAAGATTTCATCACACCACTTACGCTCTCTACGCTCTCCAAAAACCCCGTACTCACAGAGTTCGTCAAGAACGAAGCCGGAGAGTGGAACAATCATGTTGAGCTTGGCCTGTGGGCAGATGCCATGGTGATTGCCCCTGCCAGCGCCAACACTTTGGCGAAAATGGCTCATGGTGAATGTGACAACCTATTGCTTGCAGTTTACCTATCCGCCCGGTGCCCCGTTTTCACCGCACCAGCCATGGACCTGGACATGCTCCAGCATCCATCAACCAAAAGAAACCTTGATACACTTAAAGACTATGGAGTTCGGGCCATAGATCCAACACATGGCGAGCTTGCCAGTGGCCTGGTGGGTGTCGGGCGACTGGCTGAGCCAGAAGAAATCGTAGAAACATTGAAAGCTTTCTTCAAGGAAAAAAAAAAGCTTAGCAACAAAAGAGCGCTCGTAACAGCCGGCCCTACGCACGAGGCACTTGACCCCGTTCGTTTCATTGGAAATAACTCCAGCGGCAAAATGGGATTTGCCATTGCGGAATCGCTGGCCAATCAAGGCGCCAAAGTCACTTTAGTGACCGGACCAACACACCTGGCACTAGCGCATCCCGGCATTGAGGTGAAAAGAGTAACTTCAGCACAAGAGATGTACGAGGCATGTCAAAAAGTATTTTCAGACACCGACATCACCGTGCTCTCGGCAGCCGTAGCGGACTACCGCCCAGCGCAAACTGCACCGCAAAAAATCAAAAAAACAGACCAGGATCTCGCCATACAGTTGGTAAAGACTCCCGACATCGCAGCAGAACTTGGTAAACAAAAGAAAAACGGCCAGCGCATTGTCGGCTTTGCACTCGAAACAGAAAACGAAGAAAGTAACGCGAAGAAAAAAATAGAAGCCAAGAACTTCGACCTCATCGTTCTCAACTCGCTAAATGACTCAGGCGCAGGATTCGGGCACGATACCAACAAAATATCGGTCATCAACCGGAATGGCGAGATTCAAAAATTTTCTCTGAAAAGTAAAAAAGATGTTGCAGCTGACATCGTTAATGCCATAGTAGGACTCTATGACTAAGCTAGCTTCCATATTGCTTTGCCTTGGTGCACTCACCAGTGTAGCTCAGGAACTCAACTTTAAGGTGATTGTAAATGCAGAACAAATCCAAACCACGGATAGGGCTGTGTTCAAAGATATGGAACGTGCATTTGCCAACTTCCTCAACACGCGCAAGTGGACCAATGACTCCTATAAGAACTACGAAAAGATCAACGGTACGCTGTTCCTGAACATCACCAAAATGCCTTCGATAGGCAATTTCACCGCAAACGCACAAATCACCTCCGCGCGTCCAATCTACAATACCAATTACGAATCAGTGCTTTTCAATTTTGCTGACAGGGAGTGGGAATTTGAATACATCGAATCACTGCCGCTGGAATACAATGACAACACCTACATCAACAACCTCACGTCAATGCTGGCATTTTATGCCTATATCGTGCTGGGAATGGATTACGATTCATTTAGCGAACTCGGTGGCACACCCTATTTTCAAAGAGCACTCACCGTGGTAAACAACGCCCAAAGCTCAAACCGTCCGGGATGGCAAGCCTTGGGCAGCAACCGAAACCGTTATGCCTTGATCGAAAACCTCAACAACCCACAAATGGTTGAATTAAGGAAAAACACCTACCGGTACCATCGGCAGGCACTTGACTCATTTGATAAAACACCAGATCAAAGTCGTCAGGTGGTTTTGGATGCGCTGAAAAATGTAAAGACCGTCTGGACCATCTACCCAAACGCGATTTTTGTTATCTCCTTCTTTGACACCAAATCCACTGAGTTGGTGAATATCTTTTCAGATGGCAATCTAAACGTACGCAGGGAAGCGTATGACATTCTGAATACGTTGGATCCTAAGCGGAATATATAAAAAAAAATCATCTCCAACTAGTCCAAATTATA
>JAGQYM010000136.1 GCA_020436085.1 Cyclobacteriaceae bacterium
CCTACTCCACGGAGAAACTCCGCGGGAAGAGACCGTCTGGTCCGGGGTTTTGCGGAGCGGGCGAGATTTCCCGCCGGGCGTGAGCCAAAGGCTCATCAGCCTCAGGCTGGGATGCGTCTGTGGCGCAGAACTCGCAATCATGCCAGGTTTTTTTAGCGGAGAGAGCTTCGGCGAGAATTACAACACAGTACAACGCAACGTGCTCATAACTGTGCAAAATACCGCTTAATCTAGAAGATCTAACTAAATGCATGATATAATAATCCGCTTATCACAGCAGCCGCCAGCGTAAATCCCACGTAAAGAGAAAAAACCTTTCTGTCGGCAAGATTCCATACGGCAGCCATCGCCGGAATAGTTGTCGTCGGTCCGGCTATCAAGAAAGCCAGGCCAGCTGCCGGTGCCATACCTTGACCAATTAATCCGCCGACCAAAGCGAGCGCGGGTATTGAACTGGTGTACACGGGAATGCCGATTAGAGCTGACCCAACTATGGACAGGAAATGGTTTGTCCCAAGCAAGGATTGAATAAACTGCGCGGGAAGATAAAGAATTATCAATGCTTCGAGAAAGTATGCCAGCAACATGAATTTTACAACCATGGTTGTGGCTTTGATAATTTCTTTAATTAGTTTATCTAAAAAGACCTGTTTATTGGCCTTCGTTGCTGTCGATTTACTTCTATTAATGACAATAGATTCCTTCTGAATCAGGCCGGTTGAACAACATCCACTACCGGAAAGAACCACGCTTCCTCCCTCAGCAGTTGCCATCTTCAGGTTCCAAACCAAATACTTTTTCTTGATATTTGAGATTATGTCTTTAAATGATGATATGTGCTGGTCTGTTTTTCCGTATGAATATGCTTTCAACGTTGCATCTTCTCTTATCCATGCCTTCTTGACAAGGATTTGCGTAATGAGCCCTGCAGACAGACTCATCGCAAATGCAGAGCCCAAACGCCATACGGCAAGGTTCCACCCTAAGACCGACACGCTTAGAAAAAATATTTCAGGATCCATTGAAGGAGATGCCAGCCAGAATGACATAACCGGGGACAAGGGAACCCCCCCGATCAACAGCGACGCAATAATCGGAATCACACTGCAGGAGCAAAACGGACTGAATGCGCCCACCAAGGTCGCCAGAAGGATTGAAACGATTGGCTTCTTATTGAATACTTTGGAGATGTGCCTGGACGCCCCGGACATATTTATTCCAACAGCGATTGGGACCGTAATCAACAAATATGGCCAGACCTCAATAAAACTTTTCCAGATAAAGTCTGCGATTCTTGATAGTTCGATTAGCATGGTTCTCCCGTTTGTTAGGTTTTTCAGTTTCTTTCATAGTAGACGGGAGTTTGGTTTTTAGGACGCAGGCTTTTTTGCGTTTTTTAAGTCTTTTTTCCCGAAGCGCAACAGCAACAGGCTTTATGAAAATCTATCACCGTTCCGTATCTGTCATAATCAAAGTGGCAACATTCAAGCAGCATGTCTTTTAACATTTTTCGGGCACGTTGAACTCTTGATTTAGCCCCTGTCAACGAAATGTTCATTTTCTCAGCCAATTGTTTCTGGCTCAACCCCTCATAGGTTGTTAGAAGAATGGCTTGTTTGTAAATGTCAGGCAGTTGGTAGACCCTTTCCGTCAATCCTGCGCTGGCTTGTTTGTGCAGGTCTTCTTCATCGTCATCCGATTCTTGAAGGTCTTCTTCAACAACGTCAACATGACCTTTGTCTTTTCTGAAATGATCAATAATGGCGTTCCTTGTTATTTGAAAGATCCAGCTTTCAACTTTGGCCGGGTCTTTGAGCGTGTCAATTCTATTGTGAATCTTGATGAATACTTCATGAAGTATATCATCAGCAATGCTGGAATTCTTTACTCGTGATTCGATAAAATGCTTCAGAGGGCTACTCATTGCCTTGTAAAGATGTTCAGTCACTGATTTTTCGATATGTTTCATATGGATATGGATCAATATAATTGCAGCCTCAAGTATGAATATCAAGTTAACTATATCCAGAAGATAGCGGTTAGCATGCGTTTTTGAAACATCAATGTATCCATGCTTTGATGAGTTACCTTTCAAGGTTTTCTTATTCTGGTCTCGGCAACCATGAAAGGTTCTTTGCCAATCGCTTCCTGCACGTTCGAAGAATCGCTGTCTCTGCCGTTTTCAGGGCGGGTCAATACCCGGCCAAATGAAAATCGACATGCCATAACCGTGAATTACACGATTTCACAAAAAGAAAAACCCCGAACAACTGTCCGGGGTTTTGCGGAGAGGGCGAGATTTGAACTCGCGGTACAGCTTTACAACCGTACGGCGGTTTAGCAAACCGCTGCCTTAAGCCACTCGGCCACCTCTCCAAAATTTTGATTCAGGTCCGAGTCTGCGGAGGA
>JAGQYM010000137.1 GCA_020436085.1 Cyclobacteriaceae bacterium
CGCACACTTATTACTCACTTAATTATCACAGCATTTGCGGTATAAAAAATAAAGAAAATTTAATCCAGAAAACATTTCAAGATCGATTATACAAATACATTGGAGGCATCGTTCGAAATAAAGGCGGCATCATGATTGCCATAGGTGGAATCCCCAATCATGTTCATGTATTACTCAAAAGCAAACCGAGCCTTTCAATCTCAGATTTGGTACGATTTTTAAAATGCAATTCAGCCAAATGGTTAAATGACAACTTTCAACTTGAATTTCCTTTTTCCTGGCAAGTAGGATATGGTGCAATGTCATTAAGTTAACGTGACTGTTTATATGCATAGGAATAGGTATTCCGATTTCGAATTCTCCGCTTACGTGGATACTTCCGGTGAGGCCGAATCGGCTCTGTGTTTTTGCAGAACAAAATTTGTAGACTATCAAGAAGAATGGAAATCGAAGAGCGTAGAAAAAGAAGAACCACCGAATCTTTCATATAGGAAAGCGCCTTGGTAAAGTTCACTTGATAGGAATAGGTGCGTGATGAACTGTCCTGAGTGACGGAGTCTTGTGCCGGATGAATCAAAATTGCAGTGAAATTGAGTGAAAAGATTCGAGCATAAAAATCTTGATAGACGGATTCAGAGGATTTTCCCGTTAAGTTTTCCATTTGCAGCCGGTGTTTCATCGTATTGAAATTGCCTTCAATGCCCCATCGTTCATGATAAAGAGGCTCAAAGAATTCGTAGGGGAATTGATCCATATCCAGAAGAGAAGTCATTAGAATTTCAATGACTCCATTTTCCAATTCCACCCGGATCAGCCGTACCGTAAGAGGTTCAGAAGAAATCCCTTTTTCCCGGCATTTTTGTGCGGAGTGGGAAGAAGGATGCAAAGTGACAATGGCTTCGTTCGAACCGGATTGGTAAAATTGACGCACGACGGCCCACTGATCAATATTCATTCGTGCGCAAAAATGAGTGGAACGAGAACAAATCAGGGCGAAAAGCCAAAACGCTGAATAGCCTCGATCCAGGAGAGCCAAGTCTCCGGTTTGGAGCCAGTTCATATGTTGCGTGGCCAGTTCCCGTTCCCCGACAGAGAAAGGACTCAATGCGGCATCCAGGGTAATGTGGTTGAGCACATCATAGAGTTGAGAGACACGGGCCAAAGGAGAATGGTTTTCATCCGGGCAGCCGCCAAAATGATCGATGAGATCGTCAATGGATGGGAGTTGAAGAGTCGAACCATCAAAGGCGAGTAATCGGAGGCCATGCCAAAGACGGGGAGGAAAGTGGTTGTAGAAAAATGAGACTTGCTCTTGGTTCAATTCCACGAAGGCTTGATGTTTCAGTTTCATTCTCGCTTGACAGAAGGCACTGGCGGTGACGACTGGATCTGCAGTATCAGTCCCATGGATCGCTTTGAAAAAGTAGTTCAATTCGACTTGCAGAGCGCTTTTCAGCATGTTCAGTAAAATCAAGATGACGGAAGGAAAGGGTAACAGACGAGTACGAGAAAAATCACGAGGGTTTTTACGATGCCGAACTAAAAATTCATGAGAAAAAAGTATATTTTTAAGGTGATCGATCAAATTGGCACAAATTTTCAGCAGGTGGTGTGCCAACATTTGAAGAAGGGCTAGATATTTTTGCCATTATTTTTATCTCCGATCTTAGTTAATATTGATTGCGAATTATATATTGACAGTATAACGCTATCGCAAGAATAAATCTAGTAGATTCAGTGGATTACGGAAGTTAATGCTAATGATTTAATCATAAGAATATCGAATATTAATTTCGTTAATGTTCTTGGCTAGTTCAGTGCGATATGCTATTTCTTAACTTAATGACATTGGGCATAGATTAAATAAGTCTTTATCCCCCCACTTGGTTATTAAACTCTCAAATTTTATGACAGGATGACAGCGTTTTTTGATTTCCATCAATTGATAAACACCAGTAAACGCTGCTCATCCTATGAAATTCAAACATACAACCACAAATCCATTTAGTTGTCCTTGGAGGGTAAAATGAGAAAAGCAGGGCTATAAATAACAATTCATGTAGGTTATTTAGGGCTTACATCGCAATCTCATTGGTGCAAGGTGATTTAATGTAAGTCTTTTCTCAACGCACTTGTCTTATTGTCTAGATGATGCCCTTCAATAAGTGTACTGGAGAAACGGGCATAGCGGACTTCATTGGAAAGTTGCACGCATGCCATCCCCATGTCGATGTCTTCAAAGAAGAACACTGCCGCCATTCTTCCTTGGATAAAACATGACCCATGATAAAATTGAGTTTTGGACAGTTTAAGCAGCATTAGGTGAGTAATTTCTACATCCCCATGAAATATCTGCCCTCCGAGAACCGTTAGGATTTTCTGCAATAAAGGATTCTTGGCTT
>JAGQYM010000138.1 GCA_020436085.1 Cyclobacteriaceae bacterium
TCCATCATTGTCAATATCACCCCAACTGGACGTGGATGGCAATAACAAGTTCTCTGTATCGAATATTGATCCTGTTACCTTAGTAAAGGTGCCATCTCCATTGTTATCGAAGAGGTGACTAGCCGGAGTAGATGTTGAGAAGTTTACTACGAATACGTCCTGATCACCATCATCATCATAGTCAACTGCGTTGACACTTCCTGAGCTATTTAATAGTGCTGACATTGGAGTCATCGTCACCTCTGCTAAACCTGTGCCACTAATATTTCTTAATAGCAAATCTCCTGGTTGCACTACCGTTGTGTTGAAGTCTCTTCGGCCAGAAAGAATATCTACAAACCCATCATTGTCATAGTCAAATCCTACTGCATTGCGAACGGCATTGATTTCGCCCGTTTTAGGCACCTCCATCTTAGAAAATCCCCAGTTATTGTCAAGATTCAAAAGCAGCAAATCTGTTACTCCAATTCCTGCCCGCGCGACATAGACATCAAGTTTCCCATCATTATTGAAATCAAATATGTTTATCGACACACTGCCATTGGTTTCCTCCGATAATTCGGAAAGTTCAATTTGTTCAAACTGGCCCAGCTGGGTTGCTCCCAGATTTCTAAAAAAGGCGGGTGGAAGAGCTTGACCTGTGTTACTCGCAGACCGCACCAACACCAAATCTTCCCAGCCATCACCATCTAGATCACCCCATGATCCTCCTTGCTGCGTATCAAAATTTTGCGAAAGAATATTTTGGGCTGGTCGGAAAAGTCCATTTGTCAACGTCACACTTTCCTCTGGTGAAAACGGGGAAGAGCCTTGCGCATTTTTTGCTTGGATTCGATAATAATATGTTCCTCCGCTGCTTAAACTATTATCAATAATGAACACAGTTGGGTATGGAATTGGGGATAACGCTGTGTATGGGCCTCCTGAGCTTGTCGCACGTTCAATTATATATTCGCTTTCAAAACCGGTTTGATTCCAACTGATCAAGGCTTCTGTGCCGCTCACAGAGTAGACGGAGAGGCCTGGTGTCTCCGGAACTGGATCCATTGCGTTCAGCATCAAAGTGGAAGTGCCTTCAAAAACCGGGTCATTATCCCTTGACTTCCATTTTAGAGTTAAAACCTTGTTCACGTCATCCCAAACCCCATTGCCATTGGCAAAGTCCGATTGATTAGATACAACAAAAGTTTCACCGCAGTTTTCGTTAAAGCTTGCAATAAATTCAGTAGATACTCCATTGATACCCAAGTGGTAGTTATCTATTGTAAAGGTGTTCCCGGTAGTGCCGCTATGTTTAATCAATGCATTTGAATTTACGATAGGACCGGAGGGAGTACTTCCTGGATCACCCGTAACTGTAAGTGTCCAACTTCTGTTATCTGGTACAGAAGATGCGCATTGATCTGGTAGGACTATAGATACCTCATTTGAGTATGGGCCTCCACCGGAGTTGACGGCACGAATCCTGAAGAAGTTGTTCTCTCCTGGCGTACCTACAACGGATAAGATGGGAGAATTTGGTAGGGGCTCAAATGAAAAAGAAGAGGCAATAAAATCATAAGAAGTGTTGTCGCCAACAGATCGCTCAATCTCAAAGCTTGTTTCAAGTGAAGAGTTGTCTTTCCACTCGAGCTGAACCGCATTATATGTGTATGCTGTTATTATAAGATCTGACGGTGCGGCAGGCAACACAGCGTTACTTGTGGTTTTGAGACTGACTGATCTGTTCACGCTGGCAAAACCAAAATTGGACGCAGTGACAATGAAGTCGTTGATCTGTGCTTTCGTGTCAGGTAAAAAACGTTGTTGCCAGGTTGCCCCCCCGTCAACAGAAGTGTTAAATGTCCCGGTGGAATTGTTGTGCACGAAAATGGTTTCGTCTAAACCATTTAGATACGCCCACACTCGATTACTGTTAGGAATTGTTATTGGAGAAAAACCACTGCCTCCATTGTCTGATCGGTAAAGTGTGGCCCCATTGACAACGAGAATTATGTCATTAACCACTATAAAATCGGACACAAAAGCGGTCCCAAAAATCAAACTCGCGGTGGTCTCCCCGGAATTTACTTTATACAAATTGTTGCTGGCGCGAAAGTATATGTTATTTGAATTATCAACCTGGATCTTATCAGCGAATGGTAATCCTGAAATTGATTGAGAGTTCCAGGTTACCCCCTTATCGTTTGATGTCAATAAATTTCCGTCATACGAAAAAAGATTAATACTGTCAGCCGTAACAACCGATGAAAGAAACTGGGACCCATTTTGCACACTCCAGGAAGCTCCATTATCAGTTGATCTAATGGCACCGCTACCGTATCCCAGAATAGTTGCATCATCCAACGTCAAAAATCCATTTAACTGACGGTAGATCGGA
>JAGQYM010000139.1 GCA_020436085.1 Cyclobacteriaceae bacterium
CACCGAGGCGTTTAGTGACCTCATTTAAGCCTTCCATCTCTTTTGGTGTTGCCAAAAGAACAGACCTTACGATTGATAATTGTTCTTCAAAGTCAGCGGCAGTTTTAGTTGCAAAGGCAACTCCAACCGTAAGAGGGGTCGCCGCAATTGCCGCCCCCCTTATACCCTGGCCGACTTTATTTAAAGACGCACCAGCTTTGGAAATACTAGATTTTAAGTCATTAAATTTGGTCTTGGTGCGCGTAAGCGCGGCTTCTGCACCTGATGAGTTGAATTTTAATATGGCGTTGAATGCGAATGCCATCGTCTACCTTCCCAAATATTTCATCTTCCCAGAGGGAGTAGGTGTCCTGGTTCCAGTCCGCGCCTTTTCAATCTCCTCGTTCTCTCGTTCCTTTTGCTTTCTCAGCCGCTCAAGAAACCAATGGAAGTCCTTTCGTTTCATGGTCCGAATTTCCGATAGTGTTAAACCTCCGCTCATCCCATATAGAAGATTGAATGTTCCCTCCAGCGCCTCGTCCCTGGTGGTTACAGGGACGAACTGTCGAAAAAAAAGTTGTAGCTCCAATCTAAAAGCCTGAACCACTCAGACTTACAGTGAATGCATTCGCCCTTCATAGCCATCAATGGACCAGCATTGTTTTGAGTAATCGCACTTGATATTTTCTCAATGTCGATTTTTTTCATTTTTTTTATGACAAGATCGATTGGATAATTCTTTTCCTTACCGCTATCATCTTCTGCGTGCGCGCTAAGAATGCTTGAGCGAAAGAGAATTTGCTTCATCTTTCCGGCATTCTCAGCTACGTCAGGTGTTGCCCTTTCCATCGTGTCCCACTTAGAAATGTCATAAGTAACGCTTGAAACCACATCTCCATTGTCCATAAGGATTGGCTTCATTAGTTCATAGACGTGGTTGCGCTGGTGTTCAGGGTCTTTGGCGTGGATTTCCAAAGTTCTGAGATCAGCCACAAACCCTTTGTTTAACTTTTTACAGTGAGGGCAGGTGACGTCCATTTTGAGGTCATATCCAAGCTCTTCGGTGCGGAGGAATATGTACATATACATCACGTTAGTGAATTCAAGTTGATTAATAGTGAGTATCTGTTCCTCTTTAGACAGATCCTGAAAGTTTTCTCCGCAAAAACGATCGAGCAGCAAGCACATCATTTGGCTCACTAGGCTTCCAACATTCTTTGCGTTAGATTGGATTTTGGAGATTTTTTCTTCTACCTCCATGTCCCAATCAAGGAAACTAAAAGAGCGATCTTGAACAGGCTGTCCATCGCGTCCATTTCTTAGAATCGGAAGATTTGCACCTAGTTCATCGAGCGTAGTTGTCCGGTATAGGGTAGGATTTTCAGTCGTATTTTCTTCAGTCACTTCGTTCCTCCAATTAGCAATCCCGAAAATTGCTTTGTTAGGAAATTTCTATTTTTGCTTAGATGGGTTGAACGCTATCCGCAGAAAACGTCCACTCAATCAAAGCTGGTTCACCTTCGTTTGCTAAATCGAGATCCGGACCTTTCTTTTTCATAATCCAGAGCCCAGTTAACGAATTTGTAGATGCAACATTTCCGTGAATGTCTCTTTTGATCAGAGTTCCAACTTTTTTATATGTAGGCGTGACCGGATCACGGCCTTCACGAAGCCAGAACTCAAGAGCAGCTCTTTCAGCAGTGTGATGCTCAAAACTTGTTGCGGTAAACTCCACTGGCTTGTGATTGCCACCTGATGCCTTTGTCCTATCTGGAAGATCCACTGCTTCTGTCTCGTCTTCAAAGCCGCTAATGGTGGTAAAGACAATTGGGGGCAAGCCTACGACTATCAATTCGTAATTGTTCACTGGGATATGTCCAGATTGGACTGCGCCTTGTAAAACCATATTAATCACCCCTCATTTCGTGGGCATACATTGTATGCCCTATAGTATAAAAAAAACGACTTGCCATTATGCTGCCACCGATTCAGTCACGCCAAGTTCAGAAACAGTGATGATAAATTGCTTCGTAGTGTCTGCAATTCGAAGTCGAATTTCTGCGTTCTTCTGTCCCAGTGATCTTGTCAAGTCGGTATTATTTTCAGCGTCGATCTTGATTTGTACAGCATCGTCAAGATCCGTGCCTCGAATCGCTCGTTTTGCAAATTCAGGTATGAAGAAAGCTCTGAATGTTGACTCCAATAGCTTGTCTGACTGTTCGTCGTTTATGCTAAATATGATGAAATCAAAATTCTCAAGGAACACATTTTCGATATGAGATAGGTATTCGCGTTTATGCTTAAACCTCCTCTCATTGCCAACATTCTCATCTCCCCAAAGAATGAAATTTCCATCTTTGAACTTGATCATGTTGATACCTGCGGCATCTAGAA
>JAGQYM010000013.1 GCA_020436085.1 Cyclobacteriaceae bacterium
CCATGCATACAGAACTACGAATAACCGTATCTTTCACTAAACAATAAGACCATGCTGTCCCGAAATCAATTCTATATCATCACCCTGTGCATCGTCACTCTTTTTGCCGGAAATGATACCCTGGCACAAAAACGAAAATCAAAGAAATCGAAATCAAGCCGTGGAGCGGAAACGGTGATCACTTTCAAGAAGGGCCAGTTCAAAGAATGTGGTGATTCAATCACCGTAGGCAAACATAGCCTGAAAGTAAGTCACCTGGAGAATGACTCCACCATGTGCTATTTCGGCAATAATGAGGATGTGCTGTGGCTATACCCTGCCACCTTGTACATCAAACTCAATAGAGCTCGGGCCATAAAGGATATTCAAATAACGGTAAACGACAACTGCCGGCCAGAATGCACAACAGCTAACCTTTATAATATCGATGGCGAATTTATTGCCACTCAGACCAATAAGCTCACTTACGAAGACGAACCCCTATCTTTCACTGTGCCTGAAGATTTCAGCACGCTGGCGATCACCAGCTACGAAGGCATGGTCAAACAAATTCGGATTGTGTATGAGTAAGCACTGAAACCATCAACCGCTCAGCCACTGCTATTTGCATACAAGCATCCAATGATTGCCGAACTTATCCGTAACTCCACCAACCAGCCCGCCTGTGCTGTTGGTGCGTAGCGGATGATTCTCATTACCACCAGCCGACAGCTTGCGATAAACAGTGCGAATCTCCGACTCACTGCGACAAGACACCGATAAGGTTACGGCATTGCCTCTAATCAACCCCATCTCCGACACCATATCAGAGCCCATCAGCACAAATCCGTTGCGGCTCAAGGTGGCTTGTACAATGCAGTCTTTCATCCTCCGGGATAAACGGGAAGAGTCTGGCGACTCCCCCACGGTTTGAAACCGTACTTTCCCACCAAAACATTTTTGATAAAACGTCATTGCCTCACGGCAGTTGCCATTGAAAGTCAGATGCGCATGAACCTGCATACTACTTTACCAAATCCGCGATGATAATCTTCTTCATCTTCAGCACGGCTTTCATGGCATGGTCTCGCTTTGATTTGTCTTTGTGTGACTCTAATTTGAAATAGATCTCTGGCACGATCTGCCAGGACAGACCGTATTTGTCCTTCAGCCATCCGCAAGGTCCTTCGCTTCCACCCTTTGCTGTCAGTGCTTTCCAGTAGTAGTCGATTTCCTTCTGGTCCTTGCACCTGACTACGAACGATACCGCTTCATTGAATTTGAAAAGAGGGCCAGCGGCCAATATCTGGAAGTCCATTCCCAGAATCTGAATCGTAGCGGTATCGAAATTGCGATCCGGAGTTGGAAGATTCTTGAAGGCTCTATATGACTTTAGCTTTCCTTTTTTGAAAATAGACAGGTAGTAACGCGCAGCTTTCTTTGCATCCTTTTCTATCCACAGGCAGGGAGTGATTTTTTGTATGGCCATGTTATTAGTGTTTTAAAGTTGTGGAGTAAAATAAATCCCAGATGCAATTAAGCATCCGGGATATTAGGTTCAACAAGTCTCTTTAGTTTGTCAAGCGATTCTTGCCAGCCCAGGTAGCACATCTCCGCGGGTATGGCGGCCGGTATTCCTTCCTGAGTCGCTGTCAGCTCTGTTCCGCATGAGACTGCCTTGAGGGTGATGGTCGTGATCATCTCACCAGGCAAATTAGGATCATCAAATCTGTCAGTGTATTTGATCAGTTCATTCGGAACTATCTCCAAATACTCTCCACCAAATGAGTGACCATTTCCTGTGGTGAAATTGATGAACGACATCTTGTAAGTCCCTCCCACCTTTGCATCCATGGCATGAACCTTGGCAATAAACCCGTAAGGCGGCAGCCATGACGCCAAAGCATCTGGATCGGTGAAGGCACGAAATACTTTTTCAGGAGGTGCAGTAAGCACACGATGTAATTTTACGCTGTTGGTTGACATATCTTTCAGTGTATTAATGGTTAATCGATTCTATTCTTAGGCGTGGGTTCTCAACTTTGGATTGTATACATACGACACAGCCAGTATCGCCATGATCACAATCGGTAACGCAATATAACTTACGTTACCATCCACTACGGCATGGCTCATGGTAGCAAAGATCAAGTTGAACGTCAATCCCGCATAGGCCCACTCCTTTAGTTTCACGGGCACAGAGGGCAAGGCAATCGCGATCACGCCCAGACCTTTACATATTATTAACGCATACGCGAAGTAGTCCGGATAGCCTAGCGGCTTGGTGCCAGCCGTGGCATACTCGGGTGCAAAGGCAAGCGTGCTCAGTGGCATCACTCCCTCCCATAGCAAAATGATTGTCGTGGCAATCCAAAAAAATGTCTTTTCCTTTTTCATGATTATTGAGTTTTGGGTTCGTTTTATTTTCCGTTTACAATACAAAGGTGCAACAAGAATCCTGGTTCGGTAGGTGGCGTATATGACAGTTTGGGGGAGTTTTGCGTCAAGCTAATCTGTTATATTTGAAACATGAAGAAAGTATCTATTCTGGTGCCGGAGTCATCGGTGATGCAAGCCATTGCCGACCCGCAATACCTCTTTACTACAGCCAATCATTTTCTGCTGGCGGCAGGAAAATCGCCACTCTTCGATGTGGAATTGGTAGGTGCCAAGCGTGAGGTGAAATTGAACAATGGGAGTTACTCCATACACACGGATCGTTTGCTGAAAGAGGTAAAGAAAACTGACCTGATATTTGTCCCCGCTTTGTTTGGCGACATGACGGCAGCGATCCAACAGAACAAATCCGCCATCCCATGGATCACAGAACAATACAAGAAGGGTGCTGAGGTAGCCTCACTTTGTGTGGGCGCTTTTCTACTTGCATCTACAGGTTTACTCGATGGCAAGAAGTGTTCCACGCACTGGGGTTTTCAAAGTGAGTTCCGCGAAAAGTTTCCGGAGGTAACCGTAGTAGAAGGCAATATCGTGACGGAAGAAAAGAGAATATACTCCAGTGGTGGCGCCAATTCGTATTGGAATTTGTTGCTTCACTTATTGGAGAAATATACCAACCGTGAGACTGCTATCCTCGCGTCCAAGTATTTTGCTATCGACCTGGATCGCAATAGCCAGGCCGTGTTCTCGATGTTCAAAGGACAGAAGGGTCACAACGATGCGGATATCCTGAAGGCTCAAACCTACATTGAAGAAAACGTGCACGAGAAAATAACCATTGATGAGCTGGCGGAGAAAACATCCATCAGCAGGCGAACTTTCGAAAGGCGTTTCAAACAGGCTACCAATAACTCGGTGCTGGAATACATTAACAGGGTGAAAATTGAAACGGCAAAACGAAGTTTTGAAACGAGCCGCAAAAATATCAACGAAGTAATGTTTGACGTAGGCTATGCCGACACCAAAGCATTCAGAACCATGTTCAAAAAGGTAACTGGACTCTCTCCCATCGAATATCGCAACAAATACAATCGGATGTCAGTGCCTCAGAACTCCTAGAGGCCTCAGAACAACGGCTTGAAGCCACCTTCACTCTCGATTGATTTTAAGAGAACCTCCATGTCTGCATAGACCTTGCTATGAATAAAGTTTCCACTGCTTATGCGTTTCACGCCAAGACTGGCAAGCGTTGCAAAATCCGGAAGGTCAGGCATACACATCACATTTATGGGAAGCCTCGACTCGGCAACCACAGCTTTGATATCCTCAACCTTTACAATGCATGGAAGAAAGATTCCATGTACACCAGTATCATTATACAATCGGATTCTTGCGATGGCTTCCTGAACAGGAGCCTCGTGGCCGATAAGAAATGGATCACACCTCACGTTAATAAATGCATTTGTTGAAGTAGACCTTAACCTATCACAAATTGATTTCAAAAGATCTCTGAAAAAGGTCTTGTCTTGCAAAGCCCTTTTGCCATCCTTCATTCGCGAGTCTTCCAGATTGATTCCCACCACACCGACACCAACCAGGCGTATAATGTTTTTCGCAATTTGCTCCGCATCGTTTCCAAACCCCGCTTCCATATCAACAGACAGCGGCAACGATGTTGACTTCGCTATCCGCTCCACCATAAAGAGATATTCATCAAAAGGTATCTCCTCTCCATCCTCATACCCAAGTGTCTGCGCCAATGCCGCACTCGATGTACCGATTGCCTTGTACCCACACTTCTCGTATGCTTTTGCGCTGGGCACACTCCACACATTTCCCAGCATCAACGGAGTTGCCTGATGGTGTAAGTCTAAAAATTCCTGAAATCTGGTTGCCATAGTTTTATCTCTATTTTTCTACAGTTCTGTTGCTGCTAAATGAGTCTCGGTACATCTTCCACCCGTTGGACGTTTTTTTCCAAAGTACAAGAAATTTACCATCATCATACAATACCCCATGCTCATCGAAGGATTGCCAGAGACCTACCTCGGTAACAAACTCTTTGCCGTCACCGTAAACTTCCTGCGTAATGAATTTCCCATTTCTAAGTCCAAATTCATCATAAGCCATCCGGAAAAACTTGCGAGGTGCATCCGGTCCGCACAGGGCAGGCATACCAGGAGCCATGATGCAACAATCTTCGGCATAACGTTCGATGAAAATGTTCGGATCATTCTTTACAAAGGCCTTAAAATAAACCGCATTGCTCGCCTCGATGGCCAGTTTCGCTTCGGCAAGGGTATCCGGTTGCGCGAGGCCGTTGAAGATGATGCAAAACAGGGTACACGCAATCGTTGCGAAGAATATTTGTGTTTTCATGATATATGTTTTTGCAAAGATGCCGCCAGTCACATCTCATAAAAATTGACATACATCACTAATTTCACTTCAACTCCGGGTGAATCGGCTGAGCGTCTCGCGAGTCACACCGAGGTAAGCGGCCAGTCGTTTTTTAGATATCCGCTGAATCAAAGTGGGATACTCCTCACATAGCAATTCAAACCGCTGCTGAGCATCCGAGGTCAGATAAGTAAGCAGCCGCTGCTGCAACTTCACAAAGCTGTCGTTAGCCTTCCTTCTGAAAAAATGAGAGAGCTCCCCTATCTCCGCACATAGCGTTTCCCTCGATTCGTAAGAGAGCGCAAATACTTCAGCATCCTCCAGGCAGGTAATGCGAAATTTGGAACGCTCTTGATTATAATAAGCTTGCTGGTCGGTGATCCAGCAATTCTCAATCGCAAACTGGATGATGTGCTCCCGCCCATCGTCTTGAGTAAAAGTGGATATGAGCAAGCCCTTGTTTATCCAAAAGGTATGATCGACCACTTGATCCTCATGTAAAAGCACCTCGTGTTTCTTCAGCTTTCTGATTTTGATGTGATCAACTACAACTTTGAATTGCAGGTCGCTAAGTGTGCTGAACTGATCCAGATGATTCCTGAATTGATTGAGATTTGATTCTGTCCCTTGCATAAACACGCAAATTAGACAGATTAAAACTGCCAACACATGGGCCTAGTCTGCCATACTCTTAATCGCCACCCGGAATGTGGTGCCTTTGCCTACTTCGCTCTCAGCGGAGATGGATCCGCCAAGCAACTCCAACAGCTGCTTCACTATTGACATCCCCAGGCCAGATGAAGTTTCGTTGCCGGTCGGCTTATTGCTCAGCTTGGTAAAGGGCAGAAACAACTTTGGCATCTCTTCCGCCCGAATACCCTGCCCCTGGTCAGCTACTTCCACCACGAAATGGTTGCCGGAATGGCGCAGCCGGACATCTACAGCAGTGCCTGATTTGGAGAACTTTAATGCATTGGAAATCAGGTTATCAAACACCTGATCAAGAAGCTCAGGATCAGATACTAACTGGGCTCCCTCCTTGCTGACTTTCGTTGACAATTGTAGCTTTATATTCTTTTGCTTCGATTGCTCGCGAAACGAATCTATTCTTCTAGAGAGCAGTTCAAGCAAGTTCATTTCCTTAGGGTTTGCCTCTGTCTTACCCTGATCAATACGATTGTAGTCCAATAGGCGGGTAATCAAATCCCTCATCCGGGTAGACGACTTTTCGATCATGTCCGCTAAATCCTGCCCATCCTGCGACAGACCGGGCTCCATCTTCAGAAGTGTAGTCAACCCAGATATCGAGTTCAGTGGATTCTTCAGGTCATGTGTGGCCATCGCCATGAAACTATTCTTCTCTACATTCAGCTGAGTAAGCTTTTCATTGGCACTTAAGATTTCATTCTGCAGTCTTTTACTTTCCGTATTGTCATATACAGTTGATCGATTCCGATTGACCTTGCCGTCCTCATCGAATACTGCCGCGGTGTTTAAGATCACATCCATGATACTGCCATCTTTTCTGATGAACTCAACTTCTATATTATCGACATGGCGCTCTTGCTTTATCCGTTCCATGATTCTCTCTCTCAATATCAGCCCCCTTGGAGTTAGCAGGTCTTTAACATGTAGCTTGTTCACCACTTCTTCCGATTTGTATCCAAGCCAGCGAAGCTCTGTGGCATTCATGCGGGTTATGATCCCATCACCATCTACAGTATGATATCCACAAGGTGCATTGTCATACAGGTCGTGTGCTTCCTTTAACGCAGACTCCAGCTTTGTGGAAATTCGCTTGCGTTCAGTGATGTCGATACTTACCCCAACCAATCCGGTTATTGTCCCACCTTCCTCACGGAGAGGAACTTTGGAAACCAGAAACCACCTTTCTGTCCCATCAGTTTTGAAGTTGAATGTCTCTCTCTCAATAATAGGGTTACCGTTCAGTACTTCCTGGTCTTCGGCAACAGAAACCTCTGCGGAGGCGCCAGGAAAAAGATCAAAGTCATTTCTGCCGAGCACTTCTGCCTCACTCTTAGCGCCTGTGTAGGTCCACTCCTGTTTATTGGCAAGTGTCTTTCTTGAATTCTTATCCTTGGCGTAGATGTTGATGGGAATGTTATCGATGATCGTTCGCATCAAAATCTTCTGCCTTGACAAACTATCTCTAACTTCTCTCAATACTTTATTCTGCTTCTCAAGCCTACGGAGTACTGGGAAAAATAGAATGACAAACAAGAATATGATCGCAACACCGAGAGCTATCGAGAATACCTGGTCGGTTCTCCTCACCAAATTAAGTTCCTCAACTGACTTTCTCTCAAACTGTTTGGTGACCTGCTCCATTAGAGCCAGAAGATGAACTTCCGCATCAGCAATTTCTGAAATGATGGAGTCCATAGCCGGGCCTTTGCTCTGTCCGATGAGTGCTCGCGATCCATTAGCAAGTGTAAACACAAACGGATCTGCCAGCCTGAGCAGTGAGTCTATTTTTTTGCTTTTAACTTCTTTTAAATTTTGCTGCAGCAACGCAGCATGCACATCCTCAAGCACAGAGGTATACTTCAACAGGCTGTCAGTTACGCTAAAGTCTGCAACATCAGGTTTGATTCCCTGCTGTAAGTAAAGTGTCAGCTTGGTAACGCGCTGGCTGATCATGCGCTGTCGCCCGGATTTGTTAATCAACGCTGGGTCAACGGTCTGATCGTAGGAATGCTGTAACGCAATTTGGATGACGATAATAAGCGCAAGAATGACACCGAATCCAAATGCAAACAGTCGGAAAGGTTTGGTGGACGGTATCTTGCTAATGCCTATCACTTATGTACATCGGATGAATCAATGTACAAACGAAAGGCTCTTTTGTTTTTAGAATGTAAGTTTTTTGGCGTTAAAAGATATTATGACTTGCGTTTCCATACGTAGGAGCCTTGAACTTCCCATTTGCCATCTTTTTTCTCGTATGATATGTTGCGATGTGTGTTCTCTGACACAATAAAGTTCTCATCTTTTAACTCTTTAAATTGACCGTCTGGCTGAAATAACTTGTCTGTTGTGATAAATGTTGTATCGTTTGTAATTCGCGTAATACCCGAGATCAAACGTCCTTCCGGTCCGTGTGACGTATACTCTACTTCCTTCATACCCGGGTGCCATCTCCATGTACTGATCCACGAAAGATAGTCCAGACCTTTGAAGCGAACTGTAACGGAATCCCACAGCATGAGCCGCTCTGTATCCCAAAAGAAATTCATCTCAAATTCATAGGCAGAATATTTTTGTGTGGAGTCGTAATTGGGATTAGTGGCCACCCACTTACCACCATTTCGCCCAAGGTACTCGCCTAGCCTGGCGTAACTTTCAAACGAAGGCTTGAGGTCTTGAGCAAAGGCATTTGCAAAAGACAAAACCAGGGCGATGATAGTCAGGTGAACTCTCATATGTGTATGTTGAATAAGCCGAGAATACTAACAAACCTTGAAGAACTTCTTACCTTCCTGAACTGGTGCATTCTCCTGCTGCGCCAACATGGCCTCGATCTTCTTCGCTGTTTTTGTAATTGCCAATCCACCAAGGCCAGTGCAACGAAGTGTGTTTGGTATCGCGTCACCAACCTTCTTCATTGTTTCAATTACTTCATCCAAAGGAATGAGGTGATCATAGTCCGCGAGCGCCATATTCGCACATGACAGTGCCGTTGAGGCGGCCATTACGTTTCTGTTAAGGCAGGGCGCCTCTACCCTGTCGGCAATCATATCGCAAACCATACCTAAAGAAGTCTGCAAAGTCATTGAAGCAGCCGCCAGCGATTGGTCCAGCGTTCCTTTCTTCAACTCGACAATACCCGCAGCAGCCATTCCTGAGCCGGAGCCGCACTCAGCCATACAACCACCCACTTCCGCTGCGAACGTGGCATGCGCTGCAATGAACACTCCGATGATGCCTGCAGCGAGCATCGCCTTCACCACTTCATCATGAGGTATCTTCAATGCTCTTGCAGTTCCTATGAGCGCACCTGGTAGTGCTCCACATGAGCCAGCCGTAGGCGCAGCCACAATCACGCCCATCGAACTCTTTACTTCCATCATTGCAGAGGTAAACATCGTGACGTGATTCATTACATCACCTTCTACCAGCGCACCGGCATCCAATCTCTTCTTGAAGTTCAGCGACTGCGGACCAAGAATGCGATCCTTATAGGAGGTTCCCTTCAAACCAAGGTCGATAGCATTCTCCATAATACCAACAATGGCACTCATCTTATCAATCACCTCCTGGTGAGAAATATTTCCCCGCTTTGACTCGTAGTGAACGGCAAGCTCCCAAAGTGACAGGTTCTTGCCTTCATTATACTGAAGCATTTCCTCAGAAGTGATAAAGGGTACCTCGAGGTCTTTACGGGCGAGGACTGGCAGCACCGGGTTAAGCTGTTTTACAAAAAGAACTTCCTCGAAGTTGGACAGCTCATCGAGCATCTCCTGTCCCAAAAACTTATTTGACTTGATCTCTATAAAAGCAAGATCGCCTTGATGCACTTCAAGAGCATCACACTCTATAGAACGCGTAAGGAAATCGAAGACACGATCAGCAGCCTTCACGTACACGAGTGTTTCGTAATAATCACCCGCCATATCAACAGTCGCTCCATCAATGGAGATCACCTGTATCATTCCACCCCCTGTTGAGAGCGCGATCATTTTTCGCTCTTCTTTTTCATTCTTTAAAGTGATCTGATAGGTATTCGGATGTGTAGCTCCGATGGGATGAATCTTTATTTCAATCTTTATGCCTGCTGATTCAATGGCTTGCAGATAATCCGGAAGACGTTCATCATACGCTTCCCAGCCTAAAAAGCCACTGAACAATCCCATGTCGGAGCCCTGGCCTTTGTGCGTAGTAGCCAGTGATCCATTCGGATCGAATTCAATAAAGGCTTCTTGGATATCCCCATCCATCAGATCACGACAGAGGCGACCGATGCGAAGTGATGCCGCACAATGCGAACTGGATGGTCCCCTCATCACAGGACCTATGACATCATTGAAAATACTGGGATAACTCATGGGCATGAAGTGTTAGCCATGCCTAAGTTAGGCAATTATCTAACGCATTGCCAGCATGGATGCAGACTGGCGAATTTACCTAGTTAATCACTACATACCCCGGTCGATTCACAATGAATCGTATGGATCCGGAAAATGGGTTGCCATCGAATGTCACCCCGCTCACAGAGACTTGCATCGGTCCAAGGTCGTCAGTGAGTTTGACCTTTAATGTGGCCAAACCCTTGTAGCTGTTGCTAACCGATGGATCCCAATGTAGTGCAGCGCGCAGGTTGGGTATTCGTAATCCAGCCCTTGCCAATTGACCAGATGAAAAATTCAGCGCTTGATTGACTCCAGGCAGTTCGACAAACTTGCTTTTCAGGCTCTCTTCATTCACCTGTCGCTGCTGTGTGAGCGCAACAATGACACCATTGCTACCAAATGCTCCGAACCGTGATAACTTGGATTGGTCATTGATGATCTTTAGATACACCATATTTTCTGGCACAAGGTTGAGAAACTCCTGTGTACTGAGTGTGAATACACCATTGACAATGTACAACGGATCACCGGTTGGAATCTTGGTATAGCCTTGTGAAAAGACTGGCACGCGTATACTCGTGTTTCCGGCACTTTTTCTCACCTGAACCCCTGACACCACCTCGTGAATCAAATCCTCCATCGTTTCAAAGACCACAAAATCACCAACGGTTATATTCACATCTTCCCTGGATAATGCGGCCAGATATGGCGTATTAGAATCTTCTGTCGCTTGCTGACCAGATACACTCCGATTCAAATACACCCGATACGAGTGATCGATTATTCTTTTATTATGAATGTATTCCCCATACGCATCCACCGACTCACTCAAAGCAACATCCAATGCTTCAACTTGAGGCACCGCCATATCAGATTGCAAGTAATAGTCACCAATTCTAGCGCGAGGATTTACTGGCTCAACCTTATAGTAGAATCGGTCATTATTCGAATAGTCGTTGATGAGTGGCAACTCGAACTCTCCCCTGCTGTTACAATACGTGGAGTAAACTATTTTCCTTTTATCCTGATAGAAGGATACCAACGATGAATCCTGAAGCGGCTGACCAGTTTCCGTTAAAAAAATCTGCCCCTTAAAACTCAGTGACTGTTTGAAAGGAATCATTTTGTTGTTCTTCAGCTCAGCACTCAAAACTTCATCCCAACTACAGCGCTTCCATACTTGAGATACCAAACGTTTATTAACGTCTTTCATCCACACTTCTTCCGACAGGCCACTTGATTCGTATTGGAGCTGCAAGTCCGGCAGGTCGTTGAACAAGTACAATGAGTTTCGAAGTGAAGCTTCAGATTTCTCGTCTGCATCAAACAGTTTTTGATTGGTAATCGAAACAGAGAATTCACCCTTGATCGGATTGCCAAAAAAATCCGACAGGGACACTTCTATCTCTACGGAGTCACGCGGATGCAAGAGTTCGGTTTCTTTGGTTTTGATCTCAACCTGCGAGTACATGGGAGACATGAACCACAAACGCTCGGTGATCACTTCACCCCTGCCACTCATGACGTATAGCTGATTCAGTCCATCGTGCAAACTCCGATATGGCACCAGCACGGGTGTCGTCTCAGTATCCGCTAACGTGAATACTTTTGAGTAAGTGACCTTGCCATAGGCAGTGGCAACGAGATATAATTCCCTTTTGCGAAATGGTGATGCTTCCGGGGCACTTATTTGTAATTGAAGAGGACTACATTCTCCAAGTGATACCACCTGCAAGGCAAGTCCACTCTCACTTGAAGCAGGCGTAGAATAAAGAGAATCCTCGCCTGCCATTTTTATAAAATACCGTTTGCCGTTCTCAGGCTTAAATCGAACAGAGGCAAATCCATCCAACGATGCATCGAAGGAAGTGATCTCGTTTCCATCGTCATCACGAAGTGAGCCATAGGCCTTGCGCGAACTAACAATCGAAACTGTGTTCTCTACGTCTGACACTAACCTTCCTCCTTCCGGATAGAACCCAACGGTATGGGTTGCTGCGTGGGCATCAGCGACCCTTCGTCTCCCGGTAATCTCAAGTTCTTTGTGAAAGAAGAATTGGTGATCAAAATTCTTCATCCAGTCATTATAGGCTTCCAGACGGTAGTTGCCTGGAGGCAGTTGACCTGGAAAGACGATTTGATTGTGCACTTTGCCGTCATTCACTTTTACATTTTGTGTGTGCACTTTCTGTCCTAAGGAATTCAGCAGGTCTATTGTGATAAAGTGGCTGCCTTTGATTGGCTGAAACTGATAGGTGAGAAAATAAGCTTTGAAGAATGCGGTATCACCAGGAGCATACTTCGGTTGATTGAGTTCAAGATGAACTCTCACCTGCTGGTATCGTTCATTGTATTCGTTATACTGATTGGTAATTTCTCCGATCTCCTGCTGCGACCACGATTCACACCACAACATGGAGAAGAAAAGTATAAAGGGTAGTTTTCTCATCTCAGCAAATTAGGCAAGTGATAAAAATACCAATTGTACAATTCAGACATAGACTGATAGTCCGAATCAGGTCAATCCGTACCCGACCGAACACTAAAAGAAAAAGGTACCCTAATTTAGGGTACCTTTTCTTCTTCGGATATTTTTGTTCCGCCTACATACTTGGCTGTGTGATTACGCCACAAGCTACTCTCCCACCGGCTGCACCAGTTGGCTGCGTCATAAAATCATCTTGTCCGTCATGGATAATCACTGCGTGATTAAGAATATTAGTACTGATATCGCCTCCTATTGTCCATCCTGATATTTCATCGCTCCATGAAACGTTACCGTTTTCATCGGCAGTGAGATTGATCACGTCACCGGCATGGTATTGTCCTTCACCTCTTTTGCCATGATCCATCCCACCCGGGTTCCAGTGACCACCGGCTGACGTTGCGTCAGGGGCACTGCAGTCCCCTTTCTCATGAAGGTGCAATGCATGTTCTCCTGGTGTAAGACCTTGTACTTCCAAAGACATTCTCACCATCATGTCTCCGGTTTGTGTGAAGTTTGCAGTACCTGTTACGGAACTACCACTTGCACTGTTGAGCACAGCAGATGCTGTTACCTCTTCTGTTGCAGCAGGTTGTTCTTCTGCCATCGTTTCATCTGTTGCTTCTTCTTTCTTTGCGGGTGTACACGCCACCAACAATGAAATGAAAATAGCAATCATACTTACCTTTTGCGCTTTCATAGTTTTTCAGGGCTTTAAATTCAAAGAAGGCTGTTATGCCGATTGATTACCGTCAAAACTACTAAAACAGGCAGCTTATCACAACACAAAAAGCCACCAATGCACCTGTATGATGGCAGTTGGTGGCTTATGGCGATAAGAGGTAGCCTCTATAGCGAGATAGGTAATTCCCTGATGCGCTTACCTGTTGCTTTATAAACGGCATTACAAAGTGCAGGTGCAAATGGAGGCACTGGTGGTTCTCCAACTCCAGTTGGCTTCTCATTACTTTGAACGATGAATACTTCCGTTTCCATCGGTGATTCATTCATCCTCGCCACCTGGTAATCATGAAAATTACTTTGTTCAACAGCACCTTGTCGTACAGTGATTTTGCTCTTTAATGCAATGCTCGTTCCGAATACAGCACCTCCTTCAAACTGTGCTTTGATTCGTTCTGGGTTTACCGCTACACCACAATCCACTGCATAATAGGCTTTCGGAATTTTCACTCTCCCATCTTTGACCTCAACTTCAACTACACAGGCCACATAGGTCAGAAAACTGCGATGCGCTGCGATACCCATCCCCGATCCGGCAGGCATGGCTTTGCCCCATCCAGACATGGACTTGACCTGCTCAATTACATTTTTAAACCTCGCTGTGCTCCATGGATATTCTTCCAGGCTCTCTTCATAGTTCCAGAATTCCGTTGACATGGAGTCAAGATCAATATTCCGATCTGCGCCAAGCATATCAATAAGATTTTGGGCAGGATCTACACCTCTCTTCTCAGCTATTTCATCCAGTGTACATCCGACAGCAAATGCATGGTTAATGTTGGCCACCGATCGTAACCATCCTACTCGCACTTGTGCATGTGCTTCGTTCGTCTGACATGAAACATTGGGAACGTCATATGGAAAGTCCAATACTCCTTGAGAGAGTTCAGCACCTGAGGGTTGGTTAGCATCAGATGTTGACGTAGAACCAATAGATGGAAACACTGTGCGGTGAAGCCACGCATTTACCTTACCAGAATCATCAATGCCCGCACTGATATGTTGAGCACAATTCGCATGGTAAAAATCATGCTGCACATCATCCTCTCGCGTCCATAATAATTTTATGGGAAACCCTGACTCTTTTGAAACCATTGCTGCCTCAACAACAAAGTCAGGTTTTGATTTTCTTCCAAATCCGCCACCCAAAAGAGTAACGTTTACGGTCACGTTTTCTTCTTTAAGCCCTAACGTGCCGCGCACTGCAGCTCTTGCCCACTGAGGTTCCTGCGTGGGTGCCCATATTTCAACCTTTTCATCTTTAAAGTTTGCAATTGCACAAGGTGTTTCCATGGGTGTGTGTGACAAATGATGTACGCGGTAATCGGCTTCCACTTTTTGACTTGCTTTTGCCAATTCGCTACCAGCCGATCCCTGCTCTCTCTTAACAGTACCATCGGCCTTCGCGCGCTTCATCATCGACTCGACATAATTCACTGAGTCATATTTTCCATTCACACCTTTGTCCCATTCTACTTTCAGCGCATCGCGACCCTTGATGGCAGACCAGGTATTGTCGGCTACCACTACTACACCACCCAGCGGTCGGTGAAGCTGCAATGGAAAATCGGGAGAGTCGATGGTGAATACTTTTAGAACACCAGGCACTTGCAAAGCAGCGTCTGCATTGTAGGACTTGAGTTTACCTCCGGGCACAGGTGGTCGTCTGATGATAGCAACTTTGGCACCTTCTACTTTGGTGTCAAGACCAAAGATCGCTTTGCCAGTTACAATATCTTCCAGGTCAACAATGCTCGTTTTCTTACCAATGAATTTAAAATCGTCAGGTGACTTGAGCTTCAGGCTACTCTCATCGGGCACCTCCAACTGCGCAGCCTTATCAGCCAGATAGCCAAAGCCTAGCACATCACCGTTTTCATTTACAACACCATGATCTTTGGCTTTAACCTGGGAGACATCTACCTTCCATTCGTTGGCAGCAGCTTGCTCCAACATCATCCTGGCAGTGGCTCCTGCCTTTCGCATTATCGGATAAAACATCCTGACACTGTATGATCCATCCGTGTTTTGATCACCGTACTTGGCATCACCCACCGCCTGAACCACTTTCACCTGCTTCCAATCTACCTCTAACTCATCGCCTAACACCAGCGGAAGACTTGTGCGAATACCTGTTCCCATTTCGGACCTGTGCGCAATGATCGTCACCTCACCAGTGCCATTGATATTAAGATAAACACTCGGTGAGAAGTTTGCTGTTGGATCACCCGACAGTTTTTTTGTTGTACTGCTACAGCTGAATTGCATACCCAGCAGTAATCCCGTTGTAGTAATTGACGTAGTCTTTAAAAAAGTCCTGCGATCAACTTTAAATATTTTTGATTTTTCGTTGTTCATGATGCTCCTCCTTTCGCTGCTCGTTTGATCGCTCGTCTTATTCGCACATAGGTTCCACATCGGCATATATTTCCAGACATGGCCGTTTCAATATCCTCATCTGTTGGATTGGGTGTGTTGCTAAGTAGTGCTACTGCACTCATAATCTGACCCGATTGGCAGTAGCCGCACTGCGGAACATCCTCTGCAATCCACGCCTTTTGCACTGGATGCAGTTCCGTTTTTGAGATTCCTTCAATAGTAGTCACGTTCTTACCTTCCACGGATGAAATCTGGATTGAACACGACCGCACAGGAGTGCCATCAAGATGTACGGTACAAGCGCCACAAAGGGCCTTTCCGCATCCATACTTGGTGCCGGTCATTCCAAGGTGGTCGCGAAGTACCCAGAGCAATGGAGTATCATCAAGGGCCTCTACCTCGACCTGATCCCCGTTTAGATTCATTTTAAATGTTCCCATTGGGTTATTTTTTAGCAAGAGTGATAATAATAGACTAAGAGGTAATTGAAGTCGTTATTTCTATTAGAAATGTAGCGATTTTTAAAAAGTGGACGCAATTCATAGCGTATCCATACTGTGTGCAAGAAGTGTGAACTTGGAAATCTTATTGAATTGAATTCCTTTAATCGACTATAAATCAATTTAATAGATGGAATTAATTGATTAAATTAAGAGTTCTATTGCCATGATCGCAAGACTCCTCTCATTGGCCATTCTCGTTAGCTTGTTTGCCTGTCAGGTGAACCCGTTTGCCTGTCCTACCCCTGAGGCAGTGAAGCTGCGTAGAGCAAAAGCGCATCGCATGAAGTACAAAATGGCAAAGATGAAGGAAGCACAGGCCGCCAATAGCATTGACTATTTTCAGCAATCTGCTTACAAGACGAAGGAACTAAAGAATGTGGAGGAGTGGGATTGCCCAAAACCTGGATTGAAGCACGACAAAATGGTGCAAAAGAAGGCACGCGACCTTCAACGAAGATATGCAAAGAACCTAAAAAAGGTCGCCAAAGAATCTGAAGAACGCACAGTCACCTACTCAGTATCAGACGAAAGTCGTAATCGCTGACCTACTCGGCTTTCACTACCCGGAATATTTTTGAGGTTCGACCCGTGATGATCTGAACCATATAGGTTCCTGGATTTAAATTACTCACATCCATCTGGATAGGCTCGTTTGAACTCTTACCCTCTCCTCTCATCACCACTTTGCCAGAGCCGTCAAACATTGTTACAAACACGTTGTCTTCTAACCCATTTTCATAGCTGATATTCAAGAATTCAGTTGTTGGATTGGGAAATACCTGGAGCGCAATTTCACTGGCTGGATTGACATTCAAATTCACAATATGACTCATCGTACTCTTGCCATCCAAATCAACTTGCTTCAACCGGTAGTACACGATCCCTTCCTTCAATTCGCGATCGGCAAAACTATAGTGCTTCACCTGATCTGAGTCACCGGCACCTTTTTGCTTACCAATAGGTATGAACTTTTTGGCATCATAAGATTTTTCAATCTCGAAGTAGTCGTTGTCTTTTTCGGATGCTGTGGTCCAATCAAGAACTACCTGATTCACAATTTGTCGCGCACTGAAGTCAACAAGTGTAATAGGCAACGGTGTGCTATTGCCAGAAACTGCCCATGGCGAAAATTGCGTTACGTTCGGCACGGTCACCGAAGTTGCACCACTGGATTGACCAAGGATTGGTACATCCCAGGACGTTCCATTCCATCGTTGACCAAGCAGTGTTGTTATCGAGCCCACTTCTGCTGCAGTCATGTTGAAAGTGATGTTGGCAGTTGGAGTGGTGCCACCAAGAATATCAATTTGAAAGAAACGATCAACGGTGTTTATGCTATTGTCAGCTCCAAACTCATCCTGCACGTGATTGACACCAGGAGGTAAAGGAAGATTGTTGGCTGGTGTTGCATACGTGGCAACAGAAACCGTTCCGGCATCTCCTGTAGTCAGATCAAAAACAAAAGGAATGTAATCACCCGCATTACTTCCAAATGGAAATTCGTAAGACGCAAGGTTATTGTTGATCGCCCAATTGAAACGACTATCCATGTTTACATCTTCGCTGAGCACATATCCACTGGTTCTAAACACAGCTACATCAGTTGCGTTCGTCACTGCCAATGTATTGGCGTTAAGTGAAAGCACGCCATTTGTCAACGTCAGTGTGCTTGCCACGTTGATGTCATTGTCCATTCGTACCGTGGCAGATGTCTTGTCTATTACTAAATCACCAAACGTACATACGGTTGAACCTCCGATGATGGATAGGGCATTACCGTTGAAAGTTACTTCACCATTCACAAGACTGAGTGAGGTAGCATCATTGGTTAGGTTTCCTGACACGGCTATGTCAGTTACAATCCCAAACTGGGCTCCTGAAGCAAAAGTGATATTGTTGAAGTTGTTGACACCGGTTCCGCCAATCTCATCAATACCCAATGCGCTGTTAAAGATCACAGATGAGGTCTCCCCTGAATAAAGTCCATTATTTGTCCATCCACCGGAAACGGTATGAGTAGTACCTGATCCCCCGTGAAGCTCTGCTCCCGGCCCGATGAATACATTCTGATTAACAACCCAATCAGAACCCGCTGTAACTCCAGCCGCGTTTGTGTTAGTGATACTTACCGATTGGAATGTTGGCGTATTATCCGTGAGGTTGAGAACGCCTGTGCCACTAAAGTTAACAACTCCTGTGTTGTTAAAGTTGTTTCCCAACACCACGTTCACGGAACCTGATGGATTGAAAGTGGTTGTTCCGCTACTATTGAAAGTTCCTGCATTGGTAAAGTTGCCCCCGAAATTGTGACTGAGCGGTCCTCCATCAAAAGTACTTCCTGAGGCAATGTTCATGGCCACCAGGACAGTCCATGGCTGTGAGGGGACAATGGCTGCCGTATTGTTAATGTTGACCGTAGCTAGCACAGGAGCTGCAGTGCTGTTGAATTCTGGTGCAACAGTTCCATTAAAATTAACAACACCTGTGGCCGAAGAAGTTATTGCATTATTAAGTTGAATTACCTGGGTCTGTGTACCAGTAAATATTGTGATTCCATCAGTAGTGTAGTTTCCATTGTTGGTCACATCACCATGAAGTGTAACTGTCGAATTTCCGGCATCAAAGTCACCGGTCGCAGTCACTTCCACCCTGTCGTTGACCTCGATACTTCCAGAGAGAACGTCATAGCTTCCGCTGATGATCAGATCATTGGCAACAAAGCCACCAGTAATGGTCTTGCCGGTCCCTTCAAGAACCAGAGATCCCAAGTCACTGTTAAAGGTTCCATTATTTATCAGACTACCTTGAAGTGTCAGTGTTGTCGCTGGTGTGGCTAAGGTTGATCCTGAATTAATCGTAAGATCACCCGCAACCGTAGTCGGCCCAATAATATTCTTGGCATTTGATCCACCGTTGGAAATCACAAGGTTCCCATATGTGACCGGTGGAATTGCGGTAACATTTGTACCATAGTACTCAATAGTACTTGCTGGGTCAATGGAGATGGCTGCAAAACCAAAAATCTGAAGTACACTTCCACTGAAGCGAATGGTGGTGCCGGCAGACATAGCAGCACTTCCTCCGAGCACAGACCGTGTAACAGTGTGGTCGACAGCATTGACCGTACCACTCTGAACTGAAATATTGCCATTTATTCCAAGATTACCTCCAAGTGTAAGGGTGCCGGAAGCCTTATTGATAATCATGTTGTTGAGCAAAGTAGGATCAAGATTTTGATCACCTGTCCCATCAAACGTTACTGAGCCAAAGCCCGGTACAAACAAACCATCTTCTACCCAGTCACCACCCACATTGATCATTGGCGTACCAACTACGCTCATCACCGTTCCCGTTCCAATAGTGATTCCACCTTCAATATCAAGATTGGCTGCGACATTAACAGCTCCTGAAGTTGCTGTGGTAAGATCATTAGCCACGGCTGTGTTACCTCCAACCAGAGCGATACCACTTGTTTTGTCAAAGGCGAGATTGTAGTAAGTAACATCTGCCACAGTTTGATCTGCAATGCCATTGTAGGTAACCGTGCTCGTGCCAGGGGTAAACGTCCCGCTTAGATAGTTGTAGCTCTCACCGATGTTCAAACTGCCCGCCCCCGTAAAGGTCAGGTTTGCACCCCCGGACTGCGTAAGTGATCCGTTGACGTTAATGATACCAGTGCTTGCACTGATGTTGATCCTGCGGTTCGCGTTACCATCGCTCATCACGATATCGCTGAAGGTGGTAAGTGACCCCGTGCCAAGGTTGATATTATGCGTAGCGTCTGCAGACCATACTCCATCAATGTTTCCCTGAACTGTGATCGATCCCCCACCAGAAAGTGTTAGTGTCACTGGTGTGGTTGAATCGAAGTACATCTTTTTCACCTGGGCGGCAGGACTAATCACAGGCTGGTTGGTAAAAACCTGATCTCCAAGATGGACGACATCCGTAATCGATGGTATTCCGTTCGGACTCCAATTGGTAGAAGTTCCCCATGCGGTACTAGTGGCACCAGTCCAACTAAATTTAATAAGTCCTTCAGATAGCGTCCATGTGTTCAAGAGATTGGTAACGCCAGTTTTCTCCACCCAGTCCTCCAACACGTTGTTGCTGTTCTTGCTAAGATCAGTCCAAGAACCAATGCCACCATCATTCCAAAATGTCATGGCGCTTTCTGCATTCCCGTTGATCTCAGCTTGTTCATAATGAAGACGAACAGTGGATACATAGGTGGTTCCTCCTGTTGCGGTAACACTGACATTGTATGACCTGTTGGCACTGGACGCTGCTGGGAAACTGATAACCGGTCCGACAGCTACTACGACTGTAATAGATGAAATCGTTCCCGATGTGATGCTTGAGAAATTGATAAAATTGTTTGGACCTTCAAATGCGTAATTCGTACCGGTAGAAAATGCATGTGTGCGTGTAATCGTGCCAATGATAATCCCGTTACCAGTTCGTGTTGAGGTGATCGTAACAGCGTTTGATCCAGTGTGTATCTTTCCCTGCGTCATCGCCAGGTTAGTGACAGAAACATTATTGGCAAGTGTCAGCACATTAGCCGAAGAGCCTTTATTTACCGTTAGATTGTTGAAAGTAGTAACGCCAGTAAGTGAAGTATCAGTGTTACCTGTAAACTGCACAGTAGAGGAGCTTGCTGTGAATGTTCCACTATTGATCCAATTACCGCTGACGGAATGCGTGAACGATCCAGCAGCAAATGTTGTCGTTGCTCCAATCGTGAGATTGCCTCCTACGGTAAGTCCGGCTGACGCTGATTTTGTATTGCCATTGCTTAGCGTAAGATTATTAAATGATGTGAACACAGTGGCCTGAGCGCCTGTGCCATTGTAGTTTACTGTGTTGGGTACGTTAGCGGACGGATTGAATGTTCCGCTTGAAGTCACCGTGCCTGCTATTCCAAGCACTGCAGAAGTGCCCATGATAAGCGTGTTGCCACCTCCCAAACTCACATTAAACAAATTCGCAGTTCCAGAAAAGGTTGATGTACCATTGAATGAAATCTGACCCGCTGATGCCGTGAACGATCCAGATGCCCCAACAGAAAAATTGGAAGAGATAGACAAATTCTTCGCTGTGGATATTGTGCCTGGAACATTCAAAGTACTGAACTGAAGCGCACCTGCACCAGATAGTGTTTTCCCAGATCCAGTCAATGAAATAGTGCCACCAGATGCCGTCAGACTACCTGTAGTGACCAGGTTACCGGCTAAAACAAAAGAGCTGCTTGTCGATACAGAACCGGAAGCAATGGTGAGGTCATCAAAGACAATCCCGGTTCCGGAAATTGTTTTCGAAGTACCAGTCATTGTAAACACACCCGTGCCACCTGTTGTATGTGTGAATGATCCGGAACCAGAGGTGGAGAAATTACCACAAAGTGTGATCGAAGTATTTTGATCAAGCACTGTATTGTTGCCGATTATTACCAGGTTGCCAAAGTTATTTGCACCTGAGCCACTCCAAACAGAACCTGCACCGTTGGAAGTCACCGTACTAGGGGATGCTGGCGTGCCGCAACCATTAAAGGTTCCATTATTCGTCCAGTTGCCTCCTACTGAATGTGAAAATGTTGCGGCACCGAAAGTGGTGCCAGCACCGATGGAGATGTTTCCAGAGACGCTGATGTTGTTACCAGCTGTGTAGCTCAATGTACCAGCTGATACGGAACTTGTAAGGTTCCCAGCTACAGAAAAAGCGGTACCAGGCATGGTCTTGGTGATCGTTCCACTCGAACTGGTTAGGGTAAGGTGACCGTAGCTCTTTGCGCTAACGGTTTGATTTCCTCCGTAGTAAACAACCGTGCTAGTGTTTGCCAATGCAGTAGTCGAGTAGTTTGACGGAAATGTATTGGTGCCACCAATGCGAAGTGTGGTACCTGCGGCCATGGTGAAACTCCCGCTACCGCCTGGTGTGGTTCTGTTGGCGGTAAATGTTGACAAATCAAGCGTGCCTCCATCGACCACTACGCTTTGCCCCACCGTGGTGTTGCCCGCAAGTGTCTTAGTCATCGCCCCACTTATCCGCAAAACCTCGTATGACACTGCGTTGCTTACAGTCTGGTTAATTGCAGATGCCGCATAGTCAACCACTGAACTTGAAGTTGACGCATCAACACTTGCTGCAGAGTAATTTCCTGTTAATGTTGATGCCATTACTTTCAAAGTACCGCCAGCCCTGATGTTGATGTCGCTTGAACCTGCCGTCACCGAAAACGATTGAGTTGGATCAAGCGTACCACTTAACTCCATAGAATTGGCAACAGTAACGTTTCTTGCCAGTGTTACTGTGCTCCCTGAATTGATGTAGATCTGTTCGAACGTTGTTGTGACGGTCCCACCGATTGATTGACTCGTTCCGGAAAAATAAACCTTGCGGCTGGAGGATGTCGCGTTATAGGTTCCTGAGTTAGACCAATTTCCTTCTAATGTTATATTTCCCAATTCATGATCTATCCTACTTGTACTACCGATAGAAATAGAGCCATACACCGTTAGATCATCAAACAAGGTAAGTGTACGTGCTCCGATTATCGTCAGTGATTTACACTGACCTGATCCAAACCAAAGACTTAGTGTTGGCTGGTTAGGTCCCGTAAAGCTTCCATCACCGATGATGGCATCTTTGGTGGCATCAGGCACACCGTTTGTCCAGTTGGATGCGGTTCGCCAGATTGAGCTCGTTCCCCCTATCCACGATGTTGATTGGGTGTAAGCATGTAATGAAATAAAGGAGAAAAGGATTCCAACTAACCACTTCCTGGTCCACATAACTCTAAACTTTTGTCTATCTGCCACTAACTTGTAGCGCGAAGAACACTCGTGGCTATTGAGCCAACAACTTGCACTATCTGATGAAAAAAGTATTGAAATAGCGCGCGAATGCGAACCGAGCTATATTTCAAATGACACGTAAGAGACTTTCCTTATTTTATTACCAATCCACTCTCTCAATGTTCATTTTGAATCAGTTTGAAGGGTTGAGGCTGCAGAGTCAAAAAATTGGCATGTAAGGTTTGCATCGCAATTTGATAATATAAGTTTGACCATTATTTTACGGAATTGCCATAAGCCCCAGTATTACAGATGAATATCAACGACCTTTTTAACCTTTCATTAATTGATCGAGCTTCCAAACCAGCCCTCTTGCTTGGTAAAACCTCGCTTTCATTTGGTGAACTTGATGTAAGAAGTTCGAAAACCGCTAAGTTTCTTCATAGCCTGGGGTTTTCAAAAGGTGACAGACTCGGGATTTACCTTGAAAACTGCCTGGAATTCGTTGATTTCTACCTGGCGTGCCTCAAACTTGGTGTGATCATCGTGCCTATTAACATACTCTACCGGGATCGGGAGATCAGCCATATCATTAACGATGCACAGCCCAAGGCCATACTGGCAAAAGAGAAGTTGGGTAGCGTTGATACTATTTTAATTGACGAACTCCCTGATGCAATAGATTCCAGTATACCTGCCTTGCCGAATATAAATGGAGATGACCCAGCTGCTATTATTTACACGTCAGGAACAACAGGAACTTCAAAAGGGGCAGTACTGTCTCACCACAACTTCATGGCGAATACCATGAATTTGAATACCTGCTGGAAAATAACGGAGGATGACAGATTGCTACTTGGTCTACCCCTTTTTCATGTCCATGGACTGGCGAACGGGATGCATTGTGCCTTCACTGCAGGAGCCACAACCAAGCTGCTACCCAAATTCGAGCATCAGAAGTTACCCGCTGAGTTCGAATCATTTCATCCGACTTTATTCTATGGTGTTCCTACCGTCTACGTGCGGATGCTGGATCATCCTGAAACAACTGCTAAGAAAATGGGACAAAGTGTGAGATTGTTTGTCTCAGGATCAGCCCCCTTGCCTCCTCAGGTGATGACTGACTTCAAAGAGAAATATGGCCACACAATTCTTGAACGGTATGGTATGACGGAGACTCTAATGAACATTAGTAATCCTTATGTAGGTGAACGCAGACCAGGTACCGTTGGATTTCCCTTGCCCGGACTATCCGCAAAAATTGTGAAGCCTGATGGATCTCTTGCCGGGACAGATGAAGAAGGTGAGTTATATTTAAAAGGACCAAATGTCTTCAGCAAGTATTGGAATCGTAAAGAAGCTACAGCCGCTGCGTTCGATAAGGAAGGTTACTTCAAAACTGGGGACATGGCCACCATTTCAGAAGATGGTTACTACACATTGCGGGGAAGAAAAAGTGATCTCATCATTTCTGGTGGTTTTAATATCTATCCAAGAGAAATCGAAGAATTCCTGCTTGAGCAGGATGAAATAAGTGAAGCAGCCGTTGTAGGAGTACCTGATAAAGTGAGGGGTGAGTTGCCCGTAGCTTTTGTTGTTGCAAATGGGCAACTGGATCTTGCTGCACTCGAAGACAAATGCAGAAAGGCACTAGCCTCATTCAAGGTTCCCAGAAAGTTTGTGATCAAAGATTCTCTTCCACGCACCGCGCTGGGTAAGGTGCAAAAACATGTGCTCAAGACAGAGCTAGACTAAATCGAAGTTTATAGAACTAAGGTTTTGTTCCAACTTGTCCATCACGTCTGCTGATAAAGGTGAATTGGGCGGACAGATGTTGAGCCAGTTTTCATCTCTGTGATGCTTTGCCAACACACCTTTAACTCCTCCTATAAAGGAAGCAACTTCAAAAGCAGTTCGTGCCTCAGTTAATTTCTCCTGCAAAGCATCGGCATCGTTGGTCCTCCAATGCTCGAAAACCTTGGCAGCAATACGACCTGTAAGGTTGGTAGTGGCCGAAATACACCCCGCTCCCCCAGCCCTCAGCATGTTCAAAAAATACTTTTCTGTACCTGAGTAAAGATTGAAGCCGGGTATTGCCTTCATTATTGCTTCCATGTTAGACCAATCGCCACCAGAGTCTTTCATCCCCACTACCACGTCCGGAAATCGATCTACAAGCTTACCGATAAAGTCAACGGTGTAAGGCACTCCTGTCATCTTAGGGAAGTGATACAGGTAGATCTTAAGATCACTACTATCTACGTGAGTAATTAATAACTCGAAATACTTCATCAAGCCCACATCACTCACCTGCTTATAATAAAATGGAGGCAGCACAAGAACGCCTCCGACTTTATTGCCAGCTGCATGTTTGGTCAAGGTAATCGTATCGCTCAAGGAGCAGCAGCCTGTTCCCACCAGAAGACGTCTTGACTCAATTCCGGAAGACAGCACATGATCCAAAGCTTTCATTCTCTCATTTACAGAAAATGAGTTGGCTTCACCAGTTGTGCCCATAAAGCAAATACCATCGTTGCCGTTTTTGAGAAGCCAATGACAATGACTTGACAATGCATCATGATTGATTGTGAAATCCTTATTCAGTGGAGTAACTGAAGCGGCAAACACACCACTAGGGAGTGACGTTTTTATAGAAGACATAGTTATTTCAGTATCTCTTTTAACGCAGCGGCCAATGCATGCACATAATTCGGTTGGCTGCTCTCTCCCATCAGTCCCACCCTCCAAATCTTTCCAGCGAACTGTCCAAGTCCGCCACCTACTTCAATGTTGTATTCATTCAAAAGTCGAGCACGTACCGCAGCATCATCCACTCCTTCGGGGAGTTTAACGGCATTCAACATCGGCAACCGGAATCCTTCCTTTACGACAAACTCAAAACCCAATGCCTCAAGTTCTCTTTTGAGCAGTTGATGATTGGCAATGTGGCGTGCGTATCGTTTTTCAAGACCTTCTTCCAGGACAATTCGGTACGCTTCGCGCAAGGCATACATGGCAGAAACCGGAGCTGTATGGTGATATGTCCTCTTTGCGCCTGCCCAGTAGTTTTTCACCATGCTTAGGTCCAGGAACCAGCTTTGGACTTTGGTCTTTCTGTTGTCAAGGGCCTTCACAGCTCGTTCACTAAATGAAACCGGAGATAACCCAGGAGGTGCACTGAGGCACTTTTGCGTACCCGAATAAATGGCATCAATGCCCCATTCGTCAACTTTCAACGGGGTTCCGCAGTAGGATGTCACCGCATCCACCACAAACAAAGCCCCTGACTCCTTTACGATCTGACTTATTTCCTCCAGCGGCTGTAGCACGCCAGTTGAAGTTTCAGCATGCACGATCGCCACGAGCTTGGGTTTCTTACCCTTCAACGCATCTTTAACCTGCTGGGGATTAATAGCTTCTCCCCAGGGAGCTTCAACTGTGGTTACTGTTGCGCCACAGCGACCCGCGATATCAGCCATCCGTCCACCAAAGACTCCATGGACGCAGATAATGGCCTCATCTCCCGGTTCCAGCAAGTTGACCAGACAAGTCTCCATACCAGCACTACCAGGTGCAGACACCACGAAGGTTAAGTTGTTTTTGGTTTGGAAAGTGAGCTGCACCATCTCCTTGATCTCATCCATGATGGTTACAAACTCCGGATCCAGATGCCCAACAAGAGGCATGGCCATAGCCTGTAAAACCCTTGGATGCACATCACTCGGGCCGGGGCCCATCAGCACTCTTCTGCTTGTTCTTAATTGATCTTTATAGCCCATTCTTATTCTTTTTACACTGTCAATAGTCGATAGTTAATTGTCCATAGTCTTGGATACTTACTATGGACTGAATACTATCGACTATAGACTATTTTCTCGGATTATAGATTCTTTCTGCATGCTTCTCAATGTCCTCTCGATAAAATAGTACATCCTTAAATTGACCCTTGCTGTACATCTCACCCTGATCATTGAAGTGCGGAGACTTTGGATCTCCATTGTTACCACCAGCCAGGCTTGACTTGGCTTTAATCTTTTCTCCGAATTCAACTGCTGCCACAAAACTGTTTCCGCTGGTGCCGTACCACTTCACAGTTTCCGGATAGGTTCGACTGCCATAAGATGCGAGTGAACCCCAAAGTGACGATGCGAATCCAACCGGGTAACTCGGCTGAGTGTCGTCAAACGTTGGAGTAATTTCACCTGTCAAACGCTGATATCTGTTGATCTGCCCCCATCCTGTTTTCCAATTGGCAAAATCACCTTGAAGAATACTAACCGCATTCTCCAACGCTTTTACTTTCTGATTGGCTGACGTCTTGTTAATCAAATAGTCCATCGCACCGATGGGATCATATCTTGGAGGTAACTCATCCGCCACCATCTTGCGAAGCTCCTGTGCCCAGTAGATGGCTAATGTTGTGGCAACCGACTCTTCGCCAAAGCGATAATCCCAACCTCTAAGAAGTTCAACCGGTTCTTTCAAATCTTTATTTACTGGTCTTGCTTTCTGATAGGCCGATAGCAGCGAAGGAATAAGTTTCTCGAAAGCGGGAAGGTACGAGTCGTAACCTGTAGCGATAAGTTTCTCTATTGTGAAGTTGCTTGAATCTTTCAACACACGAATAGCATGAATGCCTCTGAAGTTTTCATAGTCCGGAGCCATGTAGGCAGGATAGTCTTCTTTCTTTGGGCTTGCCTCTCCCGAAACAGTAAATGGGGTTGAGTTACAATTTTGTATCCAGCCTGTAGTTGGGTTCAATACATTGATCGTTTCGCTAACCGGATGAAGTCCCTTCCAATCAGTGGCAGGGTTGCTACCGTCAACCGGATTATTCCAATCAAAACTTGGATCCCTTACAGGAATGAAATTGCCGTGAAAATAGGCGATGTTGCCATCGGCATCGGCATACACAGTATTGTTAGACGAATTAGTTGTTAGCGCCATGGTATTGTTAAACTCTTCATAAGATTTGGCTTTAGTTCTTGTGAAGGACTGCGTCAGCGCTTTCAACGGCTCATTCATCAAGCTTATACTAATCCACTTACCATCTTTCTCTGCAATCACAGGGCCATGATGTGTTTTGTAAACGGTGAAATCTTTTGTTGTTGTAGTCGTCCCATTCTTATACGCAAGTGTAATGGTCTCACTTTCCACTGGACGCAATGCATCGCCATACTTGTACATCATCTTACCATCATCGTCAACAACCGTCTCCATGTACTCGTCAATAGCATCCGCTCGACTAGAGGTGTGCATCCAACCGCAGCGTTCATTGAAGCCTTGATAAACGAAGAACTGTCCCCAGGTAACTGCACCATACGCATTCAATCCCTCTTCACTAACGACATGTACTTCAGGGCGAAAGTAAAATGAAGTGTGTGGATTAATATAAAATAACGCCTTGCCGCTAGCGCTTTTAGAAGGGGCAAGTGCAAAGCCATTGCTCCCCGTTGGCTCCTTTTCCCAGCCATCGCCATCCCATTCTTCGGTGACCACGGCCATCGGATTTTCTTTATCATAAAATGCCGCGAGGTCTTTCAATGAAATGGATTCAATATCCCCACCGATACTTCCCTCACTAAACATCAAGGGCATCCAGGGTCGGAAGTGGGTGATCAACTTCGGTTTAGTTTCGGGATAGTCAGCCAAGTATTGGTTTGCACCCTCAGCAAATGCATCCAGAAGATTCTTCATCCAATCAGGACTCTCATTATAAATAGTGACTGCTTTGGTGGTGTCAATGAATAGGTGCATTCGCAAATCACTCATCAGGCTAGCCTCGCCTTCCACCTCGGCCATGCGGCCCATAGCATTGATGTAGTTGACCTCTACCCTGTTAAAATCGTCTTCGCACTGTGCATAGATCAATCCGTAAACAGCATCTGCATCTGTCTTGCCAAACACATGAGGAACACCCCAATTGTCGCGAATAATGGTCACTCTGTCACCCTGGCCCTGTGACTCGTCTAATGGTTTTTGATTGCATTGAGCAAGAACAACAAGGAGAGCAAGGAGGTATACTAATCTCATGGCCAGAAATGGATGTGTGGTCTGCAATTTAGAGTTTATTGAATAGCGTCCAATGGTTTTGGTGCGGGTGGTTGAATGAACCAGGTATCGAGATTTTGTCACTTAGTTCATTTATCTCAAATTTGTGCTTTAATTATTCATCTTACTATTTATACAATCAATGAAAACAGCAGAAATCCATACCAACAAGGGAGTAATGAAAGTAAAGTTTTTCGAGAAGGACGCTCCCAAAACTGTAGAGAACTTTGTGACCCTTGCTGAAAAAGGATTTTATGATGGCCTTACTTTTCACCGCGTGATACCCAACTTCGTAATTCAGGGTGGGTGCCCCAACGGTATCGGAAATGGTGGCCCAGGTTACACCATCGATTGTGAACTAACCGGTGATAATCAATACCATGACAAAGGAGTAATGTCAATGGCACATGCCGGACGAAACACTGGCGGGTCTCAATTCTTTATCTGCCACAATCGCGAAAACACTAAACATCTGGACAGAAACCACACCGTATTTGGTAAAGTATACGAAGGTCTTGATGTAGTTGACAAAATTCGTCAGGATGACGTGATGGAGAAAGTGATCATTCTAGATGAAGAATAAATGAGACAATTTTCTATCATACTGACTACGCTGGCATTAGTCACAAGCTGTGCGCCTAAAGAAAAAGAGGGCGATCGGTTTGAAGAATTGTTTCATGGCGAATTAAAGATTGTTGATCTCACGCATCCCCTCAGCGAGACCAGCCCCTACTGGCCCGATCCTAATGGCTACGCATTCGACTATGATACACTGATAAAGCAACCGAGTGGTGCGCCAGGTATGGGAAGATATAAAGTATCGGAACACTTGGGCACGCACATGGACGCACCAATTCATTTTGCTGATGGCAAATCGTCAATAGACGACATAGCGCCCAATGAAATGTTTGGCCCGGCTGTGGTAATTGATGTCTCATCAAAGTGCGCAGCAGATGCTGACTATGTGCTTGTAAAGCAAGACATCCTTGATTGGGAGGCGGAACACGGACCGATTCCAGAACGTGCCATCGTGCTAATGAATTCAGGTTGGGGCAACAAATGGGAAGATGCTGCAGCCTATAAAAACGAAGATGAAAAAGGCCAAATGCACTTTCCTGGATTCTCTGCCGAAGCCGCTGAATTGCTTATCAAGGAACGCAACATTCTCGGCATTGGAATCGATAATTTCAGTGTAGACCGGGCCATCGCCACCGACTTTCCAGTTCACCTCATCGTGAACGGAGCTGGGAAATTTCATTTGGAAAATGTAGCCAACCTTGACCAACTTCCTCCGACTGGTGCATACCTGATTAATGCGCCCATCAAGATCGAAGGAGGCTCAGGTGGTCAGGTAAGGATATTTGCGGTGGTGCCTTAGGCAACGTACTCCTATTCTTCTTTGATCACCGATTTGATTTTCTTCACCATTTCAGGCGTCACCTCCCTTACACCATGGGACGTCTTTGCATGTTCTGTCGCTTTTGCAAGAGCTTCTTCCTCCGTCTTGGCTTTAATAACACCATCGCAATCAAAGCCGACATCTCTGCAACGAATTACTTTTTCCATTTTTTTGATCTTTAGAGTTGAACATTTGACTAATACACAAGCACCTTGTCACTTTCCAATGTAAGGCGCACCAAAACACTCGGCATGGCAAACTCGGCCGGCTTTCCCTTGATGTCTTCGTCTGTCACTCCTCTTCCCATACTGGACATTCCTGACAGATAGAATTTACCACCTCCCTTTACGATCGCATCATAGTGTTCGCGCAATTTTCCGGTACCAAGCCCTGTCAGGTTATCCAAGACCTGGTCTTTAATCAGAGGAACACCATCTCCGGCTAAAAAAAGAGAAACAATATGTCCTTCTTCTATTGCCGTGCGTGCCACAAGAAACGCTAAGGCCGCCACAGTCGGATTCTCTGCCCCCTGTGTTACGTGAATCAACAACTTCGATGGAGTTTGTTGACCAAAGGTTGGACTGGTAGCCACAACCAACATGCAAAAGCAAAACAATATGTATTTCATAAGCTATGATTTAAATTTTTATTCAAGTCGGAAAATCCGAATGTCGACTAATACCATCAATTTGATTGCGATGGCGATCAAGATGAAAGCGTAGGAATTCCATCCGCTGAAAAACGTCCAATGGACCTGAGATGGGATGCGGATGAATAACTGACTCGGGGTCAATCCCCTTAAGGACAACTTCTAACTCTTCCAGTAGCAGTTGGCAATTGTTCAGAGAAACAAGCCAAAAGGCAAGTGCTCCACCCCATCGTGGCGCTGCTATTTCTGGTGCAACTTCTTTGGGCTGCCAGGTTCTAGAAACGATCTCCTCGATAGGCAAACCCTTGTGAATTAGCGTGCCCTTCCAATGAGATCGCCCTGCCTTTATCGCTTCAACAGTTTTCCAAATTCCGCAAATACCACCCATCTCCGCCCACACCAAATGCTCCACATTTTCAACAATAGACCATTTATCCACCTCTGACTTAAATTGAGCCTGTTGCTCAGAAAATCTCCCAGCAGACTGTACTACCAGATTGCGTGCTCTGGAAACCTCTTTAATTAATTCTGATAACTGTTTTGACATCTGCTCCCACAATTGACACGGTCAATTATAGCAGAGTCACTTTTGGAATGTGTGTATCAAAAGATACACAAGGTGAAAAAATCAGGTCAGCTCAATATATCCGCGATGAAGCGTAAGCACTTTGTCCAGCTCCATTTCCTTAAGTATCCTTGAGACTACCACCCTTGTGGTGCCAAGCTCATTGGCCAACGTCTGATGTGAGATGGCTACTTGTTTTGAACTATTCTCTGTCACCTTACTGGCCAGGTAATCTTTTATTCTGGCTTGAATAGGTTTAAATGCAACGTCTCCAAACGCCTGCAGAAGATCGTCATATCTCGCCTTGAATGTCTGTATGATAAACCTATTCCATGAAGGATATCGCAATTGCCACTCGGCTATCACGAAAGCTGGCAATACGAGCAATTCAGTTGGCTCCATTGCAATACCGTTGGCTTTACTGTTGTAGTCAAAATAGGCAGATGAAAGCGACATCATGCAAGTCTCACCTTTTGCTACATAGTATAGCAGAATCTCGCGATCATCTTTTTCTTGAAATACCCTTATCCGTCCTTTTATTACAATCGGTAGAAAATTCAAGTACTGACCTTCCTTTATGAGAACGTCACCTTTTTTGGCTTGAGCCAAAGAGCCGTGTTCGAGTATGCCAGTCTGAAGTCCTGGCTCAGTAAACGAACTAAGAACTTTGAATATGTCCTTGGAAGGTTTCACCATTCAGAAACGGAACGATAGGCTCCGATTACCTAAAGTAGTAATCTTCCCGATTTGAATTAGGGTTTGGGTATTATATTTTTCTTAAATGAAATGGAGAAACCACAAATGCTAGCGAATTGCCTAACCGCAATCTCTATCAGATCATTCCGAGAACTTTCCCCGTCCTCTTCCTGGAAGCCTCCAAAGCCGCTCCATCCTTGTGCAAATCCTTACCGTAGGAAGGAACCATCTCTTGAAGCTTGGCCTGCCAATGGTCAGACTTGCTTTGCTTGATAAAGCACTTTCCAAGCAGATCTAACATCACAGCAGCCGCAGTAGATGCTCCGGGAGACGCGCCAAGCAAAGCAGCCACAGTGCCATCCTGCGACACCACCACCTCGGTACCAAATTCGAGCACACCCCTCTTCGCCTTATCCTTCTTGATTACCTGCACCCGTTGTCCCGCTACCAGCAATTCCCAATCATCCTGTTTAGTGAAAGGCACATACTCGCGCAAAGCAGCATGACGATCCTCAGGCGTCTGACGAACCTGCTCTATCAAATATTTAGTTAATGGAATATTCTTAATACCCGCAAAGATCATCGGAATCGCATTGTCTAGCTTGATCGACTTGGGCAAATCCATCAGCGATCCGTTCTTAAGAAACTTTGTCGAGAATCCAGCAAACGGTCCGAACAAAAGCTCCTTGCTCCCATTGATCCAACGTGAATCAATATGCGGAACAGACATCGGTGGCGCACCCACAGAAGCTTTTCCATAGACCTTCGCATTGTGCTTATTAATGAGCTCGTTATTGTTGCATTTCAGCCACATGCCGCTCACCGGAAAACCACCGTAGCCTTTTCTCTCATTAATCTCAGCTCGCTTTAGCAAATGCAATGTTGCTCCTCCTGCGCCTATAAAGACGAACTTTGCGTTGCATTGATCTTTGATTTCATTCAGCTCACTGCGCACAAACACGTCCCAACCTCCTTTTCCGTCTGGGTCGAGATCAAGGCATTCCATATTGTAGTGGATCGTTACCCCATCCATCGTCTCCAGCTTGCTGATCATGCTTCTGGTTAATGCACCGAAGTTGACGTCAGTGCCGATACTCATGTGTGTACCCGAAACTTTTTGAAGACTGCTTCTACCGCGCATTACCAGCGGTGCCCATTCCATCATCTCGTCACGATCTTCAGAGTACACCATGTCGCTGAAGAGTGGACTTTCCTTCATTAACTCATATCGCTTCTTAAGGTAGTCGACATTATCTTCTCCCCAAACCACGCTCAGGTGTGGAACTCTTGTGATGAATTGTGTTGGATCTTTAATTATACCGTTGTCAACCAGATAAGACCAAAACTCACGGGACACTTCAAAGGATTGTGCAATCTTCAAAGCCTTCGTGATATTGATTGATCCGTCTTCCTTTTGAGGAGTGTAATTGAGTTCGCAAAAAGCCGAGTGACCAGTGCCTGCGTTATTCCATGCATCCGAACTCTCCATGCCTGCTTCGTCCAGCCGTTCGAAAATCTGAATGGTGATACCAGGATCAAGCTCTTTAAGTAGCATACCCAGGGTGGCACTCATTATGCCAGCCCCCATCAGCACCACATCCGTTTTCTTTTCGAGGGGCTTGATCGTCTTGGTCATGGCCTGGTTTCCGGTTTAAAAAGCTCACAAATTACAGCATCGGGTGGCACCTTGCAAGTAATTCAAGAGTTTGGAAATGGGGTCAAAAAGGTTCAAAAACCTATTTTGGAATCTGCTGACTAAGGCAGTGAAGCGTACCAAAACCCCAGATGAGGTCAATCGAGTTGATGCCTATTACCTTCCTTGTGGGGAAACATTGTGCGATGGTATCCATGGCAATTCGGTCCGCTTCATCATTGAATGTTGGAACCAAAACACAATTGTTTATGATCAGGAAATTGGCGTAACTGGCAGGTAACGACAGCCCTTCAAAAATGATTTTACCTGGCATCGGCAGTTCTACAACATTCAGTTGCTTTCCTCCATGTATTCGTGCCTTCTTTAGTCTCTTTAGATTATCCTGAAGTGGTTTATAGTTTTTACTCTTTTTGTCACTCTCAACAACGGTCAATACTGTGTCTTCATTGGTAAACCGGCAAAGGTCATCAATATGTCCGTGGGTGTCATCCCCAGCAATTCCATCTCCTACCCAAATAGTTTTCTCCACTCCAAAGTATTCATAGAATACAGCCTCATAGTCCTCCTTACGAAATCCCTTATTGCGAACCTGTATCGTTGGATGAAGCATACATTCTTCGGACGTAATCATCGTCCCCTTTCCGTTCACCTCAAGCGCTCCTCCTTCCATCACCACCGGCTTGCCTTTATACATCGCCTGAGTGACTGGAATGTTGAGATGCTTTGCCACAACATCGGGTATCTTATTGTCAAGCTGGTAGTTGTTGTATTTCGCCCAAGCGTTAAAGTTGAAGTTAATGGCCTCTCTCTTGTTCCCGCTCTTCACGATGATCGGTCCAGAGTCCCGCATCCAGCTGCGGTTCGTTCGCTGGATAATGTACTTTACGTTTTTGAGCTTGACGGTGGCTCTGTCGAGGTACTCCGCGACAGTCGACTTTAACTTTTCATCTTTCACCACGAGGATGACTTCCTCTTGTTCGGCTACTTTTTTGATGAACTCTACGAACGCCCATTGTACAGGATTCAGTTTGCCGGGCCAGTCGTTACCATTGTGAGGAAAGCAGAGAAGCACACCTTGCTGTGTTTCCCACTCTGCTGGGAATCTACGTGACGCCATTTAGTTTTCGATTGCCCTCTTGGTGAGATCTTGAAAAGCATCTATCCTTCTGTCGCGGAAGAAGGGCCAGTTTTGTCTTACATTTTCCTGTAATGACAAGTCAATCTCCGCCATCAATATCTCTTCTTTGTCATGTGAAGCCATTGCAAGTATTTCACCTTGCGGTCCGCAGATAAAGGAAGCGCCCCAGAACTCGAGGCCATTGGTACCAGGCACATACTTCTCAAGTCCGATGCGATTGGCAGCAGCCACAAAAACTCCATTGGCAACTGCATGTCCCTTCATCACGTTCATCCATGCTCCATACTGCTTTTCACCATACTCTGCTTTTTCTGCAGGGTGCCATCCAATAGCCGTAGGATAAAATAAAACCTCTGCTCCTTGCAAGGCAGTAAGTCTGGCTGCCTCAGGATACCATTGATCCCAGCAAATCAACGTACCGATCTTACCGTGTTTGGTTTGAAAAGTTTTGAATCCAATATCACCCGGTGTAAAGTAAAACTTCTCGTAAAAATGCGGATCATCAGGTATGTGCATCTTGCGATACAATCCAGCTTGCGAACCGTCAGCGTCAATGATGTAGGCACTGTTGTGATATATGCCTGCCATTCTTTTCTCAAAGAAGGGAACAATAAGCGACACCTTTAACTCCTTAGCAACAGCACTGAATGCCGTAAATGAAATATCCCCAAGCGGTTCAGCTAAGGCAAAATTGCTCACGTCTTCGCTCTGACAGAAATAGTGGCTGCTATATAACTCAGGAAGACAGATCACCTCTGCACCCTGGGCCGCAGCCTTTCTTATCCACTCAAGGCATTTGGCCCGGTTGGCCTCAGGCTTATCGTTAAGATTCAGTTGGATGACTGCTATTTTGTAGTTCTTCGCCATTGACAAATTTGTTTTGGCGCAAAGATATTAATTCAAGAGGTGTATCACCAACGGAGGAGCTCCCGGAAGTGGTCTCGTTTGATTATTATTGTATTATGTACAGAAGGGTGAAAGATACAGTCGTGTTCTGCTCGTTGATCGCCATTGGGATGAGTTGCACCGAACCAAAAGAGATGAGTTCCATTGATCCGGTGAATTGGAACAAACGCACAGTTGGTCACCCGCTCCCCGACTCGCTCACCTCCGGTGAAACATATCTGTCCGTCTATTCCGAAATCTACAGTCGTACTGAGCATCAAACCCACGCACTTACCGTTACCGTAAGCATGAGAAATACCGACCCGGTAGATTCCGTTTTCATCACCAAGGCTGAGTACTTCGACACACAGGGTAAACCTATTAGAATCTACTTCGAAAAAGCAATCTACCTCGCACCCCTGGAAACAGTAGAAATCGTCATTGATGAAAAAGACCGTGAAGGTGGAACCGGTGGAAATTTTCTATTCGACTGGTCAATACCCACAACGGCAAGCGAACCCTATTTTGAAGGTGTAATGATTTCAACCTCAGGCCAACAGGGAATTTCCTTTACAACACAAGGGAAGCGCGTACGGTAGACAGTTTTGAGTTTTAAGGTTTGAGTTAGCTGCTAGTCACTGATAGAGATAATCCTTGATTTGTATATTCTCCAGGACTTGAGGAGCATCGTGATCTAAGCCGGACTTGAACATCGACTTACCCAACTCCTCGGAAGTGATTGACGTCTTGGCTAGAATGCCTTTGAGCATCGGATAGAGAAAACGCATCGTCTGATACATCAGGTTGGGTTCTGTTCTTTTCTCTACCGGGTAAATATACCCTGGTCGGAAAAGGTGAAGGTGCTTGAATTCCATTTGGATCAGATAGTTTTCCGCCATCCCTTTGTACCTGGCAAAAGACATTTTGGACTTTTCGGTCTGATCTGCACCATCTCCGCTAAGAAAACAAATGGTAACATTAGGGCTTGCCTTCTTTATTACATCAGCAAATGCCTTTGTATAATCGACAGTGATGGATTTGAATTCTTTATCGGGAAGCTGGCCGGTATAGGCACCAATACAAAAGTAGGCCGCATCCAGTTGCTCGAAGTGATAATCAATGGCATCGTAGTTAAGATAGTCTGCATGCACCACTTCATTCAACTTGGCATGAGTCACACCTGTTGGCTTACGGACGATCGTGGTAACGCGCCTTATCCTTTCACTTTGGAGACATTCTCTTAGGATGATCTTTCCAATCATCCCGGTGCTGCCCATGATCAATACATTCATCTTTTCACAATTACAGCTTCGTAAGGTCGCAAAGTACCATCTGTCCTTGGAGACTCATAATTACCCAAAACCAGGTTTTGATTCGACCAGTCAATGTCACTGTCTACCCTTCCCTCGCTGTCGCTAAAGTTCAACATCACCGTCCAAAGCTCTCCTTCCCACTCACGTGTGTAAGCGTAAACTGTTTCATTGGCTGGGTCAAGTAAGGTGTATTTGCCATACACCAAAACCGGGTTTGACTTTCGAAGGTCAGTCAATTCGCGGAAGTAGTTTAATACAGACTGTGGATCATTTTGCTCCTGCTCTACGTTCACTTCCGCGTAATTTGGATTCAGTTCAATCCATGGATCACCGGTAGTGAAGCCTGCCTTGCCTTCGCCATTCCATTGCATAGGTGTGCGGCCATTGTCGCGGCTGCCAAATTGAAGAGCCTTCATAAAATTATCCAGATCACCTCCGGTATTTTTTATCCTTTGGTATTCGTTTAGTGCCGCAATGTCTTTGTATTGAGAAATATCTGTAAAGCCAGGATTAGACATACCCAATTCATCACCATAGTAAACATAAGGAGTACCTCTCATGGTGAGGATAAAAGTAGACAGCATCTTTGCAGAATAGGCACGGTATTCCGCACTGTCATTGGCATACCGACTCACCATCCGCGCCTGGTCGTGGTTGGCGAGAAAAATAGAGAGCCAACCCTTTTCAGCAAAGGCGCTATCCCACTCGGAGAATACCTCCTTAAACTTTAATAGCGAGTATCCTTCTGGCTTCGGAATATCAACCCCATCAAATGCATAAGCCATGTTCAGTTCATTCCTATCCGCATCGACAAGGTCATGGGCATCCTGATAAGTCTTGCCTGCGCCTTCAGCCACAGACATCACATCATATTTACTAAACACTGCCTGATTCATTTCCTTCAGGTAGTCGTGCAGGTAAGGACCCATCGCATAGAATTCTATGAAGTTGGTGGGCGACAAACCTGGGTATTCGGGATAAGTGATATCCTTGGATGCAAATTGAAATGCGTCAAGTCTAAATCCATCCACACCTTTATCAGCCCAGAATTTCATAATGTCATACACCTCTTGTCTTACAGCTGGGTTTTCCCAGTTAAGGTCGGGTTGTTTTCTTGAGAAGTAATGCAAGTAATAGGCATTCGTAGTCGAGTCGTACATCCATGCATCGCCATTTACGTCAAACAGACTGTGACGATAAGGTGGCTTTCCCTTTTCTGCTGGCCACCAGTGATAGTAGTCACGGTATTTGTTATCTCTTGAACTTCTGCTCTGCTTGAACCATTCGTGTTCATCACTGCTGTGATTTACCACCACGTCCATTACTACTTTAATACCTCGTTCGTGAAATCCTTTAAGCATGGCATCGAAATCTTCCATGGTTCCAAACTCTTTAAGAATCGCGCGATAGTCACTTACGTCATAGCCGTTGTCATCATTGGGAGATTCGTATATTGGATTAAGCCAGACTGCTGTGATGCCGAGGCTCTTGATGTAGTCCATCTTGGAGATAATACCCTTCAAGTCCCCTACGCCATCGCCATCACTGTCCTTAAAACTCCGTGGGTATATCTGATACACAATAGCTTCTTTCCACCACGTGGTATTGACGGGTTGATCCTTTTTCTGGGTTGGTTCGCAGGACATAGTTATAATTAGCAGGGCTAAGATGAGATACTTGAATCTATTCATGATGCAATTGAATGGCCAATGCCAAGATAACAAAATGGCGCCTGTAATGTTCTTTTCCGGGGGAGGACTGTTATTTGATAAAAATAAAAGCGCGGAAGTAACTTCCGCGCCAGTCGAGATTGACCTCACCCCATCCAAATTTTCCTTACTGATGAATCGATTGCCCCTCTCCGTACGGAGAGGGGGGCAAGGGTTGTGCAAAACAAAAAAAATATTTGGGGTGAGGTGGGCAAGACAGCTGATATACTGAAGTGCTGAATGTCTAAACCGATACCATGACCTTCAAATACGTTGCCGGAATGTGCGTCTTATTCTTATCCGCACTCTGGTTCTGGCTTACAAACAATTCTTCAAGCTCTCTTTGCAAATCCTCTGCCTTACCATTCTTTGAAGCAGCTTCAAAAGCATTCATGGTTGGTCCGTAATAATCGCGGAATAAGGATACCAGCGTGACGGGAGATGCATCGAAAGTGAACGTGTACGTCTCACGGGAAAATGAAATCCTATCCTTGTCAACTCCTGCCTGGCCGAAGCGCTCGACAACATTCGACTCCACACCCCACAACATCGGACTGACAAATCCTTCTGGTGGTGGAGGTGTATAAGCAGAACTGATTTTTAGGATCTGTGCCACCAATGTGGGATCACCAGGGATCCAGTTACCCATTACAATTCTACCACCTGAACGCGTAACGCGGACCAACTCTTTGGCTACATCATGAGGCCTTGGCGCAAACATGGCTCCGAAAATACTCATCGAAAGATCGAAACTCTCATCTTTCAATTCGCTAAGATTAGTAGCATCACCATCCTGGAATTTTATGTTGGTCAAACCTTCAGCTTGCGCTCGTTTGTTTCCCGCAGCTACCAGGTTGCTCGCAATATCTACACCGAGCACATTAGCTCCTCTCCTTGCCGATGGAATGGCAGTTGTGCCATCGCCACATCCGAGGTCGAGGACCTGAAGGTCTTTGGTAATACCCAGCGATGCCACCAGCGCATCACCGCTTTCGCGCATACTAGCTGCGATTCGGGTGAAGTCACCCTTCTCCCACAATGCCTTGTTTGGATTCATAACTTTTACTTCCATTGTTTTGTTGTTTGCTTGGGGAGCAAAAGTAGCTGCATGGGTTGGCTCAATAATGTGGATAACTATCCGTGTTCACCCCGTGTATACTTAATAGACTAGCTGGCTCACAAAATGACGAAGTTGTTTACCCAGGGTTGACCTCGTAGATTCCTCTTGAAGTTTAACCGGCTGGAGTCAAGCCCTTTTAAAACAAAAACCATAACGATAATAAGGCTATATTAGGGGTTCGACTTTATCGCAACCTGTCTTGAATAGATTGTCCTTTCTTCTTGTCCTGCTGTTGGTGCAGGTGCCGGGCATCGCCCAGGATAACTACATGCAGGTAACAGAGGCACTACAGAAAGCCTTTGATGCTCAAAATCCAGAAGACGGCCTCACCTATCTTAATACAGTTGGCAAACAAATAGAGCAGGCTAACGATTCATTGAAATTAGAATTCTTCATTGCTAAAGGCGTAGCACATGGTCAGCTGGGAAATGCTGATTCTTCTTTCTTCTTCCTGAATCAAGCGCAGCTTATTGCGGAACAAACCTCCAATGATCTGCTGCTAATAAAAGTTTATAACACCCGGGGCCTTGTGCTGATGGGGATCAACAAATATGAGGACGCACTTAACGTATTTCAAAAAGGACTGGCTATAGGAGAAAATAAGACAGAGCCACGTTACCTTCAGGCAGTTCGGAAAATTCTCGGTAACTCCGGGGGAATATTTTATCAGTTGGAACACTACGAAGGCGCACTCCGCCATACGTCAAGAGCACTCGACATATCAGAGCAACTGAATGATTCATCGGGCATTGCTTACAACAATCTCCGCCTCGCACTCACGTACCAGGCGATGGACAGCCTTGAGGAGTGTGTTGACCACCTGACCGTATCTAATAAGCTGCTTCGATCCCTGCAAGACACTACCACCATGCTTTATGTGGAGAACACACTTGGCCTGGTCTATGGAAAGCAGAATCAATACAACAACTCCCTTACCCATTACAAGACGGCCCTCCGGCTAGCCTCTTTGATTAAGAATCAGGAAGAGATCATGCACACCAAAGTCTTCATCGCCCGGACGCTGCTGAAACTGAATCAATTGAATGAGGCACAAACTTTAGCGCAAGATATTGTAGCTGAGGCCGAGAAAAATGGGATGGCTAATCACAAAGAGTCGGCCTACGACATACTCTACAATATTTCGTTGAGCAGAGGACAATGGCAGTCGGCACTTAATTTCAGAAACAAGAGCATTGACGTCAAGGACTCAATTGCTAATGTGGAGGTTAAATCACGGATTGCGGAGCTGGAGACGAAATACGAAACCGAAAAGAAGGAAGCTGAGATTATGAGGTTGTCACTAGAGAATGAGCTGAACACCGCCAACCTGGCCAGATCCCGAAATGCCAACATTGCCATGGCGATAGGTGGTTCACTCACGCTTGCTATTATTATCGTATACTTCACACAAAGACACAAGAAGCAACAAGCGGAAAAGGAAGCACAAGAACTACAAATTGAAGCCCTCAAAAAGAGGTTTATGGAACTTCATGCCAGTCCTGCGGAGTTAGCCGTAGCGCTGGAGTTTCATGAGCTTAACAGCAAACTGAACACCAAACTCACGGAGCGCGAATTTGAGGCGTTGAAGCTGAGCCTGGAGGGAAAGACCAACAGCGAAATAGCCGATCTTTTGTTCATTTCTGTCAGCACCGTGAAGTTTCACCTGCGGAATACCTACTCAAAAATGGGTGTGGGTAACAGGAAAGAGGCTTTCCAGCTGATGCTTAAAACAAGCTGATCATCAACCCTTTACAAACTATTTACATAGAACTAACCCGCAGGGTCAGGTAAATTCTTTACTCATTTTTGGAGGTTCATGGCATTATCAACCAAAACTAATGTCATGAAAAGAATTACACACACTTTCTCGATCATGCTTTTGCTTGGAATACTTCATTTCCATGCAAAGGCACAAATTGAACTGGTTGCCGATCTGGCTCCAGGGACGGAATCCGAAGTTATTGGATTTGAAAATGAATGGGATGAAAACCTATTCATTTTAGGTGATCAACTTTTATTTATTCTGAGGGACCATCCTTTGTATGGCACTGAACTTTGGCGAATGGGCACTGACGAACAGATAACATTGGTCAAAGACTTACAACCTGGCCTTGGAGGCGGCTTGGAAAATACCACTATTATGCTTTTTAATAACCTCGCCTATTTTCTTGGAAAAGATTCCAATGGAGTTCATTCGCTTTACCAAACAGACGGCACTAGCGAGGGAACAGTAGTGGTAAAAGAACTCTATGATTCCGAAATAGAAAACTTAAGCAGTCATCATGTAGTAAATGGTAAGCTCTTATTCCATATATCAATCAGCGAGGGTCAACGGGATCTGTGGGTGACGGATGGCACCGCTGACGGAACTGAGATTCTAACAGCCAATATAAATGTTGGTGATGCTATAAACATTGGCAATCAGGCTCTGGTAAGTGGTTATGATGAGATTCACGGCAATGAGCTTTGGGTTACTGATGGCACTGAAGCAGGAACTCATCTTTTCAAAGAGCTCAACCCAGGTACTGAAAATGGTGACCCTTATAATTTTTATAAATCAAGCATAGGAATATTTTTTCAGGGAAACACAGTAGCAGAGGGCCGTGAATTATGGATGACCGATGGCACGGTTGAAGGTACCGTTCTGGTCAAAGATATTAGGGATGATTCTCCAGGAAATGGCAGCAATCCCCATGACTTTACTGAATTAGATGGAATAATATTTTTTACAGCAGACAATGCTTTGTGGAAAACAGATGGCACAGAGTTAGGTACTGAATTGGTTGTTAGCGGTGATCCCAATAACCCGGAATATCTATTTGCCTATGATGGTGAATTGTATTTCAATGCACAAGGTGGTAGTAATGTCTTTTTTGAATTATATAAAACAGATGGATCCACTACCACGCTAGTCAAAGATATTAATACCCCTTCCAACAGCTCTAGCCCAAAAGCCCATTTCATAATTGGTGATACTCACTACTTTTTTGCCTATGACAATACTGCTACAGGCTTATGGACAACGGATGGAACTGAGGAAGGAACTACACTAATCAAACATCTGTACGATGGATCTCTTTTCCCTGCCAACATTAAGTCAGAATCAAACCCTACTTTATTTAATGGTAATTATTATTTCAATATCTCAAATCAACTTTGGCGCACAGATGGCACCGAAGTAGGGACTGTAGAAATAAATCACAGTGTAAATGTGCCTATTGATTCAAGTCCTTTGAACTTCATTGAAACTCCGCTGGGAACATTCTTTGCAGCATTTGTTAATGGTGACCCCCACCTATTTGTAACTGATGGCGATGCACTAACTGACCTTAGCGAGGCTGGATTTGTGCTGAATGGGGAACCCGAAGAAATCAACAGCGACTTTATTTTCTACAACAACAAACTCATCTTCAGTGGGTACACAGCCGAAGAAGGTGAAGAGCCCTGGATTACTGATGGTACACTGGCGGGAACTCATCTGATAAAGGATGTGAACACATTTGACCTTTTTGGTGGAGCGAGAGAATTCTTTGAGTTCAATGAGAAGGTTTACTTCCGCGCCAAGAATGCGGGCAGCAATGATTTCGAATTATTCGTAACCGATGGTACTGAAGGAGGCACAAGTCTGGTAAAAGATATCAATACTGGAATCCAGCCTTCTCATCCCAACGGCTTTGGAATCATAGGAGATAAAATGTATTTCGAAGCGTTTACCACAACCTATGGCAGTGAGTTATGGGAAACAGATGGAACAGAGGAAGGCACAAAGTTGGTGGTTGACTTGCGCGCTGGTAACCCTGGCGCTATCCATGATGTTCAGGCTTACTATTTTGGTAAAGTTTTTTTTACAGCTTATGTATCAGCCGGAGTCGGTACTGAGCTTTATTTTTCTGATGGGACTGAGCTTGGTACAGGATTGCTCTACGAAATTGGCCCTGGTGGCAATACGGGTGGAATTCAAGATGGAACTTTTATAAAGTTACCTACTAAATTGGTGTTCACAGCCAATGATGGTACCATTTGGTCAACTGAAGGAACTCCGGAAACCACTTTCCAAATACTTAACGAAGAATACACTGCTACCACATCATATCGATATTCTGTAGGTGTCATCAATGAAAAATATGTGTTCGTTGCACAAGACAATGAAGATGACACACATTACATTTTTGCTACTGATGGAACTATTGAAAATACTGTAGCACTTGCATCCGGCTTCACTTACGATGATGACAACATCTATGAATTATCGAATGGCAGATACCTCTATTCCGCTGAAATTGATGGTAAGTTATATTTTACAACTGGTTTTGGCATTCACTCTACAGATGGAACAGTTGCCGGAACTTCCTACTTTGGGGAAGGTAAAAATGGCACCTCGTTTAATGCATTATACCCTGCAACACTTAATGGAAAATTATATTTTACCGGATTTGAAGAAGGAAGTACCACAGAAACGCTGTTTGTCTCCGATGGTACAAGCTCAGGCACACAAGCACTGGACAATGGTGGTGTGGCTGTAAAAGGTTTACTCCAGCCAATAGCAGATTACCTCTACTTCGCAGGATATGACTTTGAGTTTGGTCAGGAGTTGTATCGATTCAACACTACGCTCGAAACCCAGCAAATCACCTTCAACTCCATCGAGGATCAATTCCTGGAAGCAGGAACATTAACACTTTCGGCCAATGCTTCTTCAGGTCTTCCTGTAAGTTTCAGCGTAGTGAGCGGACCAGTAACCCTCAGCGGCAACATTTTGTCATTTACCGGTTTGGGTGTAGTAACTGTAAGTGCGAGCCAGGCGGGTAACAATCAATACTTTGCTGCAAGTCCTGTGGAGCAGTCGTTTGAGATCATCTCGGTTACGGGACTAGAACGTGAGTCCTCGCCTATCATCATCTATCCAAACCCAGCAACGGATGTGCTCACAATCCAGACGGAGCAAAGAGACGTGTTCATCAAGTTGTTCAACATCCACGGTGGCGAGGTGATGGATATTCAACCCAATGTTGGAAACAGGATATCGCACCTGGCAAACGGGATCTACATCGTGCGAATCTCCGGTACCCATGGATTCACTTCTCGAAAAATTATCAAAAAGTAAACCTCACGATCATGACGACTATAAAATATATCTTCTCAATACTTCTTTTTGTCGGGCTTCTTGGCGTTACCGGCTGCCGGAAGAAATCGGACGACCCCGGCCCCACGGCACTAGACCTGCGGTTGGAGGAACTAATGAATGATGGCACCAACTGGGTTCTTGGAAGCGATGGCGTAACCAAGGATGGTCTGGACGTTACAGATCAGTTTGCAGGATTTAAACTGACAATCGGCAACAAAACCTACAGCACCGTGAATGGGCTAAGTCCTGTATGGGAACCCACAGGAACTTGGGATTTCCAAAGTGATAACCCAGATTTGATCGTACGTGATGGCTCTACTCAAGTGACCGTGAACCTTTCAACAAGTGCGTTGACTTTAATCTTCACCGCAGCCGGAGTTCCCGGAGGTAGGGTAAAGTCAGTATCTGGCGAATACCAGTTTCACCTGGTAAGTGAGTAAGTGTGTGTAATGTCAGCTGCCCTGCTTCTATTTTTTAGAGGTGGGGCGCTGACGTTCTTTGACTTGCGTCCATGATGAATGGTTAACAAGATCGCTCCCTCATCAACCATATCGTAAACACACGGTGCCATGTCAAGCAACATAGGGTACCAGGTCCTGGCTATCTGGTGGCGTATCTGAAAGTGTATGGTACCAAGGTTAAAGTTGACGCTGGCATATCTTGTTCTATACGCAACCAGGGGTGATTGTGTATGGTACCATATCTTGTAGTGGATGGTATCAACCCTAAAAAAAATGGTATCAAGGTGTGACATATACCCTATCAGGGGGAAGTTGTACGGTCACGGGTATTGTAGTGAGTGGTGCCAGGGGTAAAAGTGAGACAGCCAGGGTGTAAAGTGACGGAGGCTACCCCTAAAGTATACCCATGCAATTGTTGTTTGTACAGAGACATGTCATAAAGTGCGGCAGACAATTGTTGTTTGCACACAGCCAGGGTGTAAAGTGACAGAGGCTACCCCTAAGGTATACCCACACAATTCTTGTTTGTACACAGGCATGTCATGAAGTGCGGCAGACAATTGTTGCTCGCACGCGGCCGGGTCATCCCATGGATTTAACTTCCTCCAAGCGCTCTAATTCGATCGTTAATTTCCTTTTTTCTTCTTTGAAAATTGGATTCATCGGAGGAACTCCAGTTGTTCTTGTTTTTTCGGCTGCCTCTCACCTCCTCAAGTGAGGTAAGCTCTTGCCTCAGTCTACTGATTTCTTGTGAGCTGGCCGTGGAATTGGTATTGGTGGACGTACCCTGGCTTGTCTTTTGTTTCTCTAATTCACGATTTCGTCTTTCCATTTCCTCCTGCTGTTGAACAGTCTTTTTCCTACGCTCCAAATCCGATATTTCTTTATTGATGGCATTGGTCTTTTTGTTGTAGGCACTTTCAAAAACTGAAGTCCAGGTTCTGTTGGCCTTCATGGTCGCTCTTTGGGAGTTCATGGTAACTTTTTCTTTCTCCAGATCGGCAATTCTTTGAGCGATCGCGCTGCTGGTGCCCTGAGAATAACCTTGCATGCAAATGGCAAACAAAGCGAGGGTGATCAAATGCCTTAAGCTATTCATTATTGTGTGGTTGAGTGTATAGACAGGATAATACTAAACATAAATAATGCCAAGGCCATTACCAAGCATAGCCAGCCAGCGATTTACTTGTTCAGCAACGATTCGATCGTTACATCCTCTGTATACCTGCCGCCAGATCCTTACCAAACGGTTGATCATAAAAGCGTTTGCCCGTGGCTTTGTAAAGTGCATTCGCTACCGCTGCGAAAGTTGGCGGGAACAAAGGCTCCCCAAGTCCGGTTGGGTCGATATCATTCTTTACGAAGTGTACCTCGATGTTCTTTGGAGCCTCTTGATGGCGTATGATTCGGTACTTGTCGAAGTTGCTTTTCTGCGGAACTCCATTTTCGAAAGTAAGTTCTCCATAGAGTGCATTCCCTATGCCATCAACAATGGATCCCTCGCCCATGTTCACTGCCGCATCAGGATTCACTACAATACCACAGTCCACAGCAGCATAAACATTATGAATGAAAGGCTGTCCCTTCTCCATTGTTACATCCATCACCTGGGCCACATATGTATTGTGACAAAAGTAGGCAGACACTCCCCGACTCACATCGGATGACGGTTGATCCCAATTGGATTTTTCCCGAACCAGATTCAATACGCCTGCGTAGCGATCAGGATCGTAGTCGTTATTTGTACCCACCGGGTTATCCTTGGCCCGTTGAAGCAATTCTAACCTAAACTCAATCGGGTCCTTGCCTGCAAGCTCAGCCAACTCATCAAGAAATGACTGCTCTGCAGCTGCCATGAAGTTAGAACGTGGTGCACGGAAGGAACCGGTGGTCAGGTTGGAGTTAATCACAAACTCTTCCGCGAGGTAGTTGTCCACAGCACCCGCTGGAAATCGGTTCTCTTGTAACGGACTTTCTGGAATGCCACCGGTCTTCACATGAAAGGCAATGAGGTTATTGTCGGCATCGAGTGCTGCGCGATAGACTGCACTGTATGCAGGCCGGTAAATTCCAGAGGTCATATCATCCTCACGGGTATAAATCAATTTCACAGGAGCACCAGCCTTCTGTGATATGACTGCCGCCTCAAGTAACCAATGAGCATAAGACCTGCGACCAAACCCACCACCCAGGCGCGTCATTTTGATTTCGATTTTGTCTAGTGGCAAACCAAGACGCTCCGAAACTGCCAGTTCAGTTAATTCGGGCTTCTGTAGTGGTCCTATCAGCAGGGCCTTGTCAGCGGTTACGTCCGCGAAGAAGTTCATCGGCTCCATGCAGTTGTGCGCCAGGAACGGAGCCCGATAGGTACGTTCCAAAACCTTAGCCGCTTTCTTGAATGCAGCCTCAGGATTACCATCTCTGCGAGCAACCTTTGCAGGCTTACTCATCAACTTTGCGAGCGCGTCAGCGTGTGCATCAGTACTTTCTAAACCCGAAGGAACTGTCACACTTTCTGCCGGACTGCTAAAACCTTTTCTTTGGATGATGTGCGTATCGAACGGCTCCCACTCCACTTTCAACTGCTCCTTCGCTTTCATCACTTCCCACGTGCTGTTGCCCACTATGGCAACTACTTCGGGGAAAGTACAGGTATCAAAGTATTGCCGTACGTAATTGTCGTTCATTGACTTCACGGCAAAAACATCCTTTATCCCTGGCATCGATCTGGCTGCAGTGTCATCAAACGACTTGACTTTCAGTCCAAAGGCAGGCGGATGAACGATCATGGCGATGAGCATGCCCTCACGTTGTGTATCCATGCCAAACAAAGGCTTGCCTGTTACGATTTTTAGGGCATCCACATTCTTCTTTGATGTGCCAATGAGCTTGAAGTCTTTGGTTTCTTCTAATGTAACTTCTTCAGGTACCTCAAGACCCGCTGCAGCAGCGGCCATACTTCCGTACCCGGCTGACTTTCCACTAGCCTTATGATAGAGCTTCCCCGATTCAGTAGTCACCTCTTCCACTGGCACCTGCCACGACTGGGCGGCTGCTTGGCGAAGCATGTACCGTGCAGTAGCTCCCGCAGTTCGCAGACTCTTCCATCCTAGCCTCAGGGCCTGACTGCCACCGATGAACTGCCGCGTAAAATATTTGGTATCCAGATCAGCCTGTTCAACAACTACATTTTTCCATTCTACATCCAACTCTTCTGCCACGATCATCGGCATGGAAGTTTTCACATTCTGACCACCTTCAGGATTAGGCGACATGATCGTCACCACACCGTTTTCACCGATCTTGATGTAGCCATTGAGTTGAAACCATTCTTCAGGCATAGCCAGCGCCTCTTCAGTCGAAGGCTTGCACCCCGCCAGCCAACTGAAGCTAAGCATCATACCGCCACCTGCGAGTGCGGATACTTTGAGAAATGATCTCCTGTTGATGGATGTGCTAGCAACTGACATTTCGAATAAATAATTAGGTGAGTCAGTTAAAGTTACGAAATGAGAGTCTAAACGAGCAGCTAATAATCAGTAAATTGATCTTTCAAAATCAGCGTTATGCACAAATCTCAATTCCTCGCAGTGGCAGTACTGCTAGTCAATATCTCTGCGATAAATTTTAATCTGCTTGCACAAACTACCGAGTCAGTCATGGTACACGAGGTGCCTGCTGAAAATGGTTCATACACAGTCACTCCCAAAGTTCCAGCAGATGGAAAGGTGCCCATTGGTACCGTGCTAACGGTAAAAGCGAAACCATCGACAGGATACAGCCTCGATGCAGTGTACTACACAGTAAAAGGCGGCATGTGGGGTACGTTAAGCTATGAGAACTTCACTCCTACTATGAAGATCACTGTAGATAAAGAGATGTGGCTAGGCGCGACATTCATTCAAAAGTCATTGGTCAATAACATAAACGTAACCCACGATGTCGTGTACGCCAAGCCCGGTAAGAAACCACTCAAGTATGATGTATACTCACCGAAAGGTGCGCGCAATCTTCCCTGTATTGTTATTATCCATGGCGGTGGCTGGTCATCCAATAATGAAGACATTATGCGCGGCCTGGCACGCGAACTTGCACAAGGCGGACATTATGTTGTGTTCAGCATAGACTACCGTTGGGTAAATAAACTGGATGGTGACGAACAGCCCACGTCCATGCATCACCTGATTGAAGATGTCTTTGGTGCGATCGCTCACATCCAGGAAAATGCTACGCGTTATGGAGCAGATCCGAATCGCATAGGCGTGACGGGAGATAGTGCAGGTGGCCACCTGTCTGAAGCTGCAGCCCTACTCTGCACCATGATTGGTGATGGTGGGTTTAGCGAACAAGCAGGTGTGTTTGAATACCGTCCCACCTATATGCCTAAGGGGAAGTCTGTAGATCAGGTTCGCGCAGAAATTACCAATGCAGTCAGAGCCGTAGCGCCAAGTTACGGACCGTCAGATGCCCGAGACTTCAAGATGTTTATCACACAAACGAGCGAGGAATATTATGATGCTGTTTCACCTGTCAAGCACATTCCTGATGTGACGGACCGGAGTGTGCCACATTTCATCGTACGGGGCGACCAAGACAACACCGTGCCCCATCAAGCAGTGCAATCTTATGTGGATGTACTAAAAGCCAAAGGACAACCAGTGGAATACATTCTGGTAGAAGGTGCTGGTCACGCTTTCTTTGATTGGAAGCCCGATGCAGAAACGAGGGGAACCTTCGAGAAGTACGGTGTAAAGTATGCGGGCGAGATGAGGGAGTTCTTTGACGGGGTGTTTGGGAGAGATTGATATAAATAAACTTTGTTTGCACCAACTGGACCTATTCAATTGATAGCGTTCCCAAGCCTGAACAAAAAAGACTTTCCATTTCGAATCACGTTCAGAGTATCATTACCTTTCTTTTTGATTAAACTATCCCCCCTTAACAAAAATAAGTGCAAGTCCGAAGGCTCATAGGCATTGTTACGGGCAAAACCGATAGTACATTTTTGATCATTGGAAAATGTAACTCGGGATACACTCCGAATTTGAGTTAAAGCAACAATCTTTGAGTTAACTGAATCTTCAATTCCGATCCCAGGATATTTCATGTCTTCCGCTTTGGCAAACAAATACGCCCGATAACTAAAAGCAACAAACAATACAACACAGACAACTAACACAGCGAAGACAAACCTTAAGTACATCCTTTGCATAAGCTACCGAAATAAACTTAAAACGAAATTTAGCTCAGTATCAACACCTCCAAAATAGTCTTTAGTGTTGGAAGTCACGTTGAAGTCTGGAATAACCCCTCTCCCGGTGTCAACGTCAACCGCATACCCAAATTTCCTCAGAGGAATATAAACCTGGATACCAGAATTGGGTAATGTAAGAACAACAGGAACTCCTGCTGAGAATCCAGTAAAATTGTCTCTGTTCTCGCGACCTGCTATTAGTCCTCGTTTGTTGGACTTTATCTGAGTGGCAAACGCGCCAGCTGCTGAACCAGTTTGCTCATTGATCATCACTATTACTTCGCCCTCGAAATTTTTTGGGTTGGGCTTCACTTCAGCAAGAGAAAAGTGATCGGTCAGTTGGACACTTCCATTATTTCGAGTGATTTGCTTTGAATTTATCTTATCTAACCGCGCGGCAGCTTGGTAGTTGGTATATTCTAGGTACGTGGGCTTATCAATTGTTGCTACCTCGACAGACTTTGCAAATTTGAACGATTTGTCGGCAATATAGGAGTATAGTAGTATTGCGTTCTTCAACTCTCCTCCACCGTTGTTACGCAAGTCTATAGTCAATCTCTTCACATTCAATTTTTCAAGTTTGGCAAATGAGTCCCTTAAGAAATTATTAAAAGTCTTTTTGGTTCCCTCGGCAGCTGCCAAATTGTTAAATGAACCAATCTTCAGGTATGCCCCTTGAAGACTATCGATGAAGTGAATATTCCATGGAAAATGATTTGTCTCAGAATATTTAGCCCAGTATTCAGGTGCTTCAATTCCAGGCAGCGCCTCAGTTATATTCTTCCCACTAGAAGGATCGAACAGATCCAATTTGAACTCCTTTGGTTGGCCAATTATGATGTTGTAGTAATAAGATAGATCATCCTCGACAGCAGCTTTATACCGAGCATCATCGTTGAACCCATCCATCGAAACATATGGGACTATCTGTCTTACTAATTCGCCAATTGGCACGTCATTTATTCTGGTAATCTGTAAGCCCCTTAGACGATTATCCGTTGATGAAAAGTCGTTCCTGATGAAAACACTTTTATCAAACTCGATAAGCCTTAAGGGCATAAGTTTACTTTGCCTTAAAAAGCCATCTGGAGGTTTAATCACAGTGTGACCATTTCTTATTGAGGTGACGATAAGTGAAGCCTGCCTGTAAAATTTGATAACAGTTAGCTCGGAACCCAACGATCTCTCAACGCTGTCAACAACTTGCTCAAATTTCTCTTTTGGAGTATACCTATAGATGTCCGGATGCAACTCAACCAAAGTTGTTTTCAGTATCGTCAGGTCTTCTTTCAGTCGATCGCTGGAAACCCTAAGTATATCTTGTCCAGATGCTGCATGACACAGCATGATGAAAACGATTGTTAGTAACCTCATTAAAAATGAAACGCTTTCATGATGAGATAATTTTCCTAGTCGAAATCCTGCAACTCCCTTTCAATATCTGCTATAAACACTTGATCCATTGGATGTGTATAGGGATCAAATCTCTTATACCCTTTTTGGTAGTAAGCTCTGGCCTTTTCCAAATTGCTTTTACTCTTAGCAATCATACCTTGCTTTTTATACAGCAGTCCCAGGTAGTAATAGTTGTCTGGCAGATACTCGCTATACTGGATGGATTTGTTTAGCAACTCTATCGCACCTCCAACGTCACCAACTTCCATCTTTATAATCCCCAAATGCAAATAATCATACGGCATCGGAGAATATTCAGGTTTGGAAAGTTGACTTTCAATAATATCAATTGCCTTCTGTCTATCTCCGATTCCCTTATAACACAGCGCTTTCACTATTTCAAGATGGTAATCTCCATTCATTGAATAGCCAATGTCATCACCCATCACAGATTCTAATTTTTCCAAATCCATTAGCGAACCACGGTAGTCTCGAAGAAACTGGTACTTGCACCACCCCCGATAGCCAAGGTGTGCAATTGGGTTTAGCTCAACTGCTTTGTCAATTAATTTTTTCCAGGTAGCAAATTCTCCCCGTTTTAAGTAGGGAACCGATTTTTCGAAATAGGCATAATCAAAGCTCGGACAAAGCTCAATTGCTGCATCGAAGTCTTTTTGCGATTGCCTGGAGCCTTGAGGCCCTGTAGCCCGTATTGACAAAAGACAAGCTGTATAACATGGTTCGTTGCTTGACTTATAAATCTCGCAGTTGGGCTGTGAAATGGCATAAACGGGAATACTCAATGCGGCAACGATCAAAATCAACCTCATGGCAAAACCTCAATTAGTTTCCCCCTCTCGATCTTGAAAGTCAGATATTGGTAATAATCGAACACTCTACCATCGTATTCTCCGACAACCCACCCATCCAGTTGCCTTGTTGCTTTTAGCAATTTGGAAGTTAGATCAGCACTAAACTCTCTCTCGCTATAGCCCTGATCAATTCCCAATACCCTGAACCTTCCTGTCTTTCCACCGCAGTTGACTACAAATCGGAGCGTTAAGTATCCTGTGTCGTCAGAAGCTCCAGAAATAGGAACCGACTTTAGAAAATACTCATTGATGGCTGGTTTTTCACCTTTGTATTGGAGGCCCTTTCCGAAATTATAGTACTGGAGAACTCGTTCTTCATCACATAACTTGAAACTGGGATCATCCACTTCAGGATCAAAGGTAATGTCTCCAACTTGGAGTGGATATTCAAAGTCCGTCTTGGTAGCGTTTTGTCCACATGAGCAAAGTGCTATTAGAATGATATGAATGAAGATAAATTGCTTCAAGCAGTGGTGGTTTTCTTACAATATAGAAAATACCTACACCAAAACCCAAACAAAAAAGCCCCTTGGGCGGGGCTTTTGAGGCTGTCAAATGACTTAATCAAAATTACTTCTTCCCAGTCATCTCATTAACAGGTGACTTGGGCGTAAGTAGCTTCTGGGTTTTTTCTACAACGATGTCTTTGCCAACCTTAAACGTTGCCGTCTGCTTTGACTGTGCAGAGGTGCCGATGCTGATAGTGTAGGTTCCCTTGTCTGCTACCCAGGAGGAAATCTTCGTTTGATACGAAGCGAGGTCTGACGCGCGCAACGTGAATGTGAACGACTGAGATTCTCCGGGCTGGAGCGGTCTGGTCTTAGCAAAAGCCTTCAACTCTTTAGCTGGCTTATCCAATTTGCCCGTAGGCGCGCTGATATACAACTGCACCACTTCTTTTCCCGCCACACGTCCCGAGTTAGTCACCGTAACACTTGCTGTAATTTTATCTGCAAAAGTAGCGGAGCTGAGATTCAAACCTGAAAACACAAAATCAGTATATGACAAGCCGTAGCCAAATTCGTAGGCCGGCTTCACACCGTAGGTAGTGTAGTAGCGATAGCCTACATACACCCCTTCCTCATAATCAACTTGAGCCATATATTCCTTTTGGCCGAAAGCACCTTGCACTTCTCTATCCTTAAACTCTTTACCAGGGAAGTTTTTTACAGAAGGATCATCTGTATACGCAACAGGGAATGTAGCTGTCAATTTACCGGAAGGATTAACCTTACCCGTTAGGATGTCGGCCATCGCATTACCTCCTTCCAGACCGGGCTGCCACGCCAATAATATCGCATCCACATTGTCGCGCCACTGCGATACATCCACAGGTGCTGCGATGTTCAGCGTAACAATTACTTTTTTTCCTTTGGCATGAAACGCTTTCGATACTTCTGAAATGAGAGTTTTTTCCGTCTCCGTCAGGTAATAGTCACCGTCTACTTTGCGGTCGGTACCTTCACCTGCATTCCTTGAGATCGCCACGATGGCATGAGCGTTGGTCTCGGCCGCTTTCGCAATCATGTCTGCACTGATTTTATATTCACCAATCGGTGGAGTTGGATTCATAAACTCCTCCATCATGCTTTTCTTTGGATGCTTCATATTCTCCTCGTCAACATAGGCCTTGTAAGTAGTGTATAGATCCGGATCGATCACGATACCGGCATGAAACAATCCTTCTGCCAATGAAATGGTATACATCTTCGTTACGTCACCACTTCCGGTTCCACCAGCAATGAGCTCAACACCGCCATTACCAAACAACGCTACGGTCGAGCCAGATGAAATCGGCAGAGCCTGCTCATTTTTCAACAGCACCATCGACTCCGTAGCTGCCCAACGCGACAGCTGCGCATTCTTTTTAAGATCTGGACTATCTGAATATGCATACTTATTAAAAGTGGGTGACGACATCATGATGTTAAGGATGTCCGTCACGTTTTTATCAAGTGTCTTTACATCTAGCGATCCACTTTTGACAGCTTCAAGTATTGCCTGGCGCTGAGGTGGTGTTCCCGGCATCAGCAAGTTGTTGCCCGCTTTCATTTGAGCAACAGCATCTCTTCCACCAAACCAATCAGTCATAACAAATCCTTTGTACCCCCACTCATCACGTAATAAATTTGTCAGCAGCTGAGGATCTTGAGAAGTGTAGGTCCCATTAACAAGGTTGTAAGAACTCATGATGGTCCAGGGTTTTGCCTGCTTCACCAATATCTCCCATCCCTTCAAATAAATTTCTCTAAGTGCTCTTTCACTCGCCACCACATCTACAGTCATTCTGTTCCACTCCTGATTGTTGGCAAAGAAATGTTTTGGAGAAGTACCAACCCCTTGGCTTTGAATTCCCTTGACCATAGCAGATGCAATGTTGCCAGTAAGCACAGGGTCTTCGGAATAATATTCAAAGTTCCGACCACCTCTTGGATTCCGTTGAATGTTCAGACCGGGGCCAAGAATCACATCGATACCAAATTCTTTCGCTTCCTGTCCATAAGCTGCACCGATGGTCTTCACCATAGTCGTGTCCCAGCTTGATGCCATCAATGTCCCGATCGGCCAGGCTGTAGCGTAATAGAGTCTGGACTTACCAGAATTAAAAGCGTGAACTCCGGCCGGGCCATCACACACAACCATCGAAGGTATACCAAGACGTGGAATACCGTTCACTACGCCTGCTGCCCCTATCACTCTCTTCTGTGCTTCCACCGGCTCGACATTTCCACCGAACGGCATCCCCGGCACATACATACCAGCACCGACCAGCACAGTTACTTTTTCTTCTATGGTCATGGCAGCCACCACTTCGCTTACGGGGTTTTTACCAAGTTGAGGCGTCTGCGCCCATGCGTTAGCGACAAGACTGAAAAGTCCGGCCACAATCAAGGTTAGTCTTGGGGAAGTCATTTGTTTGAAGGGTTGTTTAAGCTGGGTTAGAATTCTAATGAGTCAATATGACACAATAGTAGGATATTTGCCGTTTAATGACAATGACTACGATCTGTTTTTATATAGAAGTTGGTCTCTGACAAAATTTGAGGGATATTTACGGCCATGGCAAAAGGCAAAACACCTGCTGTTTCCACTTCATTGAAAGAATTCCTGCGCACAGGGCATCGCCATTTTCTTCGAAGCCTGTCGGTCGACAACGTCATCTTTGGGTTTCATGAAAACCAATTGAAAGTACTACTCCTACACACCACCTTTGGAAATCAATGGGGATTGCCAGGAGGCTTTGTGGGAATTGACGAACCGCTGGACAAAGCGGCTGCCAGGGTACTTCGCGACCGAACCGGTCTCAATGATCTTTACCTGCAACAGTTCCACACATTCGGCCAGACCGAACGAAGGGACAATAAAGTGTTGTCAAAGGTGCTCAAAGATTTAAATCTTAATCCGGGCAAAGATCATTGGACTCTTCAGCGCTTTGTAACGGTCGGATATTTTGCCCTTGTAGAATACGCCAAAGTAAACCCACAACCGGACGATTTATCCACCACTTGCACCTGGCACGATCTGGATAACCTGCCTACCCTGCTGATGGATCATGGAGATATCATTAACAAGGCATTGGAAGAACTACGCATAAGATTAAAGTATCAACCCATTGGATACAATTTGCTGCCGAGAGAGTTCCCCATGAAAGATCTCCAGTCAATTTACGAAACAGTGCTCGGTCGCAAATTAGATCGCGCGAACTTCAACCGTAAAATGGTCGGCTACGATATCCTGGATAAGAAGAAAAAGCTCTTTACCGGAGGATCACACAAGGCTCCCTACCTCTATAGCTTCAACAAGAAGAAATACTTCAAAGCACTGGAGAACGGGTTGGGCAGCGACTTTTGACAAAAAGTTCCCGGCCGAATCAACTTATTCTCTATTAATTATGCATTACCAACGTTGCGATTGACAAGGGTATTGTTACTTTTAACGCACCTTTTCAAAAAATCAAAAACCACAACATTATGAAAAATCTAGTCGCAATAATTGCGCTCTTAGTCTCGTTTCAGGCATTTAGTCAGGGCCAGTTTCAGAATGAGACAGCCGGTTCGCTTGCCTTCACATCAGGGCAGGTAATGCAACTTGCTGCCGCCTTCCCTAATGACAAGTATGGCTGGACTCCACAGGATGGAGTTCGTACCGTATCGCAGGTTTGTGCTCACATCATCTCTGCTAATTACTTCTTCGCCTCAAAGCTTGGAGGACAGATTCCAGCAGACGTAAAAATGGAGTCGCTTGAAAAAGACCTTACATCCAAAGACGCAGTTACAAAAGAGTTGAAGAGATCATTTGAAGCAATAGGCACTGCCATTAAGAACACCAAAGATGCTAGCCTGAAGGAAAAAGTTGAATTCCCCTTCCCCGGTGAGTACACAAAAATGACTGCGTGCTTGATTGCACTAGGCCATGCCAATGAGCACCTGGGGCAACTCATTGCGTATGCGCGCACCAACGGAGTCGTTCCTCCCTGGAGTGCTGCGGGCGAGTAACATCGCTGCACGAAAATCAAATACCCCGGCTTTTCGGCCGGGGTATTTTTTTGCCTTAGAAAAAGAGAATAGAATTTACGGTTTATTTTTCCAACTGCACCTTAATTTGTTTGTTGTACACGGTGTAGTCTGCAAAATCATACTGACGGATAATTTTGCCATCCCGAAATCTAAGGAGTGACTTGATAGGAAGAGATACCAACACTTTACCCGGTGCGTTGCCCGTCCATGATGGCGGTAAAACCAATGATAATGTTGTGTTGACTACAACATAGTCGCCTGCTGTGAATGCATTGTTTACCACCATGTCTACATACGACAATCGTTGATCGCCAAATATTCCGGACCAGAATTTAGATACCGCTTCCTTGCCCATATATTCAAACTTCCCTCCTTTGAATATGTCTTTGGCCGTTAAATCTTTAAACTCAATCGAGTCGTGAAAGAACGTAGACATTGACGCAACATCCCACCGAGAATATGCTTCGTAATAGCGGAGAGTTGTTGACACATTTCGCTCACCCACCTCATTGGACCTGGCCTTCTTGTCTTTCAACTGGCTCGCGAGTTGACGGCTATAACTGGTGAAGTCAGGATAATCGTGAAGTAAGATGATCTTGCCATCTCGAAATTGAAGAACTGAAATGACCTCAATATTGAGCAGCACATTTTTGCCTTCCACGACATTTACCACTTCATAACGCATGTCCAGCACCACAAAGGATCCCGAAACGAAGTGCTCTCTGATGTCAAATTGAATTCTTAAAGGAAGCGGTGTAAATGTCTTTTTCCAGACTTCGATCACGTTCTTCTTCCCTTCAGCATGGGACCCAATGTCAAAAAATTCAACCGAGTCATGAAGAAACGTACCCATCTTATCAAAATCCATTTGTTCAAAAGCCTGCAGATAGTCGCGGGTAATTTTCCACAGGTCGTTGGAATGCCTATCAACAACCTGGCTGTTCGCGGCAATGCTGACAACGAATGCCAGCAACACAAGTATCCTCTTGGTCATAGACATCCTGCCTCTTTACATCGATAGTGTAAAGTACCCGGTGTGATCTCCATCACAGTCCGTTCCTGTTATCTCCATTTTGAGACTGTTGTTCGATAAAATTTTGCCGTTCCCCTCAAAACTGCCCGTGCAGCCAATAATCGTATCATCCCAAACAAAATTGGTAATGGCATCCTCGCTGACTGTAAAACTTATGGCACCGTCATTGACTCCACCGCAGCATGATGTGAAATTATTGCTGATGAAAAATGTACCCTCGAATTTACCTGGAGTAACTTCTGTAAGCTTGGCAGATATTGCCAAATTACTGAAGCTGGCCGTAGCGGTGTTGGAGGTCCAAAGACCCTTATAATTTCCGCCAGCTAATACCCGTTGCTCATCGTCATCGCTGCTGCATGACAAAAGACAAACTGAAAGAACAATGAAAGAAAGATTCCTGAACATGTTTTTTATTTACAATTGAATAATACGAGGTCGACTTCTATCGACACGGAAAAATAGGCTGTTGGATAATTATGCCCCGTCTGATTCTTATCCTGATAAATTATACGGACTACTTGGACAGCAAAAGGCAGAAATTCCTCCCGCGAATTGGAGGACTATCCCTTTACAACTTCAGGTAGGTGGCTAAAAAATTCTTTAGGCGTGCGCCCCTTCTGGTCTTTGAACGCTTTGTAAAAAGTTGACTTAGAACTGAACCCTGCCTCCGCGGCAACCCCAAAAAGATTGTAGTTTTCGTGACGGCCAGCCTCCATCAACGCAACAAACTCTTCAATTCGGTATTTATTAATAAGAGCCGTAAAGCTGCTGTTCATATGCGCGTTGATAGTGTAGGATAGTTTTACCTTGTCAATCCCGGTAAGGTCAGCCAGATCTGTAAGCGAGAATTCCGGGTTCTTGTAATTTTTTCCAGTGACCAGCACATTGATTATTTCCTTTTTGATCATGCTGCACTGTGCTTCATCAATATTGACGTGTTGATACCTTGCCGTCTTTCCAAAATCCGGTATGGCAAATAGTGACGGACGTAAGACGAGGAAATAACCAAAGAGCAATACCAGAAAGGACATCGAGAGATACAATATGTCGGGCCTTGGCGATAGTGGAACATATGGAATTCCAAGACTTGATAGAACCATCAACAACCAACTGATATTGGCTATAACCAACCCAAGCGTAGGCACCAGAAAAGCCTTATGCACCACCTCATTCGTGTACTCATGTCTCGAGATTAGTCTCCATGCCTTCCAAACAAGCACTAGATTTAGAAAGATAGAGATCGTGTCCGCAGCAAGCAGATCATAGTAAGCACGATAAAAAAATATCTCCTGCATTTGCGACAACGGCATAACAGCATAGCGAAGCCATGCACCGATAAATACCAAAGCAGGAAGCAACAAAAACAAGTGGCTCCTTTTAAGTCTGAACTGAGGTGTCAATGACGACTCAACAAAAAGGTAGTAAAGAGGACAGTAAGTGAAAATGAGCACATAACTTAACAACACCAGCTTTCTCGACACTTGAGCAATCAAATCCGCTTGAGAAGCCACCATCATAAAAATGGAAACAGTCATTAGCAGACTGATCAAATAGCCATTCGCTTTACTGTTATTGGGTGCCCTTAATCTGAATAGCGCAACAGCAAATACAAAGCCCTGCAGTGCCCCGGCAATCATTATATATTTTATCCATGGGCTCATCTGTGTCGCGCCTTATTGTGGTTGGTGAGATTAATCTCTATACGTCTGCTCAACGATATTGTTGCCCGACAGGCCTTGCACAATTGGAATCTCAACCATCAGCGTGGAGTATCGTTTATTGGGTTTGGTTTCAAGGTTGATATCTCCTTTCACGAGCTTCGCCCGAGTCTGAATGTTCTTCCACCCATTGCCGGTAGATGCTGTTAACAACGATGCATCAAACCCCTGACCGTTGTCTTCAATGGTGAGGATAATGGATTGCTCATCCTTCACGATCTGAATATTGATTTTATCCGCGTCATTGTATTTGAGCAGATTGTTCACCCACTCCTGCACAATGCGAAACAAGGATATCTCCTCTAATTCTGATAGCCTTTCCTCTAACCCGAAGGTCATCACTTCCACCTTTTTCTTACCCGTTTCATTGATACGAAGCGCGAACTCTTGCAGCGCGGTCGTTAGTCCCTGGTTAATCAAAGTTTGAGGCATCAAATCAAAACAGATACCACGCAGCTCATCATACATGTTTTCAATCACCCTTGTGCAGTTCTCAAACACGCGATCTCGTACTTCTGAAGTCTTGTTCTTCTCTTCCTCGAGCGATTTGATGTTCAGGTTGAGCACTGAGATCATCTGGCCAAAGCCATCATGAAGGTCCCGGGCAAAACGATTGCGCTCTTTTTCTTGACTGGCAATTGCCGCCTTGATCTGCACCTCCCTCAATTCAATTTCCTTTTCTCTTATCATTAATTCTTCCTTTCGAAGAGAGCGATTGCGCAACAACACAAAAATGATAACGAGTAACAGGATCACCGCGATGGCAGCGGCAAGCAGTATGTAGTTAAGGCGGATTTCTGCTTCTTTACTTTCGAGGCTTGCTTTCTGTATCGCAATTTGATTCTCCTTTTCACGTGTTGCGTATTGCGTTTCCAATCGAGCCACGGCCGTTCTGGTCTCAACGTCTTGCAGAGAGTCTTTGAGGTGATAATATTTGAGCAGATATGTCAGTGCCTGCTGATCTTTGTCAATCAAATCGAAATACAGATACTTCTGATAATATACATCATACAGTTTCTCAACATCTTGCGAGCGGTGTGAGTAGTATTCGCCACTGTCAAGGTACATCGCAGCCTGTTTGTAGTTGCCCAGCTTGTAGCTAATCGTGCCGAGATTGGTAATTACAGTCGCAAGATTGTAGGAACGATCATTATGCTGTTGAAGCTCCCAATTCATCACCAGACACTTCTCGAAAAACTCCTGTGCTTCCTTTAGCTCACCCTTTTTTAAAAGGCTGTTACCAATGTTATTATAAACAATCGGAACGCGGGACTGATTCTCGACCTTGTCAATGAACTCCAATGTTTTTCTGTGGTAATAGATAGCTGAATCCATATCTCCACGATCATCATAATTGATAGCCGTGACTGTATTCGCTTCCATTTTATGGCCGTAGGTTGAAGCAGAAAACTCTCTGGCCAGAGTAATGGTCCGCTTTCCATATTGTATACCCAAATCATAGTTCCCCAAATCGTGGTGACTTACTGAAATCCGCGTAAGCGCAGTAATCATGCTCGAAGAATCCTTCAAGTCAGCAAACAAGTCATACGATTGCTGCCCGTACCTCAAACCCTCCGAGTAATTGCCGATAACGATTTCATTCAGACTCATCCGCAATGCCATGTCCGCCACCAGCTTCGTTTCATTGTTTTTCTCAAAAATCCGTTGGGCAATTCTACCATTGGCCAGGGCATCTTGCTTTTTGTCGATACCCCACAAGGCAAAATCAAGCAGTCGGTATATGTGACCAAGCTGTACCGTGGAATCGGTTGCTGGAAGCTCCTTAAGAAGTTGATTAAGGGCAGTTATGGCTTCCTGATGTTCCCCACCTCGGATAAGATCACGCGCTTGCGTGATTCGATCGTCAATGGATTGCGCACTCGCAAGAAGGACGAAGAAAGAAGCCAACAAAGTAAAAATGCCGCGCATGCCATGCTGGTAAACCTCTAATATCCGAAATAATGATATGCTGAACTAATGCATAGCAATAAACCAGGTCATGATTTATTGCCACCGACCTTTGATAAGGTTGCACGAAGATGGAGCTGAAGTTTTGTTACGTTTTGGGTGGCCATTTGCATCTCATAACTAAATGATGCATTGACGAGGTTCAATATCCATTGTCTGCTGGTGCCAACAATTCGGAAATCGTGACTAATAGTTGAGGGTGAAAATTTTAGCTCAATCTTCTCGTCTGTCGCAATAGCCTCTTCTAGTAGAATTACCTCCGAGCGACCGCCACTTTGCACTGTACGAAGGCTACCAGTCATATTCTCTTCAAATGATAAAAAACCTGATTCCCAGTGGCTGGGCTTTGCGCTTGGCTTTATCCAGGTACGCTGTTCCAAATGACAGAACGGTCGCTCCTCATCAACGCTAAATCTCAGATGCTCAACATAGCGGAAATTGTCTATCGTAGGAAACATACCTTCACCTTCCCCTCTCCATTCACCTTCAAGGAAGCCAAAAATCCTTTGCATTAATGTTTCGTTCATTTCACTTTTTGTCGTCAAACTTAAGCCAAGGGAGAAGGCGATAACAGTAGCACTTTCAATGGAGACGAGCAGACCAGTGTGCTGTCTGCTACTATTGCTTCATATTAAGATCGATGAGTTTATCAATCTTCTCTTCAAGGGCACTCACTTTCTGTTCCAATGCCTCGTTGTTGTCGCTTACCATTGCATCTACAAAAATCGAGTTCACCAATGATAGACCGAAAATACCTCCTGTAATCACGATGATGATGAAATAGACACGCGTAAGAAAACCCACCGTTTCGCTGGAGTTTTGTGCAATGAAGTCAGGTATCTCGTACCAACCTTCTACAGTAAAAATTTTGAAGATGGTATAAAACGAAATTAAAGGGTTGGAGAAATACTCGTGGGCGACATTTCGAAAAATGAAACAGGACAACACTGAGATCACAAAATTGTAAACCATGAAGCCGGCCAGCACGATTACGGATGCTTTCAAAGCGCGCTGCACACCAACAATCAGATGGTCGATGTCAGGAAAGAAACGTAGAAAGCGAAAGAACTTGAACACACGAGAAATTCTCAATACCAGTAGATACTCTAGCTGTGTTGAATTTCCATTGAAAGCCCAAAAGTAAAGAGATGGAACAGCCAGGATGATAAGGATAAAGTCAAACTTGTTCCAGTTGGACTTGAGATAGTTGCGCAGCCCAAATGCATAGAGTTTGACAATCAGTTCGAACAAAAACAAGAGTGTGATCAGATTGTCAATGTGTTCCAGAGAGTTGCTTACCGTTCTGGATAACTCAAATCCTTGAGCAAAGATTACAATGGCATTGATGACGATCAATACCAGGATAAATGCATCATTGAGTAAGATGCGTTTCAACCTTCTCATATAAATCTAAAACTAAAGTCAACTAGCCGCCCGAGACATAATGTCATTTCGGAGGCGATCGTGAATATAACTTTTTTGTATTGAGAGCCGATTAATGCGGCCGATGAAAATATCAGGCTAAATCAAATTTGGCAGAAAAGGCTGGATACTGTTCCCAGAGTGCCACCTTAAAGTCTCTTGATTCTTTGAGCACGCGTTTACCTAATGCTGTGATCGTAAAAATTCGCTTCCGCCTGCCACCACGCTCAGCTGTGGCCTTTCCCATTTCTGATTTGAGAAAACCCTTGGTCTCAAGTCTGTCAAGGGTCGAGTGGACTGCTCCGATCGACACAGACCTTCCAGTTTGTGAGTTGAATTCCTCAGCGATGCTAAAGGCATAGGCTCGCTCCTCACCCAGGATGCCAACCAATAAGAGAATCACTTCTTCAAATTCACCAAGACGGGTTTCGATCATTTGATACTAGATTGTAGAGCTAATATACGGAAGGTATTCGAAAAAGGTTGCTAATCATCCTTTTCAATTGACACTTTGTAAGCGGCAGCAAGCTCGGATACTGTATTGGCATTTTTTATTAACTCAATATAGCGGGTGCCATAGTACCAATCGTCAATGACGGACTTGACCTTCTTATCCTTCTTGATCAGGAATTTTGGAAGATCATCAATGCCCGCTCCAGACTTTTCAAACTGACGGTAAAACTCTCCCATGGCTGCCAGTAATTTCTCCTTCCCCATCACCTCACAGAGCACATAGAAAAACAGAGGCCCTATGCCATATGACAACGAAGAGGTCACTCCCTTCTTGCCATACTCTGAAATTGAAATTTGTTCGGTGTGAGACTTGAAGTAGTTCTTCATTCGTTCCAGTCTTTTGGTGAGGGACGGAACAAACGTTCCTCGTTCGTTGAGTTCGTCATAAGCCAGGTATTGTAGGAACATCGACTGACCTTCATTCCAGCGAGGCGACTTCAGATCGGTGTCTCGAGCATTCCAGAAATGAGCAATCTCGTGATACAACTCGCCCATCGATTCAGGTGAACGAAAAGATGGCGCTGTCTGAATAATAGTTGGCATCACTACCTGAGAGCCATACATATCCGGGATTTCAGCCAACACAAACTTGGGTTGCGTAAGCAAAGGTCCCATCCATCGGGCATAAAGATCGAACACTTCTCCAATTCCAACTATTATACGCTGAGCACCGTCCTCATCATCTTCAAAATAATACACACTGTAACTTCCTTTTTCTATCACATGATAAGGCGCAATAGGCATGACTATGGCCGCGGCAGGCGCTGGAGATTCATAATGCCATTTGACTTGTGTGCCAACGGAAGTCTTTGCTTTTAGGGTATATCCTGTTGCTGCACAATGTGTCGATGGTAGTGTTAGCTGCACTTGCTGTGTAAACTTATCATCACTTCGCCATCGTTTACTCATGCTTTCCTCCGATGGCTCCATCAACTGAGGATACGAAAATGACTCTGGTCTGATGATGGTAAACTTGGGATCAAGCGATTCCTGCACATACAGCATTCCCGTTTCTTGATAGCCACTGACGTGACCCTGATATTCTAAAACGAAGGTGACCACATCACCCACAGTCGCCTGCTTAGAAAAAGTGAGCGTTATATGGTTAAGTTGAAACGTCTCCCATCCTTCTATTCTCACCAGGCTTTGTGTGATTTTGTATGGATTACCTTTTTCATCATAAGCCTTTGTAACGTTAAGCAAGCGATGCAGCAACAGACTTACGGAAGATGTCGCTTGCATGGGGCTTATTTCGATTCTTGCAATTGCAGTTAGTGTATTTTGAGGGTATTCCAATCCTTGGTGATCAAGTGGAATTGACATATCAAGTTGATAGGATAATATGTCCAACTGATCGGACTGGGCATGTAGGCCAAATGTGATGAATAATAGAAATGCAATGATCTTCATACTTGCTGACTAGCCAATACGAAGACTTTCGATAACTCCAATGGTTACAGAAAATCAGAAACAAATATTATGAGTGGCTCAAAATCAACGGACATATTGAACGTGAGCGAAACATCACCACTTAAAAAGAGTTAGCTGTGATTCTTCGCTCACGCCCAGAAGGACAGTCGTTAAGACTACTTAGCCTCTACGTATTTCTTGAAGTTGTCAAGAATTGCTTGCCAGCCGCCACGCTGCATTTCCAAACTGTTCTCTTCTTCCGCTTCAAACGTTTCTGTTACTTTAGTTTGGTTCCCATTGACATCAAATAACACTTCAACTGTGCGACTATCATCCATTGTGTATGCAATGCATTTGTTCTTATCAACTTTGTCGTAGGTACCTCCAAAATCGAAACCTGCGCTGCCATCTCTGGCTTCCATTCGCGAGACGAATCTCCCACCTACTTTCAAGTCGTTTTCGGCTCTTGGGGTATGCCACTCAGGCGATGGACAGTTCCACTTAATAATATCCTCTGGTGTCGACCACGCGTCCCACACTTTGTCTACAGGTGCATTGATCGTTGCTTCAATTGTGATTTTTTGCTTAGTCATGGTTGTCATATGATTTTAGTTTCTGTTGATTTTGTTTAACAATGTAAAACTAGTGTCAAAATTCACCACCCTTGACTGCAGATTACGACAATAAGGGGGCTAATGACGACAGTGGTCATCCGTAGGGTGCCATTTGTCTTTTCTCACTGACCGCCCGAATAGTAATGACTCAAATTACCTGCTACAGATCACATGCTCACCTGCCCTCACAATCGGTATTTGTTATATTGTCAGAAAAAAAACCTTGGCCTTCCTCACGTTTTTGGACAAGCAGCATTCAATCGCGAAACCTGGCTACAGCCGTTGGCTCGTTCCACCCGCAGCGCTCAGCATCCACTTATGCATTGGACAGATTTATGCGTACAGCGTATTCAACGAACCGATGACGAGGATTCTCGGCATTTCAAGTTCTGCACAGGGTGACTGGGCACTCACAACGCTGGGCTGGATATTCAGTATCGCGCTGTTCATGTTAGGTGCATCTGCTGCTTTATTTGGCAAGTGGCTCGAACGTGTCGGACCTCGCAAGGCAATGTTCACTTCAGCATTTTGTTTTGGCAGCGGCTTTCTGGTTGCGGCCTTGGGTGTGTACGTCCATAATATTTGGATCGTCTATCTCGGTCATGGTGTACTCGGTGGTATTGGCTTGGGGTTGGGTTACATTTCACCAGTGTCCACACTGATCAAATGGTTTCCTGATAGGCCTGGTCTTGCTACCGGAATGGCGATCATGGGCTTTGGCGGTGGGGCAATGATTGCATCTCCTCTTTCAGTGCGCCTCATGAAATATTTCAGCACAGCGAATTCCGTTGGCGTTGCTGAGACATTCATAGCCATGGGCATCATCTACTTCATCGTAATGATGTACGGAGTATTCACTGTGCGAATTCCTCAGGATGGTTGGAAGCCCGATGGATTTGAGCCTTCCACAATCAAATCGAATGCAATGATCACCACTGCACAAGTGGATGCCGATACAGCCGTTCAAACACCGCAATTCTGGTTGATATTTGCTGTGTTGATGCTAAACGTTACTGCAGGTATAGGTGTGCTTGGGCAGGCATCGGTGATGATCCAGGAAATGTTTTCCATTGATGTGGTTGGTCAAGACAAAGCAGTGACTGCCGCGGCTGCCGCTGGCTTTGTGGGACTGCTGAGTCTGTTCAATATGATTGGACGTTTTTTCTGGTCATCTACCTCAGACAAAATAGGCAGAAAAAATACCTATATGATTTTCTTTCTGCTGGGTGCTATCCTCTATGTCGCCATTCCCTCTTTTGGGAACATGGGGAACACAACACTCTTCATCGCCACGTTTTGCATCATCATCAGTATGTATGGCGGTGGTTTTGCAACCGTGCCTGCTTACCTCAAGGACATGTTTGGCGTAATGCAAGTGGGTGCAATCCATGGTCGCTTGCTCGTAGCGTGGTCGCTGGCCGCATTGTTTGGTCCGAGTCTTATCAACTACCTGCGCGCTTATCAAATTGAAACGGTAGGGCGGCCACCAGCGCAGGCTTATTCTTTCACCATGTACATCATGGCCGGATTACTGATCATCGGATTTGTATGCAATGCCTTGGTCAAGCCAGTTGATCCCAAATACCATCATAACAGGGAGTGATTTAATTTAATGGAGCTCCGATTTGCAACAATCCAAGGTCGAATTCCGAACCTTTGATTGATATCACCGTGGAAGTATTTATATCATTTTTAAAAAATGAAGAATACAATCCTATGCGTGGTGCTGCTCACTCTGCCACTGGTAAGATGCACACCACAGCCACCAAAAGACTTTTCATTAACGCAACTTCAGTCTGACTTTGATCTCTATCGCAAAGCGCTGGAAGAAGCACACCCTGGACTATATCGATATCACAGCAAAACACAGTTTGACTCTATATTTAATAAAACACGAAAGTCACTTAGCGGAGTCAATACGTTAACTGATTTTTACGAAAGACTCACTCCCATCAATACATTCATTGGATGCGGCCACACGCGCACGCTGCTACCGCAAGGCTGGAACAAAGTAGCCAAGGCGGTAGAGAAACACCTCCCATTTGAATTTCGTGTACTTGACGGCAAAGCTATCTTATATAAGTCCCACGTTAATGACAATGACTTTGCACCAGGGACACAGTTAATCTCGATCGAGCAACCGTTTGAACAACTAGCTGCAAGAATGTTACCCGTCTTTAGCTCAGACGGATACGTTACATCATCGCGATGGCGTGATCTCGAACGCAATTTTTCAACATTTCTGCAACTCCTGGTGAAGGAAGAAGGGCCCTATCACGCTGTGCTGCTGAAGCCGGATGGAAAAAGGATTGAAAAGGAAATTAGTCTTATCAGCAGTGATGCTATCGCAAAATCATCCGCTCAGCCGGATCTGGAATTCGAAATACTGAATGTACCATCTACAGCCAAAATCACTGTTCGGTCCTTTTCAGGAAATATCAGCGACAAAAACGGAACGGGGTTCAGCGCCTTCCTCAAAGACTCATTTCAAAAATTGCAAAACGAAAAGATTCAAAACCTGATCATTGACGTGCGCGGTAATGGCGGAGGTCGTGATGATTATGGATCGCTGCTTTTCTCTTATCTAACCAACGAGGCTTACTCCTACTACAGTTATCTTGAAGTAAACAAACCAGAGTTTACTTTTCTAGAGTATACAAACCAATCAGAAAGCTTTGTGAGAAGTCTTATGAATTCAATCACCGAAAAAAACGGCCGCTATTTTCTAAATGAGAACCAGCATTCCTGTCTTTCCCCTCAGACACCAAGTAAACCCACGTTCAATGGAAATGTGTATGTACTGATCGATGGCAGAAGTTTCTCGGCAACCGCAGAATTTTGCGCGGTCACACGATTTCATGAACGTGCAGTCTTCATCGGAGAAGAAACCAGTGGTGGATATGAAGGAAACAACAGCGGAGGAAGTATTCTGCTGACGCTTCCCGAATCGAAAATCAGACTTGCCATTCCGACATACAAATATGTGTCGGCAGTTGATATCGAGAAATACCCAAAGGGACGAGGAATATTACCGCATCATGAGATCATCCCAACAGTCAACGGGCTTGCAAATGGAAAAGATGAGGTAATGGACTACGTGTTGACGTTGATAAAATAACTGCTATTTGATCACCTGTATCCTTTTGTTAATGGGATACAACCACTCCACGCCACGATCCGTCACGATAGCATCATCCTCCAATGGAATGCGCAACTTCTTACCGCCCCATTCCGGCAGTGGAGTATACGCAAATAACTCGATGGAAAGTAGGTTGGTAGGCCTCACTACATATTTGAATCTCACAGGGTTCCACTCCGCTATACTCGGGCCTATACCGTGACCCCAGTTGCCCACAGAGTGACAGCCAATTATGACATCAGTTTTGTCATCTGAGTTTGGTTTGTTGAAAGCGATTTTGGAAAAGCCCGCAGCCTGCAAAGCATTGTAGATATTGGTCATATTCTGCTCTGCCGTAATGCCGGGCCTGATGGTGGCTTTAATAATGTCTCGAACCTTCACGCCTTGATCAAATGCATTTTGAATACTCTTTGGCACCTCGGTCTCGCCCTCTTTTAACACGTATGCAATACGTTTCATATCGGTGTACATATTCATGAGACCCACGCCCCAGTCCAGCATCAGAATGTCCCCACGTTGAATGATTCGGTCGGTTGAAGTAGCCACGATTCCGTCAGGGCCCGTAACATAAACCGAAGGCATCCCAAAAGATGACTCGAGATTATTCTTGAATAACTGCTCTTTCATCCACCACGCCACATCTTCCAGTGTAGTGACGCCTGGTGTGATCACTTCATTCGAAAAAGCTTTTTCGGCAATTTGGTAAGAGTAGTTTCCTGCCTCTGTAAAAACATTAATCTCTGTCGCTACTCTTCTTGAGCGAAAATCAGATGTTAGCTTTTCAGCACTTACAAATCTCGCCTCATATTTCTTACCTAATACTTCTGCCAAATGTTGATACATCGTATACGAAAGTCCATCTGCACCACCGATCATCTTTGACATGTTGAGTCCTATCCTCTTTGGATCACGCTTTGTAACATAATCCTTCAACTCATCCTCACTTCCAAAATAATCATACGATCCACCGCCTTCCAGAAAGCCGCCATCGATGCCAAGCGCAGCACGCTCAATTCTAGGTTTACCAGTGTCAGTAAAAATATAGTAACCGTTTTGTGTTGTATATCCCGCACCCATGTCCGGATAGAGTGGATCAAAGTTCCCTTCCTTGTTAGTGATAATCCACATGTCGATATTGTTTTCCCTCATCACTGCCGGCAGCACCAAATCGAATTTATCATTTCGAATTTCGTTCATGATCCGCCATCTGCGGTAGGCTTCCTGCGCGAAAGATGAAGAGGAAACAGAAGTAAGGATAACAAGGAAGGCAATGATTTTACGCATTGTGAAAATGGTTTATTCGCGAATATATAACACTACTCGTCTCCTTTCTCAATCGCCCGTGTAATATCACTCACGATGAGATCAAGCCGCTCGGTAGTTTCCTTTAAGTGATTATTAATATTCTGGGTTTCATCTTTCAGGTCCATTTTCGAAAGAATGTTTACCAGACCCAATATGCTGGCCACAGGGCTCCTCAATTTGTGTGCATTGATGAATGCGTATTCCTCCAATGCTTTGTTCTTCCTTTCCAACGAGGCCGTTCGTTCGCGAACCAATGACTCCAAATTCTCATTAATCCGTTTGATCTCCTCTGCCTGGTGTTGTATCTCTTCATAGCTCGCTCGCAGTGCAAGTCGTGCCTTAATCTCGCGCAGCGTTAGATTGAATCTCGTTCTGATCAACAGAATCATAAACACCGCACTTACCATAAGAAGCAACCCCCCGCGTAAAAAGAACGCATTTGGAGTTAAGTCCGGATTTGCATTCACAAACAAAGCAGTTGCCGCAGTCGACAGCAGGATAACGAAAAGAGAATACCTCCAATGCCAAAGAACAAACATTGAGGCTCCAACGATCAATGCCATGTAGTTCAAGTTTTGCCCGAGCAATCCATCGCTGTCGATGTATGTGTAAGTAAATGCATTTTGCAGCGAAATGAGACTGAACGGAACGAAGGCAATAATGAATGATGAAAACACCAACTTCCTGTGAATGACAATCGTCAAAATAGTAATGGCTGATACACAAAGTCTGATGATCAACAATACACTCCACCCCTGCGGAATGTTGATATAATCTGTAATGGCAAAAACCGGATCAAAAATAGCCGCAACCCAGGCTGCCGTGATGTGAAATCGGCCGGCCGACTTCTCCAACTCCTCCTGCGTGAGTCGTTCAGGAACATCAGTAAACTTGGAGGGAATATTTTGCATGGAAAAAATATGTGGTCGACAAGGATACAGAAAGATTATAATTTCTCAATAACATCGATAGTCGTGAATTGTTAAAGACAACCTGTGCAAACTATTCAAACGGTAATTCAACCTTTCATAAACCCGTTCGCGCTCAGGCTTCGTTTTTAATTATTTTTAATTACCTAAACCTGATTATCATGAAACGATTGTTCTTACTCCTTGTAGCTTGTCCACTTTGGATATCAGCACAAGTTAAACCTGCACCTGACCGCAAAGCCGGTGAGGGTGAAGGGCCATTTAATCGCCTTGTCATTAGAGGAGCTACTCTGATCGATGGAACCGGTGCGCCTCCAACAGGTCCGGTCGATATCGTGATCGAAGGAAATAAAATCAAAGAGATCGTGCATGTAGGTACTCCTCACGTTCCCATCGACCCAAAAGGTCGACCCGCAAAAGGAACGAAAGAAATAGATGCTCACGGATCCTATGTCATGCCTGGGTTCATCAACATCCACGTGCACGTGGGGGGTGTGCCCAAAGCGCCTGAAGCTGAATACGCGTACAAACTTTGGATGGGACATGGCATCACCACCATTCGTGGCGTTCCTGCAGGCGAATTGAATTGGGTAGAAAGTGAAAAGAAACGAAGTGCTGAAAACAAGATCGTAGCGCCAAGAATTGTAAACTTCCAGGTTCCTGGCACTGGCGCTGAATGGAAAGGCGGCCCCATGACTACACCAGCGAAAGCAAGAGAATGGGTAGCATGGGCAAGCACCAAAGGAGTTGAGGGTATTAAGATATTTAATCTTGATCCGGATGTGATGGCAGCTGCCATAGATGAATGCCACAAAAGAAAGATGGGATCAGTAGCCCACATCAACCAGATGATGGTGGGTCGCGTAAACGCAAGACAAGCATGTGAAATGGGGCTCGACAACCTGACACACTTTTATGGTTTGTTTGAGTCCTTGTACAAGGATGCAGATGTACAACCCTGGCCTAGAAACATGATCTATGATGACGAGCAAGACAGATTCAGCCAGGTGGCCTATCAGTGGGACAAGATCTATCCTCGCGGCAGCAAGCAATGGAATGATTTGATCAATACTTTCCTGGAGCACAAATTTATCATTGATCCAACCATGACTGCCTATTTGGCCGGACGCGATGTGATGCGCGAGCGTACAGCCGACTGGCAGCAAAAATATGTGTTACCAACATTGGCAGATTTCTATACCTCCAACCGTGAAAATCATGGATCCTATTTCTACAACTGGACTACATGGGAAGAAGTAGCATGGAGAAACTTCTACCATGTGTGGATGTCATTCCTTAACGATTATAAAAATGCTGGTGGCCGCGTCACAGTAAGTGACGATGCGTCATTCATTTACAATCTATACGGTGTTGGTGTGATAGAAGAAATGGAATTGTTGCAGGAAGCTGGCTTCCACCCTCTTGAAGTAATCAGAGGTGCTACGTTACATGCTGCCGAAGCGATCTTCGAGCCAAAAGGCAAACCGATCGAATTTGGAATCGTACGCCCCGACTTGCTTGCCGACCTCGTGATCGTAGATGAAAACCCGATTGAAAACCTCAAGGTGCTCTACGGAACAGGGTTCCCTCGCCTGAATGACGAGACCGGAAAAGTAGAACGCGTAGGTGGCGTGAAGTACACCATAAAAGACGGCATCATCTATGATGCAAAGCAACTTCTCAAAGACGTAGAAGCGATGGTGCAAAAACAAAAAGACGAACGCGGAATTAAGTAATAAAATGATCTGATGATGGGCTGGTTTACAAATCAGCTCATCTTCACATCAACTTTTCGAGATAATGGTATTCAATACCATATTCTCTCTTCAACTCATCAAATCTAACGGACGCACGATCACGATCAACTGAATCCGACTTCACGGCCGTCAGCATGATATTCTTATTGGTGTGCTCACTCGAGATGAATTCGAAGAGATTTGTTTTGTAGCCATGCATCTCAAGAAAAAGAGCTCTTAGCGTGTCTGTTACCATTTCAAAAAAACGCTCCTTGTAAATACCATACTTCAGTACTGGACTATCAAATGATTTCCCCTTAAGCTGTTTCCTGATCTGCTTGTGGCAGCAAGGCGCACAAACAATCAATTGGGCGCCAGACTCAATTCCCTTCGCAATAGCATCATCAGTCGCAGTGTCGCATGCATGCAATGCGATGAGTATATCTGTTGCTCCGCCCTCATATCCTTCAATGGTACTCTCCGCAAAGCTGAGACCGTGAAAGCTACACTGCCCGGCAATCTCGTTGCAAAGAGTCACTAACTCTTTTCTTAATTCCACCCCCGTCATCTCTACATTGTACTTAAGAGCATGTGTCAGATGACTATACAATGCAAACGTGAGGTATCCCTTACCTGAACCCATGTCCACGATCCTGATTTTCTCGTTCCATTCTTTGTCACTAACAAGCCCATCCAAAATCTCAAGATATTTATTGATCTGTCGGTATTTGTCGGCCATGCGTGGAATCAGCTTACCCTCGCGATCTGACACTCCTAGAAGTTGAAGATACTTCTCATCAAGAGAGGCCAACAATTGTTTGGACCGGTCATGCACATCACTTACAATCTGCCCGACACTCTTCTTTCTGCTAAGGTGCGTGACTCCTTTTTTTGAAGTCCGAAATGTGATCTCCTCATCGGTTGTCCACAGTGTAGCCACTTGAAACTCACCCATGGACGATTTTAGCTGTTCAAGCCAGTCACCTTCCGGAAAATTTTTAACGATGTCTTTGGTTTGATGGCGATAGGTAAACGAATAGTGCGGTAAACCTTTTAGAGTGACACCTTTTACATACACATTTCTAAGATCTGATTGCTTTTTTGCTGGTTTGCTCAGCGTCAGCTTTACAAAGGAATTTTCCTTAACACTGGAAGCAAGTATATCGAGAAACTCATTCACGACTGCAAATGTAGGGCTTCGTGATCAAACTTTATCGAGCAAAACAACGAACGACCATTCTTCTGCTTTGCCATCAACATCGAGTTGAATGATAATCTTCACCTTATTCTCTTTGTCGTTAATGTACCCGTCATAAAAGGTTATCCTGTCTCCCAGGTTGTCCGGCCTCGGTTCCACCTTTGTTAATAACTTCTTTCCCTTATAACTCTCAATAGAAACCTCGCGAGCCTTCACTCCTTTTGATTTAGGATAAACAGAGAACACCCTGTAGTTGGGAATCATTCCTCGATTTGGATAATGAATTTCATCACCAGATTTAACATTTTCGAAGAACTCAGCAGTTTGTCCATTGCGCCTGTACATAATGGACACCCGCGCCTCAATCTCACTTTGTTGTGCCAGTGCACTAACAGCGCTGGAAAAGAAAAGAATAAATGCTACGCAAAATCGTGTTCTCAAACCTTCACTTTTTCTTTATACTCTCCTGGAGAACACCCCACATACTTTTTAAACAATTGGTTAAACGATGTCCTGTTGTTAAAACCAGAGTTGAGTGCGATAGACAAAAGCTTCTCGTTGTTGTCAGGATCATCCAACCGACTCAACGCTTCCTGAATTCTATACTCAGTCAAAAGTTCGTGAAAGGTTTTGCCAAAGTATTCATTGATGACTTGCGAAGTATGATTGGTAGAAATTCCAAGACGACCAGCCAATTCAGAAAGGCGCAGATCAGTTGAAAGATGAATCTTTTCTTTTTGCAATAAACGAAGAATCTCGGTCTGATACCGCTCACCTTCTTCACGGGTCAATGCCGATTTCTCGTATTTCTTCGCACCAGGTTCTCTTCTTACAAAGCCGTGCAATAACTCTGGTCGAACAAAAGCAACATATCCTACCTGGTAAATACCAACAGTTCCAATCAATGATAACACATAGTCATACTCTATTTTGAAATCAACTGCATAAATCAAAATGTAATAAGCAGCGAAGATGAATGCATAAATAGAGAGCCCATAGAAAGTGCTGGTGATCAGAGACAGATGTTGATCGTCCTGGCTTGACTTTACGACCTTGAATAACAGAAAACTATAGTATGCAAGATGAAGACAAACCCCGACTTGAAAAACCAGGCGAAACCAAAGGTTTGAATAGCCACCATTGATAATCACCTGCCGCTTCGACTCCTCGTCAAGGAAATAGAAATTCAAATGAAATAGAATATAGATTGCGAAAGGCACCAGATGCCATACATCGCGTGCAGTTAACTTGAAACTATCATCAACCAATTGTTTGGCATAAAGCAACAACAACGGTCCGAACAAAAACACAAAACTCCTTGTCGCTCCTGATATGTGCGGCTCCACCAATTCATAGCGTGTCCAAAAGGCCACGTTTTCCAGCGTGTTGAGAGAAAATAATAACACAAACACTGCAAGGGTGATGTTGGCATTTTTGTTTTTACCGTTACTCAGTGCCAGCAGTGCCGCAAGGAAAATTCCCTGACCTCCCGCTACAAGGAAAATAATGTTCCAGAAGTCAAGTTGCACTGATTCCATCATTCAAAAATAACAGAGATGGCGGAACTCTGCATACCGGAAGATGGTGTAACCCATCAAATGAATGATAAGCTATCTACTTTGTTGCTTTTTCGCCTGTCGAGGCCGGTGCCTTCCAGAATGTACTTTTTGCCACTTGCGATTTCGCATACGATCCACCATACATCAAAGCATTAAACAAGATCTTGAATGTGCCATAGGGCTGCCCTCTCCATTGTGGACGAAATCCCATTAACACAACATGACCTTGTCCATACTTCACATCCATGCCCGCTGCAAATCCGTTGATGTGCTTCTCTCCTAACAAATAACCTGATAGTAATGGAGAGCCTTGATCCTTGTACTTCGCCAACGCCTCACCTTCAAAACCTGGCAACGAAGTGAATACAGGGCTGTTGTACACGAATACATTCGCTCTGTCTTTCATTCCTGCCATCACAGGATGTTCCGTATTTACCTCAACCTCAAGTATTGAGCCTCCAGTAAAGAACTCCTTTCGATTAACACCTTTGACAACATTCTTCACTGGCAAATGCAGTTCGTCAATCGCAAAGTCACTGGCTTCATTCAGGCAAACTAACGTTCCTCCATTTCTCACAAATGCTTCCAGCTGTTGGATTCCTTCTCCTTCCAATCCACCTTCATATCGTGGCGGCACAGATCCTTTCTTAAATCCTTCTTTTAGTATTGATTGTCGATCCGCAGGCAAAACAATCACATCGAATCTCGTATTCAAATCACCCGCAGCCATGTCGGCATTCGTAAGGTTGGTGTAAGTGAAACCAAAACATTCCAACAGCCATCGCGTCCATCCCTCATCCATGCTTGGCCTCCATGGGCGATACAGTCCTATTTTTGGTCGAACGGTTGTGCCACCACTGCTGCTTGTCCACTGCGCGTTAATGGAGTAGTCTCTCACCCATGTCTCAAGACTTGATCGCACAACACCAGAGACAATGTATTTTCCATTAGATGCCCTCACACTGCCTCCGGCTTTCAATGCGTTGTTAACGACACGGAAAGAATTATTCTCTTTCGGATCAACCATCAAATTAGAACCACTTCCTGTCGCTCTTCCTGCTGGCGCCAAAATTCCAGCAGCGACAGCGTTTGTATTAAATCCAACACCTGGAACAAAATCACCTGGATATGCATCTTCATCTCCCTTTTTCCAATCAGCAGTTGCGGCTTTTATTGGATCAATGGCATTTTTGATATCATCGGACAAAGGCGAGCCGATAGCAATAGTGCGCACGTCATACTGCAGCGGCATGGTCCATCCTGCAGCATCATAAGGTTGTTCAGGAGGCCCCTCAGGATATTCTCTTAAGTCAGGATAAGCTTGACGATCAAAAACCTGCCTTACCAGCTCCGCATATTCCTGTTCCATTGAGATGATCCACGTCCCCTTACCAAAAGTCATGTCGTTTACTGAAACTGATTTATTCAGTTGACCAACCTTCACACCGTTGAAAGCTAAACGTCTCAACATCTCAACCGCAGCCATCGGGTCAGACTGCTGCTGAGGGATGATATATGCAAAAGGAGGTTCTTTGGTGTAACGCTCCTTCACTTGCACTGCCGACTGATACCTGCCGTAAAGAAGCTCATAGCCAAACTTGGCAGCATAGTCGAGCGTTGCAATGGATGCAGTCTTCATATAACCCATCGCATCGCTGATCCGCCACCAGCCTCCTTTCCACGGACTTAGGTACAACGCCTCTGCACGCAAGTCTGTTTTGTCTTTTGGATAATCATCAATGGTGTAAAAATGCGGAGTAGCATACCTGTACAAAGATGTCTCCGTCCAATATGATGGTGTGTTCTGCAACACTGGCAAGTAGTCGATGTAGCCTGGATACCACGCATCAAATCCGGTACCCATGTGAGTAGCGCCTGGTTGATTATTAATCTCTAGCGCTTGAGCAATGGCCATTCCAATCATATTTACCTCACGCGCAATGATTGGCGGTGTTTGAGGTGTAATAGGTTCTGCAAAAGGTGGAAGCCAAATGCGTGTAGGGAAAGGTGAAGACTGGTGATGTACATAAATGATATTCGGTTCCCATTCGCGCCAGGTTCTTTCCATCACTCTCGATTCTATCGTATTCAATGCATACGCATCTCTGTTGTTATCATGGCCCACATACTTTTGATACAACTTAGGTATGGGCGCAATCTCATAAGGTGTACCGACATTGGAATGATACCAGTCTGCTACCATCGTCATCCCGTCAGGATTGATTGTTGGCCACAGCATTAGCACCACGTTGTCAAGTATGTTCTTGATCTTGGGAGTTTCAGCTTGTCTTACAATATCATAGATAAGTGATATCGTGTGGTTCGGACCAGCCACCTCCGTTGCATGCAGACCGCCATCAATGTGTACGATTGGTTTTCCTTGATTGGCCAGTTGTTTTGCTTCTTCTACGGTGAGATTGTCAGGGTGAGCAAGTCGCTTGGTGATCTCTTTGATCTTGTCAATGTTCGCAAGGTTTTCCTTCGAAGAGATCAATGCAAAATACCAGTCGCGTCCCTCCGATGTCTTTCCGATGTGAACCACTTTCAGGATGTCACTTGCCACCTCCAGCTTCCTGAGATACGCTACGCTTTGTTCATAAGTAGCAAGATGAAAATCAGATCCCACTTCAAAGCCCAACGTTTCTGTAGGGGAAGGAATCTGAGCATTACCAATAAATGGAACAAGTAAAAAGAACGAGATGAGGTGTTTGAAGCGCATAGCCAGCTGAATTAATGCGGTAATCTCAGCTACTTATGGCAACAATCAAAGAAAAATTACACACAGTACATCTTGAACCTATCGATGTGGTCTTCCGATCCGAGGATGATCAGGACGTCACCGTTCTCAACCACGGTGTCGCTATTCGGGTCAAAGATAAATCCTTCGGCAGGGTCCTTAATTCCCAGCACAGTTGCTCCGGTATTCTTGCGAATATCAAGTTCCTTGATGGTCTTATTCCTGTACTCTTCTTTCAACTCGTTGAACTTGAATTCTTCGAGCTTGAGATCCTGTTTAGTCATTCCCGTAAGGATCTCGAGAAATTCGATCACATGCGGCTGTGTGATCAGGTGAGCCATATGAATTCCACCAATGGCAAATGGCTTTACTACTTTGTTGGCTCCGGCACGGTACAATTTCTTTTCTGCTCCCTCATTGGAAGCACGGGCGATGATATTCACATTGGGATTTAAACCCTTTGCCGTTATGCAGATTAGCATGTTATCCGCATCGTTGGGCAATGTGATGATAATCGATTTTGCCGATTTGATACCAGCCCGAATTAATACCTCTTCTTCGGTAGCATCATCGGTAATCACCTCAAAGCCTGGCTTCTCCGGCACGTACTTTAATGCCGCTTCCTTATTTTCGACCAGTACAAATTTCTTGTCACTCTTCTTCAGTTCATCACAAGTCTTTGCGCCAGTGCGGCCATAGCCTACCACGATTATATGATTGTCCAATTTCCTGGTCTTTTTGTTGAATATTAAAGTAGTAAATATTTTCCTGAACTCACCTTCAAAAATATACCGGCTAATCACCGACACGATGTAAGCGAAGATTCCAAGATTAAGCACCATGTACACGCTCGTAAAAATCTTTCCTGCATCACTAAGGGGTAGCACTTCGCCAAACCCGACAGATGAAACGATAAGCATCGTCATATAAAATGCATCCAGCCCGTTGTACCCCTCAATGATCATGTAGCCAAGGGTACCCACCAGAACGCTGGTCAGAAGGAATGTTGCTGCAAGCAAAAATGATTTTACGCTTTCACTCATTATCACATCGCGATCGACAATTGTGTTTATCTTTAGCCGATCATCCTCATAAATATAAAGAATCAACCTAAAAGATAACTTGAGCAAAGTCAGCCTGACCCGTCACCTTAGTCTTCTCGGCCTGGCATCTACGGGCATATGTTCGATGTTGGGCGCATCGATCTATGTTGTTCCTTTTATGATTCAAAAAAATGTTCCCGGAATTGGCCCCTACGTGCTGCCAGCTTTTCTGTTTGCTGCTATACCAGCTCTTATGGCCGCATTCAGCTACAGCACACTGGCATCGGCCATGCCGAGAGCAGGCGGCAGTTACATCTATGCAAGTCGTGGCCTATCACCCTACCTCGGTTTCGTTGCCAGTTTCTCTCAGTGGTTCGGATTGTCGATTGCAATCGGGGTTATTTCATATGTCATTATTCCCTTCTTCAGAGATATCGCAAGCCAGGTTGACGCTCCTCAAATTGCCGGAGTGTTGGAGATGGGAATAGTAAGGGTGAGCTTGGCACTCCTGCTTTTGTGGACATTCGTTTACATCAACTTAAGAGGAGTCACCACCTATGAGCGAACTGTAATTCCATTGATGATCTTAATGTTTGCGCTTGGCGCAATTGTAATAGTCAGTGGCTTCGTTTTCACGCAAGAAGAATTTATCAATGTAATGACACGTGAACACGGTATCAATGTCTCTCTTGAACCTGCGAAATTTCAATGGCCGGTTTTCTTTGCAGCCGCTGCTCTGCTCTTCTCAAGTTTTATTGGCTTTGATTCCATTGCTCAGGCAGGAGGCGAAGCAAAAAATCCAACCCGCAACCTACCCCTTGCCATTCTGATTGCAATCCTTTCGGTAGGATGTTTTTACTTTCTCTTTACAAGTTCTGTTTATCATGCTGTACCCTGGCAGTTCGTTGCAGCACAGGCTATGCAACAAGACATTACCGCTGCCGGTATCCTTGGTTATTTTCTCCCTTCAAGTCTGGCGATTGCTATCGTGGTCGGAGCAGCGATAGCACTGCTCAATGATTTACCCGCGATGATTCTATCAGTCTCACGTCTTATGTTTGCGTGGGCGGAAGACGGAATTTTTCCCAGGTCAATTGCCAAAGTGGACACCAAATGGAAAACACCAAAAAATGCAATTGTCGCCAGCGGCCTGATGGCGTCAATCGGGATACTTGGAAGTCATTTCGCGGGTGACTTCTTCCTCGGCATCGACATCATGGTCACTTCAATGCTCGTGAATTTCTTGTTGATGTGTTTGACGGTAATCATTTTACCCAAACGGAATCCCTCTATCGCGTCATCAATCACCGTGTTCAAAAATCGATCTGCTCAATTGTGCTTCTCTGTTTTCGGTGTATTGCTACTGTCCGTTTTCCTCGTGGTGCATATTGCCAAAGACCTTAGAAGCGAAGTCGATGCATGGTATTTCCACTCCACGCCTGTCTGGCTGATCGTGATGAGTATAGCCAGCTTCATCTACTTTAAAGAGAGAAAGCAGCTAACTCAAACCGGAGTCGATGTCAACTCCCTTTTTAACAACCTTCCACCAGAATAGCCAAGTCAGTCAACTTACTTAGATCCACTTCTGATCGTGTACCGTCTTCTCGTGTTCTACTGCTCCCGTATGAGCAGTGTCTTTGGGTTCAAACAAGAGCACCCATACTTCCTCCCCATTGGTTCTGGGGTTGTGCTCAACACCCTTCGGCACGATAATCATTTGTCCCTCTTTCACCACTTCAGTGCGATCACGGAAATCCATATAAAGTGTTCCTTTAAAAATCATGAACAACTCGTCCTCATTTTCGTGACTATGCCACACGAATTCATCTTTTACTTTAGCCAGTTTTACATACTGTCCATTGAGTTCACCGATAAGCTTTGGTGTCCACGTTTCAGAAAAGAGTGAGAATTTCTCCTTGATGTCTACTGGCTTCATTTACAGATATTTTAGATAGTAAAATGAGGTTTTGAACCCCTCAGAGGGTATTTTTAACCCCTGCGTAAAGATAAACATATGCCCTCGACTGAAAAGTGGACTTCTCTTTCTTCCTCACTCAAAGTGTCAAAAGTAATTACAGGGCTTTGGCAAGTAGCTGATTTGGAAAGAGATGGGAAATCGGTCGATCAGAATAAGATGGCTACAGGTATGAGCGCCTATGCTGATGCTGGGTTCACCACATTTGACATGGCCGACCACTATGGGTCTGCAGAGGAGATCGCTGGCTTGTTTGCCAACCAATACAAGGCTGCCCCAATTCAGCTGTTAACCAAATGGGTACCTAAGCCCGGTAAAGTTTCAAAGCAGGATGTGATTGATGCTGTTGATCGATCACTTACCAGAATGCAAGCTTCATCCCTGGATCTCCTTCAGTTCCATGCCTGGAATTATGCCGATCCTACCTGGCTCGATTGCCTCTTCTGGCTTGAGGAATTGAAGGCAAGCGGCAAGATCAAAAACCTGGGCGTTACCAACTTCGACACCGCACACCTTCGAATCGCCATAACATCCGGCATCGACATCATATCTAATCAGGTCTGCTATTCACTGTTGGATCAGCGTGCCTCTCAGTCGATGCGTGAGTTCTGCCTTTCTCACAATGTGAAGATACTGGCGTTCGGCACCATTGCCGGTGGGTTTCTTTCTGAAAAATGGCTTGGCAAACCTGAGCCTGAAATCACCGAATCATTATCATGGTCGCAGATGAAATACAAAAGGTTCATCGATTTTGCCGGTGGATGGGATCTGTTTCAGTCTTTGCTTAGCGCACTGGATTCAGTCGCAAAAAAATATGACCTTACCATACCACTTATCGCAAGTCGGTTTATACTTGAAGATCCAGCAGTTGGCGCAGTCATCATTGGTGCTCGCCCCGGCTTGAGCGACCACATTGATGAAAACAAAAAGCTACTTGAGTTCTCACTCGACTCAGCAAGCACCAACAAAATAAAAGAAGCGATCTCTGCGTTCAGTGCAATTCCTGGAGATTGTGGAGATGAATATCGAAAGCCACCTTACCTGACTGCATCTGGAGATTTAAGCCATCATGTCGACAACATTCCTCCACCGTTTCCAACGGTCACTGATTCAACAGGAAAGATCAAAGCACTGAGTGGAACCGTTTGGGAAGATATGGCAGGGTTCTCAAGAGCCGTCAGAAAGGGAAATCGAATCCTGGTCTCCGGAACTACCGCAACACATGGAGACAAAGCAATTGGAGGAAAAGATCCCGCTGCACAAATGCATTTTGTGATTGATAAAATTGAAGGAGCATTGCAGTCACTCGGTGGCACACTGGACGATGTAGTACGAACACGCATTTATGTGAGTGACGTAGCCAACTGGGAACCAATCGCCCGTGCCCATGGTGAACGCTTCAAAAACATTCAGCCTGCCAATACACTGATCAATGCTAATCTCATTGGCGATGAGTACCTGATTGAAATGGAGGCTGAAGCCGAACTTTCTTCTTAGCGATTACTCAGCAGGAACCAGCCACGCTTTTCTAAGCTTCAGCTGGTCTGCGGTTGCATTCTCATCAAATGAAAGTTGATGGCGTTTATGTACTTCTATGACTTTCACTGGAGCCTCAAGTCTAACCTCTGCATAGTCACCGGATTCTGATTTCCTAAGTACAGTATAGGATATTGTACCTCCTTCTTTCATCGCAGCCTTATGGGTAGAAATGAACTCACTGAACTCTGGACCTAATGCAGGTAGCTTTTCATCATTAACCTTCACGAGCATGTCTCCATTTTTCAGACCAAGTGCCTTGCCCTGTGCATTCATACGATCCGTATTTTGAAAGGTAATCATTGGTGTTTCGTTGTATTGAGTGACCGTAACGTTGCTATTATCAAACCCCAGGCTCACATCTTTTTGAGCCACATCCTTTTCATATTTCACTCCTACATCTTTGAATATCGACTCCAGCGGTAGCGATGCCGAACCGGCAACATACGTCCGAAGGAACTCTTCAATTTCCGGATAGGTCAACTGCCCAATTTCTGTAAACAGTTGATCATCATTAAACGATTTATACTTTCCATATTTCTTCGACAAGTCTGCGATCAAATCCTGAAGTCCGTATTTGCTGTCGGACAGCTTACGTAGCTTGATGTCAAGACACATTCCGATGATGGCACCCTTTTGATAAACATTATAAAACTGGTCTCCATACTTATCGAGTACGTGCTCGCTAAACTCCGTAAAAGGGAGATCATCCTTAAACCCATCTGCGATGAGCAACTTCTGGCGCAAAATTCCCAAATACTGATCTGGCGTGATCAATTCATACTTCACCTGCATGTTACCAGAGAAATATTCAGTAACTCCTTCATACAACCACAAGTGTTGAGACATCTTTGGATCGTTAAAATCAAAATGCCCTATTTCCTCCGAATGAATAGTAAGTGGAGTCACGATGTGAAAAAACTCATGAGCTGCAAAATCGCGAAGATTCTGCTTCATACGATCGATAGATCTCTCCGGCATGTAATAGAATGATGAATAAGAATGCTCCAGTGCTCCGTATGAAGTCACCGGTTGATCTGTGAAGTAAAAAATGAAGGCATACTTCTCAACCGGCAGCGTGCCGCCAAGATATTCTTTCTGTGCCATCAAAACCTCCTTCACGCTATTGGCAATCTCCTTAGCGGAGATTACACCGTTAGGAGAATAAGACCCGATCAATACTTCGGTGTTGGCAACCTTGATAACCGCGGTATCAGTTTTTGCATACATCAAAGGAGAGTCAGCCAAACGATCGAAGTCCTCCGCCATAAATACATCTACCCTTTTGTCTGGTCCAGGTTTAGCCTCCAACTTCAAATTTGACAGCGGCTCATTCGATTTCTCCGGTATTAATCCTGTTGAGCCATAGAAATCTTTTTGCCTTACAATATTGAAACGGAAAGGCGTCTGTTTCATTTGGTCAAAGTATCCAAAAAAACCACTGGGGTTCAGAACATAGTTTTTGTTCTCTTCAATGTTGGTGCCCGCTGGCCAAAAGACGTCCGGCCCTGCCAACTGAGTATCGAAAGTATCCTCAATCCAATAGCTGATCTTGTTCAGTTTTTTGGCGCTTTTTATTTTCCATGCATTAGTCTCCAGCTTCTCAACGGGAAGCGGATTCCCTTTTTTATCCAGTGCCTTAAAGTCTGATACGAACCGGCCATAATCCTGAACTGCATAAGTTCCCGGAATGATCTTCGGAAGGTAAAAGGTGATCTCATCCTGAGTAAGCGAAGGCGGAGACATTTCAACGTATAGCTTATCATCCACCACACGCGTTAGATCAACTGTATATTCATATGCCTTCTTCGATTGTGAGAAGGCTGCGAACGACAAACAAAGGCCGGCAATCAATAGAATTTTGCTTTTCATCATGGAATGATAAGGTTCAAACGTCCTTTAATTAATACGGGTAATTACGAACTATCTATTGAAGTTGAGGCGGCTTCATTCTAGTCCAATATGTCCGTGTACGAAGATTTTCGCAGGAAGTTACAGATCAGGTAACACGAGGATTTCGATTTAGTTTAAACCATAGATCAGCATGGCGTCATCGATTTTGGTTTTAACTTTGAAAGTTCACCCAACCTGATCATGACCTATTCCCCCGAAGATGCTGCACACTTAATTAGAACACACTTCAGCTTGCAGGGAGAACTAACTCCGCTACCAGGTGAAATAGACCTGAACTACAGGCTAGAAGCTTCTGATGGCGGACAATACACCTTCAAGATCGCCAACAGCAACGAGAAGCTTGAGAACCTGGAGTTTCAAAACGCACTGATGAAGCACCTGAATACCGCTGGCTTGGGGCTTGATATTCCAAAGGTTGTTAATAGTATAACCGGCAATCCGATTTTAACAATTAAGGAAGGCGATCGTAGCCGATTTATCAGATTACTGACCTGGGTGGAAGGTCGACCTTTAGCTAAAGTAAATCCACATTCTACACACGTACTCAGGCAATTAGGCAGCCTTGTGGGCAGCCTGAGCAAAGCCCTTCAGGACTTCAGCCATCCGGCATCTGACCGATTTATCAAGTGGGATGTCGCCCGACTGAAGTGGATTGAGCCGCACGTAGCGAAGATGAAAGACAACGCAAGAAAGGACTTATTAAATCATTTCCTTTTGCTGCACCGTCAATGGGTTTTGCCCATTGAGTCTTCCCTCAGAAAGAGCGTCATCTACAATGACGCAAACGATTATAATGTACTGGTCAGCCATGATCCTATCGATCCCGTTATTCCTTCAGTCATCGACTTTGGTGATGCTGTTTACTCGCACACAGTAAATGATCTCGCGATCGCAATGGCTTATGGACTCATGCACAAGCCCGATCCCCTAGGCGCTGCGTTTCATATCGTAAAGGGATACCATGAAATCTTCCCACTTCAGGATGAAGAGTTGAAGGCGCTGTTCTCTCTAACAGCAGCTCGTCTCCAGATCAGTGTAGTATGTTCAGAAATCAATCGCGAAGAAGAACCAGACAACATCTATCTACAAATTAGCGATCAGGGTGCCTGGGATTTGCTTGAAAAAATGAAGGGCATCTCTCCTTCGCTCGCATACTTCACTTTTCGCAATGCATGTGGTTTAGCTGCTCATCCGAGCCATCAACGATTCACACAATGGGCTTCAACCGCTTCGCTCCATCAACTCGTAAAAAACGATCCGGTAAATGAAAGTCACTCGCTTGATTTGTCAGTTGGGAGCCTCGACCTGGGTGACCAGAATACGGTGCTTGACAGCCAGAGATTGCATTATAAAATTGCTGAGCTGATCAATTCATCCGGAAAGAAACTTGCGATTGGAAAGTACAATGAACCACGTCCTTTTTACACATCGCAAGAGTTCAACTTCGAGGGTAATGAAGGACCGGAGTGGCGCACCGTTCACATCGGTCTCGACCTGTTTTTACCTGCGGGTGAAACAGTTTTTGCTCCGATTGATGGTGAAGTTGTAAGTGCTTCCGACAATGCGGGCGATCGAAACTATGGCCCCACTGTTATCCTAAAACATGATATTTTACCTGAGTTAACATTTTATACCCTTTATGGGCACCTCAGCCGGCAGTCGATCAAAAAACTAAAGCCTGGTGATAAGTTGACAGCTGGCTCCCCTATCGCCACACTTGGTGACCTTCATGAAAACGGTGGCTGGTCTCCTCACTTGCACTTCCAGATTATGCTCGACCTGCTTGACAACGAAGTTGACTTTCCGGGAGTAGCACGCCCATCAGTGAAAGAAATTTGGACAAGCATCTGCCCCGATCCATGGTGGCTAATTGCAAGCAAGCCATCATCAGTAACAGAACCTCGTGGAGAGCATGAACTCCGTCAATCCAGAAGCAAACATCTGGGAAAGAACCTGAGTCTCTCCTACCAAAGGCCTCTCCAAATGGTGCGCGGCTTTCGCCAACATCTATATGATGCTACAGGCAGAAAATATTTGGATACGGTCAACAACGTTGCTCATGTCGGTCATGAACATCCGCGTGTGGTCGCAGCGGGTCAACGGCAGATGGCTGTGCTCAATACCAACACTCGATATCTTCACAAGAATGTCATTGAGTTTACCGAAGAGTTACTAAAGACATTTCCAGACGAGTTGAGTGTTGCCTACCTGGTCAACTCAGGCAGCGAGGCCAACGAACTCGCGCTTCGTATGGCAAAGACTTACACCAACCGAAAAGACATGATCGTAGTCGAGGTTGGGTACCATGGTAATACGAACGCATGTGTAGAAATTAGTTCGTACAAGTTTGACGGCAAAGGTGGAAAAGGCCCCTCTGATCACATCCATGTTGTACCAATTCCAGACATCTATCGCGGAAAATATGCTTCCGAGCCAGATGCAGGCAAAAAGTATGCTGTACACATAGATGACGCGATCAAGACCATGAAGGCCAAGGGCACTGCTCCAGCAGCCTTCATCTGTGAGTCAATTTTGAGTTGTGGCGGCCAGGTTGTGCTGCCCGAGAGTTATCTGAAGGAAGCCTACAGAACGGTCCGGGCTGCCGGTGGTGTGTGTATTGCAGACGAAGTGCAAACAGGCTGCGGCCGAGTGGGAACGCATTTTTGGGCTTTTGAAACACAGGGCGTTACACCCGATATAGTGACGATTGGTAAACCCATCGGCAACGGACACCCGCTTGGAGTAGTCGTCACAACAAGGTCGATCGCTGACGCTTTTGCCAACGGAATGGAATACTTCAATACGTTTGGAGGCAATCCTGTGTCAAGTGCCATCGGCCTTGAAGTACTCAAGGTCATCAAAGATGAAGGCCAGCAAGCTAATGCAGTCACCGCTGGCACATATCTCACCGATGAACTTAATAAGCTAAAAAAGCAACATACCATTATCGGGGACGTGAGAGGTATGGGCCTTTTCCTCGGTATCGAGTTGGTATTAGATAAGAATAAAACACCTGGCACAAAGCAGGCATCTTACCTCGCCAATCGAATGCGAGAGCTGGGAATCCTCATGAGCACAGACGGCCCCTACGAAAACGTTCTTAAGATAAAACCCCCCATGGTGTTCGAGAGCAATGACGCTGACTTCCTTTTGTCGACACTTGATCGGGTGCTGAAAGAGGATTTTCTAAAAATTTGATCTATTCGTTTCTTAGTGTCTCCACAGGATTCGTAAACGCTGCCTTGATGGTGTTGTAAAAAACCGCAATCAGTGAGACTGCAACTACCCAGATCAACGGAATCGCAAACGTCAACCAGTCGATATTCGTTCTATCCTGAAAGCCATCCAACCATTGTCTGGAAAACCAGAACGAAAGTGGAACTGCAACCAGAAATCCCCCCACTACAAGCACCATAATCTGTCCCGCCAACCGACCAAAAATCTGAGAGACCGAAGCTCCGTGCACTTTCCGCACTGCAATCTCCTTTAACTTCTTGTTTACTGTGTGCATCGAAATACCCACAAGCCCGAATAAAGCCAGAACGGTAGCAACTGCGGAAAACAAAGCCACCTGATTACCAAACGACACATGCGACTGATAAGCTTGATTGAAATAGTCATCTACAAAAAAGTATTGAAACGATTCTTCAGGAAATTCTTCACGGTAGACACTTTCGATTTTAGAAACCAAATTTTGATAGTCAGATGACTCAAGGCGAAAGCTGAGAAATTCAGAGTCACTCCACCAATACCCCTCTCGTGTGAGTACAAACGCCATCGGAAATTTTGTTCCATCCAACGCAAGCTGATCAAAGTCACTCACCACTCCTCGAATACTCACATGTGACACGGGCCCGAAGGAATGAAGTAACTCGATAGGCTGCGCGACTGCCGCTTCCGGATTCTCAAATCCAAGCGCTCTGATCGCAGCTTCGTTGAGTACGAGATCCCCAACCAATTGTGCAGTATCAGCCCTGTTTACATCTCCAACAGTAAAATCTCTCCCTGCAATCAGATCAATATCAAATGTGGAAAAGTACTCATAGTCAACGGGCAAATACTTCATGATCACCGCTTCACTCCTGTCTCCGCCCTCACGCTGCACCAATTCAACATGCCTCAGGTTTTCTCCCGGCAGATAGGAATGACTGGTCATGTGCGTCACTCCAGGAATTTCTTTTACACTGGATCTGATCTGGTCAACCTTATTCCAATACTGTCGATCCTTAATGTTGGGTGTATAAATGCTCAATGTCTGTGACAACGAAATTCCAAGATCTCTCTCCTTGAGGTAATCCAATTGAGTGGTCACCACCATGGTGAGGATTATCAAAATCAACGACAAAGAATATTGGGTAACGACCAACCATCGCCAAAGACCGGCACCATATTTTGAACTCTCGAGCTTTCCACGGAGTACATTCCTCGGCTGAAACCTCCAGGCAAGGATGATCGGATAAACAATCGTGATAATCGCGCCAACAGCCCATGTTGAAAACAGAAGCTTCCAAACAACAGTGGAGTCAAACAGGTCTGCCGACAAGCTAATACCCAACCACGCTGGAAGCACAGCCATGCCCAGCACGATAAGCGTAATGCCAATAAAGGCTGCAATAAAATGTAGCGTTAAGGATTCTGTAACAAGCTGTGCAGCAAGATGCCATTTGTTGGCTCCAAAACTCGACCTGATCCCAACTTCAGCAGCGCGTTGCATCGTTCTGGCTACCGATAGGTTTATGAAGTTAATCCAGGCTAATAAAAGAACTGCGAACGCTGCTCCATAAAGATAATTCAGATAAGTACCTTCACCATTCACTTCAAACTCTCCTTCGAGGTGTGAATTCAAATGAATGGAAGGCAAAGGCTGCAGCGTAAACTGCATTTCATAATTTCTGCTATCAAATTGTGGTTTACCAACTTGATTAGCTAACGCTTGAATTTTCTCCTGAACTTCAACAGCGTTTGAACCTTGTCTTAGTTTCACATAAGTAAAAAAATAATCCCAGTCCCACGCTGTCCATCTCCAGTTGGGATGCTGCGCGCGAAATGTTTCAAAGGAAATGAGCAGATTAAAGTTAAAGTGCGTGTTAACCGGCAAGTCCTTCATCACACCCGTAATGAGATAGAGATCGTCAAAGTCTTCGATAATCCGGATCGACTTTCCAACCGGATCAATGTCGCCAAACAGTTTACTGGCCATCGATTCGGAAAGCACTACTGTGTAAGGTCTATCCAGCAGATCAGGACCTGTTGACTTAATCAGTTCAAAATCTAAAACATTAAAAAAATCAGACTCTCCATGATAGACGTTATGTTCGACCTGGTCGATGTATTCGCCATCAACTTCTCTCCGGAGTGTTACCTTCTTCGCATCCAACGGGTGAATTCTAAAAGCGGACTCCACTTCTGGCACTCCTGCCAATACTGTTCCCTTTAAGATAACTGGGGCTTGTGCGCGCGGGTTTTGCTCAACGCCATTTTGAATCTTGCGGCTCGCAATCCGGTAAACCTCATTCTTGTTCTCATGAAATGAATCGTAACTCCGCTCAAACGAAATGTAGTGAATGAGAAGGATGAAGCAGGCCATCCCGATCCCAAGGCCTAATGTATTGACGAAGGTGTAGTAGCTATTCTTTTTAAAGCCCCTGAGACTCGTGAGCAGTAAGTTCCTAAGCATTGGATGAGGTTAATTGATTCGGATGAATCAACGTACCACCAGGTCCCGCGTTTTCCTTTTTACACGAGTTCCACCTGACTCTCCTTCGGATTTCAACATTCTGGAGTCAGAACGAGAAATATTTACGCTGGCATCCCCGATGTTACAGACCTCAGGCCTGAATTCTGGGTTGGTGCATCACCATTTTGAAGCCGCTTTCTGTATTCGGCTGGCGTACAATTCATCACCTTGCGGAAGGCTTCATAGAATGTAGAGTTGCTGCTAAGACCGACCTCGCTGGCAATCGCTTCAATGGTGTATTTAGTATCCTTTTCCAGTCGTTCACAAATCTCAGTGATGCGATACTCGTTGATAAAATCATTGAAGTTCTTGCCGTGGCTGTGTTGAAT
>JAGQYM010000140.1 GCA_020436085.1 Cyclobacteriaceae bacterium
AGTGTCGAATGTGCGGCACCACAGATAAGAAGCACAAAGTTTATGGATTCTGTGAAGATTGCTACTGGAAGTCAGACCAATGGAAAGAACGGCAAAACAAGTACCGCGAGAACAACGTAGACAAACTTCGCGAACAGCAAAGACAATATTCACTCGAGTATGTGAAGCGGCCTGAAGTTATTGAAAGAATGAAACTAAAGCACAACCAATACAAATACGATGGCAACCGAAACCTAGCACTTGAGAAAGCAAATCATCAGTGCGAAGAATGCGGTATTTCTCAGACTGACCACTTTGAAAAATACGGTAAAGACCTATACGTTTACCACATCGACGGCAATCCCAAGAATAACGAAATCAGCAATCTCAAGCCTCTTTGTATGTCCTGCTCTGTGAAGCGCACTAGCGCCAACAGGTAGTTCAATTTAAGCATTAGCACTTAGACATTGAGAGTGCCAACTTTGTGATATAATGAGCTTATGACTACTGGGGTAACAAACACTAAAATGAACGGCATATCGTGGAAGCGATAAAAGCGTTTCTCGAATTAGTCGGACTGATCACGACTTTGATTGCAGTCTTGGCATTTTTCAGTGCAGTTATCTCCGGGATCTTAGGCATTAGCCCACTCCTTTACCGTCTCGGCCTTGGAAGGTGGCGCAGAAAGATCACCGTACTTGCGGATAGCGACAACTTCGCATCAATCCGTGATGACTTAGTGTCATCGGGTGTCTTCAGAGCAAAGAATATCGATCACGTCACCAGCAAAGGATTAGCCAAGGTAAAAGAAAGCAACCTGTTGCTTGTTGATTACGGTTCATTCACTGACAAGAACATGAAGACTATCATCAGAAATAAAAAGTCTAGTGCTGGTATGGTTGTGTATTTTCCTGATTTCTCGCCGACCAATCGTGTTCCAGACGATGTGATGAAACTCATCAACGATGAACCACACTCTGTTTTGGTAAATTTCCGCGGTCGCCTGATTAATGACATACTAATAACTCTATTGAGCACTAGCTATGACAAGAGGTGAGCTAAACGCCGCATTGCGTAGTCACGCAAGAACACTCTCTCCGACTTCTGTTGAACAGGATCTGATTTCAAAAATTTACCAATCAATTAACGATCTCCTTGGAATTTCAAATTGCATCCAAATAGGGTCATACCCTCGCAGAACCGCTATTACTCCACTCCACGATCTTGATGTCCTCTACATCTTGGGTCAATGGCACCAAAACAACCACAATCCCGAGACCACGCTCAAGCAACTATATTCCGACATCCTTCAGAAATATTCGAACCCAACACAATACAGGGCAACTGTTTCCCTACAAACACACTCGGTAACGATAGAGTACAAAGACTCAAGTGACAATCCAGTATTCTCTGTAGACATTGTACCAGCATACACATTCTCAACGAATGAGTTTGGCGATCCAACCTACAAAGTACCCGAAGTTATTAAGCAGAAAAACCACGAAGTCCGCCATAGAGCTCAATGGGACCCAAACCAAGATGAGGGGTGGATTAACTCTGATCCAAGGGGCTACATTTCAATCGCAACAAAGGTAAATACTGATAATAGTGATTTTCGTAAAGCAGTGAAAATCGTAAAGGATTGGAAGAATCGCCTCAAAGATGCTGACGAAACCTTGAAGCTCAAATCATTCCATCTTGAACAGGTCATAACTCAAATGTTTCAAGTAAACTCCAATCAGGATTTATTCGATGCGATTTTTGGATTCTTCGTAGATCTACCCGATACTATTGCGGACGCTAATCAGATCCCAGATCGTGCAAATGCAGATAAATACATTGATGACTACTTGGCACAACTTACTCCTGCACAGAAATCTAAAATTACTGCTTCGAGGGATAACGTACTTATAGCTCTTGAAAAGATTGATCCAACCACCGACATTGCAACAGTATTCGAACCTAAGTTTTCAGCCCGTAACCCAGATGAAAAGTTCATGTTTGATCACGGCATCCCTGTACACATTGATCGCAGCAATCGGAAACTAGCGATTGCCTATGATGAGACCACCCCGAATCGCAAGGAACGCCGTCGTGCATCCAGAAGCCATCAGCCGATTGGCAATAAACTTTACTTCCATATCATTGACGGGATTGACGATGCGATGACATATTTTTGGAAGGTCAAAAATTCTGATCAATTAAGCTCAGATAAACGACGTGGCGAGATAACTAAACACAGAACACTAAACCACCCTGAGACAACTGCCTGGTCTGGCACTCATTTAGTCGAGTGCTTTGCAGTAAACCCATTAGGTATTTGTGTCGATTCA
>JAGQYM010000141.1 GCA_020436085.1 Cyclobacteriaceae bacterium
TCATCTGGCGACTACAGTTGATTTTCAGGTCCCTTTCGGGTTTGACTTGACTCAATGGACGCTTAAATTTCAAGAAAAAGACCAGGTGTACAGGAAAATTTGGGAGGAGGGAACGGAGGTTACCAACCTATTGAGCATCAATGCAAAGATGGGTATTAAGCAATTTCTTCCACCCTTCAGCTCTTTTATTCCTCAGGATACATGGACAGCTGCAGCAACGAAACCCTATTACTCACCAATAGTAGACGAAGCTGATGATCACAAATACTATGGTGAAGGGGATCTGTATATCTATTACGGCTACGGCCATGGAAATCACATAAGAAATCCACTGGTAATTGTAGAAGGTATTGACGGTGACAACTACCTGTACGATTGGAAACGTTTTTATCTCATGCTTGGACATGAGAAAATGGAACAGCTGAGACTCGCCGGTTTTGATATGATTTTTGTCAATTTTAAGGACGGAGCCACCTTTGTTCAACGTAATGCGTTTATGTTCGAATCTGCCTTGGCGATGGTGAACCAAAGCCTCTTGAGTAACGGAAGTAACGAAAGCATAACCTTGATTGGAATCAGCATGGGAGGCGTTGTAACCCGCTATGCCCTGGCAGATTTGGAAAAGAGTGGCATTGATCACAACGTCAAGACATGGTTTTCGTTTGACTCCCCTCAGCAAGGTGCCAATATCCCGATTGGGCTGCAGCAGTTCATGAAGTACTTTGGTCATAAAGTATATGACAACGCTGGTAAGAAATGGCAAGGTTTGTTTCAAGATGCCAAGGATGGGTGGGACTATGTAAACAAAATTGCGCCCAAACAGTTGTTATTTCATCATGTTTCAGGTAGCACAAATGTGGTGGCCAGTCCCAGCCCGCTTCATGATCAATTGTACGATTTAGAACTACTGTCATTGGGGTATCCAAAAGAGGTAAAAAGGGTTGGGATATCGAATGGAAACGGTTTTGGATTGAGCCAAATGTCCACTGGATTGTGGCCACCCCAAAGAATGGAACCTGGAGATCAACTGATTGAAATGGATACTCATGATCTTGGCAATATCCTTTTTGTTTGGTTTCTCAGCTATAAAACTGCCATATCAAGACTTGAATTCAGCGTCTGGGCCGAAAAAGCTGAGTCTCAAATCCAAACCTTTGATGGAAAGTTTGAAACGACTCTGGCATACAATATAATCCATGGCCCTGAAGACTGGGATAAATCGTGGAATGGTTATTCAAATGTATCTGTTGCATATGATCATGTGCCGGGTGGTTACAGAAATTCCATAGAAAAATTGGATCTTGATGGAATCTTGGGTTTCGCGTATTCCGCGTTCCACAATCATTGTTTTATTCCCACGGTGAGCGCATTAGATATTCGTCACGAGAACGGAGTTCCATATTCACCCGAAATCAATGTCTACAGTACATTGGTTGACGAAGAAAATGGCAATCCATCGTTGAGTCCGTTCGATTTTGTGAGGTTTGCAAATGAAAATGAAGGGCACGTGGAATTCACTAATGTGGGGGACTTTCTCAACAAGCAATTGCTCCCAGAAAATCTTGTTTTCGCAAGAAACATGGTATTTAGCACTCATAAATCATATGTCGGACTGTCAACTGCACAATTGGCTGGAACTTCAGCGCGGATTGAGCTATCGTCATCGCCTAGCCTCACGTTTGACGTGACCTCCTCAGGGGATATTTCTGTTGAAGCCGGTTCGTGCATTAAACTCGAGCCTGGTTTTCATGCGGCGGCCGGGAGCAATTTTCATTCAAAAATTAATCCTGCGTTGTTGGCACTAATTCAAACCCCAAGTAGCAGTGCCCCACAGGTCACTTCGGCGGCGAAATCCAAATCGTCAGTAAACTTGGCTGACGAAGCTCCCAAAGACACGAGTGGAACCGTCGAGTTAGCCAAGAATGACGTGTTGCCAAGTGAATACTCACTGCTTCAAAACTATCCAAATCCCTTCAATCCAACAACGACACTTCGTTACGCATTGAAGGAAGATGGCCGGGTCAGTCTAAAGATTTACAACATTTTAGGGCAGGAGATACGAAGCCTTGTAAAAGAATATCAGGCAGCCGGGTACAAATCCGTTGTCTGGGATGGCAAAAACAACTCGGGAAATCAGGTTCCCAGCGGTATTTATATCTATCGTTTGCAGGCGGGGACGTTTGTTCAAACCCGTAAGATGATGATGTTGAAGTAAACAGAACGGCTCAGTTGGATTGCAAGAAGCCCCCCGTCAATCAGGCGGGGGTTTCTTTTTGGTCCAAGTCCAGAAATA
>JAGQYM010000142.1 GCA_020436085.1 Cyclobacteriaceae bacterium
AGATGTGCCGATCTATCACACCAATGTGATGATGTGGTTGGGCGAGAAGGTAGCGGGTATTTGCCTGGATTCGATTAAGTCGGAAGACGATCAGGAGTTGGTTTTAGGTTCTTTGGCTTCAAGCGGACACAAGGTGATTGCGCTAAGCTATCAGCAGATGAATTCATTTGCAGGCAATATGTTTGAAGTGAGGAACAATCGTGATGAACGATTTCTTCTGATGTCTCAAACGGCCTATGATTCATTGCTGCCTGGCCAAATTCTTGAAATCGAAAAATACTGCGAACCCCTTGCTGTCAATATTCATACGATCGAAGAAAGCGGAGGTGGAAGTGTCCGCTGTATGGTGGCAGGTATTCATCTTCAGCTGCGCAAATCTTAATATCGATAGGGAGTGTTTTTTATGGCTAGTGCCCTAATTTTTCTAACTTAGAACCATATAGGATTGGCTTTATAGTATGAAAAAATACGATCTCGTTGTAATTGGTGCAGGTCCGTCAGGTTATGCCGCTGCGATGCGGGCCCTGGACTTTAAGAAAAAGATATTATTGGTTGAGAAGAGCCGGGTAGGTGGAGCTGGCGTGACGAATGGCGCGCTCTCCTCAAAAACCTGGTGGGAATTGTCGCGTGAGACTGCCGCCTTCAGACGAAATCTAAATCGATTCAGTATAGAGGCCCCCAGTGTAAATTATGGTGAGATTAAGCAGGAGGTGGTGCGTGCAGTGGGGGAGAGAATGTCGATCCTCAAAGAGCATATGGAGCAGCTTCAAAACTCCAACTATTCTGAACTTCTGGAATTTAAAACAGGAACTGCAAAACTACTCAGCCAGAATGAGGTGGAGGTGGTTAACGGAACATCTACCGAAGTGGTTTGGGCCGACTACATTATTCTGGCAACAGGAAGTCGACCGCGCTACTTGCCAGAACTCCCGATTGATGAAAAAATAGTGATGACAAGTGATGGGATCGAAGGCATGACTGATTTTCCCGAGAGTATGGTGATCGTGGGAGCGGGGGTTATTGGTTGTGAATATGCGACTATCTTTTCTGGTTTTGGAAGAACAAAAGTTAATCTCATTGATAAGGGTGATAGAATTTTGCCATTCGAGGATGCAGATGTCGTAAATATCATCGAGCGTAATATGGAAAACAATGGAGTGCATGTCCATCGTAATTCCAGATTAATACGGATGGAAATCGTTCAAGGTAAGGTGGAGTATGAACTTGAATATGATTCGGGTGCACGAGAAGTGTTCAATGTAGAGAAAGCGCTGGTTTCAGTGGGCCGTGTTCCTAACTATGAGAAGTTGTGGGATGAGAAAGTTGACATTCGAGTTGACAAACGCGGGATTGAAGATAACGACACCCAAACGAGTGTCTCAAACATTTATGCAGTGGGCGATCTTACTGCAGATATTTCTTTGGTTAATGTAGGTGAACTGGAAGGAAGATATGCCGTAGAGCGAATTTTTGGTTCGCCAAAACGAAAGCTGGTCTATGAGAATATAAGTACGATAATGTTCTTGAGTCCAGAGGTAGCTGGGGTTGGTCTAAACGAAACACAGGCCCGCGACAAAGGATTGGAATACAAAGTGGTGACGTTGGAATACAGCGTGATACCACGTGCAATTGCCAAGCGAAATACTCAAGGTTTCATTAAACTTCTCGTTACCAATGACGATGAGATGAAAATACTTGGCATGAAAGTAGTCGGCAATCATGCATCAAGTGCGATTCAGGCCGTGGCGGTATTGATCTCCATGAATAAGGGAATTGAGGAGTTGGCAGAGTGTGTTCACCCACATCCGTCAATAACAGAGGGAATCCAAGAATGTGTGCGCATGTTGATGGGAAAATCGATGTTCAAACCAACGGCCCTGCGTGGTCGACTGTCGTGTCGCAAATGTGTAAATTGCGAATACGAGGACATTACTTTCTAAAAAGATCAAATTAAAGTGAGCATGAGGAAGTTCGTGATTTTGATTATCATGTTTGTACTGAGTCTTGCATTCTGCAACGCACAGATCATTCAGCCTTTGAGCTCTAAGTCAAAAAAAGAGAAAGCCTCACCGTTTGCTGAGCAGATTGATTTCGAAGGAATGGTGAAACGCTACCTGATGAAAGACTCACAGCCAATGGAGCGGCTTGAGGGGATTTACTCAGTGTCTGCAATCATTTCGAAAAGAGGGGGTTTTCTTGCCAATCCAAATCGAGAAAAAGTGATTGCCAGAAAAGATAATTATGCTAAGGTGGTGATCATCAAAGATTCGGAACATCCAAAT
>JAGQYM010000143.1 GCA_020436085.1 Cyclobacteriaceae bacterium
GGCGGACTTCTTTAACATATTTTCCTTTCCGCTGATTCATGGCGACCCCAGTCTCGTACTGCAGGATAAACTGTCGATCGTGATATCACGCGATCTCGCGGTTAAACTTTTTGACACGTCTGATGATGTGGTGGGCAAAACAGTTGAGTTGCAGCACGAAAGGAGTTTAGCGGTATCGGGTGTGTTTGAGAATCTACCTTCCAATGCTTCCGAACAATTTGATTTTGTGATTTCCTTTGAAAGATTTAAGGATGATAATGAGTGGGTAACGGAGTGGGGCAATAACGGCCCTTCCACCTACCTGGTTTTGCGAGAGGGAGCAGATGCCTCTGCCTTCTCTAAAAAGATTGCTGATTATCTGAAAGGCAAGGATGAAGACTCCAATATTACGCTCTTTCTGCAACAGTTTTCACAGCGTTATTTACACGGACGTTTTGAAAATGGGGTGCAGGCTGGTGGAAGGATAGAATACGTGAGATTGTTCTCCATCATCGCAGTGTTTATTCTGGTAATTGCGTGTATCAATTTCATGAACCTTTCTACTGCGCGGGCATCGCGCAAGGCGAAAGAGGTTGGAATCAGAAAATCAGTTGGTGCCCAGCGCCAATCCATAATTTTTCACCACATCAGTGAGTCGATGGTGATGACGCTGGTTTCGGTGGGACTTGCGTTGATCATGGTGAGGCTGTTTTTACCACAGTTTAACTTCATCACCGAAAAGAAAATTGAGTTGAACCTCCTGGATGGAGACTTGTTGTTGTGGATCACCGGCATCACAATCATTACGGGCTTGCTAGCCGGAAGCTATCCGGCCTTATATATCTCGCGATTCCGACCTGCGGCTGTATTGAAGGGAGAGATCCGGGGCACCTGGGGCGAGCTGTGGGCTCGCAAGGGGCTGGTAGTATTTCAATTCTTTCTTTCTGTAATCCTCATTGTATCTGTGCTTGTTACCTACAAGCAGATCGAGTTTGTGCAAACACAAAACCTTGGCTACACGAAAGAACATCTGATCAAGTTTCCGATTGAAGGAAGGCTTGAGAAAGATCGTGACCTGTTTTTAAAAGAAGTGAGAAGAATACCCGGAGTGGTGAATGCCTCCAGTCTTGGGCACAACATGATTGGGAGAAACAACAACACCAGCGGTTTGAATTGGGAAGGTAAGAATCCAGACGACAGGATATTATTCGAGAATGTGGGCAGTAACTATCAGTTGATTGAGACGATGGGAGTGGAGATGGCCGAAGGAAGATCGTTTTCAGAAGAATATGGTGCTGATTCCACAAAGGTTATTTTTAATGAAGCCGCTATACGGGTGATGGGCTTTGAAAATCCAATCGGCCAAACGATTCGTCTTTGGGATCAGTATGACCTGGAAATCATCGGAGTAGTGAAAGATTTTCATTTCCAATCACTGCGTGATGTAGTTAATCCACTGTTCTTCCGATTGAAACCATCCAACACCTGGAATATCATGATCAGGCTTGAGGCCGGAAGAGAAAAAGAAACCCTTGATCGCCTTGGTGATTTTTATACAGACTTTAATCCTGGGTTTAGTTTCGAGTATCAATTTCAGGATCAGGAGTATGCCAAACTCTATGCCGCAGAGCAACGCGTGGCATCGCTGTCCTTTTATTTTGCTACCATGGCTATCCTCATCTCATGTCTGGGATTATTCGGGCTAGCTACGTTCACAGCGGAAAGAAGAACAAAGGAGATAGGTATCCGCAAAGCTTTGGGTTCTTCATCAACTAATATTGTTCTGCTGCTGTCCGGAGACTTCACTAAGATGGTGTTGATCTCCATATTGCTTGGACTTCCAATCAGCTACTACTTACTATCCACGTGGCTCGAGCGGTTCGCTTTCCACATCGAGCTAGGTACCGGTTACTTTATAGTCGCTGGGCTCATCGCAATGATTACAGCATGGCTTACAGTAGCCTCGCAGGCAATCAAAGCTGCCAATATCAATCCGGTGAAGTGCCTGAGAGACCAGTAAAGCTATTCCGATCTAAGGATGTGACTTGGATTTAGTTTGATCGTCTTGAATACCTTGTAGCCAATCGTCAACGCTGCGGTAGCAATCATTATTCCACTTGCCGTAAATAATGTAATGATCGTAGTTTGTTGGAAGTAGGTCCAAATTGAATTCATCAACATGCCAGCCATCCAGCCTCCTGCATAGCTGCCTAGCGCGGAAGCAATCAGAAGAATGATCATAAACTCAAGATTGATCACCTTGGTTAGGTTGGCTGCGCTCGCTCCAAGTACTTT
>JAGQYM010000144.1 GCA_020436085.1 Cyclobacteriaceae bacterium
TTACACCAACAATGCTTGGAAAGCTTGTAGCATTATTTTTTGCCATTTGCACATTTTGCCTATTGATGTATCTTTCTATTCTCCTATTTACTCGATGGCGTAGCTCATTATCTTCAATAGGCGATTCCATGAATACGGTTATAGGAACAAGCGTTGCTTTGAGTGGAGGTCTGAGCCTAATTGCAACAGTTTTAAGTACACTTGGCTATATTGATACTAAAGGATCTGAAAATTTAGTATTTACTTTTTTTGGTGTTGTTTTTGGTATCATTTTAGGATTCGGCATATGGTTGTACAAAATGATTAAAAATCTCGCTGCATGACACCAACAAACAATTGAATACATAAAAGAAATCAAAAAAACCGCTTTTGGGCTATACTCCGAATATAAAAAAAAGGAGAACCCAATGAGCGATTCCCAGAAAGTATGCAGTAAAGTGACCCGTGCCCTCAAGAAGAAACTCAAAGGCTTTCCCGAAAAGTTCATAGCGGTCCTGAGTTTGATGGTCTCCGGCCTTGTGCTGGGCAAGAAGGCGAACATGACCAAAATCGCTGAAGAGCTTCCAACCAAAGCCAAGGATAAGAGTACGTTCCGCAGATTCCAGCGTTTTGTCGCGAACGACAATATAGACTATGAAGAGTACCACATGCCTTTTGCCCAACAGATCGTCCAGGCACTTGGAGTCAACCGATTGGTCGTTGCCATTGATAGTAGCGTTGTTGGAAAAGGTTGCGTCACTCTGATGGCAGGTGTTGCCTACCGAAATCGCCTCCTCCCACTGGCCTGGATTGTGTATGAAGGAAGCAAGGGGCATACCACGGCGGAACGTCATATCCAGGTGCTGCAATTGCTGGAGCGTGTGATTCCAGAAGAGATGGATGTGATCCTGGTTGGAGACGGTGAATTCGATAACGTGCCAATGCTTGAATGGTTGGAAGAAAACACGAACTGGAACTTTGCAGTACGAACTTGTAAAAGCAGTCAGGTGACCTATAACGGTGAGCGATATAGAATCGATACAATCGCTGAAAAAGGCCACATTGTGTTCCTGGAGGAAACGTATTTTACGGCTCAAGAGTTTGGTCCACTGATGGCCTTTGCGTGGTGGGATGAAAATTGTGATGAAGCGATCTATTTGATAACAAGCTTGACGAATGTGGATGAAGCATGTGGATACTATCGAAAAAGAGCACTGATCGAAACATTTTTTTCGGACCAGAAGAGCCGTGGATTTGGGATAGACAAAAGCCGAATCAGCGACCCGCAACGACTGGAACGGCTGCTTTTGGGAGCTTTCATTGCTTATATCTGGATGATATGGTTGGGTGTCGAAGTCGTTCAAAAGGGATACACCTCATTAATTGATACAGCGAGAGGCGATAAAAGCATCTTTAGTCTTGGAGTCACCTGGCTCAAAAATAGGATCAAGTATGGAGAGCACTTCGATGTTTCGTTTGAAATTCAGCAACCACCGATAGAATAGGTTGATGTCCTATTGGTGTCATGCAGCGAGACTGATTTATAAACTCTAATAACGTACTAACTTAGAAAAATTCTGTCTTGACAGAATTTTTCCGCGATTTTTTGGAATCCTTACATTTCGGTGAGCTGCTTGAGAAAATTATTTATTTTTCGACGGACAGAATGGCAAAGCACCACAGACATAATAACATCCCACTGACCAACAACACATCACCTGACCTTCATTCACCGGGGTACCTGGGTACCCTAATAGAATCAACCAGGTAGGCTGTCGGTCGTTCATAACATAGAGCGTTCAAGATAATGATTGTCCACCTCCAAACACAGATGCTCCGTCATTACAATGCTTCAGGATTTCAGGTGGACATTCTTTTTCTCAGAGGCTCTAGGTGTTGTAGAGGCTGTGTAAATACTTGTTCTTATGGGGGTACCGTGGTACCCCCGGTAAATGAAGACTGAATAGCACTCTTGACAACCTCACAAATGATGCTAACATCCTGTTTCGTAACAGATGTGCTTTCGCCTATCCCTATCCCTCTAGATTAATGTTGGATTGTTTCATCTGAGACTTGTTCAAAACGTTTAAAAATTGAGCAGCGGATAGCCTCTGTTCCTTCTCATAGAGGAGAGTCTTATGCGAATATTTTTTGTTTTGCTATCCGTCTTTCTGAGTTTCCTACTTA
>JAGQYM010000145.1 GCA_020436085.1 Cyclobacteriaceae bacterium
AGTCGAGAAGAAAGGACTTTGGGAGAAGTTATATTATTATGGTACCACGTTGGTACAATGCAAGAGATGTAAAGCCAAGTATCCCATTTAGAATGCACGAATCTGCTTAGCTTACTCGACCAGCAAAGCAAGAGCGCATAGTCTCATCCATGATTATATATTAACACTGAATCGTCAGGCTCGCCTATTAAACAAATTGGTTTGTGAGACTTGAGATAATCCTTTTACTTTAGGACTTTTCGAGCACATGGCAGAGAGTAGTGAAATCGATTTGGAACTGTTCAAGTCCTTTAAACACGCAAGACTATATTGGGTCCGCAGTCATCCGGACACGGCTTTGATTGAGTCGGCCGCGAGCTATATCCCGATCGAAAACTTCAAGTCCATCTTCACTGCGATGGAAGAGTTAGTGAAGGAGAAGTCTGTCTCCCGAATGATTTTTGACAAGCGTGCTATGCGTGTGTTTCATCAGCCTTCCATGGAATGGTATTTTGTAGTGTGGAAGGAAGCTATGGCTGAATTTGGACTGGTACGCCATGTGAAGATATTACCTGATGACCCTGTGTTCGTGCAAAGTGTAAAAATCGGCCGCGGTGCAATCGACCGAATGTATCCTAACGCGAGGTACCACCAGCTCTCTATCGCGTATGCTCAGTCGGTGGAAGAAGCTGTGACAAAGTGAGTCAATACTTCGTTGGTAGTTCGATTGAAAATGTCGTTTTATCATATTCTCTCGAAAACGAGATAGATCCGCCCAGCAGCAGACAGATCTTCCTGGCGATGTAAAGACCAAGACCGCTGCCGCCAGATTTCTCACTGCCCCTGAAGAAGATGTCAAAGATGTTGGCCTCTATTTCAGGAGCAATTCCATCACCATCGTCCAGAATGTCAAGGTGCAATAAGCCCTCATCAATTTTTCCGACCACCTGAACCAGACCGGCTACGTTGGTATTACGAAAGTAGATGCCATTCTGCACGACCTGTTTTACCAGCTCGGTGAGCAAATCGGGATCCGAGATCATCGGTGCAGGATCATTCATTGAATAGTGAAGCGTTACGTTGTTGCTTGCAGCCACGGCTTGTTGGGAGTCGATGACCTTCCGCAATGTTTGGTCAATATTGATTTCAGAGAGATGAAGGTCCTTTGTGGTCAATTTGTACAAGGTAGACAAGGCGTTGAGTACGTCAAGCATCCTCTTCGCATTCGACATCATGTGATTTGAGTAGCTGCTGGAGAGATGGAGATCCTTCTCGGCTTCCATCAGATTGAGTATTCCCAGCATGGACGTTACGGGTGACCGCAGGCTATGAGACGAATGATACAACAACCGTTCAAGTTCGGAGTTTCTTATTTTCAGTTCTTCAAGCGTTTTGGTGAGCGACTCGTTGTATTTCATCGCTTCGTCCAGCGCTGCAGATAGCATGCCCCTCTGAGCTTCCAGTTCCTCTTGTTTTTCTTTCAGCTCGAGGTCTTTCTCAGCCAGCTGTTGCAAGATTTGCCTTGTTGTGGCGTCAGGGTGCATAATGGTCCAAATGATCCCAGTGGATAAACAGGCGGGAAATAGTAATGTTTTGAAAATGCAGAATAACAATTGAAAACTTGTATCGAGTCGCACTGGTCTAATGCGAGTTACTGTCTTTTGTTGCCAATCAATCAGAGGGCGTGGTCTTTCAGATGAGGGGTAAAAACCACAATCGTTTTTAGTACTTTTAGCGCACCCAAAAAGACACCGTATGTTTACATTAGACCAGATTGGTGCTGCCCACAGCAAAGTAAAGTCCGGGGCTGACTTCCCTGCCTATATCCGTGATCTGAAGAAGTTGGGTGTCATCCACTACCAGACTTTTGTTGTGGACGGGCACACGGATTATTATGGAGCAAGTGATTATCGCGAAACATCGCCTGCGAAGTATTCAGATCTTGTTGTCGCTGCCCAATGCGAGGCCGAACAATTTAAGGCCGCTCTGAAAGAACATCAACAGGGTAAAACCGACTATCCAACTTTTATCAGATCATGTGCTGAATGTGGCATTGAGAACTGGATTGTTGACCTGGCAAAAATGACCTGTACTTACCATGACAAATCAGGCAATGAGGTTCTGGTTGAGGCAATACCACAGTAATGGACGAGAAAATGATGATCCGTCAGTTT
>JAGQYM010000146.1 GCA_020436085.1 Cyclobacteriaceae bacterium
CTTTTAATTTTACCTTCTTTAATAAGTTTTTCCTTCTCAGCTTTTATTCTCTTGATCAGTTCACTTGCTGGCTCATCTTTAGGGTCTTGTGGTACTAGCTTGCCTTGCAAAGCCTCACGCAAAAAGGCCTGCCGGAGTTGGTTTACTAAGTCGAGCTGGTCAGAGAGTTCGACAGTGACCATTTCTGATCGGTTTTCCATTCCCTTGAACTTCTCCACCATCCCTCTCTGGGTTTTCAGGTCAGGCAGGGGTATCCGAATATTCGCAATTTGGTCTGGGTGAATTCTTTTCGAACCGACCCCTCGCGCAATTCTCTCTAAGTCAAGATATCGATTACCTATCTTGAAATAGTAGTAGATCCACTCTGGTAAACAATCATCCCTAACATCAAATGATGGAATATCTGCACTCGATTCAAAACCATCCAATTCGCTCGGAACAATTCCGAATGCACCTTTATGAAAATTTTGCTTTCCGTAAATGAATTGTCCCGCTCTTCGAATAAACTGCTTTGTCGCTCCTTCTTTTTCATTTTCCAATGGCCTCTTCTCAACACCAAGAACGTTAAGTCGTACTCGAATTCTGCGGTCGGCATTTGGGTAATCTGCAGGTATTCTGCTTTCGGTGATTAAATCTCCTAGGTTAGTCAGTGGCCAACTCACTTCAAATTGTCTTTAATTTCACTAAGCAGTTTATGTCCTTTTTCAAAAGACTTATCTAGAAGATCAATCAATTCTTTGCTAGTATATTCATGCACAGTTTCCTTCTTCGTTGGATTCTTTATGTCTAAATCAAACCCACGGTCTTCAATCGTTTTTAGATTCACTTTCCAACTCAATTCACTCTCTGCTCTTTTCTTCCACCACTTCTTGATGGAATCAAGTTCGTTAATTTGAATTGGCTTGGTTTTGCTGTACGCTTTAACATTTTCGGGTAAGCGGTGCTCGTAATACCAAACGTCCTTTGTCTTCTTACCCTTATCAAAAAACAGCAAATTGGTAGCGACTGTCGCATACGGTTGAAATACTGAGTTGGGCAAGCGGACAATGGTATGCAGGTTACAATCGGTTAGTAGCTTTTCACGCACTCGTTGCTTGACTCCATCGCCTGTCAGTGATCCGTCTGGTAGAACAATTGCAGCTCGTCCACCCTGCTTGAGCAGGTGAATAAACAAAATCAGAAAAAGATCAGCACTTTCCTTCGTGCGAAAGTTCATCGGAAAATTGCCTTCATTGCCATCGGCAACTGTCCCACCGAACGGGGGATTTGCAAGGATTACATCCACACGGTCTTTCTCACGAATACTGTTGTATTCCCTCCCGAGACTATCGGCATATTCAAGGTTCGGCACCTCCACATCATGAAGTATAAGATTAGTTAGTGCCAGCAGAAAAGGAAGCGGCTTATATTCAGTTCCTTTCACAGTCTCTTGCATGGTCTTTCTATCCCTTACATTCTTCACCTGTTTCTTTAGGTGCTCTATCGTGCAAGTCAAAAATCCTCCGGTACCACATGCAGGGTCATAAATTATTTCACCCAGCTTTGGGTTAATCATATCGGTCATGAACTGGGTGACGGCACGAGGAGTATAAAACTCTCCGCTATCCCCTGCGCTTTGAAGTTCTTTAAGAATTGATTCATAAATGTCTCCAAAAAGGTGACGCTCATTAGCCTTATTGAAATCAATCTCATTGAGTTTATTCAGCACCTTACGTAAAGTGATGCCGCTTTTCATGTAGTTGTTATTACCCTCAAAAACTTCGCGCACTAGTAATGTCCTTCTATCTCGGGCAGTCAAGTTGCGCAAAGCCGGAAACAATTTATTATCAACGAAATCAAGTAGTATATCACCGGTCATTCCCTCATCATCTGCTGCCCAATTACGCCATTGGTATTTCTTTGGAATAGGTGATTTATGATTCTCTACCAGAAGCTCCAACTCCTGGTCCTTGTCATCAAATATTTTAAGAAAAAGCATCCAACCGAGCTGCTCTATGCGTTGGGCATCACCATTGATACCGCGGTCCTCACGCATGATGTCACGTATAGATTTAACTAGTCCTGAGAGGTTGGTCATTAATTATACTTTTTAAAAACTTTTTGAAATTTTCCCGCTTGCTCATTTAACCACTGAAAGTA
>JAGQYM010000147.1 GCA_020436085.1 Cyclobacteriaceae bacterium
ATGTTGTTCATTCAAAACCTCATCCCTATCCAGATGACTTTCGAAGGACGAAACTTCGACATACTTGCGGGCATCACAGGCCCCATCATTGCCTATCTGGCCTACTCAAAGAATGTAATTGGCAAAACCGGAGTGGCCATCTGGAATATCGCTTGCCTATGCTTGTTGATCAACATTGTAGCTACAGCGATTCTATCAATACCAGGTCCACTGCGTTATTTTATGAATGAGCCGGCTAACACCATCGTAGCTGAGTTTCCAATTATTTGGCTTCCAGCTTTTTTGGTTCCGCTGGCCTATAGCCTGCACTTCCTGTCACTGCGGCAATTGATAAATCAAAAGAATTGATCAACGCAGTTTTTTTCGATACTTATGTACAATGAAGCTCCTGATTGATATTATCGGCTGGATTGGATCTGTAGAAGTTATTTTAGCCTATGGTCTTAACAGTTATCAAAAAATAAAATCTGACTCACTGGTCTTTCAAATTCTCAATGTAACAGGGGCAGCATTCCTCATCATCAACACGGTCTACTACGGAGCATTTCCATCGGCCTTCATCAACGTGGTCTGGGTACTCATTGCAATTCCAGCTATATTCAAAATCTTAAGAAAAAAGCAAAGCGCACTTTGATCAACATTAACCCATCTCACTCCTTAACATCATGAAAAAAATTCTATCCATTATTTACTGCACGTTAATAATTGCAACCTCACAAACTGCTGACGCGCAAAACAAGGGTCAGGCTAAACAGATCAAGGATTTTGATACTTACGTAGAGAATGCAAGAAGGCAATGGGGTGCAGTGGGCCTTGCTGTAGCAGTTGTAAAAGACGGCCAGATCATCTTTGAAAAAGGTTATGGAGTGAAAGAGTTGAACACAACCGATGCGGTCGATACGCATACACTCTTTGCAATTGGATCCACTACAAAAGCCATCACAGCCACATGTATGGGTATTCTTGTCGACAGAGGCAAAGTAAACTGGGATGATCACGTCATGGACTACTTGCCTGAATTCCAACTATACGATCCGTTTGTTACAAGGGAACTTACAATCCGTGATTTATTCCTGCATAACAGTGGCGTGGGAAATACCGATTTTCTTTGGTCATGGATGACAATCGATGGTGATGAGGTACTTCGTAGAATGCGCTGGGTCGAGCCGACTTATTCGTTCAGGAATGGATTCATCTATCAAAACATATTTTATCTCGCAGCCGGAAAGGTGATAGAGAAAATCAGCGGCAAGACATGGTATGATTTTATGAATGATGAAATTTTTAAGCCACTGCAAATGACAGAAACAGTGCCAAGACTGCAGGATATCAAATCGCCTAACAAAACCAAACCTCACATGATGGTGAATGGTAAGATGGCTGTGATTGAAGATTTGAGTGCAGATAACATCGGATCAGCCGGATCTGTCTGGTCTTCCATTTCCGACATCGCCAAGTGGACACAGTGTATGCTTGACAGCGGAAAATACAAAGGAGGTCGCCTGGTGAAGCCAAAGACTTGGATGGAAATGACAAAGGTTCAAACTATCGTTACTCCTTCTGAATTTTATCCCACAGCACAAATCACCAAACCCAACTGGACCACCTACGGCATGGGCTGGTTTCAACACGACTATAAAGGACGAAAAATTAATTTTCACACAGGAAGTCTCCCCGGCTCAATAGCAATACATGGCCAGATCCCCGAAGATAATGTAGCTGTTTATGTTTTTGGAAATACTGATCACGTAGAAGTGCGGCACGCAATAATGTACAAGGCTTTTGACACATTTGCTTTAGGTGGAAGCCGCGACTGGAGCACCGAGTTTCATACACTCTATACCAACCTTGCCAAAGGATATGAGGCAGCCGAAAATAAGATCAATGAGGGAAGAGTTAAAAACACCAAACCATCACATGAACTTGTTGACTATGCCGGTGAGTACAGCGATCCACTCTACGGCACAGCTGTAATCACAGTTACCGGAGACCAACTCAGCGTAAGCGTTAACAAAGTGTTCAACGCCAAACTATCGCATTGGCATTACGACACATTTAGAGGCCCAGCTGAAAAAGAATGGTA
>JAGQYM010000148.1 GCA_020436085.1 Cyclobacteriaceae bacterium
ACTGTTATCACAAACAACTATCCACTGCAAGTTGAGATTCCAGACTACTATACAAGAGTAGACTGTTATCACAAACAACTATCCACTGCAAGTTGAGATTCCAGACTACTATACAAGAGTAGGGTTTAGAAATTGCATTCTTGAGGGTGGCAGTGGAGCAATCGCTGGTGTTCAGAGTAATATATTTCTTTACGAGAACGTAGCAGCAAGTGACCCTAAGCTGATGGACGGTAAGTATGCTCACGGCAGGCCATTGAGCGGGACACCAGTTGTTGATGCTGGAACTACAACCGGAATACTCGCGCAGTTACCTCAATCTGATGTGATCGGGAATGTACGCATAGCGGGTTCGCAAATTGACATTGGCGCGTATGAACACACCACTGAGCCACCGTTGACAGTAGCTAACCCGATCGCTGATGTTAACCAAGAAGAGGACTTTGATCCGTTCTCAGTTTCTCTGGAGTCAGTTTTTGCATATCAATATGGATCGAGGTTTCTGTCTTATAGCCTTGAAAATGTTAATAGTTTCCAAGTGTTAAATGTTTCACTCAGAGGCAGCAGTCTCTATTTCACCTCGATTCCGGATAAGTATGGCGATCAAACTGTAACGGTTGTAGCATCAAACGGTATTAGCCAGGTTAGTTCAACTTTCGTGGTGCATGTAGCCCCAATTGATGATGCTCCTCAGTTCAGTGTGATGGGAGACTTGTTTTTAGAAGAGGACTTTAGCGGAGCTATTCGATACAATATTAACTTAACAATTCCACCAGGCGAAGAAAATCAAGTTCGCTTCTTTACTCTCGAACCTAACACAGTTGATTTCGTCAACCTCCAGTTTGATGGAGCAGGAGTCCTTGAATTCACCTCGAAACCAAATCTTTTTGGTTCCCAGTGCTTTAAGCTTACACTTACCGAGGGAACGCAAACCAAATCTGAAATCTTTATGTTTGGTGTGCAACCGGTAGACGACCCGCCAAATATCGAAGTAGACAATTCTCCGTTTGAAGTTCGCGTTGGTGAGGAAAGAATACTAACGATATCAGTATCTGATGCGGAAGGAGATGATGTAACACTGACCTCAACACCAATAAATAACTCCATATCTTTTGACAGTAGCGTTATTGGAGTAAATAGTTACAGTATTACGATCAAGGGTCAAGCTGTCGGACAGTCTGGGGTTAAATTTTCAGCCAGTGATGGTAAATCATTTAAAGAATTGATAGTTCCTATCAAAGTAACATTAGTATCAGGAGTAGCTGATGAAGCTGCTGGTTGTGAGGTTTATCCAAACCCCGCAGCTGACTATATCAATGTAAAAGCAGAAGCTGGAAGTTCTATTGCCGTATACGATACCAAAGGTCAGCCAGTGTTATTGGCGAAGGTAGGCAGCACTGATGTTACGATGGATGTACGGCATTTGACCCCGGGGCTCTATTTACTGCGTATAAATGGTAATAAAATGAATCGCATCGTTAAAATAATAATTGAGTAGTAGCTCACTGGCGTCCTATATCCAGGTGGAGTTTGGCTCCCGTAGCGAGGAAGTCGCCCAGTTGTCAGAACTACGTTTCACTAAACTCAAAGTAAGATGACAAAGCAAGCAATCCCTTAAAACCCCGGCTGATGAAGTCGGGGTTTTTTGTTGGTGGTCATTCACTGCAGCCTCACGGGCTCGAATCAGCTACCCATAGCCCCAGATCCAGATATCCCACATTATAGTATAATTTATAGACTGATAAATTCCCTATTTAGACAGCAAAGGGAGTGCCATTATTAAACCGCTAATGCCAAACAACAGAAAAGATTTTTAATTTCCAAATTTTGGTTTAGGAATTATGAAATCACCGTAGTAAAACCTTGTAATAAAGGTTCCCTCTCTTCTATCGTAAACGTTGATTATTGACCAGCGTATGCCCTTTCGATTCAACCATTGGGAGTATCTTAAAACGTTATGCACGTACTTCATAAAATTCACCTTTCGGGAACCTAGGTAAGTGGTACATGAATAGTCGTTTTTGTTCTTAAGCATTGTTTACACAAC
>JAGQYM010000149.1 GCA_020436085.1 Cyclobacteriaceae bacterium
AAGATTATTTTTAGGTGGAAATCGAAGATTGTTTTTCGTAATGCCAATAAGGTAAGTGACTTCGTTTCACCAGGTCCAAAAAAATTGTTCAATCGCTTGCTGGTAAATCGAGTTGACCACGTTATCTCTGTTAGTGAATTGTGTCGGCTTGATTTTGTGAAGACCTATGGATGTGATGTATCAAAAACAACCACGGTGACCATCGGCATTCAGGCCAACGCCAGACAATACAACCTGCCGGCTGATCTTTCAAGAACTTTTCAATCGGGCAAAGTCCTTCTTCACGTGGCTAGCTTTGTGCCTGAAAAGAACCATGAAGGCCTTCTACGCATCGCACAGATGCTTACAGCGCGGAAGGTTGACTTTAAACTACTTCTGGTGGGGGAGGGCAAGTTGCGTGCGAACATGGAACAGCAAGTGCCCGAACGAGGATTGTCCGATTGTGTTTATTTTGCAGGATACCGGAACGATATCCCTGATTTGATGGCTCGCGCTTCTGCTGTCGTACTACCCAGCTTGATTGAAGGACTGCCGGGAGTAATCCTTGAAGCCATGTATTGTAAAACACCCGTTATCGCATACGATGTGGGCGGTATTTCAGAAGTGGTGAAAAACGGAGAGACAGGATGGTTGATCGGCAAAGGCGATGAGGAAAAATTTGTGGACGCGATAATAAATGTTCTTCAAAGCAATGTCGAAAAGATTAAGTCGAATGCCTACCAGATGGTCATTCAATACTATGACAATCGCGTTGTTGCAGGAAAGTTTGAGAAGGTCTATGAGTGTTTGGCGAAAAGTGCCGTGTACTAGTAATATTCGGGATGAAGGATAAGTATCAGGTCGAATGAGTTGCTCGAATGTGATTTTTTAAGGTAGTTCCTTATTGCTATAGTGGCAAAGAAAACCAAAGTCCTTCATATTATTAAATCACTAGGACGCGGTGGTGCAGAAATGTTGCTTCCCGAGACACTTAAGCTGCACGACCATCAGTCTTTTGAGTTTCATTATATCTATTTCCTTCCCTGGAAGAATCAGATGGTAGTTGAGTTGCAAAAGGCGGGAGGGAAGGTTACGTGTTTGCAGGCGTCTAATAACCTGTCGATTGTCATACATGTGCGTGCGCTCATTCAATACTGCAAGGACCATCAAATTCAAATCATCCATAGTCACCTGCCCTGGGCAGGTTTTGTTGCGCGCCTGGTGCATCGAAAGACTGGTGTACCTGTGGTTTACACTGAACACAATAAACAGGAGCGGTACCATGTCCTAACCCGCTGGATGAACAAATTATCCTTCAATTGGCAATCCGCTGCCGTAGCGGTGTCAGAAGATGTCTCCGTTTCAATTAAGAAAAATATAAATCCTGACATACCCGTGAATACTATAGAGAATGGTGTAAATGTCAGATTTTTTCAACGAGAAATTTTAGCGGGATCTGAGATCCGGAAACGGCTGGGGATTCCCGAAAATGGATTCGTGGTGGGCACAGTAGCGGTCTTTCGTTTTCAGAAGCGACTGAAAGAATGGATAGAAGTATTTAAGAAGGCAAGCAGTGGTGATCAGAATGTATATGCCATCGTGGTTGGGGATGGACCGCTGGGACCAGAGTTAGTGCACCATAAGAATTCAATGGGACTAGATGGACGATTGTTTATGCCTGGACTCCAAACAGAGGTAAAACCATGGTATTCGGCCATGGATGTCTTTATGATGACCTCCCAGTTCGAGGGCTTGCCGATCGCTATGTTGGAGGCGATGAGCATGGAATGTGCCATCGCCACTACCGATGCGGGAGGAATTAAACAGGTTGTTCGCGATGGTATAGATGGGAAGATGGTGGCAGTTGAGAATTGGGCTGATCTTTCAAATATTTTGAAAAACCTCTCGAACGATAGGCCCCAATGCAAGGCCTTGGGATTGGCGGCCCGCAGCCGGGTTGAGAACGCATTTGGATTGGACAGGATGGTGCTTGGATTGGAAGATCTTTATCACCATTATGGAAAGCCAATCGCCAATCAAAAAGCGTAGAGAATGGAA
>JAGQYM010000014.1 GCA_020436085.1 Cyclobacteriaceae bacterium
TTGTACGGTTTAATGGAAAAGATGAACCGTAACCTGCCGCGGAGCCAAGTGGATTCTTGTTTGCAATTTGATAAGCACTTTGCAACGTGATCACGTCATCGACCAGACTTTCCGCATAGGCGCCAAACCAAAGCCCAAAAGAGGAGGGCATTGCCAACTGCAAATGTGTGTAACCAGGGAGCAAATGATCTTTGTGCTCTTCACTCAACTTAATTAAAAGGTCAAATAATTCGCTCGACTCGGTAACCAATGATTGTATTTCACTTCTCAGAAAAAGTTTGATGTCTACCAGCACCTGGTCGTTCCTTGACCGGCCGCTGTGAATTTTCTTTCCCACATCTCCAAGCTTTCGCGTAAGCATAAGTTCAATCTGTGAATGAATATCTTCTACACCATCCTCAATTTGGAAATTGCCTTTCTCTATTTCTTCATAAATGCTGATCAATTCTTTGCTAAGAATTGTAAGTTCATTTTTTGCAAGCAGGCCAATGGACTCCAGCATACGTATGTGGGCAATTGAACCCAGGACATCGTAGGGAGCCAGGTACAGATCCAGCTCGTTATCATTGCCGATGGTAAATTCGCTTACTTCTTTGAGCGAGTCCTTATTTTTTTGCCAGAGTTTCAAAATTGGTTACTGGTTTCTAGTTTCTTGTTGCAGGTAATGGGCCTCTAGTCATATGTTGACCATTTGTTCAATCAATCGAATATAATCCTTAATCCCATTTTTAATCTCATCCAGATAGATAAACTCATCCGCAGAGTGAGATCTGGCTGAATCTCCAGGCCCCATTTTGATTGAAGGAACGGGTATCAAAGCCTGATCAGATGTAGTTGGAGAGCCGTAGAGTTTTTTGCCGATGGCTTCACCAGCCGATACCAGTGGATGGTTTTTTTCAATGCCTGATGGCTTAAGCCGTTGGCTTCTTGGTTTCACTTCACAACTCACATTTTCTTTGATCACTTGTAAGACTTCATCAAGAGCGTAGGCATCGGTTACCCTGCAGTCGACTGTAAACTTGCATTCTGCAGGCACCTGGTTGTGCGCTTGTCCGGCCTGAATTACTGTCACCGACAACTTTGTTTTGCCTAACATCTCCGAAACTTTTGGGAATTCAAAAGTTCGGAACCAGTCGATGTCTCTCATCGCTTTGTAGATGGCATTGTCTCCTTCTTCTCTTGCTGCGTGACCAGCTCTTCCTTTGCTGATGCAATCCAATACCATCAATCCTTTTTCTGCAATTGCTATGTCCATACCTGTTGGCTCACCAACAATGGCGTAGTCGATAGGAGTCAGGCTATTCCAAATGCTTTCGATACCACCTGGCCCTGAGATCTCTTCCTCTGCCGTTGCAGCCATCACGATATTAATGGGTAGGTCTTTCACCGATTCGAAGTGAACGAATGTACCGATAAGAGACACTAATGGACCACCTGCGTCATTGCTTCCCAAGCCGAACAGTTTCCCATCTTCCGTAGCTGGAGTAAAGGGTTCGCGCGTATAACCAGGATTTGGTTTTACCGTATCATGATGAGAATTGAGTAGGAGTGTTGGTTTGCCTTTGTCATAGTGGCGATTAATAACCCACACATTGTTACCCATCCTATTTGGTTTGATACCTCTTTCCGTGAAGAAGTCTACGAGTGCGTCAGCTGTATTGTCTTCTGCCCGGCTGAACGATGGGATAGCGATAAGCTGTTTGAGGAGCTCTACCGAAGATTCGTAAAGAGATTCCATTACTATTGTTTGATCAAAGTACCCTCAGTTTCTTCACCAAGGTTTTTCAACAAGTCGCCAGCGCCACCGATGAGCACTTCGCTGACACCCTGATGAATGGCATCGAATGCATTCTCTAATTTAGGAAGAATGCCATCGACTAGCACTTTTTCATCCAATAGCTGACGATACGAGGTTGAATTGATCAGTTGAATGACGTTACCGTCATTGTTTACATCTTTCAAGACGCCCTTCTTTTCGAAACAGTAGATCAAGCGAATCTGGAAATGTTTACTCAGTGCAACGGCCAGCACTGAGGCAATCGTGTCTGCATTTGTGTTTAGAATATCGTCTCCTTCATAGGTCAGTGGTGCAAAAACAGGAACAACATTTTGCTTCAATAGAAAATAAAGGAAAGATGTATTTACCCGCTTGGGTTCGATGTCACCTACGTACCCGAAATCAACTTTTCCAACCGGCCGCTTTGTGGCAGGCAATACGTTTCCATCTGCACCGGTGAGTCCAATTGCATTGCAGTGATGCGACTGAAGACCGGTTACAATCTTTCGGTTGATCAGGCCACCGTACACCATCGAAACAAGATCGCGGGTTGGTTCATCGGTGATTCGTCTGCCATTGACATACTTCGACTCAATTCCCAGTTGATCTCCGATCTTAGTTGCAATCTTTCCACCACCATGCACAAGGATCTTTGGAAACTGTATTCCCGAAAAGTCTTTTAGAAAATGCTTGAGTGCATTTTCATCGTCCAGCACGTTTCCCCCGATCTTAATAATGTACAGTCTCTGCATGATTATCGTTGCTTAAGTATTTCTGACAATACAGCCTGAGCTGCCCACACCCGGTTGCCGGCTTGCTGCACCACTACAGACTCCGGTCCATCCAGCACCTCATCTGCAATCACCACATTTCTCCTCACAGGAAGGCAGTGCATCACCTTTGCATTATTGGTGTGTTGTAATTTTTTCCGCGTCATCATCCAGCCAGACGCGGTTGAGAGTATTTGACCATACTTTTGGTAAGATGACCAGTTCTTAACGTACACAAAGTCTGCTCCCTCCAGCGCCTTGTCTTGATCGTGTTCAATCTTTGCAGGCTTACTAAATTTTTCATCCAGTTCGTAACCTTCAGGATGAGTGATGGTGAAATCCACATCATCCCACGCGTTCATCCATTGTGCAAATGAATTGGGCACCGCTTGAGGAAGTGCCTTCACATGCGGAGCCCAGGTGAGTACCACTTTGGGTTTCTTAGTTGTCTTTAGTTCACGAATGGTGACTGCATCAGCAAGACTTTGCAAAGGATGTACAGTCGCACTCTCAAGGCTCACTACAGGAATGCCAGCGTGTTTTACAAACTGATTGATAAAATGCTCACTGTAGTCTTCAGCCTTATTTATTAAACCTGGAAAAGTTCTGATGCCAAGGATGTCAAAGTATTGACCCATTACAGCGGCAGCTTCGCGAACGTGTTCTGCTTTGTTGCCGTTCATGACTACACCGTCTTCGAACTCAAGCTGCCAACCTTCCTTATCGAGGTTGAACACGATTACCTCCATCCCAAGGTTCCTTGCGGCAACTTGCGTGCTGATGCGCGTGCGCAAGCTCGGGTTGAGGAAGATCATACCCATGGTTTTGCCAGCGCCCAGAGCTTTATCCGCAAAGGGTTTTGATTTGTAGTTCAGCGCAAGCTTTACAAGCTTGTTGATATCGCCAGCATCTGCTACTGATAGGAACTGTTTCATGCCGATACCGTTTTTTCCAGTTCAACAGCCATCGCTTCGATCAAAAGATCCGCTTCCTCTTTTTTCAAGGCCAACGAAGGTAGCAGACGCACTGTGTTAGGTTTGGCCTCACCTGTGAATATGAAATGCTTACCTAATAAATCTTTACGCAACGTTTTGTTGCTGTCGGGCAGATCAAAGCCAAGCATCAACCCGAGACCACGTACTTCACTAATAATCGGGAAGGAGAGCAGTTTTTCAGTCCAATACTTTCCGAGTTCTGCTGCATTGTCGATGAGTTTTTCTGATTCAATTACTTCCAGAACAGCGAGAGACGCGGCACATGCGAGATAGTTGCCACCAAAAGTAGTCCCCAGCATACCGTGCCATGGTTTGATGCCAGGTTGAATGAGTACTCCTCCAACTGGATACCCATTGCCCATGCCTTTCGCTGTCGTGATAATATCGGGTTTGATATTGGCATGCTGATGTGCGAAGAACTTTCCCGTTCTTCCATATCCCGATTGGATTTCGTCAAGAATGAGAAGTGCTCCGTGTTTTTTGCACTCAGTACTAATCAATTGTAAAAAATCAGAAGTGGGTACATGAATTCCACCAACACCCTGAATCCCCTCAATGATTACAGCGGCAACTTCATTGTTTATGGTGCTTTTAAAAGCTGCCTTATCGTTGAACGGAAGAAAAGTGATATCGTGATTGGCGTTGAAAGGTGCAACAATCTTCGCATTGTCTGTCGCGGCCACCGTTCCAGAGGTGCGACCATGAAATGCTTTTGAAAATGCAATGATCTTCTTCCTTCCGGTTTCGAAGGAGGCAATCTTTAGCGCGTTCTCATTTGCTTCTGCTCCTGAGTTGCAGAGAAATAATTGGTAATCCGTGTAGCCAGAAAGTTGTCCTAATTTTTCCGCAAGTTTCTCTTGAAGAGGATTTTGTACACTGTTGGAGTAGAAACCGATCTTATCAAGTTGCTCTTTCAGCCGTTTCACATAATGAGGATGACTATGTCCTATCGAGATAACAGCGTGACCTCCATAAAGATCCAAATAGCGCTGACCGGTTTTATCCCATAACCATGATCCATTGGCTCTGACCGGCTCAATAGAAAAAAGCGGATATACATCAAAGAGTTTCATGGCCACTCAGTAAACAGTAGATTTCAAATTCAACCCAGCCTTTTCATCAAGGCCAAACATCAGGTTCATATTTTGTATTGCTTGCCCGCTCGCGCCTTTCACGAGGTTATCAATGGCGGTATGAATCACAAGTTGATCCCCCTCTTTTTCCAAATAGACAAGGCATTTGTTCGTATTCACTACTTGCTTCAAGTCGATCATAGAGTCTGAAACATGAGTAAAGGCTGATTGGTTATAGAACGACTTAAAGACATCGTTTGCTTCGGATAAAGAAAGACTCGTGCGGACGATGGAGCTCACAAAAATGCCGCGGGTAAAATCACCGCGCCATGGCACAAAATGTAAGGTGTCGCCAAAAGTATTCTGCAGACCACGGATTGATTGATTTATCTCTTTAAGGTGTTGATGCGTTAGCGTCTTGTATGCAGATATGTTATTGCTTCTCCAACTGAAATGAGAAGTCTCTTGTAGTTTCTGCCCTGCGCCAGTCGATCCGGTAATGCCCGTGGTATAAACATCTGATAACACACCATTCTTCGCGAGTGGCAACAACCCCAGCTGAATCGCAGTAGCAAAACATCCTGGGTTAGCCACGTTTTCAGACTTCTTGATTTGTTCTTTATAAAGTTCCGGCAAGCCGTATGCAAAGGTCCTGCTACCAGATTTTTCACCTAATCTAAAATCCTGGCTAAGGTCAATTACTTTGGTCCTCTCGGGAATTGAATTTTGTTCGAGAAAAACTTTGCTCTCACCATGTCCAAGACAAAGGAACATCACGTCCACGTCTCCGATAGCATCAACAAATTTGAGAGTTGTGTCTCCAACGAGATCGCGATGAATATCAGTTAGTGGTTTGCCTGCCTGACTTCTGCTTTGTACAAACGAGATTTCAACATCGGGATGATTGACAAGCAATCGCAGCGTTTCACCACCAGTGTATCCAGCACCTCCAACGATTCCCGCCTTGATCGACTTACTGCCCATTGCCCTCTTGCATTACCTGATGATAAATCATGGTTTGGTTTCCAAACACTTTGGAGAAACCACGCACATCTTCACCTGTCCAACCGAGGTTCATTTCTCCATACTTGCCAAACTTGGAAGACATGAGGTCAAATGCCGACTCAATGCCATTGATCTGGAATCGATAGGGTAGGAGCGTAATAGAAACTGACCCAGTTACATTAGTTTGTGAATTGGCAAGGAATGCTTCGATATCACGCATAATGGGATCAAGGTATTGACCTTCGTGCAACCAGTTGCCATAGAACTGACTGAGCTGATCCTTCCAACTCAATTGCCACTTAGTAAGCACGTGTTTCTCAAGTGCGTGATGCGCCTTGATTATAAGTACGGGCGCAGCTGCCTCAAAACCAACGCGTCCTTTAATTCCGATAATGGTATCGCCCACGTGAATATCTCTCCCAATTCCGAAGGGAGCAGCAATCTCATTAAGGGTATGGATTGCGTCAACTGGATCAAGTGACTTGCCGTTGACTTTGGTCAGTTCACCTTTCGTGAAACCGAGAGTCACTTCTTCAGCTTTGGTTTTTGTTATTGCTGTTGGCCATGCTTCTTCGGGAAGCATTCCCATCGAGTTTAAAGTTTCTTTTCCGCCAACGGATGTTCCCCATAGGCCTTTGTTAATAGAGTACTTTGCCTTTTCAAAATTGAAAGACACACCTTTTGATTTCAGGTAGTCGATCTCTTCCTCGCGGCTTAATTTCTTGTCACGGATCGGTGTGATGATCTCCATGGTGGGAGCCAGGATGTGAAATATCATGTCGAAACGCACCTGATCATTACCAGCACCAGTGCTGCCGTGTGCAATGGCCTGTGCTCTGATTTCATTGGCATATCGCGCTACAGCCAACGCTTGAGACATTCGTTCAGCGCTTACACTCAATGGATAGGTGCTGTTCTTCAGCACGTTTCCGAAAATGAGAAAGCGGATTACCTTTTGATAATAATTGGATGTCTCGTCAATGTTCTTGTGGGAAGCTACTCCAAGAGCAAGCGCACGTTTCTCTATATCTGCAAGTTCTGTTTTTGAGAATCCCCCGGTATTTACAGTAAGTGTATGAACCTCAAAACCGAGATCTTCTGACAACAATTTTGCACAATACGAGGTGTCAAGCCCACCACTAAAAGCTAAAACAACTTTCTTTCCCATTACCAAAAGAACATTTTAAATAACACATTGCTGCTTGTCTTTCCTCCATCCGCTTTCTTCTTGTCGCGAAGGAGAATGTACTTCTTCAATCTCACCCAACGATCAAACAGTTTGAAGTTTCCTTTAAACTCGCGTTTGCGTTTCTTTCTAACGTGTCCCGTAGGCGTGACAACCTTGGTGATTGCAGGCATCTCCGCTTTGGCTACCTCGTTTGCCGGGTCATAGAGCATCGCGGTACAGATACAGTTTTTGCGATTCTTGGCCGTAAGGATATCGAAGTTCACACAACTGCGACAGCCTTTCCAAAACTCTTCATCTGTGGTGAGCTCAGAATAGGTAACAGGCTTGTAGCCGAGACCAGAGTTGATCTTCATGACAGCTAGTCCGGTAGTGAGGCCGAAGATCTTTGACTGAGGATACATCTTCCGGGAAAGGTCGAAGATCTTTGTTTTGATCTCCTTTGCCACTCCAGTTTGGCGGAAGGGAGGTGATACAATGAGACCTGAGTTGGCCACAAACTTTTTGTCATCCCACTCTTCGATGTAGCAGAAGCCCACCCACGTACCGTCCTTGGTCAGGGCAATGATCGCTTTGCCTTCTTCCATCTTGCGGCTTACATACTCAGGGGTGCGCTTGGCAATACCGGTGCCACGTGCCTGAGCCGAAAGTTCCATCTCATTGGTGATGGTTTCTGCGTAATGAATGTCGTCCCCTGTGGCGGGACGAACGATTATATTTTGATCGTTCAATTTCGTAGTTGTTAAAATTTGAAAGAGAAAATGTGCTAAAAGCACGAGAGGCGAAATGCCTACCGCATTTCGCTAACATCAATAAAGGCTGATGTTATCAAATGCGGATTTGCCTTCGGATACGCCTAATGGCCAATGAAGGGGATGTCAAAAGGGAAAACGCGAGCATACCTTTTGTGAAGGTGTCGTTGCCACACTGGCTAGCGAGCTCGATGGATGTTAATGAGTTTCTCAATTTTCCTTTTAGATAAGTGGTTGATCATCCAAAATCTATACAAATGTAAAAGGTATTAATTCGAATTAATCAACCCTTTTTTATATTATTTTCTACTAACAACTATTAGGTTAGACTTGTCTGACTCTCGAAGGTTTACTCTGTCCTCAGCGTAGTGGCCGGGTTGGTGAGCGCTGCCTTCACCGACTGGAAGCTGACAGTGGCAATGGTGATGCTGATGATCAGGCCGCACGCCTCAAGGTAAATCCACGGACTTAGCTCTATCCGATAAGCAAAAGTTGAGAGCCATTGCTGTGCTGTATAATAGCTCACCGGTACGATCACCACAAATGCGACCAGAATGAGCGCAAAGTATTTGCGTGTGAGCAACAGCAACAAAGAGTTGATGCTGGCCCCAAATACCTTGCGTATCCCGATCTCGCGAATCCGTTGGTTTACACTAAACTCAACCAGTCCAAACAAGCCCATACAGGCCACAACGATGGCCAGACCGGTAAACAAGGAGAACAACCCGGAAAGTTTCTCCTCTGACTTGTACATACTGTCGTAGTTTTCATCCAGGAACTTGTAGCTGAACGGCTGTTCAGGCACTAGTTTCTCATAAGTACTCTTCACTTGGGCAATGGTAGCAGTAAGGTTGTCACTTTTTACCCTGAGTGTGAGGGTATAGAAGACTTGTGGGTAAATGTGCATCACCACAGGGCTCATTTGCTCCCTTAGACTTTTGAAGTGGAAGTCCTTCACCACTCCAACGACTTCTCCTCTCTTTGTGGAGTCACCAATCCACTCTTCCCAGTGAATAGGATGGCCGATGGCCTCCTCCGGTGTGCCAAAGCCATAAGACTTTGCAGCGGTTTCGTTGATGATGAAGGCCCGTTGGCCATCGGAGGTAAACTCCCTTGAGAAATCTCTTCCCGCTACTATCTCCATCCCCAGGGTCTTCACATAATCGAAGTCCACACAGAATAGGTTGGCGGGCAGAGACTTGCCCGTTAGCGGCTCGATGATTCCATCCCCGGCAATGATGTCACCAGGCAGGCCATAGCCAATGGTGGCTTGCTCCACAGATGGATTCTTCAAGAACTCCTGCTTCACTGTCTCGTGTTCAGCCTTTTTATCCTGGCTCAACGTCATCACCATGAGTTGCTCCTTGTCGAACCCTAGATCCTTATTGTGCAGCAAGTCGTTTTGAGCCAACACCACCAGCGAGCCGATAATGAGGAAGAACGAAAACATGAACTGTAACACTACCAGAATATTTCTGTAAATGTTGCCTTCTGCAGAGGCGCCACTTCTGTTGTATAGAACGGTGGCGGGTCGGAACCGAGACAAATGCCAGGCTGGATAGCTTCCTGCTAAACCACCTAGCAACAGAGAAAAAATCACAACTGCCGTGATGAACGGCAAATTGAAAGGTGAAGAAATTGACTTGCCTGCAAAGTCATTGAGGTAAGGCAGCCCGATTTGAGTTATGGAAATGGCTATGACCAATCCAATCAATGTGATGGTAATAGATTCGCTGGTAAACTGAAAAATGAGTTGGGTACGCAAGGCGCCTGCTACCTTCCTTACACCTACCTCCTTCATTCTCTTTAATGACCTTGCCGTGGATAGGTTGACAAAATTTAGAGAGGCAATAACCAAAATGAAAAGTGCAGCCGCGCTTAGTACGTAAACGGACTGAGCATTTCCTCTTTGCGCGATCTCCCATTCAAAGGACGAAGAATGGAGATGAATGTTTTTGATGTTTTGCAGGTGCGGCAGATAGGTGAAGCCGGCTGGTTCGATCGTGGGGTAGGCGTACTGCTTAACGAAGTCAGCAAGCTTGCTTTCAAATGCCGTCACATCTGTTCCTGGTTTGAATTTAACGTAGGTAAAAAACTGTTGCCATATCCAGCTTTCAATTCTTTCTTTCGGTACTTCCTGCAAAATTGAAGCGAAGGAGATTACATAGTTGATTTGCAAATGCGAGTTGACAGGAAAATCTTCGTAGACTCCAGTTATCAGCATCTCGTTTCCGGATAGTGTGATGTTCTCGCCAACAGAATTGCTGTCTCCGAAATATTTTTCAGAAAGTGTTTTTGAAAGGACAACTGAATTCGGTTTTTCTAACGCTGACCCTGCATCGCCTTGAACGAGATTGACCGTAAGCATGTCAAAGAATGTATTCTCAGCGTATACCCCTTTGGATTCTTTGGTCTTCTCACCTTTAAGTTCAAAAAGTTTTGAACCATAAATGTTCATCATCCTCAGTGTAGATTCAACTTCAGCATAGTCTTTTTCTAAAGTGGGACCGAAGGTAGGTGGCACGATGGGCAGATAGGTAGTTACACCATCATTTCCGGATCGCACGTTGTAAATCCTAAAAGTCCTGTCGCCATCCGGATGATATTGATCGAAGCTCAGCTCGTCCCAAACAAACAAACCTATGAGCAGACAGGAGGCCAGGCTCAACGACATGCCCACTATAGTGATGATAGAAAAGAGTTTGTGCTTGGTAATGGTGCGGAGGGAGATTTTGAGATAGTTGATCAGCATAATTGGAGGAGGTTTAGAAGGATACTATGTCAATATCTATTCCATATTATTTGGAATGTCATTTTAAATCAATTCGGCCACAGGCACTGTGCGCCTGTGGCCGAAAGTGATCGCCAGCGATCAAGTTAGATTACTCATACCTCAAGGTCTGAGAGGGGTTAGTTAGTGCAGCCTTGATCGTTTGCGAACTCACTGTGAGCAATGCAATAATTACAGCCACGATTCCCGAGACAATATAAATGAGCAAGTTCATCTCGATGTGATAGGCGAATGAGTCTAGCCATAAGTTCATCAAGTACCAGGCTACTGGCCACGCGATCAGGTTGGCCACGATAATGAGCGCCACTATTTCTTTTGACAACAAAGTCAAAATAGTAGGCATGGAGGCACCGAGCACTTTGCGAATCCCTATCTCTTTTACGCGTTGCAACGTGTTGAATGTAGCCAGACCAAACAATCCAAGACACGCGATGAAGATGGCCAAGCCAGAGAAGATGGTGAACAACTGACTTTGCCTTTGCTCAGCATCGTAAAGCTGCCTGTATCGTTCATCAAGGAAGTTGTATTCAAAAGGACGGTTGGGTAGAAACTCTTTCCATACCTTCTCAATATGTTGGATGCCGTCCTGTAGATTGCCAGCGTTGATTTTAATCGATATCGTATTCAAATTGCCACCATGGAATACGATTGGAATAATATCCTGATGTAAAGACTCGAAGTGGAAGTCTTTAACCACACCAATTAGTTTCCCTGTAACTCCGCCATAGGCAAAATCTTTTCCGATGCCTTCTTCTGGCGAGGATAACCCATATTCTTTTGCTGCAGTTTCGTTGATTACAAAAGCAAGAGAGTCGTCCGTTACTACAGATTTAGAGAAATTTCGACCAGCTACGAATTCAATCCCATAGGTTGGGAAGAATGCTTCGTCAACTCCTACATTTTTTGTTACGATTTGTGTGTTCACCAGGCTATCCCCGCTTGCGATACGTGGTGAACCCTGGCTATCCAACAATCTTCCGGTCGGTGTGCGACTGGAGCGCCCAACATTTTTAATCGTGGATGAACCAGTCAACTCGTTGTAAAATACATCGTAGGTGTCTTGTACTTCCCGATAGAATGGTACTGTTACGATTTGGTCTTTGTCAAATCCAAGGTCTCGCGTATTGAGGTAGTCGAGTTGTTGGATCGTGATCGCAGTTGCAATCAGCAACACCACCGAAATCGAAAACTGAGTTACAACCAATACTTTTCTGATCAGCCCTTTTCCCTTTGCGTTTCCTTGTTGTCCTTTTAGCGTAAGTGCTGGCTTGAAGCCGGAGACAACAAATGCAGGATAGATTCCAGCAAGGAAGCCGATGACAAATGTGGTGACCACAAGGCCAGCGACAAGGCTGAAGTGTTCAACAAAATTAAGCGAGAGGTTTTTATGTGTGAATTGATTGAGCCAACCTAGGCCCAGCCATGCAATGGCCACGGAAAGGACCAGTGCAAAAACTGCGATCAATATGGATTCACTCAGATACTGAATTACGAGCTGATTGCGAACGGCACCCACCACTTTGCGAAGGCCGACCTCTTTTGCCCGCTTGGTAGCTCTGGCCGTGGAAAGGTTCACGAAATTGAAACAGGCAATGAGGACGATAAACAATCCGATCACACCCATCATATATACGTTGTTGATATTTCCGTTCACTTCAACTTCATCATCCAGGTGCGAGTAGAGGTGGATGTCAGCCACTTTTTGTGCGTAAAGGGAAGTCACATTAGAAGCTACGAATGTTGGCGGTGCGCCAAAGTTGGCGACTGCGTAAGCGCCAAAGTGCTTGTTGAGGAATTCAGGAAACTGGGCCTCTAGTTTTTTTATGTCCGCACCTTCGTCAAGCAAGAAATATGTGCCGAATGAATTGTTACCCCAATTGGTTTCCAATCCTGTTCTTCCATAAATGTTATCATTCTCCAGGGTGATAAAAGAAACTAATAGCTCCGGATGCCAGTGTGCCTGATCGGGAAAGTCTTTATAAACACCTGTGATCTCGATGTCGAAGGCATTGTTTGCTCTAAGCCTTTTACCGATCACGTTGGTGTCGTCAAAATATTTTAAGGCCATCTTTTCGGAAAGCATCATCGTAAATGGTCTCGACAATGCTGTTGATGGATCTCCTGACATTACATCAATGTCAAAGATTTTGAAAATATCGGGCTCCGCGAGAAAGAGTCTTTCTTCCGTGAAGTTTTTGGTAATCTCACCATTCTCTTCTCGACTGATTACCAGATTGAAATTGACCGTACGCGCCAACACTTCAATTTGACCAAAATCATTTTTCAAGAGAGGGCCTATAGGCGGTGCTACATTTCCCAGGTGAAGATTTACCGAGCCATCGGGTGACTTGAAGTCGCGCGTAACCCTGTACAAGCGATCTGCGTGACTGTTGTACTTATCATAACTTACCTCATCGGCAATGTAGAGGTAGATGAGTAACGCACAGGCCATCGCCAGGGCCAATCCTGCGATGTTGATGAAAGCGGTGAGCTTGTTTCTAAAGATGCTTCTTATGGCAACTTTTAAGTAATTACTAATCATGGAGGTTAATGTTGGGTGCTACAATACGATTAAGACACTTCCTAAACGTCTTTCGGTTACGCAATGACCGGACCTTTTTTGCAAGGTTGCAGTGATTCAATCTATTCTGGATGTTTTTGTTGCTCTATCTCTCCAAATCAGCGCCAAAGTGTTCGTTGACGACCACTGTTCACCGGACACTTACCTACTCAACACGCAAAGAGTCTACCGGATTCGTGAGTCCTGCTTTAAGTACTTTATATCCTATTGTGATTCCCGATACGACCAATGCGCTCAATCCTGTGAGCAAAAACAGTGATGGAGACAGATTAATTTTATACTCAAAATTTCCAAGCCAGTTCTGCATCACATAATACCCAACCGGTGCAGCCACAAGAAAACCTGCAAGAACAAGTTTTATCAAATCTGAGCTTAGCATGTAGGAAATAGACTGCGCAGATGCACCCATCACTTTCCTTATGCCAATCTCTTTGGTGCGTTGTTCGATCATAAATGCAGCGAGGCTGAATAAACCGAGACATGCAACGAAGATGCCGATACCGGTAAACAAACCCACGAGTTTTCCAAGTCTCCTCTCAGAATCATAGAGCTGGCCATAAGATTCATCAAAGAAAGAGTAGGTGAGGGGATGAGCGGGATCAAATTGTGAAAAGACTTTATTAATACCTTCTATACCATCTGCCATTTGTTCTGAACGAACGCGCACGGTGTACATCGAAAACCAGTTGGTTGGGGGAATGAACAACACAACGGGGCCGATTTTTTCTTTGAGCGACCTGAAATGGAAATCCTTTACAACACCGACAACTGGTCCGGGCACACGACCGACTGCTGGCATGCTGATTGTTTTCGACAATGGGTTGTCCCAACCCAGTTGACGCGCTGCCTCTTCGTTGATCAGGTAAGCCGCAGTGTCGCTGGCGATATCTTTTGAAAAATTTCGGCCTGACGCCAGCTCTATTTCAAAGGTGGGAACAAACTCAGAATCGACTGCCAGTACTCTTGTCGATGGTACCTGCTCGGGATCAATGCCTTCCGGTTGGACAGGGATTCCCCAATCGCTTCCGCCAGGTTGCCCTCCGGAGATTGATACACTTTCTATCGCACTGAGTTTCAGTAATTCATTTTTTACCGTTTCAGATTTTTCACGCAACACTCCCGACTGGATGGGAATGGTGATCAGTTCACTCGGGTTAAACCCAAGTTTTTTGCTTTGAATGAACTCGAGCTGACGGTAGATCGTGATGGCCGCAACAATCAGAAAAATTGAAATAGCGAATTGAAGAACCACAAGTCCTTGTCGCACAACCTGCCGGGTTCCGGTTTTTGTTTTTCCTTTCAAAACCTCTGAAGGTTTGAGCTGTGATAGGTAAAGTGCAGGATAACTTCCTGAAAGAAATCCGACCAATAAACAAATGCTAGCCGCTACAGCAATGAATTGAGGTTCGATTAACAATGAGAGTGTCAATTGTTTTCCAATCAATAGATTAAAAGATGGCAGCATGATTGCCAGCAAGCCAACAGCCAAGACCAGGGCAACAAAACTGATGAGCACGGTTTCACTGAGGTATTGAAGGGTAAGTTGTGATCGAAGTGCGCCTGTTGATTTACGTACCCCTACCTCTTTCATTCTGGTGAGGGCACGTGCGGTGGTGAGATTGATAAAATTGATAGCGGAGATAACGAGCACCAATAAACCAATGGCTGCGAAAATATAGACGTAAGTAATGTCGGAGTTTGCATTGATCTCCCGGAAAAGGTTGGAGTGAAGGTGAATGGAAGTTAGTGGCTGCAGAAATGGCTGGAGCGATTCTGCTGTTTCTTTATCTACGTGATTACTAAGCAGGTCACGAAATTTGTTTGCCACCATTACAGGATCAGCGTCTGATCTTAGAAGGAGGTATGTGTAAAATTGATTCCATTGCTCCCAGCTATCCTTTTGCGGGTGGTTATAGCCGACCATCGGCAAGAGGTAGTCGAAGGTGAAATGTGAATTGAGTGGCACGTCTTTGATGACACCAGATACACTCACTTCTCTATTGTTTTCAATAGTCAAAGTTTGACCCACTGCGTTTTGGCTGCCGAAATATTTTTTTGCCATTGACTCGCTGATCACAACCGCGTCTGGCTGTGTGAGTGCAGCCAATGTGTTCCCAGCGATCAACTCGAAATCGAATATATCGAACACCGTGGAGTCGGTGATGAACCCTTTGTTCTCGTAAAATCTATTATCGCCTTTTTGAAAAAGATTATTGCCTGCAGGCACAAATCGCGTCATATTTTCCACTTGCGGTAGCTCTTGAGCAGCCGTGGGACCCCATGGGCCATTTACCTTTGCAATACCTTCATACGCTTCATAACTGCCATTTACCCTGGTTGCGAGCCTGTAAATGTTTTCCTTTTTCTGGTGATACTGATCGTAACTGAGTTCGTCTCTTACAAAAAGGAATATGGCCAGACAACAAGTCATTCCGAGTGTAAGGCCACTAATAGCAATAAGTGAAAAGCCTTTATACCTGATGAGGTTTCGGAGGGCGATTTTAAGGTAGTTGGTGAGCATAGTTAGGGTTTAGAGATAAACACTACCGCTTTGGCCAATGGTTACATGAAATTCGGCATATTTTGGGACATCTTGAATGACAAGTCATATTGATTATGGCGTCTAATCATATATTGCCTTCAGTTAATGACACAGGCTCGAGGAAATTCGTTTTTTTTTAAGGCAGGCCTGGTAGTTCGGTTCGTACAGGCGATCCTTCAAATCAATAAGTTTAACAACACAACTTCATCTTATCACCGGTTTGCAAAAAAACGCTTGAATGAGCAACTGACTCCATTCAATGCGTTAATTGAAGCGAAACTCCCGTGGAATGCCAAAGAAAAGATGCAGTGGTATGTGGCTGAGTTTCTCTTTGTCGGGGAGAGTTTTTCAAAACTGCTGGATGTCCCATTTACTCAGCACATAAAGGAAACATATTTCCGATGTGGCGTATTGGTAGCGCTGTGCGATCTGATCATTGATGATGTGGAATTGAGCGATGAAGAGATAAAAGAGTTAAAGAAGCCGCTTGATCTTAATAACTCCCGCAATGAGGTGCAGCAACTTTACACTGAGGTATACCGCGCTTTCTTTGCTTCTATGCCGGATGAGCGAAACAATGAGGTGGCCCATTACTATGAAAAACTGTTCGATGCCCAGGTGATGAGCAAGCGGCAGTTTGATCCAAATATTTCAAAAGAAGAAGTTGACTTAGTCTGTCGTGAAAAGTGTGGTTATAATTTTTTGCTATTACGGGCAATCGTTGGTGACGAGATCAGCGCAAAAGAAAGAGAAACGTGGTACGAGGTAGGTGCCCTGGTTCAGTTTTGCAATGATGCTCAGGACATGCACAAAGACCTTCAGAAAGGAATGAGAACGTTTGCCAGCGTTCGACCAGGTATCGATACGATAGTTCGTGATTTGGATAGGCAGAGAAAGATAGCCTTTGCTTTAGTTACAAAAACGCCCTTCGAAGAAGATAGAAAAGATGAATTTCTGTTTTCACTTTTTGTGATGTACACCGCCATCCTTGCCAAATTAAATATCTTCTCGAACCTCTGCGGTGGAGATTTCAGTCTTGAAAGATTTCGGTCGCTCGATAAGCAACGAGTCAGGCGTAGCGTATCACCTTCCAGATTGTTGAAATTGATGCTTCCGCTTGTGAGCCAATATCAATTCGATAAGATTGAAGGTATAAGCTTTGAATTTAAGGCTAATCGATTTTCGATCGATAGAAGTACGCGCAACTAAGAATCGCCCACTTGATTTTATTACTCGCTACGCAAAGATTCAACTGGATTGGCTTTCGCGGCTTTCAAAGATCGCACACTTATGGTAATCAGGGCTATAACTATTGAGATGCCGCCAGCCAGCGCAAACGTGCCCACTCCAAAGCTGACATGATAGGCAAATTCGGAGAGCCAGTTGTTCATCGTGGTGATCACTAACGGGATGGCAATCACAAAGGCCACCAGCACAAGCAACAGGAACTCACGCGATATCAAAGAGACAATACTGTTCGTGCTTGCACCTAGCACTTTTCTTACGCCAATTTCCTTCCTCCGGTTTTCAACAGCGAATGTAACAAGGGCAAACAATCCCATACAGGCAATCAGCACGATTACCCCTGAGAAGCTGACAAAGACCTGTCCTCGCTTCTCATCGCTGCGATAGAATTCATTGAACTTGGAATCGAGGAAGTTGTATTCAATTGGGTTGTTAGTGTCAAACTGGTTGTTGATTTCCTTGATGGAAGCCAAAGTGCGATCCCAGTCGCTGGTTTGTATTCTTAATGTATAGTAGTCGATGCTGTGAATGGGATTGTTGTAATAAGCGAAGATCAAAGGCTTCATTTCAGTGCGGAATGACTCGAAGTAAAAATCATCCACCACACCTATCACTTCCGCTTCAAAAGGTTGTTCGAAGTCTCTGCGCAGGCCACCAAATGAAACACCTGGAATGGTCACTTTCTGACCCACCGGATTCTCAAGGCCCAATTCTTCCACTGCAAGTCGCGTCAGCAGCACCTTAGTGGAATCGCCCGGCCCCGCATTAAAGTTTCTGCCTTCGCGCAGCGGCAAATCAAACGTGGGGAGGAAGTCCTGGTCAATACCAACGAAGATCATCTCAGTGGGCAATGGGTTCTCTGCAAGGTTGACATTGGCAATCGGAAAACGCTTCCACTCGCCAGGTACTCGTGAGGATACCGTTACCGACTTTACTTCAGGCAATCGGTTCAGTTCTGTTTTGTACGACTCAAACTGACGCCTTTGTATGCCGCTGTTGATATCGATGGCCACGAGATTTTCCACATCGAAGCCCAGAGATTTTTGCCTCATGAAATTCAGCTGCCGATAGATAACCAGTGTCGAAGATATCATCATGATCGAAACAGCAAACTGAGCCACTACCAACACTTTTCTCATGGGCAAACTTCTGTTGGCAATCCTCACTTCTTTCTTTATCGCTTCTGCGGGAGATACTTTTGACACAATCAGCGCGGGATAAAGTGAAGCAAGTAGGCCAAACAAAACCATCACTGTGCCAATGCCTGCCATCCATGGCAGATCCAGATATTGAAGCAGGAGCGTCTTTCCTGTGAAGTCGTTAATCGATGGTGAAAAAACCTGCACCAATGCAATAGCGATGACGAGAGAGAACAATGAAAGAATCAATGCTTCGCCTACGAACTGGCCAATGAGTGAAAGTTTTCCAGCGCCCAACGTTTTTCTTGTGCCGATTTCGCGCGTGCGTTTAAATGCTGCCGCGGTCGACAAGTTCATATAATTGAGAGATGCGATCAGCAAAATCAAAAATGCAACGATGGTAAACATGTAGATGTAAAAAGTATTAAAGCCACTTGGGTTGATCTGATAGTCTTGAATATTTTCTGACTTGAGGTGGATGTCGAGTAGAGGCTGGAGTGTGAACGTGCTGTTGAAATCTTTATCAGCAGGGTAGTTTGCCGCCACCAATGAGTTGAGTTTTGCTTCTACATCGTGTGCCGATCGTCCATCACTCATCTTTACATAAGTTGCCGAGATATTATTGCTCCAATCACTCGGCTCAAATCTCCGGTACCTTGGAAAGTGTTTGTCAACGGCTGATTCTGAAAACAGAAGGTCAAGTTGTAGATGCGAGTTGTTAGGAAAGTCTTGCATCACACCTACGATAGTCATGTCAAGTCCATTGGCCCATATCACCTTGCCCAGAACATCTTCAGTGCCGAAGTATCGCTTCGCAAGTTTTTGAGATACTACAATCCCGTCAGGATCTTTTAGCGCATTGGCAGGATCTCCTTGCAAAAGTTTGAAGTCGAAAAATTGAAAAAAGTTGGAGTCAGCGAGAGTAAGGTATTCGTAGCCTCGAGTCATAGGATCGTTGCCCATCGTAAGGCTTCCAAATTGAATCAGGCGGATAGAAGACTCCACTTCCGGAAATTGATCTACCATTCCCTGCGCAATTTTGCCAGGTACTTGAGCGATTGATTTTATTTCTCCTGTTTCTGCCTGCTCATGACGGATGACACGATAAATCTTGCCGGCATCCTTATGAATGTTATCAAAGTTTAACTCATCATGTATGTAGAGCGCGATCACGATGAAGCAAAAGAAGCTAATCGTGAGACCGAAAACTGTGGTGATGGAGAACAGCTTCTCTTTAACAATGTGGCGATAGATGACTTTGAAAAAATTCGAGATCATAGCAGCTTAAAATTACTTCCAGCCTTACTTATCCAATATCGCACCATTATTCATTTTGTCAGATCAGTACGTTATTGCGCTGATTTGCACTGGTTGCTTGTTCGCATCTGGTCGATGGTGTACGCTGGCGGACTTATTTCTTCATCCGTTGATAGATGAAAAGGATCACCAGGCCCGCTGCCAGACATACCAGTACATCTCGCATTTCACTCAATTGCGAACTTGAAAAGAGCCACAACGAGAAGAAGATTCCGGTGACCGCGAAGAACCCTCCGAAGGGTATTTGATAAACAGCTTTTGGTTTGGTGCTTCGCAGTTTGATCAATGCACCGCACACCATAGCGTACATTACCGTTCTGATGATGGCTGTAATAGTAATGGCGTAGATAAATGAGCCCGTGACGGCAAGGACCAGGGAAATAGCAGTGAAAATGAAAAGGGCCAGGGTAGGAGTTCTAAATTCGGGGTGGATGTAGGACAGAGATTTAGGAAGTTGATCTTCTTCGCTTAGTGCGTAAAGTAATCTGGAGCCTACGAGCAGAATTGCATTGAGCGCACCGATAATAGAGATCATCGCCCCGATGGTGATTAAGTTGCCTCCAAATGATCCCATGAAAAACTGCGCTGCATCTGCGAGTGGTTTTTCAGAGCTTGCCAATGTCGACAATGTGCCAACAGATACTACTTGTATCGATCCATAAAGCACCATGACCAACAGTGATGAAATGATGAGGGCATAAGGCACAATCTGGTTTGGGTTTTTCATTTCACCAGAGTTGATCACTACTACTTCAAATCCGCCAAAGGCAAACACGAGCATGAGTACAGATGAAGAGAAGTCGTTGAACTGAGGTGCTACACTAAAGTCTATCAAACTGCCGTCAATAAAGAATGCGCCCACAGCTACAAATATTATGAGCGGCACCACCTTGCCGATTGTCAGGAAATTATTCACTGAAGTGGTCTTCTTTACTCCGACATAATTTATGCTTAGAAGGATGATTGTAAGGACGACCATGATGAGCAGTCGGGGAAAAAATTGTGTGAGGGCAGGATTATAAAATGATGCGTAGGTTACAAGCAGATTGATCAAGGCTGCGTACGAAACGATGCGCGACCAAAGCAGAAGCCAGCCCATGATGAATGCCGGTGTTCTGCCAAATGCATCAAGAATGTAGAGATAGGGGCCACCCGTTTTATCAAACCTACTTCCAACTTCGGCAAAGCAAATGATGATGTTGAAAATGACAAGCGCACAAACAACAAAGGCTACGATGCTGTACGCTCCTGATAATTGAAAAACTTTCGAAGGAAGTCCAAAGATTCCTGCACCGATGATGGTGTTAATCATCAACAGTACAAGATCCCACTTTCTAATGGCGCGGATGAATTGATTCATCAGTGACTACAAGATTTTAATTATGGGCTATTATTTCGGGATTAGCAAGGTGAAATGGGAGGAGGAAATAGGAATTCTTTCTGTATTTTGAGAGTTGGATGACGAGTAGTTTGATTATTCAGATTATTGGCTTTGGAATCGTGGCGATCGCGAGTTTTCAAATTGCCGGTTATCTGAAAAAGATAAATCTTCCTTTAATCACTGGGCTGATCATCACCGGCATAATTGCAGGCTCTTCTATTCTCAACTTCATTCCAAGAGACAGCATCAATCAACTGAGATTTCTCAACGACATCGCATTGGCGATCATCGCTTTTTCTGCGGGCTCTGAGCTTTATCTCAAAGAACTTCGAAGCAGAATCAAAAGTATTCAGTGGATGACGTTTGCGCAGGTTACCGTGGTTTTCATTTTGTCATCCTTTTTGATTTACCTCGCTTCAGCCTCTATTCCTTTTTTGAATGATCTTCCACAAGTGAGTCGGTTGGCAGTTTCACTGATGTTTGGTGCCATCTTCGTAGCTCGCTCACCATCATCGGCTATTGCCATCATTGGCGAGATGCGGGCGAGTGGACCGTTTACTAAAACTGCTGTGGGTGTAACGGTGCTCATTGATGTTGTAGTAATCATCTTATTCACTGTGTGCTTTGCTATAGCAAAAGCTGTAGTAAATGGTACTGCTATTGACTTTACGTTCACATGGATTTTGGCACTTGAACTTCTCTTGTCTGGCCTGGTGGGAATGGCGCTGAGCAAGCTCCTGATTATTCCGTTCTCATTTAAAGCTCACCGATATATAAAAGCTATTCTTCTGGTAGTGATTGGCTACTCTGTATATGCCTTGTCAGCTTATTTAAAATCCTGGTCTCAGGATGTGTTTAGTCATGAATTTTCACTAGAGCCTTTGTTGATTTGTATCATCGGTAGTTTCTTGTTGACGAACAATAGTCGACACCGCATAGAGTTTTCTGTTCTGCTAAAGAAAATCAGTCCTATTATCTATATCGTTTTCTTCACGCTTACGGGCGCGTCTTTATCGCTTCAGGTATTTATCACCGTAGTAGGCGTGGCTTTTTTGTTTTTTGGTTTTCGAATCGTCTCCATGTTTTTGGGAAGTTTGGTGGGTGTTGCGCTTGCTGGAGACGACAAATCTTATCGATGGATTGCCTGGATGCCACACGTTACACAGGCTGGTGTTGCGTTGGGCTTGACTACGGTAGTTGCCAAAGCATTTCCTGGCTGGGGTGCTGAGTTTGAGGCAGTAATAATTTCAATTGTGGTGATCAATCAGTTAGTGGGGCCACCTCTTTTTAGATGGTCGATTAACAGGGTCAAAGAAAGTCATCTCCGACATGCCAAGCCGGAGTTCGATGGAGTGAAGGATGCATACATTTTCGGTTTAGAAAGTCAATCCATAGCGTTGGCCAAACAATTAAAAGAGAATAACTGGCAATCTCGAATTGTTACGCTTGATCAAAATGTTGAGAATCGCCAGGTAGATGATCTGAAGATCATTTCAATCAAAGAGATTTCATTGGAAGAACTTCGGAAGTTGGAGCTGGAGAGGGCAGATGCTGTGGTATGTATGCTCTCTGATGAAGAGAATTTGAGTATCACTGAAATGGTATATGAAAATGTTGGTACGCAAGATATCATTGTAAGGCTGAACGAGCGGGAGAATATGGAGAAGTTCCACAAACTTGGAGCACTGATCATCGACCCGTCAACGGCTATGGTAAGTTTGCTCGATCATTTCGTCCGCTCTCCAAATGCCACTTCACTTCTCTTGGGCATGGACAAGTCGCAGGATACACTCGATATCGAGATTACCAACCGCGATATTCATGGTATGACGCTTCGTGACCTCCGTCTTCCTACGGATGTCATCATACTTTCCGTGAAACGCAAAGGGCAGATGATCATATCCCACGGTTACACACGCCTTCGCTTGAAAGACATCGTGACAATGGTTGGATCTCCAAAAAGCCTTGTTGACGTAAGAACTAAATTCAGCGGGTACTAATTCTACATGCCCGCTTGAGCTTTTACATACTCAGCAGCTTCCTTGTGGGTAGCAAACCAAACGTTGCCTTTTGATTTAATGTGTTTGATCAATTCTTCCAGCACAACAATTCGTGATCGATGTCCAATATAATGCGGATGCATCGTCATGAGAAACATCGTTCCTTCTTCGTAGGCGATGTCGAATTCATCTTTCAGCACTTGCACAAGTTCCCTTGGATTGGTGTAACTGTCACCTCGTGGATTTAAAAGTGGTGCATCATCAAGAATCCACTCCACGGGCAACTCAACAATGCCAGAAGGTTCACCATTAATCACCAATTCGTAAGGGCGATCATCTGACATCATCGAACTTTCATAGAGGAAACCCATTTCTTTTACGATGGAAGGTGTGGCAGCGCTGAAATTCCATGATGGTGCCCGATATCCAACTGGTGTTTCACCGGTAAGTTCTATCAGCATCTTGTTTGCATTCACTACCATCTCTCGTTCCTTGTCTGCTGGCACGCGCGTGTTTCGCTCGTGTATCCACCCGTGTACTGCAAACTCATGACGAGGCAGTCGTTTGATTTCGTCAGCCATTTGTGGGGCGAGATGTAAACTGAGGGCAGGAACAAAAAATGAAGCAGGTACGTCATGTTTCTCAAGTAGATTTACAACTCTGCGTAAGGCTACGCGTGAACCATACTCACCTCTGGATAAATCAGAAATGGTTGGCTCTCCGTCCCACCATGCAATTGTTTCATTGTCTACATCGAAGGAGAGGAGCACGGCTACTTTCGCTCCGTTCGGCCAGGACTTTGGTGTAAGATCGCGTCCGGCCCGCACTTGTGCTACGGCTTTTTCAAAACGTTCAGTACTCCAGGTCCATTTTTGATCTGGTAGTTTTTCGGTCTGGTTTTCAGCAACAGGTTGTGTACAACTGGCCAGCAACAGAATGACCAGGCAGGGAGTTAGAAGGGTTCGCATAAGTTTTAGGTTGAACCCTTAAGTTACATATTCTGTGTGCCTATGGTTAGAATTTTTTCTGTGCGGAGTAAGAGACGCTTGGAACGGAGTAATGGATATTGTAGAAAACTCCATCTCTATTGAATGCAGAAGATTCATTAGAAATAAGCGTAATTGGATATATTAGGATGATGGCAGTGATGACCCAGGACACAGTAGTTTTTAAAACATAAATAACTAGATGAAAAACCTCATTTTGACTTTTCTAATTTTTGGTTTGACATTTTCTGTTTACTCACAGACCGATGGCAAAATTATTGAGAAAAGAGAGTTTATTTTGCCGGACAGTGTAGTAGCAGATATTAAAGAGACATTTGACAGGGAAACAGCCGACAAAATTTTAAACCTTAAGTACTGTAGAATCACTTATTCATCCGATGGTTTAAAGGTGACAGCTTACAGTGTTGAACCTAGGGAAAATGGTAGTTATCCCTGCATAATATCTAATCGCGGGGGCAACAGGGACTTCGGAAAATGGAATCCAATAAGTATTGGACGATTTCTTGGGAGGCTGGCAAGTTGGGACTACATAGTAATAGCAAGTCAATATAGAGGAAATGATAGTGGAGAAGGAATTGAAGAGTTTGGGGGAGAAGAAATTGACGATGTTCTTAACTTAATCCCGGTACTTGGACAAATACCAAATGCGGACACCTCAAGAATTGGTATTGAAGGAACAAGTCGAGGCGGCATGATGACTTACTTAGCCCTAAAAAAGACTTGTATATTTAAAGCGGCAGTAGTTACTGCCGGAATGGCAAATGCTTTTAACAATGTATCAAGCCGACCGGAAATGGAAAAAAATGTCTTCAGCGAGCTTGTTCCAAATTACTGGGCAAACAAAGAGACGAATTTGAAAGAACGGTCTGCGGTATTTTGGGCTGATAAGTTATGTGACAAAACACCAATTTTAATTATGCATGGTAGTTCCGACTGGAGAGTCCTTCCAACTGAGTCTTTGGAACTAGTTAATAAGTTATATCAGTACAGGCATCCCACAAGATTCATACTCTATGAAGGTGCAGACCATGGCATAACCGAATTTCGAAATGACAGATTTGCAGAGATGAAAAAACATTTTGACTATTATGTGCGTGACAACAAAACGTTACCGAACATGGAACCACATGGTAGGTAGTAGAGGCATTACTGCCACCACCTTGCATTTGACCAAAACGGGTTTCGGTGATTGGCTGTAATGTTAGTTTCTTAATCTAGTCCACCCACATCCTGTGGATGTATGGGCTAGGGCTTGATTACTCTCGTCTTATTTGCTTTTGATGACTTTATTCAGGGTGTCGATAGGAGAATGGGCACAGTTTAACTTCGCTCAAGAACTCACCTGGAAAACATGCTTCACATCCTCTTGTTGCCTTCACTTAAAATTTTTTCTGCGCGGAATAATGGGTCGACAGACTGCAATAATTTGTTTTTAAGGTTTGATGAAAGGTTGGGATTCTCGCTGATGAACTTCCGAACAACATCGGCAGCTTCCTTCGATTGGTAACCTGCAACTGTTTGATCAACCCACCCTTTAGGGAAGAAAATGTCTCCGGTGATTTGAATCTCTGGCAGCAGATCAAGGCTTGGCCTGATGTACTTCACCGACTCCGCAGCACGCAATGGATGATGCAAGTACTCTAGCGCATCAAGCACCCACGGTTCGTGCTCACGATTTTTTGGATCCTTTAAACTTTCAAAAAATTGATCGCGCGTGGTTACATCAGAAGATAAAGCCGGTATTACAAACCTCATGGCAGCTGCACGGTCTGGGTTCTTTGTATTCGACCACTGCTTTTCAAGAATCTCCTTACTTCCTTCGATGTCGCGGACAGCAATCTCATAGGCGAGCTGGATGCGATCCAGTTCTGACAATTCGAGACCTAAGGTGACTTCACCATTCCAGAATTTCTTCAGATTTGTTTTACCAGTCTCGCTCATCGCTACTTTTTTGTAGCAATTGAAAAGCGTTCGTTTGATGGACTCATCTTTTTCCAGTGCCATCAACTCAAACAATTTGTCATCGAGTTGCTGACTAATCAATCCACGATTTTCCGGGGCCGTAAATTGCCAATACAAGGTGACAAGCCGATTTGTTACATATTCAAGCACCAAAGGATTTCTTTCTTGCTCAATAGATTTTAGCATCGATTCGAATATCTGTTGAGAACTCACCTCACCACGCAAAAGATATTCCCAGAGGTTCAGCCAAATTCCAGCTCTTACTTCCGGGTCATTGTTTACGTTGACATGACTTAACATGTATTCACGACTAGCCTGGTCTGCTTCAAAGTATCCGTAGCCTCTTCCTTTGTAATTGGGGATAACGTTTGTTACCGGAGCTGCTGCTGAAGCGGCTGTTCCTTGCTTATCGCTAATTGTGACTTCTTTTATTTCGTTGGCTCCTCCTTCCAACAATTGATATTGGAAAGTCTGTGGCCACACAATGCCCGCAGTGTCGTTGGTAACTTTTATTTGTAGGTTGTTGCCCAATTCATAAGAGATAGTAGGCATGCCTCCGCTCCTGATCCATGCGTTATTCCACTGACTCAGGTCTTTGTCGGTCTGGGCGCCAAGCATTCCGATCAGGTCATCCCAGGATGCATTGGAGTAGTTGTATTTCTTCAAGTACTCCTGCAATCCGATCTTGAAACTTTCTTCTCCCATTAGCGCTTCGAGGTTACGCATCATGATAGGCGCCTTCTGATAAATTACTGCACCATACAATGTGCCGGCATCTTTGAGATTATCAAGATCCTGTTGGATAGGATGTGTGCCAGCTGTGCGATCAATTTCATACGCAGGGGGATAGTGGGCCATTAGAAAACGAAGATCGTGATTGACATCAGGGAATTGTGGATTCACAATTTTGGCAGCCATAAAATTGGCGAAGACTTCTTTCAGCCACACGTCATTAAACCACTTCATTGTGACAAGGTTTCCAAACCACATGTGAGCCGTCTCGTGTGCGATCAGGCTGGCTCTGCGCAAACGTTGATTTACCGAGGCAGACTTATCAAGGATCAGGCTGCTTTCGCGATAAAAAATGCTACCCGGGTGTTCCATACCACCGTACTGAAATGTTGGTATGAGAGCGAAATCAAATTTGATAAATGGGTACTTGATGTTGGAGTATTCTTCAAGCCACGCGATTGATTGTTTGTGCAGTTGAAAAATATCTTTTAGGTTTTCAGTGACCTTCAGAGAATCTGTTTCTCTGTAATACATGGTCATACCAGTTTCATCATCGGTTGCCTTTTTGAATTTTCCTGCAGCAAAAGCAAACTGGTAGGTACTAAGTGGTTGGGTAAGATTGAATTGATAATACTTTTTTCCATTCTCTTCAAATGGTGGCAGGCTCGTCTGGTTGGAAACTGCCTCCCAACCTGGGGGCACTGTGAGTTCAAGAGCGAAAGAAGCTTTGATGTCGGGCTGATCAAAACTTGGAAAGCAAGTAGAGGCGCGGTCTGGTACAAACAGCGTGTAGAGGTAGTCCGGATTTCGATTTAGCGAAAGATCGCCTGCGATGAAATCAATTTCAACCACGTTGTCATCATGTTTTAATAGACTTACAGGAATGACGATATGTTCATTTTCAAAAATGATTTTCTCCTGACGTCCGTTGACGATCATCTTCTTCAGTTTGTCAGGGGTTTCGCTGAAATCTAGGTATAGGTACCGCTGATCGCTCTGACGATAGTTGAAGGAGATATAATTTTTTCCAATGATCGGATCAATGGCATTATTGGGGATGTCGAGCTTCAGTCCGTACTGCACGAAGGACAGTGCATACTTTCGATCGACCGCCATGTCAAAGGTGACGCCCTTTTCAATTTTTTTTCGCTCTTCACATGATTGCAGTAGCGCAATGGTAACAAGACAAGAGAAAATAATTCGCTTCATGAACTTATCAAGAGTTAATAACCTGTGTTAATGTTAGACTTTTGTTTCGAAGGTCAATTCCACCTTCCAGAATGGACTTAAGATTAGCCAGATAGAAGGTCCAGCCCTCGCCACAGCCGATATATAAATTAGTACCTGGATTTTCATCCAAGGGTATGTTCTCTTGTTTCAGCTCACAAACGGTAAGACCTTCAGCTTCGGTTAGGCTGATCGTTACCAAACAGCCTCCTGAAAAAGTAAATTGTAATTTGTCCTTATCGTTTGTCGAGACTACTTCTCTTTTCTCGTTCACATTATCAGGGTAGCCATGCCAGAGCCAAAGAAACTTGTCTCCTTGTTGCACGAGGTCTTCTCTACTTCGTAAGGTGTTATCTGATTTTTTGAATTCAGCTTTGCGCAAGAACCAGCTTTCGAGTCCCTGCTGACTTGCCCAGGATCGAAATACAGTTTCAACGCTTGCCCGAACCGGAATTCGCTTCGTAAAAGAGGACCATTTTTTCTCATCCATAAGCATCTTATTTATTTCTGAACTAAGGTCAAAACTACCGGTCACCCCATTTGTAGTAGATCAGAACAAACATTTGCATAGATTCAGCATCCAAATTGGATAATGCCAAAAATCAGAACGCAATGATAAAGTTTATTCCTAAAAAAGTACAACCAATCATCCTCTCATTCCTCTGCTTTTCAGTCGCCTCGCTCGCGCAATCGTATGACCCAGCTTTGTTCAGTGAGATGCGATATCGGTTTATTGGCCCCGAAGGCAACCGCGCTATTGCGATAGTAGGAGAGCCGGGTAACCCGATGGTGAATTACATTGGCGCAGCATCAGGGGGTATTTTTAAAACAGAGGATGGGGGAGTCAGTTGGAATCCGATTTTCGATAATCAGGACGTTTCATCCATTGGTTCGTTGGCGATCTCGCCCACCAATCATTCATCTGTTTGGGCAGGTACAGGTGAAACCTTTGTTATTCGACCAGCGCATTCTATTGGAAATGGGATTTATCATTCGACAGATGCCGGAAAAACGTGGACCAATATGGGGCTGGAAAAATCCGGCCGGATTGGACGAGTTATTGTTCATCCAAAAGACGAGAATATAATATACGCGGCAGCGCTTGGTCATACCTATGGCCCACAAAAGGATAGAGGTGTTTATCGTACGAAGGATGGTGGAAAGACTTGGCAACAAGTTTTGTTTGTTGATGAGAACACTGGAGCTGTTGACATGTCCATCGACCCTCAAAACCCCAACATCATTTATGCAGCGATGTGGTCTGTACATATTAATACCTGGGGGTTGAATAGCGGAGGAACTGGCGGTGGCATTTATCGCTCCACGGATGGCGGTGATCACTGGGAGTCGATGACAACAAAAGGATTGCCCGGTGGCAAAAATCATCCTGTTGGAAAGACTGCGGTGGCCGTTGCGCCAAGCAATCCCAAACGTGTTTATGCATTGTTTGAAGACAAGAGCCCTGCGCTTTATCGCACGGACAATGGAGGCGAATCGTGGGAGTTGGTGAATAATAATCATGATATGGCTGAGCGCGCGCCATACTATACTCGTATGACGGTATCATCCGATAATTCAGATGAGCTTTATTTCATGAGTGTACGTTTTTCTCAATCTCTTGATGGAGGAAAGACATTGGAGAAGCGACCGCCTCGCGGGGGCGGAGACAATCACGATATGTGGATAGACCCGACCAATGCGGACCGCATGATGGTGGCTCATGATGGTTGCGCGAGTATTTCGCTAAACAGGGGAAAAACATTTTTGCGCGTGGTGTTGCCGATTGCGCAGATGTATCATGTGGATGTAGACAACCAGGTTCCATATTATGTGTATGGCAATCGTCAGGACGGTTGGTCGTATCGTGGACCGAGCAACAGTTTGCAAGGTTACATTCCTGTAGGCTTGTGGAAAGGAGTGGGAGGTTGTGAAAGTGGTTTTGCAAGACCAGATCCTTTTGATAATAATATTATTTGGTCGGGATGCTACGATGGTGGTCTTGAACGACACGACTTAAGAACAGGTCATTCACGCGAAGTGCGCGTGTGGCCTGAAGCAGGATATGGCTGGAAGCCGGCTGACTTAAAATACCGATGGCACTGGAATTTTCCGTTGAGCTTTTCACCGCACACTCCTCATCGTGTTTACGTAGGAAGCCAATACGTTCACCAATCTGATGATGGTGGACAGAGTTGGCAGATCATCAGCCCTGATTTGACTACCAATGATAAAACCCATCAACAGAACTCAGGTGGCATAGCGATAGACAACCTGATGACGTTTGACGGATCAACATTATTTGCGATTGAAGAATCTAAAATTGAGAAAGGATTGATATGGGTTGGATCCAATGATGGCCAGGTTAACATTACGCGTGACGGAGGAAAGACGTGGACTAACGTTTCCAAGAATGTGAACATGCCTGCGTGGGGGACAATAGCAAACGTGGAGCCATCCAGATTTGATGCAGCCAGCGCCTACATAGCTGTCGACATGCACCAGATGGGAGACTTTGATCCTTACATTTATAAGACATCAGACTATGGCAAGACATGGAGAAAAATTAGCGATGGAATTCCGAAGTCTATTTTGAGTTTCATTCATGTGGTGAAAGAGGATCCGAAGCAGAAGGGACTTTTATATGCCGGCACTGATAATGGTTTGTATGTTTCTCCCAATGATGGTGGAAGTTGGTTTCGTTTACAAAACAATATGCCGCCAGCTCCCGTGTACTGGTTGACTATCCAGGAGAATTTTGACGATCTGGTAGTGGCCACCTACGGCCGTGGTTATTACATCCTTGATGATGTAAGCCCGATCCGGCAATTTTCGCAGCAGGTAATGGCTTCGGCAACACACGTTTTTGATATAAGAAAGTCGTATCGCTTTCAGGAGGTGGAGGCGATAAAAACTGATGCACCAAGTTTCAACTCAGGTCAAAACCCGCCTTATGGAGTTCCGGTAAACTACTATTTGAAAGACTCTTTGAGTGAGAAAGTACAAATAGAAATTTTGAACGAGTCGGATGAACTGATTCGAGTGCTAAAGGGAACGTCTCTGAAAGGTGTAAATCGAGTTTGGTGGGATCTGAGATATGAGCCTACGTTCAAACCAAAGTTGCGCACGAGGCCTGCCGGACGACCTTGGGTGCAAATGAATGGTGAGGGCTGGCGGCCGCTGGTGACATGGGATCTTGATTTGTGGGAAGGACAATTGGGACCGCGTGTGGCGCCTGGCAAGTACAAAGCCCGGTTAAAAATCGGTGACACTGAAGTCACTAAAGAGCTTGAAGTATTAAAAGATCCAAGCACGGAGGGCACAATCGAATCGATAAAAGAACAAGTAGCTTTTTCATTACAACTGCGTGACGCAATGAACACCGTGGTGGAGATGATCGATAGGGTAGAGTGGATTCGAAAGGAACTTGAAGAATTGATACCGACTGTGAAAAGCTCTAAACTGAAAGGTGAGTTGACAGCGTTGTTAGATAAGTCTGTAGGTATTTCAGGAAAACTGTACGACATCCATCTCACTGGCGCACGTGAAGATGCCTTCCGATCTCCAATACAACTCTATGGAAGACTGAGCGCTTTGGCCAATGATATTACCGCCAATGGTGTCGATTTCAAACCAACCAATCAACAAGGAGACGTTTATGGAGTTTTAAAAGAAAGATTGGTGCGGGTTCAGCAAGAGTATTCAACGCTCCTTGACAAGCAAGTTCCGCAGCTTAACAACAAGTTGCCTGATCAAAACAGGAAGATAGATTTGGAGAAGAAGAATTGACTTTTATTGTGGAACGAACTTAGCGCACTCTGAGGTCGAAACAACCGCAGAGTGCACTATATCCGCAAAAGTGGTTAATGCTCTCGACCGATGTTGGTCAATTTCTCGATATCATTATTTACTGAAAGGATGAGTAAACAAGTGGCTGTACAAAATACAGGGCTTGTTATACAGTGGTGACCATTCCAGCTGCCGTCATCATTCTGAATATGAAGCAAACGACCTGAAACGTTCTCATACCAGTTTTTCCAATCGTTGTCTTTGTTGATGATCATCGATTCACCAGTTTGTAAATAACTTAAAAACTCCTCACCACCGTTGCTACCAAACCCACTCATCACTCTTTCATCTTGAGATTGCACCTTGCCTGCCTGGTAAGTTTGAAAGGCATCGTTGTACTTTTCGGCTTCATCCGCTGCAAAGCCAATCTTTTTTAAGTTATCCTCTGTAACAGGGGCATTTGCAGGCAGAATGCCATCACGTTTTGCTTTGTCAAACTCCTCGCGCACTTTGCGCGCCTCTTTTGCGCTGGCACGTGTTGAACCTGAAACTGAATACAACACAACACCCGCTCCTAAATCAGTTTTTACATTGCCACTTTCCGTATCAAGATTGTTTTTTTGAAAACTTCTCGCTCGATCGAGTTTCTTATCATCAACCGCTACGCCTTTAGCCTGCGCTGCCTCCAAGGCATTGGTAGCGAAGGATGATTGTAGCACACCTGCCCAACCTGAGCCCTGAAAGCTTCCATCATCATCTTGTGCCCTTTGTATCTTATCCACGCATTTGTTTAGCGCGTTCTTTACGCGGGCTTTCGTATTGCCGTCCAGTGTGCGGTCATCAAGCAGGTTGGATAAAAATTGTGAGGTGAGAACAACGTCAATGTTAGCCCCAAGCTTTACCTGAATCTGAGTTCCGGTTTGTGAAGTGATATTAAAACTCTGGGCTGGCGCACCTTCAACTTCTTTTAGTAAGTAGGCTGTAGTATTTCGAAGCTGAGCTGCATATGGCCCGTGTTGATAGGAGTTTCCATTTCTTAGCAATGCCATTGCCACCATCGCGGTAGTTGCGGGATCAGTAGGTACCGCATGTGGATCCATTACATTTTGTCTGGCGTGGCTACCAGCTCCCCATCCTCCGTTTTGCTGCTGAGCACGGATAAGCCAGTCGAGTCCGGTTTGCGTACCAAACAAAACTTGTTGTGGCGTTTTGTAAACAAAGCTTGAATCAGACGACTCTTCGCCCATGAGTGTGAGAAACACGCAGCCCTTTGGCGCACATCCGTCTATGATTTCATCATAGTAGTGACTTCTAAATGCCAGGGAAGCAAAAGCGGCCCATACAATCAGGCAGACAATTGCTGCCAGCTGGAGTTTTTTAGTTGTATTCATAACTCGGTCTTTTTTGTTTTTAGCCCTATGATGACAGAATGGATAAGATTCCATAAGGACACAATCAATTTTTTTTGAGACAGTAAAAACCCCCTTTTTGCTGTTTTTCTGATAATCATTACAGGTATATATAACAATCTTATATATAAGCCGTATACAGGAAATATGTCTTCAAAAAAGGAACTGATTAAAGGGACACTGCGGCTTATCGTCCTGAAACTATTGAGCGAAAACACCCGCATGTATGGCTATGAAATTACCCAACGGGTGAAAGAACTATCTGGAAATCAGATCGAACTCACTTTTGGTGCATTGTACCCAACCCTTCATAAACTTGAGTCAGAAAAGCTAATCGTTTCCAAGACCGTGGTGATCGATGGCCGCGCCAGAAAGTACTATTCGCTTAACAAGGCCGGGCTGGACGCAGCAGCAACTGAGGTTGCCGATTACTTTACTTTTTCGAAAGCACTTAATATGGTTCTGAGTTAATGCGACTTGAGCGTCAGGAAATCGCCTACATCCGAAACGACCTGAACAAAAAGGGTTTCGCAAAAGGTAGCTTGCTGGACGAGCTGGTCGATCACGTTTGTTGCGAAATGGAAGATGATCTGAAGAAGGGCGTACCATTTAAGAAGGCGTATGAAAGAGTCTTGCAAACGATAACTCCGGATCAGATAAAGCAGGTACAAGCAGAGAGTTTTAGCGCAACATATCCAACCACAAGAGCAATGTTATTCAATACTTTGAAGATGATGTGGCGTCAGGCCACCAGGTTTAGGGTGCACACCGCCATCAATGTAACTGGTTTAACCATAGGGTTTATTGTATTCACAATCGTTGCGTTGTTTTTAAAGCATGAACTTGATTTTGATAAGCAATTCACTCACGCTGAGGATATCTATCGTATCACAATGTCTTCCACGGTTGGTGGTGTTGAGAATTCGATCCCAACAACCTTTCCTGTATTCGGCCCAGAACTGCAGGCGCGGTACGGTGAGGTAGCTGACTATGCTCGCGTGATTAACCACAAATACACACGGCTTCGGCCAACATTTCGATACGAGGATAAGATATTTTATGAAGACGGAGTGATTTTCGCGGACTCTACATTTTTCAGGCTTTTTGATTTCCCTTTTCTTTCGGGTGATGCCGTGACAGCACTCAATGATCCTAATTCCGTAGTGTTGACGAGTGCCATGGCGGAGAAATATTTTGGAACACATAGCCCGGTTGGTCAGACAATCCGATTTAATGATACGGATCTGCTCGTCACCGGTGTACTAAAAGAGCTTCCATCAAATACTCACATGAAATTCGATTTTGTGATTCCAATGTCGGGATTAAAATTTTCTGGAGCCTTCAGAAATCTTTCGGTATTGAATAGTTGGGATGTGGACTGGTTTTGGAATTATCTTTTGATTTCGGACGGTGAGGCAGTTGAGAAAATAGAAAATGGCATTACCTCACTTGCGCAGGAACAAAACCCAGAGCAAACTAAAGAACATAATGTCAGGTTTGCCCTTCAACATCTAACGGATATTCATCTGTTTTCTGAATTTGATTACAATACCGATATCTCATCCAATGGGAATCTCACCAACCTTTACATCCTTGTGAGTATTGGTGTGCTAGTACTAATGATTTCATCTATCAATTTCATCAATCTCTCAATGTCATCTGCTGCCAGGCGATACAAGGAAATTGGGGTGAGCAAGATTTTGGGAGCGATGAGAACGCAATTGCGAATACAATACCTTCTTGAGGCAGTTTTGATTTGCGTTGTCAGTTTTGTTTTGGCGATCGGTGCAGTGAAACTGATACTTCCAGTATTTTCCACTTGGGTGGGTGTGGAGATGATTTTAGCCAACAACTATGGAGTAGTTATTCTGCTCTTCCTTTTCACAATTGTTTTAGGGTTGTTATCTGGAGCGTACCCAGCCTTTTTTATGTCTTCATTGGAGCCGCAGCGAGTTTTGAAAGGAGTTTGGAAACCTGGCCATGGGGGCGCGTATTTTCGTAAGGTACTGATCGGTGTTCAAGTCACGATTTCAATTTTCCTGATGGTAGGCACCATAGTGGTGAGTGAACAACTCAGCTACATTAATCACCGGGAACTGGGTTTTGATAAAGAGCATGTGATCATGCTTCCAATTCGAGGGACGCAAATAAGCCGACACTTTGTGGAATTTAAACAACAACTGTTGGGAGAGAGCTCGATAGGCAATGTGACTTCAGTGTCAGAGCCGATTGGGCGCGAGGTTCAGTTTATGAGTTTCAAGGTGGAGGGTAAACAAGAGGATCAGTTTGTTAAGATTTTGAACGTCACACACGACTTTGTACAAACCATGAACCTTCAACTTCTGGAAGGTCGTGATATGTCACCCGAGATCGGGTCTGATTCTGTTGGTGGATTCGTGATTAACGAAGCTGCAGCAAAGGCTTTTGGCTGGGATGAGGCTGTTGGCAAACACTTGCAACACGTTTGGCGCGAGGGTGTGGATGGTCGTGTAATTGGAGTAGTTAAGGATTTCAATTTTGAGCCACTACAGAATCAAGTCGATCCGATTGTTATCTGGTTTGGTGGGCCCTATTGGTATGCAGCCATCAAAACACAGCCTGGCGCTGCATCGCAAGCGATAAGTGCTATTGAAGCAGCGTGGAAGAAGCTTGAGCCTGAGAAACCGTTTGATTTTCAGTTTCTTGACGCGGCCATTCAGAAGGTCTACGAGAGGGAAGAACGGATGAGTGAAATGTTTTTTGTTTTTGCCATTATCTCTATTGGTACTGCAATGCTGGGGTTATATGGTCTTATTTCATTTATTCTTAATCAGCGTCTGAAAGAAATCGGTGTACGAAAAGTAATGGGAGCATCGTCCAACGCAATTCTGTTACTCATCAGTGGAGAGTATGTCAAGCTTGTCTTTATCTCATTTATGGCGGCTGTACCTTTGTCTTATTGGGTGATGAACTATTGGCTGCAAACATTTGCTTTTAGAATATCGTGGAGTCCTGCTTATTTTATCATTGCATTTGGCATTGCAATAGTGGTTGTGCTTGCAACGGTTTTATCGCGTGCTGGGATTGCAGCTGACCTGAACCCAGCTAAGGTATTAAGATCGGAATAGGAAAGATCTAGAGCATTTTTTGGTTGCAACAATTTGTTACAACACAGTTCATTAGTTTAATCCACTCTCTCTTTTTTTTTAATATCTGTTTATGACTCGGATCATAAACGAGGGCATTTAATTAATTCAATTTTGAGTTCAGTTGAATCGCGCAATGAACTCGACTATTCCGCCTTTCTTGGTTGAATTTAACTCGGCTGTTAACCGGCTTGAGCTTGCGTTCTGTGACGAAGTCATGAGGCAAAATGACAAAGATCATTTCGGGTCGGTGAGTGCCTCTATAGCTTCGTTTTATCAATTTGAAATGATTATGGTTGATCGCAAAATTCTCGAGAAATATGGTGCAGTGGCTATTCACCCTAAGAAAGGGGAGGTGATTTTTAATCAAGGGTCAGAGGCACTTTTTTATTATCAGGTTGCTGATGGTGCTATTAAAATGGTGACCAACAATGCCAATGGCCAGGAATTTATTCAAGGTATTTTTAGTGCAGATGAAAGTTTTGGTGAGCCACCTCTATTTTGTGAATTTCCCTATCCCAGCACTGCCATAGCTATGGATGATGCAGAAGTCATCAAGTTGACGAAGCAGCATTTCATGGAACTACTTCGAGACAATTTTGAAATTCATTTGAAGTTTGATCGTGTACTCTGTAATCGCCTGAAGTATAAGTCGATGATACTCTCTGATATTTCATTTAAAGATCCTGAGAGAAGAATTGGCAATTTACTTCAATATTTCAAAGGCTTTTCTCAAAGTGATTATGGCACATTAAAAAAGAAGAATTTCATAGTTCCCTACACAAGACAGCAAATTGCCGACATGAGCGGACTGAGAGTTGAGACCGTGATAAGAACGGTGAAGAAAATGGAAAGGGATGGAAAGCTTGAGATCGTTGGTAGAAAAATAAGAATCTGAATTAACCCAATAAGAAATGAAGTATATATCAATTTTCCTTTTGTCTCTGGTTCTGATAAACTGTTCACCAGGTGGGCCGAAGAATGCTGAGGAGTATCCAAGTAGTGATCCTGCCAAATCTGCAGTAGAGGAAGTAATGAGTGACCCTACTAAAGGGATTGGCGCGGTAAAAAATGTGACTTTGAATACACCTCTGGAGCAGGAGAGAGTTGGAAGGGGTCTGTCCATCTACGAAATGAAATGCTCTGCGTGTCATAAGTTAACAGACCAAAGAATTGTAGGGCCGGGATGGAAAAACATCACAAAGAAAAGGCAACCCGAATGGATTATGAATATGATCACCAATGTGGATGTGATGCTTGACAAAGACGTTGAAGCACAGAAGCTCCTGGAACTTTGTCTTACTCGCATGCCTAACCAGAATGTATCGATCGGTGATGCGAGAGATGTCTTGGAGTTTATGCGACAAAATGATGGTGAAAAATAGACAACACTAAATCCTAATCTATATGACAAAATCATTTAAGTATTTATACAGTTTGGGTGCCGTATGCGCTGTGCTGTTATTATATAACTGCAAGCCGTCCGGACCAAAAGAGGCCCTTCTGGGTGACGCTGCCGCTAAGGCGTACGTTGCTCCCGGTCAGTATGATGAATTTTACAATTTCGTATCCGGAGGATTCAATGGACAGATGGCGGTATATGGAATTCCATCAGGCCGCCTGCTGAAAATCCTTCCGGTATTTTCGGTATTTCCAGAAAACGGATATGGATATAGTGAAGAGACGAAGCCGATGCTCAACACTTCACATGGTTTTGTTCCCTGGGATGATTTGCACCACATTGCCCTTTCGACAACTAAAGGTGAGCATGACGGCAGATGGGCCTTCGGTAATGGTAATAATACTCCCCGAGTGGCTCGTGTAGATCTCGCCAACTTCCGCACGATGGAAATTCTGGAAATACCTAACAGTGGAGGTAATCACTCTTCGCCTTTTATTACAGAGAATACTGAATACCTGGTGGCTGGAACTCGTTTTAGTGTGCCGCTTGGTGAAAACAAAGACGTACCTATCAATTCCTACAAAAAGAATTTTAAAGGATCGATTAGTTTCATCAAGGTCAATCCGGAAAATGGCCACATGAATATTGAGTTTCAGTTGAGAACTCCTGGATTCAATTATGACTTGAGCAGAGCAGGAAAAGGTCCGTCACATGGCTGGTTCTTCTTCTCAACATACAACACAGAGCAGGCGCACACCTTATTGGAGGTGAATGCCTCACAAAACGACAAGGACTTTATAATGGCCGTAAATTGGAAGAAGGCCGAGGAGTATCTCGCACAAGGGAAGGGGCAAAAAGTGAAGTCGAGATATGCTCATAACCTTTATGATGAGTCTACTCATTCTGCCACGAGCACAATGATGGAAGAAGTAACGGTACTTGATGTTACTGAGTTAAAAGACATTGTTTATTTCATTCCATGCCCTAAATCTCCACATGGATGTGATGTAGACCCAACCGGAGAATATATTGTAGGTAGCGGGAAGTTGGCAGCAATGATGCCGGTGTTTTCTTTCACCAAACTTCAAAAGGCAATTGCTGACAAGGACTATGAAGGTGATTTCGAGGGAATCCCTGTAGTCCGCTATGAAGCTGCGTTGCACGGTGAGGTGCAAAAGCCAGGACTCGGACCATTGCATACTGAGTTTGATGGCAAGGGCAATGCCTACACTTCTATGTTTGTTTCTTCTGAGATTGTGAAGTGGAATGTGAAGACACTTGAGGTTTTGGATAGAGTACCTACCTACTACTCAATTGGTCACTTAAGTGTGCCAGGCGGACCAACAGTGAAGCCTCATGGCAAATATGTAATCGCTTACAACAAGATTACTAAAGACAGGTATTTGCCTACAGGTCCTGAGTTGGCGCAAAGCGCTCAGCTATATTCAATCGATGGAGACAAGATGCAACTCCTGCTCGACTTTCCAACAGTGGGTGAACCACACTATGCCGAGGCTCTGCCAGCCAGCCTGATAAAGGACAAGTCGGTAAAGATTAACCGAATCGAGGAAAATAAACATCCGTTTGCAGCATTGGGCGAGGCGAAAGCACGTGTGGAACGGAAAGGTAACGAGGTACACGTATATATGACTGCGATTCGCTCTCACCTTACTCCCGATAACATTGAAGGCGTGCGTGTAGGTGACGATGTATATTTTCATGTTACTAACCTAGAACAAGATTGGGATGTACCGCACGGATTTGCTATCAGAGGAGCTGCGAATGCGGAAATTTTGGTGATGCCTGGTGAAACACAGACACTAAAGTGGAAACCTTTGGTAGCAGGTGTTGTTCCTTTCTATTGCACAGATTTTTGCTCAGCACTGCATCAGGAGATGTCCGGCTACATGCGCGTATCTCCTGCAGGAAGCAATACACCATTGAAGTTCTCAACAGGAGAAGTTGAAGAATCAACACCTTCTGGTGAGTAAACCTGTTTCTCATAGTTTGCAGGTTAGAAGATCGGGTGGCTTCCCATGGATCGTGGGAAGCCCCTGTTTTCAAATCAAAATATTCTTTTTGAGATGAAGTCGTTAAAACCAATATCGAGGATTGCAGTTGCCATTTGTGCCTTGGCACTCGTGTCTGCCTACTTCGTGCCTCTCTGGCAGATATTAATGTGGGCACCACAATACCCGGAGGGATTAGAAATGAAGATTTGGATTGATGACCTTTCTGGTGACGTACGCACCATCAGTGCCTTGAACCACTACATCGGAATGAAGCATATTGAAGTGGAGATGTTTCCAGAATTTGGCTACATGATCTACATCGTAGGATTCATCATCGGATTTGGGTTGCTGTCCGCACTTATCAATAAAAGATTCATGTTGATTGGGTTTGTGTTGGTCATTTGCGCGGCAGGAGTTGGGGCATTGGTTGATTTTTACTTATGGGGATATGACTACGGACATAACCTAAATCCGGAGGCTCCGATTATAATTCCCGGAATGGCGTATCAGCCACCACTGATTGGCACTAAGGTATTACTAAACTTTACAGCATTTTCTGGACCTGACATCGGAGGTTGGGTGTTTATCATTGTTGCTTTCACATTAATCGGGTTGATTATCTATGAAATAAAGTTCACCAATGCGGCTGCCGCCATTGTGGTTTTGCTAATTCTTATTGGTATTAGCTCATGCAGTGCTGAACCAGAACCGTTGGCATATGGTAAGGATATTTGCCACGAGTGTAAAATGACATTGATGGACAATAAGTTCGGAGCAGAGTTGGTGACAACCAAGGGCAAAATCTACAAGTTCGATGATCTAAACTGTTTTTTTAATTTCTACAATTCACCAGAAGGTTCTAGAGGTGAATATGCTTATAGGTTGGTGATCGATTTTACGAAACCCGGAACACTGATCGAAGCTGGAAACGCACACTATGTAAAATCAGAGTCAATCAAAAGCCCAATGGCGAGCAAGATGGCTGCATTCGAGGACTATCAGCTGATGACCGCCACAAAGAAAAATGTCAAAGGAATCTATCTGTCTTGGGGAGAAGCGGTAACACAATTTAAATGAGAATTGCGGTTTTATTATTTATTGTGGGGTTCTCGATTCAGGCTCAATCAGCAATCTGGCGAGTTGGTCCTGCACTCCAGCTTAAAACCATCCATGCAGCTTTAGAGAAATCAAGTAAGGGAGACACCATTATTGTCACTAGTGGACTCTATCAGGAGGGTAATATTAGAATTGGAAAGAGTGTCGTAATAATTGGAGAAGGCGAATCGACAGTGGATGGCCAGAACAAATTCGAGGTATTCACTATTGAGTCAAACAATGTCACTATCCGCAACCTCAAAATTACCAATACGGGTGTTTCTAGCCTAAGTGATTTGGCAGCAATTGGTGCCGAAAATGTTCGAGGACTTTATATCTCAAATAATGTCATTGACAATGCATTCTTCGGAATACATCTGGCCAACTGCAAGACAAGTACTGTTGAAAACAATATTTTAACATCGAGAAGTATTGATGAGCTGCACACAGGAAATGGAATTCATTTATGGAAATGCCAATCCATTACAATCAACAACAACAAAATCACCAAACACAGGGATGGTATCTACTTAGAGTTTGTCACCGATTCATTCATCACAAATAATGTAAGTGAGGACAATCTTAGGTACGGTCTCCATTTCATGTTCTCCCATAATGATGAGTACAGTGGTAATACTTTTAAGAACAATGGAGCGGGTATAGCCGTGATGTATTCTAGAGGAGTTAAAATGTTCCGAAACCATTTTATGGAAAATTGGGGTTCCACGGCTTTCGGATTGTTACTAAAGGAGATTAGCGAAAGCAGAATTGAGAGAAATGTTTTTTATAAAAATACGGTGGCGATCTATTTGGAAGGTTGCAGCAGAAGCCACTTTTCTTTGAATGAGTTTCGTGAGAATGGCTTTGCATTGAAGCTTCAAGCGAATTGTGACGACAATGTTTTTGAGAAAAACAATTTCATTGCAAACTCATTCGATTTGGGCACCAATGGCTCAATGACATTAAACACTATCAATAAAAATTATTGGGATAAGTATTCAGGATACGATCTTAATGGAGATGGACTGGGTGATGTCCCGTTTCATCCTGTCAGTATGTACGCCATGATTGTAGAAAAAATGCCGACATCAATAATGCTGTGGCGTAGTTTTTTAGTCTTTCTGCTAGATAGGACAGAAAAGGTGATTCCGGTAGTTACCCCAGAAAACTTAAGGGACGATGTCCCAGTTATGACATCTTATGATATCAATTCATAACGTAAGTAAGCAATTCGGATCATTAAAAGTGTTGAAATCGATCACTGCCGATTTTGATATTGGAAACTCCTACGCACTCATCGGCCCAAATGGATCTGGTAAAACGACCCTGATCAAAAGCATTTTGGGAATGGTACTACCGAACAGCGGGTCAATAATGATGAATGGCCGGTCAGTGATTGGAGAATGGAACTATCGGAGCAAAATTGGCTACATGCCTCAAATCGGCAGGTATCCGGACAATATGACTATCGGTCAACTGTTTCGAATGATGAAGGACTTGCGAGCGAATAGTAGACAAATTGATGGGGAGCTTATTCAAAGTTTTGGGCTGGATAAAATAATGGAGAAAAGAATGCATACGCTGTCAGGGGGGACTCGCCAAAAGGTTAGTGCTGCGCTTGCCTTTCTCTTCAACCCGGATGTTTTAATTCTTGATGAGCCCACGGCAGGCTTGGATCCGCTAGCTGTCGAAATTATCAAAGCTAAGATTCAGCAGGAAATGGAGGCTGATAAACTCTTTATCATCACTTCTCACATTATGAGTGATTTAGACGAATTATCATCACATGCGCTGTACCTCGACAACGGTACATTAATCTATAATGATTCGATTGCATTGCTCAAGGAGGAAACGGGAGAGGTGAAGCTTGGAAAGGCGATAGCAACCATCATGAAAAGAAATCTATCTAAAGAGGCTGCTTTATGATGAGGATTGTAAAATATGTTGCCCTTGATATTCTACGAAATCGCTTCGTGGTGCTTTATACTTTGTTCTTGTTACTGGTAACAGTAACCATGTTTAGCATAGAAGGTAATTCGGATAAGGCCATATTGAGTTTGTTAAACATAATTCTAATGGTCGTCCCTTTGGTAAGCATCATTTTTACTACGATTCACTTTTTCAACTCTTATGAATTCATAGAGTTGCTTCTTTCCCAACCAATAAATCGAAGGTCGATCTTTTTAAGTGAGTATCTGGCTATTGCAACTGCACTATGCGCTTCTTACGTGGTTGGAGTTGGCCTACCCATAACTTTTTTTAACCCAAGTATCGATACAGTTTACATGATCATATCTGGTCTTTTGCTCACGTTTGTTTTTGTGTCGTTGGCCTTTTGCGCAGCAGTTCTTACCAGAGATAAAGCGAAAGGTATTGGTATTGCATTATTATTCTGGTTTTACTTTTCATTGATATATGACGGGCTGATACTTTATGTCATCTATTCTTTTAATGACTACCCACTTGAAAAAGTAACATTGGCTTTGATTTCCTTGAATCCTGTCGATCTCGCTAGGATAATCATTCTGCTCAAACTGGACATTTCAGCTTTGATGGGTTACACGGGTGCATTTTACAAGCAGTTTTTTGGAAGCGGGTTAGGTATTGCATATTCGATTGGAATGCTCGGATTATGGGCGGGATTGCCATTGATTTTGTCACTGAGAAGGTTTCGAATGAAAGACATATAGGTTTATGATCAAGGTCACAAACAATTACTCCATCACGAATCGAAATTTGAACAAGGCATTCAATGACTAAAATCATTGCTCACTTAATTGATCAATACCAATTTTAATACATGTCCTCACCAACAAATTGTATCCATATGAAAACATCAAAGTTTGTAATAGTACTCATCGCAGCAAGCTTATTTGCCTGTAGTTCCGGAGATCAAAGTCAGTCAAACGCCAGTTCCACCGCCAACCAACCAGCGGATGGGGGCCAGGCTACAGTTCAGGATGACGTGTCTCAACAAAATATTGTTCAAGTCGCGGTGGGGTCAGCGGATCACACAACTTTAGTTGCTGCATTGAAGGCTGCTGAATATGTCGATGCACTGGCGAACGCTGGACCATTTACAGTCTTTGCTCCAACCAATGAGGCATTTAATCAACTGCCTCCTGGTACAGTTGATGATTTAGTTAAGCCAGAGAATCAATCCAAGCTTAGAAATATTTTGGAATACCATGTTTACATTGGTGTTATTCGTGAGAACATGATGCGTGACGGTATGAAACTTAATCAGGCCAACACGAAAAATGTTACAGTGACGAAAAACGGTGATAAGTTCGCTGTAAATGGGGCCAATATGGTTGCGACTGTACCGTGTTCGAATGGCATCATCTATGTGATCGACAAAGTGTTGATTCCTGAGTAGCAATTGTGGAGATTTCTCCACAATTCATTCATGGTTGTTGGCGATGGAGGCGTATTTACATTTCGAATAACCAATTTGAATACGGAGGCTTGCTTTTTGCTTTAATAGGCTGTAAATAATTTATAGCCTTATTATGCGAAAGACTCTTTTTATTACTACCTGTCTATTTCTTATCACCAGTGCACTCTTTGCGCAAGCGCCTCCAGGAAAAGGAGGTACGCAAATCAATGCAGGCCTTGGGTTTTCAACCTGGGGTGTACCAGTATATGTTGGTGCTGATTTTGGTATTCATCCCGCCATCACCATTGGGCCGAAACTCTCTTATAGAAACTATAATGACAATTTCCTTGGCGGTAAATACCGTCAATCGTTGACGGTGATTTCATTTAATGGTAATTATCATTTCAATGAGTTGCTTAATCTAACCAGTCAGTGGAACCTCTATGCGGGTGCGTCCCTTGGGTATTACATCTGGTCGGATGTGAGGTGGGATGGAAATCCTAACAATAACTTCGGTGGTGAAGCCACAGGAATAGGCCTTGACCTTCAGGTGGGAGGTCGCTATTTCTTTAATGACAAGTGGGCGCTTAATCTGGAACTCGGTGGAGGTACCGGATCAGGTGGAAGTTTTGGAGTGACGTACAAGCTGCAGAAGTAGATTCTGTTCAAGATTCAGAGGGGGTTGTTCCGTCATAATGGAGCAACTCCTTTTTTTGTGTTTATAGCTAAATGAAAATCCTTAACTTGAAAATAAAAAGCCATGAAAAAATTGATTGCGTCACTACTGGTTTTGATTGGATTCAGTTCTTTTGGGCAAAGCCAAGACTGTCAGAGAATTGGTTTTGCAGATACCAATTACATATTACAGGTTTTGCCTGAATTTAATAAAGCACAAAATGACCTTCAAGTTGACATCAACCAATATGAGAAACAGTTTCAAGCTAAAATAGCAGAATACGAGAGTAAACTAAAGTTGTATCAACAAGGCTCATCTGCAATGATCGATATTGTTAGGCTTGACAAGGAAACTGAACTCAGACGAATTCAAGAATCTATAGAGAAATTTCAAGGCGATGTTCAAGTGGCATTGAGGAAGAGGGAGAGTGAGTTGCTCCAACCGATACTGAATAAGGTGGGTAGAGCTATAGATGCGGTCGCCCTGGAAAATGGATTTGACTTTATCTTGAATTCTAAGGTTGGGACCACTGAGATCGTACAATTTGCCGATCAGAAATTCGATGTTTCAGATCTGGTGCTGGACAAGCTTGGTGTCGACAAAAAGTAGCATTTTTTCTAACCAAGCTCTAATCTGTGACGTTGTGACAATCGCTGAGGCTCGCCAACTAATAAATACCGCCATTAAAGGATCGCCAGTAGAACATTGGGCTGACCTGGGATGCGGTGCCGGAACTTTTACTTATGCTGTCGCTGAATTACTAGGGAAGGGAAGCCGAATTTTAGCCATTGACAAACTCACGCAATACCTTGCTAAGGAGCGTGCCCAGGTTGAGATTATATTTTCACAGTCTGATGTAGAACACCTGACACGCGACAAAGGAGAATTTGATGGGGTGATCATGGCTAATACTCTTCATTATATCAAAGACCAGCCTACATTCCTTCAAAAGCTTCATCCCTGGTTAAAGCCACATGGTAAAATTGTACTCGTAGAATACAATACCGAAAGAAGCAATCAGTGGGTACCGTATCCCATCACGTTTGAAAAGGCAAAATCTTTGTTGACGCAATCAGGGTTCAAAGACGTTACCAAGATCGGTGAAAGACCCTCTCTCTACCGAACTGATAACATGTTTGCGTGCGTAGCTAGCGTTTAGATCTTATTTCACAAAGCGGCCTCAAGATTTGCCATCAGCACCTTCGGTTTCATGGTTACCTTGGCGCTCACGGAGTTTGTAATCAGGCATGCTGCCTCAGCCTTTTCAAGAACACGAAAGGCCTTGGCCTCGTCTTTCTCATCTAAGATGGTAACAACAGGTTCGAGAATAACCTCGGTCATCTTATATTTTCCATCGACCTGATCCAGTTTTCCTGTGGCGGGACACGTGAAGCTTTCGAAATCAAGTTTGAAATTTTCAGCAATGGCAAGAAAAGTTGTCATCAAACAACTGCTGATAGCTGCGGTAAAAAGATGCTCCGGTGACCAAACTCCTTCTACTCCTTTCGGAAATGGGAGGGGAGTTGCGACCTCCAATTCTGAGTCCAGTTCGCGACTTGTGAGCAACCCCTGACGATCGCGTTGCCAGGAAAGATTGACTGAGTACGAATGTGTATAAGCCATAACTGTAAATGTTTACACAAAGGAGCGCACTCTGTCTTTACCAGTCTATGATAAAAGTCACACAACCGGGTGAGTTTTAATAAATAGTTATTTTTGCGCTCAATTGAACCTGCGCTTTGAAAAGGCAATTACTTAATCAGCTAATTAATATTTTTTGGACCGTACTTGCATTTGCACCAGTGTTGGCATTCTGGCTGGCAATTGGAATGAATGTCTATTTCTATCTTTTCATTATCCCCAGTATTTGCCTGCTCTTCCTTCCAAATCATTTCTACGAGCGTTTACAACTTAGCGACCGCCCTGAAGACTACCAGAGACTAGGATTAAAATTTTTTCGTAGGTACACTCAAGACGGGGATATCGTAAAGCAAATCCTAAGAAAAGACAATTCTCTTAAGTTGAGACGAACAAAAAAGGAGTTTGTGAACTACCATCGGACGATCGAGGTTTACGAGCGATACCACATGGTTTGTTTTGCTTTCTTTTTGCTTACGGGATTCTACGCTATCGCTCTGGCCAATTTTGCCATTTTCATCCTGATCACCATGGCAAACATTTTATACAATGTTATTCCATTGCTGTTGCAGCAATACAACAGGCTCCGAATTCAGCGATTGTTGACTGATTAGTTTAGTCTTCGAACTTTTATGTTGGCCGCACCAAGAATAATATTCTTGTTGATATGAGCGGGGCCGTCCAGCCTTATCTCTGGTTCACCGAATGCGCTAATCTTCAGTTCGTCTTGCGCATTGAGTGTTAGCGTGCCTTCGCCATAGAGTCGGGAGACAGCGGTATTGCTCGATAATTTTTGTGTATCGATTTCGTTTTCTCCAAACAGGCGATAGACCTGGTGTTCAACAGAGCCTCCATTGATTTTCACATGGTTTATTCCAAAAATTGAGGCTTTAAATTTTTCGGTTTTCAAAGAAGCCAGAGATACCTCATTCTCGCCATATACTTTCAGTTTAAACTTGTCGCTCACTATGGCGCTTTCGCACTCCACACCTTTCTCACCACGAATCTCGATACCTCGCAGGTTTTTATAAGTGACGTACGCAGTCACGTAACGATGTCCATATCTAGAAACGGAGTGCTTCTGACCATTATAGTAGTATTTCTGCCTTTTTCCCACCAGGCGCGCATCATCCAAATAAATCAATAACCTCTTGCGCTTTACCTTCACGTTTACCACAGCAGGATCAATGTCGCTATAATCAAAGCGGATTGATTCAGCCTCACCCTGTTGAAGCACGACTTTGACAAATTGAGAAGCCATTATTCGGTCAAAGTGTTCCAATGACTGAGCTTCTCCTTGTGCAATGGATTTCGCTAAAGGGAAGAGAATCAGGGCTGTAAATAAGGTCAATGAGGCGCGTTTCATAATGTTAAATTTAGCAATACTGACCCATAGATGCATCTGCATCCCCGGAAGTTGCATCGTTTTTCAAAATTATTCCGAACGCAGAGATTTGACTGGATTGTCGACAGCTGCTCTCAAGGCTTGCATACTTACAATTCCGATGGCCAGGACGAAGGCCAGGCCTCCCGCCAAGGGGAACGTCCACCATGGAATATCGACCCGATATGGATAGCGTTCCAGGAAGCTGTCCATGGCATACCATGCGATGGGCCCCGAAATTACGAAGGCCATAATCACCAAACGGCTGAAATCGCGGGAAATCATAACGACCACCGCTGCAACAGTTGCGCCCAATACTTTTCTGATGCCAATTTCTTTGGTACGCTGCTCGGCTGTAAATGCAGCAAGCCCAAATAAGCCAAGACCAGTAATAAACATTGCAAGGAAGGCAAACAGATTCGCCAACTTACCGATCAGGTCAATCGTGGTAAATTTCTTCTTGAACTCCACATCGGCAAAGCTGTATTCAAATGGATATGCGGGATTCAATTGAGCAAAGATGTTGCTGACTTTCTCGAGTGACCCCTGCAAGTCATCAGTTTTTGATAGACGAATTGTAACTGATGAGATCCAGTCTCTATCCATTATCATAAATAGTGGTCCCACGGCACGAAAGGGAGAACCCATTAAAGTATTGTCAACCACTCCAATTAACTCCCGTTTTCCACCCCAAAGATCAAGTTGTTGTCCGATAGGATCTTCAAGTCCCATTATATCAAGCGCTGCCTGATTTACCATAATGGCGGCAGTGTCACTTTTGAAGTCCTCCGAAAAATCTCTGCCTTGAAGCACTTTGATTCCCATGGTTTTCGTGTAGTCATATTCCGTGGCAACGGTGGCAAATATTACTCTGAGATCCTCCGGCTTTCCTGGCCATCCCATAAAATTATTAGACCATATCTCAGTTATTGGGCTGTTGCTGCGAGTCACGGACTCCACTACTCCCGTCCGCAACAGCTCCTGTTTTATCGTGTTATAGTTTTCTCTAAGCTCATTGTTGTATTGAACCGTTATCAAGTTTTCCTGGTCGTAACCGAGATCTCGATTCTTTACGTGTTGTATTTGATAGTAGACGACAATAGTACCCACGATCAAGATGATCGAAAAACCAAACTGTAGTGTAACCAAAATTTTGCGTGGTAAACTCGCGCTCTTACCTACCTGTATTTTTCCTTTCAGCACCTTCACCACATTAAATGAAGAAAGGTATAGGGCGGGATAACTTCCAGACACCAGACCGGTTATTAAAATAACTGCCAAAGTGAAAATCCAGAATTGTGAAGAGAGATAGGGTACAAACAGATGCTTTTCCACGAGGTCGTTATAAAATGGAAGTACGCCTTCGACCAGAAAAATTGCCAACACATACGCGATGGCCGTAATGAGAAGTGATTCACCAAGAAATTGAGCTACCAACTCCTGACGTTTCGATCCGACAGATTTGCGAATGCCTACCTCGCGTGCGCGCCTCTCTGACCTCGCGGTCGCGAGATTCATGAAATTGATACACGCAATAACAATGATGAAAATGGCGATGACGCTAAACATATTCACATAGTCAATCATTCCGCCTGCTTCCTGGCCATTTTCAAAATCGGAATGAAGTCGCCAGCGACTTAGAGGATGAAGGAATAATTCTTTTTTTACTTTATCCTCTTTTTGCTTCACCATGAGCAGGTCTCGGATTTGCGACTCAACATCATCGGGGTTTTTCCCTTTAGGAAGTTCTACGAAAGTTTGGAACGAACTATTGCCCCAGTTGTGCTCAGCATTCTTTGCCCACTCCTGCGTGGCAACCATCAATGCGAAAGGAGTGAGGTAATCAAATTCGAAGGAGGAATTGGATGGAATATCCTTGAGGATTCCCGTCACTTTTACATCCGAGCTGTTGTCCATCTTAATGAGCTTATTGATCGGATCTTCATCGCCAAATAAACTTCGTGCAGAGGACTCGGTAAGTACAATAGAATATGTATCGTCAAGTACGTTTTCTGCGGAGCCAGTCACTAGTGGAAACTCGAACATTTCAAGGAACTCGGAACTCGCATAGTATCCTCGTTTGTTCAGCTTTTTGTCACCGACCGTGAGCAGGTGGGTTCCGCCCCAATCGGAGATGGCTGTATTTTTAATATCACTGAACTCTTCTTTGAGTGCGGTCTTTAGTGGTTGCGGTGTAGAAATCCAGGAATTGATCTTTCCATCGAAATGTGCATTCGTCCAAACCTGATAGAGTTCGCTGACTTTTGGATGAAATCGATCGTAAGAGGTCTCGTCTTTCACCCAGAGTACGATCAGAATGGTGCAGGCAATCCCAACTGCCAGACCAGTGATATTAATAAATGAGTAGATAGAGTTTTTCATCAAACTCCGTATCGCAACTTTAAAATAGTTCTTCAGCATAATGTCTTTTAATTCTGTCGGTTTTTCAATTACTCGCTCCTAAGAGATTTCACGGGGTCTCCAGTCGCTGCTTTAATGGATTCAAAACCCACGGTAAGCAATGCGATCGTAATAGCGCCAAATCCGGCAACGAAGAATATGATTAGATCAATTTCAATTCTGTAGGCAAAGTCAGACAGCCATTGGTCCATTACATACCACGACAAAGGCATGGCAATAACAAAAGCAATAATGATGAGTTTGATAAACTCCCGCGACATCAGGTTTACAATCTGGCTCACATTAGCACCTAGCACTTTGCGAATACCAATTTCTTTGACTCTGCGTTCCGCCATATAAGATGATAAGCCATACAACCCAAGACAACTTATGATCATCGCGATAACGGTAAAGGTGGTAATGATGGTGGATACTTTTTTATCCTCCTCATATTGCTTGCGAATACTGTCATCGAGGAACGAGTATTCAAAAGGTGTATCTGTAATCACTTTATTCCAGGTTGCCTCTATAGAAGCCAATACTTCAGATAAGTTTTCTGTTTTTACACTTAGAATACCGTAGTCAAATGTTCTGCCTTCGCTGTTCATTCTAAAGAGTGTTGGCTTGATCTCTTCTTTCATGGAGAGCTGATGATAATCTTCCATCACACCAATGATTTCGTGTGATATCTTTTCTCCTTGCCATTCTGTAAATACATGTTGACCAATTGCTTCTTCCGGTGTAAAACCAAGCTCAGACACGCCAATTCGGTTAACAACTATCTTATGGCGACCATCGACCTCATTCTCGGTAAAGGTTCTGCCGGCCAACATTTTAATGCCTATGAGTTCTATATAGCCCGCGTCCACAGTGTTATTAAAATGTAGTTTTGCCAAATCCATGTTGCCCCCCTGCGGATACAAAGCAAAATCACTCCATATGCGAGAACCAGGCATGTAGTTAGCAGCGGATACACCCAATATTCCGGCCTCTCGACTTATCTCACTCTTAAAGGATTCAAATCCTTTTTGAGCATAATCGGTCCTGAGCGGCAATACAATTTTTGCATCGGGATTAAATCCTAAATTTTGATTTTGCATGTAACGGAGCTGCTTGCCAATTATTAACATGCCACACACCAGGGCAATACCGATTACAAATTGAAATACTACCAAGCCTTGACGTAAAGTGCCGGATGAATTGCCAAGATTTACTTTTCCTTTAAGTACTTCTGCTGGCTGGAACGAAGAAAGGTAGAAGGCAGGGTAGCTGCCTGCAACAAAGCCTGTAATAAGTGTGATTGCGACTAAGGCTGCTCCAAAGTATAATACGTTGTCTGTGTCGAAAGAAATTTGTTTGCTGGTAAGCTCGTTAAAGTATGGAAGCGCGATGTATATCAGGCCGATACTGATGACAATCGAAACAGCGACAAGCAGCATGGCTTCTCCGAGCAACTGCCTGATCAATGAACTTCTGAAAGCGCCCATTACTTTTCGTACGCCAATTTCGCTCGCCCGCTTTGTTGCTTTTGCGGTGGAAAGATTCATGAAATTGATGCAGGCGATTAGGAGAATGAAAATGGCAATTGATGAAATGACGTAGACGTAAGTAATCCTTGGATTTCGACCGATGTCTGATCTGAGATAAATATCCGGCACAGGTTCCAGATCAAGTGTCTTTGTCATGCCCAGAGCCTTCATGTCCTCTGCACCGTATTTGATCAACACTTGATTCATTCTGTCAACTACCGCTGCACGATTGTGACCTGGTATTAATCTCACATAGGCTGGCACAAAGTTTTGGCCACCCCATTCGCCCTGAGCGTCTTCTGATCTTACGTAGGCAGCCCATCCACCACTTGTCATCGAAACGAAAAAATTGGCCTCTAAATGACTTTTGCCTGGCTGTCGAAATACACCAGTCACTTTAAAATCTCCAGACGGACCACCTTGGCTTATGTTAATCAGTTTGTTTAGAGCCGATTCATCTCCGAACAGCTTTTTAGCCATCTTCTGCGAGATCACCACTGAGTTGGCTTCAACCAACGCATGATCCGGATTGCCCTCTAAGAGTTCGTAGTTGAGAACTTTGAACAAAGTAGAATCAGCGATCAGTCCATTTTCTTCATAGAAGATATTGTCTTCATACTTGATGAGATTGAGTTGTACTCCCGGGGGATTCAATGCGCGAGTTGCATAAACGATATCCTCAATTTCATCTTGCATTGCCATCGCAATGGGAGGAGAGCTGGTGGGCAGTTTATCAAGCCCCTTGGTTCCTTCGAACTTGGTAACAATCCTATAAAGATTTTCTCCTTCCTTATGATGTTTGTCGTAGCTGAACTCGTCTTGGATATAGAGGGCCAGCAACAAGCAGCAGGCAATCCCGATGGACAAGCCAAAGATGTTAATGGACGAGAAAACTTTGTTTTTGGAGAGATTTCGCAGTGCGATCTTGAAGTAGTTCTGAAGCATATGTCGAGGTTTCGAAAGTGATTACCCAAAAAAGTGCCAATGGTTACATATCCCAATAGACTCTGGAATGAGGCAATGGATGCTCGAACGGGTACATTAATGAACGGTACCCTGTTCAGATTTGATCACTGAAACCTGTTATTGTAATATTTGAGCTCTTTTTCTCGCTCGATTTCTGAGCGTTCTCTCTTAATCCGAACCTTGGCAGGTGGCCCTACCATGATCGGAACACGCTCAACTTCTACGTTTGCCAACTCAAGACCGTACATCGCTTCAGTTGACAAACTAAAGCGTTTCACAAATCGATAGCCCTGAATAATGAGATTATCAAAAGTTGATATCTCGCTATCAATCGAAGCCAATGAGTGCAGAATAATAAACTTAAAGTCGGCTGGCATGCTGTGTTTCTTGAGCGAGTCGTAGTGACTCACCAAATCGATCTCAGCATTTTCGGCCATGTCATGCAGAATGCGATTGAAAAGTATGTTCACTCGATGGTCAGACTTGAAACCGAGTTTGATGCGAATGAAAAAAGCTTTCTTTGGTATTATCGTATCAACGGAATACTTGCTCGTGTACGGACTATCAACAGTGTCCACATGTATAAACCAGTAAACGTCTGCGCGTTTCGGTCGTTTCTTAAAGATAGAATAGACGATGTTCGAGTCAATTGATCGTTTGCTATCAGCTACAGCCATGTAAACCAGGTTCGTAGCTTCTTTTGGTATGGTTGTGTCCGCCTGAAGATCCTGAATCAACGGCACATAATGTTTGATCTCAACGAACTCAGTGTGACGATCACGCAATCCTCTTGCCTTCACCAGAATGAACATGAGCATGAAGAAGAAAAAGGCAATTGTAAATGTAAACCAACCACCATGTTGAAATTTACTCAGATTGGAAACTAAGAACATTCCTTCGATAGAGAAGAAAACGAGTGCGAGAACTGTCGACCTTAGTCGCGATTTTTTGTTGGTGGTAAAAAAGTAAACCAACAAAGTAGTCGTCATCAGCATATCGAATGTAATAGCCAACCCATACGCGCCTTCCATGGCAGAAGACTCTCGGAAAATGAGTACCACGAGAATAGTACCACCTAACAGAATCCAATTCATTGCTGGCAAATAAATTTGCCCTTTCATCTGGCTTGGGTAACGAACCCGTGTGCTAGGCCACAGTTTCAGTTTCATCGCCTCGTTGACAAGAGTGAACGTGCCTGAGATCAATGCCTGGCTGGCAATGATGGCTGCCATGGTGGCGATGATGATACTGAAAATCAAAAAGCCATCTGGCACGATTGCATAGAAAGGAATTTGTCCATTCAATGTTGATCCTTCAAGTGTGAGCAACCACGCGGCCTGGCCAAAGTAGTTGATCAACAAACAAACCTTCACAAAGCCCCATCCCAGCCGAATGTTGCCTTTGCCACAGTGGCCAAGATCTGAGTATAATGCTTCTGCTCCGGTGGTACAAAGAAACACCGCACCCAACAACCAAAAACCTCCTGGATAGTTGGCCAGGAGATTTATTGCATACATCGGGTTTATAGCCTTAAGTACAGAAAGATTTTGCGAAAGGTGAATCATGCCCAATACACCAAGTGTGATAAACCAAATCAGCATGATGGGGCCAAATGTTTTTCCAACTATACTGGTGCCAAACTGCTGGAAGAAGAAGAGCAGTATAAGGATTACTATGACGATAGGTACTGTTGGAATGTTTGGATTGTCGATGGTGAGACCTTCAACGGCAGAGGAGATGCTAATGGCGGGAGTGATGAACCCATCAGAGATCAATGTGGCACAACCAATGATGGCGAGATATACTACCCATTTGGCCTTATACTTTCTAACAAGTGCGTATAGTGCGAATATCCCACCTTCACCTTTGTTGTCAGCATTGAGTGCGAGATAAACATATTTTATGGTCGTGATTAATGTCAGCGTCCAGAAGACGCACGAAACTCCACCGAGGACCAGGTCTTCAGTGATGATACTTTCATCAACAATTGCCTTGAAAACATACAATGGTGATGTTCCTATGTCACCGTAGATGATTCCTAACGAAACCAGTACGCCAGCTGCAGAGAGTTTATGTTTGACTGAACCGCTGTCCATTTATATTTCTTCTTTCGGTCGACCAATGATCAACCGATTGCTTCTGTCGTAGGAGAAATAGCTCCATACCCAGCTGAAAAAGGTAAAAACTTTATTCCGAAATCCCATAATGGAAATGAGATGAACAAACATCCAGATGTACCAGGCAAAGAAGCCTTGCGTTCTGAAGTTGTTTAAATCCACTACTGCGCGGTTGCGACCCACAGTGGCCATGCTGCCCAGATCCTTATATTTAAAGGGCTTCATCTGCTTTTTGGCGATCAACTTTTTCAAATTCTTTGCCAGTAGCCGACCTTGCTGAATGGCAGGCTGCGCCATCATAGGATGACCGTGCGGAAATTTTACTCCACCTTCCATGACTGCGACATCACCGATGGCAAAAATATTATCGTATCCTTTTACCCGGTTGTACTCATCAACCTTGAGGCGATTTCCCTTTGCTATGCTTTGCTCACTAAGGCCTTGTATTGGATTTCCCTTCACACCAGCTGCCCAAATCAATGACCGAGAAATCAGTTTTTCTCCGTTATTAAATTCTACTGAGTAACCATCATACGATTTCACGGCAAGGTTGAGATGAACCTTTACGCCCATCTGGTTGAGGTATTTCAAAGCTTTTTCTGATGCGGCCTCACTCATGCCATTCAGAAGCCGAGGTCCAGCCTCAACAAGGTGAATATCCATGTGCTTCAGATCAAGCTCTTTATAGTCCTTCGGAAATACGTTGTGTTTTAGCTCCGATAATGCCCCGGCAAGTTCAACGCCCGTTGGCCCACCACCAACAATCACATAGTCCATAAGGCTATTCATCACCTCGTTGTCATCGGTAAGCAAAGCGAATTCCATATTACGGATAATTCGGTTTCTCAGCTTAATGGCATCGGTAATGTTTTTCATCGCCATGGCATTTTTCTCCAGTTCAGCGTTGCCATAGAAATTAGTTGCTGCACCAGTGGCAATAACCAGGTAATCGTATTTTATTCCACCGATCGAAGTCTCTATGTAGTTTTCTTCGGGTTTGATTTGATTTACTTCACCAAGTCGAAAATAAAACTCGGTTTGATCCGAGAACCGTTTCCGAAAAGGAAAAACAATGGAACTGGTTTCTAATCCTGATGTGGCTACCTGATACAATAGGGGCTGAAAAGTGTGATGATTGTATTTATCAAAAAGTACAACCTGGGCTTTTAGATTCTTCAGACCTCTTACGAGTTCTATGCCTCCAAAACCGCCTCCGATTACAATGATTCTGGGGTCTCCCAGATCCGCGATTCGGGTACGCGCGGTGATCAAATCGGGGTTCAAAATGCTGTTTTCTTAAAACTGGCTGCGAAGTTACACCAACTGCTTAGAATTAGGGCAACGACAAAAAATAAATTTGGAGCCTCTGTTTATATCACTCATAATCAGGGTATTTTTGCGTCATAAATGCAATTGATTATGATTAAAAAGCTTGGTTTTGTTGTATTGGTTGGAGTCGCGTTGATGAATTGTGGCGGTAGTCAAAATGAGAAACTTCAAATGGCAGTTGACAGCCTTACACAGGCACTCAATCAAAGTCAGCAAGTGGCCAACACGCTTCAGGAGGTTGGTGTTTTGATGGATTCAATCGATGCCAATAGGCAATTGCTGAAGATCAATATGACGGAAGGAACAACCTACACGGACTATACCGCCCGCATGAGAGATATTAACGATTACGTTAAAGAGAGTCAGAAGAAAATAGAGGATTTGGAGACCGCGTTGAAGAAATCGCGAGGTGCTTCCAATGCTTTCTCCAATACCATCAAGAAACTTAAAGCGGACCTGGAGGCGAGAAACAAAGAGATTCTTGAACTGCAAGAGCAAGTTGACAAGTACAGGAACGAAAATCAGAATCTGATCCAGACCGTGACGCTTCAGGAGGCCGAGTTGAGTGATAAAGAAGCACAAATTCTCGCGAAAGAACAGGAGCTTGCCCTCATCGAAGCGCGTATTCAGGAACTCATGATTCAAAGTAAGATGAGTGAAGGTGATTCTTACTATGCGCGTGGAGAGGCGATAGAAGAAGCTGCCAATCGGACTAAGCTCGCTCCTCGCAAGAAGAAGGAGACCTATGCAGAGGCCTTGGAGATGTACAAGAAGGCCCTGTCATTGGGTGTGGCTAAGGCGCAAGCCAAGATAACAGAACTGGAAGGTAAGGTAAACTAAACTGCTCCGTTCTCAGCACCGATCAGATACACGGTGTAGGTGATATATCCAAGAAAAAGAATAATGGCTTCCCATCTGTCAAGTTTGCGTTGATTAAGTGTGAACATGAAGATCAGAAGCACTATGCTCGCAATAATCACCACGAATATGTCGAAGTTGAGAACGCTGTCATAAGCCATCGGTTTAACAAGCCCCGTAGTACCCAATATCAAGCACAGGTTAAAAATATTGGAGCCCACCACATTTCCAATCGCTATATCAGTGTTCTTTCGATAAGCTGCCACCGCGGATGTGGCAAGTTCGGGTAGAGAGGTGCCCGCGGCCAATATGGTCAACCCGATTAACCTTTCACTAAGTCCGTAACGTTCTGCTATGAGGACGGCATTTGTTACGGCCAACTCACCACCACCCAATAACATGGCAAGACCGATCAGAATCATGCCAGTTGAAACAGAGTTACGGTAGGTCTTGATGGGGGTGCCGTCACCATAGTCGCTGGCAGATTTCATGGTGCGGTACACGTAAAACATAAAGAGCCCGAAGAAGCACAATAGAAGGAAGGCATCAAATCGGGTGAGGGCATCAGTTGCCAACCCCCAAATCATCCGGTCATTTACCAATATGAAAAGTAAAAGGATGGCTCCGATTGAAATTGGCACTTCGTATTGCACCGTCTTTCGTTGAACAACCAGCGGGAAGATGATCCCCGAAACACCAAGTATTAGCAGCAGATTGAAGTTGTTGCTGCCCAATATGTTGCCAAATGCCGCAGTGTTATAACCTTTGGTTGCTGACATCATGTTCACCAGCAATTCTGGTGCAGAAGTACCAAAAGAGACCACCGTGAGGCCAATCGCCAGATTTGAAATATTGAATTTTTTGGCAATGGAAGATGCCCCTCCAACTAGGAAATCAGCCCCTTTAACAAGGACGACAAAACCCGTGATAAGCAGAGCCAACTCCAGCAGCATAGACAAGGTTAAGGTATAAATATAGATTCAAATTCTGTAAAACGTCCAACTGTTGTCTGATAAAAAATGAAAGGGGAAGAGTTGTGTTAGGTAGCGAAAAGGATTGGTAGGAAAAGCCGTCTAGATGTAGCTAAAAAGGCTCAAAATTCAACTAATTTATCCCATTACGCTCCTACAAACTAGTTAGGCAATGCGTATTATTGCACTTCATGGCTTTGAAGCTCGAGGATATCAAAACTCCCATTGCGAAGGAAATGGACGAGTTCGAAATAAAGTTTCGAGCCTCCATGAAGACCAACGTTTTTTTGCTGGACAAGATCATGAATTACATTGTCAAGCGAAAAGGAAAACAAATGCGTCCCATGTTTGTGTTCCTGAGTGCTGGCGCTACGGGACAAATTTCTGATTCGACCTATCACGGAGCGTCTTTGATCGAGTTGCTGCACACGGCTTCGCTCGTTCATGATGATGTTGTAGATAATGCCAACTACCGAAGAGGCTTTTTTTCAGTTAACGCACTCTGGAAAAACAAAATAGCAGTGCTTGTGGGCGACTTTTTGCTTTCACGTGGTTTGCTTCTCTCGATTGAGCACAATGAGATTGAATTGCTCCGTATTGTTTCCCATGCCGTTAAGGAAATGAGTGAGGGGGAGCTTCTACAATTTGAGAAGGCGCGCAAGCTTGACATCACGGAAGAAGTATACTATGATGTCATTCGTCAGAAGACGGCTTCCCTGATCGCTTCGTGTTGTGCTGTTGGAGCAAGTTCTGCCGGAAGTGAGCCAGAAGTTGTTTCACAAATGCGTCAGTTTGGAGAATGTGTAGGTATGGCTTTCCAAATCAAAGACGACCTGTTCGACTATGGCGATGATGAAATTGGTAAGCCCTTGGGTATAGATATTAAAGAAAAGAAGATGACGCTACCATTGATTCATGCATTGTCAAAATCAAGTTGGCTGGAGAAGCGAAGAATCATTGGCATTATTCGTAGCGATACCAACAAACCTAAAAAAGTGAAAGAAGTGATCGATCATGTGAAGGGCAAAGGAGGAATTGATTATGCCAAACAGAAAATGGCTGAATACCACGAGCGTGCGAATGACCTTCTCGCGACTTTACCCGAGTCCGTTTATAAAAACTCCCTCACTCAATTGGTGCAATTCACAATTGACAGAAAGAGCTGATCAAAAAAATTGGAGAATGCTCTAAGTCTTAGTTAACGCGATTGCGTCCCGCTTCCTGTATCGCGTAGGTTTTAAACTTTTCGAAAGTTGGGTTGTCAAGGACTTCAGTTGCAGGGCCTGTTTCGGCCGGCTCGAAATTACCTTCATTGTCCCACCACTTGCGGGCATCTTCGCGTGCTTTTGACTTGTCTACATCAAAGTAGTTGATGATGGAGTCAGAGACAATCCACGGCTTATCGATGGTGGCGTATTTTTCGAAAATCATTGACCGCATTTGAGTGCCCATAGCATCATTTTGAAAATGAGATACGGTATATGACATCGTTTCAGGCTCTGTCATGATCATGTCCCAATATTTTTTTGAAGAAACTACCTGAGCTGTTGTAAGCAGATAGCCAAATCCTTTTTCGATGGGTTCTTTGGTGATCAGACAAGATGCGCGAAATGCCTTTTTTTTCTTTCCAAACAGGGTGTCAAACAATGCCATAATTCTCTTTATCGGTCAATTACGTTATTAGATACTCAGATTGGGGTAAATAGTTGCACCTGAAATGCATTTTTTTACCTGAAACGCGGATTTATTGTCGTGAACAGTGAATCTGACTCGGAATCGGCTAGCTGCCGGCTCGCTTTTTCAAGTTCCTCTCGTGATTTTGCAAAAAATCAGCAAGGCTCTCAATCGGTGGTTTCTTGGCGATTATCTTCTTTTTGTCGTCAAGCACATATAGTGTAGGTGTGGAGAATGCATCATACAGATTTTGGTAGTTTCCTACTGCACTGCGTGGACCGTTTACTGTGATCCATGGCATCTTCATGTCTTTGATGTAGTTTTTCATCTTCACCATAGACGTGTCCGCGCTAATAGCGTACACTTCAAGGTTGAATCGATCTTTATTTGAGTTATAGAAATCAACCAGTTTTGGTGTTTCTGTTTTGCAGTGACCACAATCAGGATCGAAGAAGAACAGGATAGTGTACTTTTTCTTTATGTCGTACATGGATCTTAACTGGAGATTTTGATCCTGCATGATCAGATTCTTTGCTGTTTGCCCGATCAGGCTCAATCTTAATTTATCGGCATAATCTTTCATGCTCTTCTTCATCGAGCTGGCCGCCCAATAGTCCATCTCTCCTGATTCAAAATATTTGTCGTACAGTCTCACATATACTTCATCAAGTCCCATAATTTTTGGATTCTGGTAGTTGACGATAGAATTGAATACCACCATCTTATAGGTTTCTTGATTACCCTTTGTTTTTTTAACCAAGGCATCAATTGCATTCATAATCGTATCAGGATGCGGTACGAGAAGTCGTTCGAGGTAGTCCTTTATCTTCTCTGCAAATAGCGGCCTTGGCAATCGCAGGAGTGCATCATCTGACAAGTCAAAGTTGTCGAAGTAGTGCGCCCGGTAATATCTGTATTGAAAGGTTGAATCGATCGTTCCGTCTGCGCGAACCGGGGCATCTGGAACGTCAACGGGCTTGGTGGCTTTTAGCATCCGTGCGGTCATGGTTTTCGGATACTTCTCAATGATTTCAGATTGATAAGCCATCACTTTTTCATTCACCTTTTGGAGTGACTCTCTTGCGGATTTTTTTTCAGCTTCACTGGCAGTGCTGTCCTTCGCTATAGTAAAATATGGCGTGGCCTCCTGGTTGCGTGCCATGTTGAACTTCATGTTTTCGAAGAACAGACGATTGTCATCGTCACCCGTTACTTTCATATTCTGAATGTAGTCGTCAGTAGAGGTTTCAAGCATGAACTGCTGATCTTGGCTGACTGTCAGTTCAAATATTCTTGTCTTGCCCAACACAAGAAAATATATGCCTTGGGCCAGTGGTGCCGACCCGCTGAATTGAAACGCGCCTGAAGAGTTGACCTTCGCTGTATCCTTTAAATAGGTTTGCTCTCCATAATAATACCCGAGATAGGCTGTTGTGTCCTTCAATCCCTTCACTTTGAAGTCTATTTTGTAGCCTTGCTGTGCCAGGAGGGGAGATGTGAACAGGATGCAGATTAATACGATACAAAGTCTCATGAGTCTGGCGCTGTTTGATAGAGGCAAATTTCAAAATTTATGCTGCGTTATACAACGGCAATTAATAGGCCAAGGTATAAATTGGTGACCTGATTATAGATTTTTTAACAACTCAGCGGGCAAGTGTGGGCAAAGCCAATTCATTAGGCTAATTTTGAGATTGTTTTTTAGTTAATGTCTCTCACAGTCAATCATCTAACCAAGATTTACGGTAGCCAACGGGCGGTTGATGATATCTCCTTTTCGATTGAGCCAGGTGAAATTGTGGGCTTTCTGGGGCCAAACGGAGCGGGAAAATCTACTACAATGAAGATCGCGACCGGCTTTCTTCCGCCTACAGACGGTAATGTGACGGTGGGTGGCTTTGATGTGGTCGAAGATCCGATTTCGGTGAAGAAAATTATTGGCTATCTCCCTGAACACAATCCACTTTACCTGGAAATGTATGTCCATGAATATTTGCGTTTTGTGGGAAAGCTTAGTGGTCTGAGAAACGGTGCACTCACCTCAAGAGTAGATGAGATGATTATTTTATGCGGGCTGACGAAAGAGCAAAACAAAAAAATCGAGTCGTTATCAAAAGGATATAGACAACGTGTCGGCCTAGCGCAAGCCCTGCTTCACGATCCTCAAATTCTGATTCTGGATGAACCGACCTCCGGACTTGATCCCAATCAGATTTTAGAGATACGAAAAGTGATTAAGGAAATCAGCCGAAACAAGACTGTGCTTTTTTCCTCACACATTATGCAGGAAGTTCAGGCGCTCTGCGATCGCGTAATTATTATTAACAAAGGCAAAATTGTTGCTGATGATCAACTTGCTAACCTACTGAAGGGAGACCACTCGCCAGCTTTAGTCGTTGAGTTTAAGGAAGAGGTTGAGTTGGTGAAGATCAAACAAATCCCTGGAGTCAGCGATGTGATAGAATTGAGCGCACGCAAATACAAGGTGATACCGAATCAAGGAATCGATGTTCGCAATGAGGTGTTTAAGTTTGCTACGGAGCAAAACATTTCTCTTATGGAGATGAAGGTGGAGGAGGGATCGATGGAGTCGATATTCAGAGAACTAACGGAGAGGGAAAAATGATTCAGGTCTTTGCCAAGGAGTTCAATAGTTTCCTCAATTCGCTCATCGCTTATATTGTTATCGCTGTTTTCCTTGTAGGCATTGGGCTCCTCATTTGGGTATTTCCAGAAACTTCAGTGCTCGACTATGGCTACGCTGATCTTGACACGTTGTTCTCTCTCGGTCCCTATGTTTTTGTGTTTCTGATCCCCGCCATTACCATGAAGAGTTTTGCGGAGGAGCGAAAAATCGGAACGCTTGAGCTATTGCTCACCAAACCCCTCACAGATTGGGACGTGGTAATTGGAAAATTCCTGGCGAGTTTTTTATTGACGGTCGTAGCCATTTTACCAACTGTCGTTTACTACTTTTCCATCTATCAATTGGGTGAACCTGTGGGCAATATTGACACACCTGGAGTCATTGGCTCATATATTGGGTTGATTTTATTAGGTGGTGTATTTTGTGCGGTTGGAATTTTTGCCAGCTCTATCACCAACAATCAAATTGTATCCTTTGTGTTGGCTGCCTTCCTTTGTATCACAATCTATTCAGGTTTCGAGTCACTTTCCTCACTTGCATCAACAGGAACGTTGGCGTTGAGCATCAAGGAGTTTGGCATTCTATACCATTATGAGTCGCTCAGCCGAGGACTTATTGATAGCAGAGATCTTTTTTATTTTATCTCGGTAGCTGGCATCTTGATCGTTGGTACCAAAACAGTATTAAGCAGCAGGCAGTGGTAAGTTGGAAGAGTAGAAAACTGGGAGATCTATTGATGGTGGCCAATGCATTGGCACTGGCCTGGGTGGTTAACCTTGCTTCACAGTATTATTTTTTCAGGCTTGATCTCACCGAAGAAAAGAGATACAGCATCAAGGCTCCAACACAAGATCTTTTGGAGTCGCTTGACGATGACGTGTTCATCGAGGTTTTTTTGGCCGGTGATCTGAATGCCGGATTCAAGCGTTTACAAAAGGCTATTGAAGAAACGCTCACCGAATTCAGGATTACTTCTAACAACAAAGTTCACTTCGCCTTTACTGACCCCGCTACGGCTATGGGAGAGAAGGCGCAGCGCGAGTTTATGAATGAACTTGTATCCAAAGGTGTGAATCCGACCAATGTAATAGACACAAAAAGTGGCCAACGTGTCGAGAAGCTTGTCTTCCCGGGAGTGGTGGTTTCCTATGGTGGATTTGAGAAAGGAGTTACTCTTCTTAAGGGGAACAGGGCACTGACATCAGATCAGATATTGAATCAATCGATAGAAGGCTTGGAGTATGAGTTGGCAAACGCTATCAGTCAACTTACAACATTAGATCGGAAACGCGTGGGTTTGGTGTTGGGCCACGGAGAATTGGATAGCCTTGAAATTGCGAGTTTTAATAATGCGCTTTTAGATCAGTATGATGTTTTTAAAGTAGACATCACCAGGAAACAGGATATTGGTGACTATGATCTGATTGTGGTCAGCAAGCCAACGAAAGCTTTTTCAGAAGTTGATAAGTTGAAGCTTGATCAATATGTGATGGGTGGTGGAAAATTGCTACTACTTCTGGATAGGATGGACGCCATCATGGATAGTGCTTCGAGAGAGGACTACCTGGCCTTTCCTTATCAATTGAATCTGGACGATTTGTTATTTAAATATGGTGTTCGAATCAATCCGGATTTAGTTCAGGATCTCCTATCTGCCCGTTATCCTATTGTCACAGGACAGGTAGGAGGCAAACCTCAGATGACTCAGTTGGAATGGCCTTTCTTTCCGCTGATCAATCAATATACTGATCATCCAGTGGGAAGAAATCTGGATGCTGCGATTTTGAGATTTGTGAGCAGCATTGACACCGTAAAGGCAGTTGGAGTTAAGAAGACACCGCTGATGTTTACTTCTCCAGCATCTCGTAAGTTGGGAGCGCCTGTTCAGGTGAGTGTAAACGACTTGCGACAACAACTAGATCCTGTGCGTTTCCAATCGGGCCCGATTCCTGTGGCCTATCTCCTGGAAGGTCATTTCACATCATTATACAAAGACCGTTTCCTCCCGGAAGGTTTAGACTCCATTCAATTTGTTGACCAGAGTGTGGATACCAAAATAATTGTTGTGGCAGACGGAGATATCGTTCGAAACGATATCAACCCGCGCACACGTCAACCACAGCAGTTGGGATTTGATGCTGTGTCGTCTTATACTTTTGCCAACCAGGATTTGTTGCTCAATATGGTGTCATTTCTGGTTGAAGAAAACGGACTGATCACTACAAGAAACAAGGAGGTAAAAATTCGACCTCTTAATAAAACCAAAATAGCCGAAGAGCGGGCATACTGGCAAGTGGTGAATCTGGTGGTGCCTGTGGTTCTGCTAGTTTTGTATGGTTTGGTCAGAGCCTATTTGCGAAAGAGAAAATACACACTGCATTGAATCAGGAGAGAAGAAATAAAATCTTGACGATCACATTCGCTGTCCTGGTAGCAGCCGGGATCGGTTTGCTCCTGGCCGGAAGGGATAGGGGAGAGATTAATAAGAGCTTATTCAAAATAGAAGACCTTCAGTCGGTTAATAAAATTACATTCACGTCACCCCGAGGAAGTTTTGATTTGTCTTATGACGGTGTTCGTTGGAAAGTGGGACAGTATGATGCTGACGACCAGTTGGTGACAGTTTTGTTTGCTACACTTCAACAGGTCGAGCCAAAGAGAATGGTGTCGGCTAACCAGCGGGATGAGATAGCAGATTTAGCTGAAAAGCAAGGAACCACTTTGCAGTTGCTTAATGAGACGGTACTGATAAGGCAACTGACTGTGGTTGGCAACGACAGAAAAAGTGAGACTTATTTTTTAGATCCGAAGACAGAACCCTATGTGATGGTGATACCGGGCTATCGGGTTTATGTAGGTGGAGTGTTTGAGGTGGGGGAACTCGGGTGGAGAGAGAAAAGAATTTTCAATTTCAACTGGCGTAATTTTAAAAAATTGGAGGCACGTTACCCGGGGCAACCTGAGAACGGATTTGCGATCGAGGACAACGGTTCGGGATTCGATATTGTCGGTGCCGTTGAGACGGACACCACCAGGTTGAACGACTATTTGGATGCTGTGTCGTTGCTGGTGGCCAAGGAGATTCTGCCAAAGGATAATGCATCTTACGATACCCTCAGTGAAAGACAGCCTACGGCCTCTGTGCTCATTTACGATGTGGGTGACAACGTGAGGACGCTCGATCTCTTTGCTCCCTCACGTGAGGCCAGCGAGGTCGTTGGAAGAACGGGTGAAAATGAGTTCGTTTTGTTTGACAGAGCACAGATTTTACCCATCGTGAAGACCCGGGAATACTTCAAAGAAAAGTCGCGCTAAGTGCCTCAGCGCGTGCCTGAAAGTTGATTTCCAGAATTGGTTTTTCTTCATAACTTTACCGCCATTACAACCAAAAAAACCACTGACTTACGATGAAGTTTATTGTCAACTCGAGCTACCTTCTCAAGCAGCTCTCTAATATCAATGGCGTAATCACAACCAACCCTGTCGTTCCGATTCTTGAAAATTTCCTTTTTGAAATAGAAAAAAATACACTTACAGTAACGGCCTCTGACCTCCAAACTTCCATGATCACAGAAATCAATGTGGAGTCAAAGGAAAAGGGCAGTATTGCTGTGCCTGCAAGAATTTTGTTGGATACGCTGAAGAACTTACCTGATCAACCTGTCACGTTCTCTATTGACGAGTCGACCTACAGCGTTGAGATCAGTTCAGACAATGGACGTTATAAGTTGAGTGGTGAGAATGCAACGGACTTCCCAAAGGTTCCGTCTGTATCCAACGATTTCTCAGCGATCATTTCATCTGACGTACTGGCTCGTGCTGTAAACAATACTATTTTCGCTACGAGCAATGACGAGCTTCGCCCGGCTATGACAGGTGTGTATGTGAACCTTGGCGAGAAAAATACAACTTTTGTGGCCACCGATGGTCATCGACTGGTGCGCTATCGCAGGTCAGACATCAAGTCAGACAACGGAAATGCGATCATTATACCGCGCAAGGCATTGAACCTGTTGAAAGCAACTTTGCCTACCGAGAACACAGAAGTAAGCATCGACTTCAACATGTCAAACGCGTTTTTCAAGTTTGGAAGCATTCGCATGATTTGTCGTTTGATCGATGAGCGATTCCCGGATTATGAAAATGTAATTCCATCTCAAAATCCTATCAAGATGACCATCAGCCGCACAGATTTGCTGGGGTCGCTGAAACGTATCGCGATTTATGCCAATAAGACTACTCACCAGGTGAGATTGAAAATCACTGGAAGCGAACTTCAGGTGTCCGCAGAAGATCTTGACTTTTCAAACGAAGCCAACGAGCGTCTCTCTTGCGAGCATGAAGGGGAGGATATCGAAATAGGCTTCAATGCAAAGTTCCTCATTGAGATGCTCAGCAATCTTGACACAGACCAGATCAAACTCAATATGTCTGCGCCTAACAAAGCAGGTGTGATATTACCAGCAGAGAAGGACAAAGAGGAAGATATCCTTATGCTGGTGATGCCGGTGATGTTGAATCAATACGTGTAGGGCAATTATATTCTTAAACAAAAAAGGCATCTATAAGATGCCTTTTTTGTTCACTCACGTTGCAGTTACTTTAACTGCGAGAAGTCGAAGTCGGTCTCCAGAAACTTTGTAGTGAATTTTCCTGAGCGGAAAATGGCATTGTCCATCAGCTTCAGGTGAAAAGGAATCGTTGTCTTAATACCCTCAATGACAAACTCACTTAGAGCACGTTTCATCCGTGTAATTACTTCTTCTCGCGACTGACCACTTACAATCAATTTAGCGATCATTGAATCGTAGTTAGGAGGAATGGTATAACCTGCATACACGTGACTATCCACTCGCACACCGTGACCTCCCGGAAGGTGGAGATTCAAAATCTTTCCAGGAGAAGGTCTGAATCCATTTGCAGGATCTTCTGCATTGATGCGGCATTCCATCGCAAAAAGATTCGGGAAGTAGTTCTTTCCTGAAATAGGCACGCCAGCAGCTACTTTGATTTGTTCCTTTATAAGATCGTAGTCTGTTACCTCTTCGGTGATCGGGTGTTCAACCTGAATTCGGGTATTCATTTCCATGAAATAGAAGTCCCCGTGTTTGTCTACAAGAAACTCGATTGTTCCAGCCCCTTCATAGTTGATGGCTTGTGCGCCCTTGATGGCAGCTTCCCCCATTTTTTCACGCAGTTCCTGAGGAACAATTGGAGACGGAGTTTCTTCCACCAGTTTCTGATGACGTCTTTGCACTGAACAATCGCGCTCCGACAGGTGACATACTTTTCCGTATTGATCACCCACTACCTGTATTTCAATATGACGTGGCTCCTCAACAAACTTCTCAAGATAGAGGCCATCGTTGCCAAAGGCTGCTGCAGATTCTCTTTTCGCATCATCCCATGCTTTTTTGAACTCGCTCTCATCGTTGATGATACGCATCCCCTTTCCACCACCACCAGCGGTGGCCTTCACTATCACAGGGTACTTTATCTGTTTAGCAAGTTTCACTCCTTGCTCCATGGACTCAAGCAAGCCATCTGATCCCGGGATCGTTGGTACACCTGCTTTCTTCATGGTGTCCTTCGCAGTTGATTTATCGCCCATCAGGCGAATCATCTCTGGCGTAGGTCCGATAAACTTGATTCCATATTCATGACACACGGACGAGAATTCTTCGTTCTCTGAAAGGAATCCGTAGCCCGGATGGATAGCATCAGCATTGGTGATTTCCGCAGCTGAAATGATTCGAGGAATGTTGAGGTAGGAGTCTTTGCTGGGAGGTCCACCGATACAAACGGCTTCGTCAGCGAAGCGAACGTGTAAACTTTCGCGGTCGGCAGTTGAATAGACGGCCACGGTTTTGATGTCCATCTCTTTGCAAGTGCGAATAACGCGCAATGCAATCTCTCCTCTGTTAGCTATTAATATTTTTTTAAACACGATCTTTCAATTAGTTAATCCTGAAAACCAGCAAGAAAGTTGTGATGCCTAGTCAGGCTCTACAAGGAAGAGAACCTGCTCGTATTCTACCGGTGATGAATTATCCACCATTACTTTCACCACTGTTCCCGAAACTTCTGACTCGATCTCGTTGAACAGTTTCATCGCCTCGATAATACAAACCGTTTGTCCTTTGGTGATTTTGTCTCCAACAGAAGCAAAAGGAGGAGTATCAGGATTAGATGACCTGTAGAATGTTCCGATCATCGGTGATTTGATTTCAACCGTCTTGGACCCTGAAGATGATGAAGCCGGTGCAGGACTTGCTACTGGTGCTGCGCTGGGAGTAGGGGCTACCGGTGATTGCTGCACTACGGGAGGCGCGGCCACGATCGGTGCAGCTGCAGACTTAAGGACCTTTTGATCTGGTTCTCTTTTTACATGCAGCTTAAGTTCTTTTGTTTCGATATCTACTTCGTTAAGTCCAGAGTGGGCAATGAAGTCAATGAGATCTCTGATTTCTGAAGTTTTCATTTCTGAGGAGTTTTGAGCTGTAGTTTTTTTAGAAGCAACACTTGTTGCTTTCTTGGGTGCTTCTTTTTTGGTTGTCTTTGCCATAAGTTACTTAACTCGTTCCACGTATTCGCCATTAGCTGTGCTAATCTTGATATTGTCGCCTGTATTGATGAAAAGCGGTACACGTACCTCTGCACCGGTTTCCACAGTAGCGGGTTTCAAAGTTCTCGTTGCGGTATCACCTGACAATCCAGGTTCCGTATAAGTGACACTCAAATTAACATGAGACGGAGGTTCTGCTGTAATGGGCTCCGTTCCATTTTCGAATGCGATAATAAGTGTCACTCCTTCTTTCAAAAACTTGAATGTATCACCTAATAAAACCTTGTCCAGATAAATTTGTTCAAAGGTCTGATTATCCATGCATACCAGGCTTTCACCCTCTTCGTAGAGATATTGATATTCTTTAGTCTCTACGCGCAATAAGTCCACGGAGTCACCGGGACGAAACCTGTTTTCAACGATCTTACCGGTTCTCACATTTCTCATCTTTACCTGATAAAATGCACGGAGGTTTCCGGGGGTGCGGTGGATTAATTCTTCCACCTTTACCACTTCACCGTTGTATCGAATAAAATTCCCTTTACTTAAATCAGAAACGTTTGCCATAAAAAAATCAGCCTATAATTTACAAATCAATAGAATAATATCAAGGTTACTTATTTGGAGTCGTAAGCCCACTTCACGTAGATGGCACCCCACGTAAATCCGCCACCAAAAGCAGCGATGACGAGGTTATCTCCTTTTTTCAACTTCTTTTCATAATCCCAGAGCAGCAAAGGAATTGTTCCACCAGTTGTATTGCCATAGCGCTCAATGTTCATCATCACTTTATCCTCAGTTATTCCCATTCTGGAAGCAGTGGCATCAATGATTCTTTTATTAGCTTGGTGTGGGGCCAACCATGCGATATCATCGGCTTTCAGTTTGTTGCGATCCATAATCTTAGCAGCGAAGTCTGCCATGTTAGTCACGGCAAACTTGAAGACTGCGGAACCTTCCTGATAAACGAAATGCTGTCTGGCATCGACTGACTCATGCGTTGCGGGAATGCGGCTACCACCTGCTTTCATATGCAAGAACTGAGCGCCTGTTCCATCACTCTTGTGGATGGAATCAACAATGCCTACATCTTCAGTTGTTGGCTCTAGCAAAACGCAACCGGCTCCATCACCAAAAATGATACAGGTGGTGCGGTCGGTATAGTCGAGGATGGCTGACATCTTATCGCCACCGATCACTACCACTTTTTTGTAGGCGCCCGATTCGATGAATTGGGCTCCCGTGGTGAGGGCATAAATAAAACCTGAACAAGCAGCGCCAACATCAAAACTGAATGCGTTGACGGCACCTACTTCTGCAGCTACAAGGTTAGCAGCAGCAGGAAAGGGCATATCTGGCGTGATCGTAGCAAAGATGATCAGATCGATTTCCTTTGGATCGATTCCGGTTTTTGCTATCATGTTTTGTACAGCCTTTGCACCCATGTAAGAGACACCAAGGTTTTCTCCTTTAAGGATTCTACGTTCCTTTATTCCCGTGCGACTGGTGATCCACTCATCGCTGGTCTCCACCATCGTTTCGAGTTCCTGGTTAGTGAGGATGTAGTCTGGCACATATCCACCTACTCCGGTTATGGCTGCTCTAACTTTGCTCATGATTTGCTTCTTCTGGTGTGGTATTGTTTAAAAAACAAATGCCCGATTGAATCAATCGAGCATTCGATAAAATATTTCTCCTTTAGTTCTTGTTATGCTTCAACAAAAGGATCATGCTGTTTTTCTTTTCAGAAAGACTTTGCATGAATTAAGCCAAAACCTCTTTCTCCATTACTACATTTCCTCTGTAGTAAAGTTTCCCTTCCAGCCAAAAGGCGCGGTGAGGCAGATGTTGCTCACCAGTTGTAGGGCAAATTGTAAATTGTTTTGGTTCAGCTTTATAGTGCGTTCTTCTTTTATCCCTTCTTGTCTTCGAGATTTTTCGTTTTGGATGTGCCATGCCTAGATTGTTTTACTTTAACTTCTTTAACTTATCCCATATCGGGTTTACTTCTTCTTCCTTATGTTCTCCATCTGTGGAAGAAGTATATATCATCTTACCTTCTTCCGACCCTTCTTCCTGCTGAAAACGGGGGTGTAACTTTTTCATCGGAATTGCCAGGCCGATAAATTCATACACCAATTGCCCCAAATCCAGGCTGGTGCGGTCTCTGCTGATCACGGTGATCTCATCAGTCAAATCTTCTTCCTCTTCGCCATACTTGAAGATCATCTTCTTATCCATGCTAATGGGATAATCAAATTCTTCCAGGCTTCGATCACAGGTCAGCCGAACGCTACCTTCTATTTTAAGCTCAGTTTCGATGAACGTTTCATGCTTATCGAGCATGACATCTACCTCAAATTTTCCCCCAGGTACGAATCCGTGCCCATATTCCTCCAAAAAACGGTCATCCAGCGAAAAACTGAAATGATGGGCCTTCAACTCCAGCCCCACGATATTAATGTTCAGTGGCTTCATGCTGGGGTACTCTTAAAATTAGCGGGCAAATTTATCACGATTTACCGGATTTTCCCTTAGAGACGGGTGAAATTCTTGGCTTCTGCCTAACCCTCGTTCGGGGTGATTACACATATTCAGCAAAAATGCGGGTCTTCAGCTGTTCCTTGGGTAACGCATTGCGCTGGTCGACCATAAAATCGACAACATTCTTCTTAAATCCGAGCTTTATGGCAATGCCTCGGCAGAATATCAACTCGCTTTCAAAAAGCTTCTGATCTGCGAAAATCAACTCAATACAGGCATTTAGATACTGGAATTTCTGCTCATCAGACAAAGCGCCAAGCGATCCAACGGCCTCCGGGTTCCTGATGAGGTCATTTACCACCTCCTCTGGAAAATTGCGGTCTTTGGCAATCTTGAAAATCATTTCCCTTTCCGCTTTCGCAAAATGCTTGTCTGCCTCTGCCAGTTGAATGAGAATGTTGAGCTGCTTTTTAGTTACGATATCCATTGTGAACGCTTAGTCCAAAACTACTAATTATCACCCTCTAATTGAACTAAGGGAAGCTCACATCTTACATGGGAATGACTTTCTTACTTTTCAGCCATTTGTACCGCCCGATGCTGCGCGATATCTGACGCCAGGTAGATTGCCTGACGCATGGAGTTTTCATCTGCAAGATTCTTGCCTGCAATATTATAAGCCGTTCCATGGTCAGGAGAGGTTCGAATCACAGGAAGTCCCGCTGTAAAGTTTACTCCGGTATCGAAAGCGAGCGACTTAAAAGGCACCAGGCCCTGATCGTGATACATAGCAATCACGCCATCGTATTTTTTGTGGAGGCCCGCAGCAAAGAAACCGTCAGCCGGAAAGGGGCCAAAAATTAGCTTTCCTCTATTTTTTAAGTCGTTGATTACAGGCTTTATGATTTGATTCTCTTCATCACCGATTAAGCCCTCATCGCCTGCATGCGGATTCAAACCGAGTACCGCAATTCTTGGCTTGTTGATGCTGAAATCGTTTTTGAGGGACATTTCGAGCAATCGGATTTTCAACTCCACTCTTTCTTTGGTGATCAGAGTGCTCACGTCCTTTAAAGGAACATGCTCAGTCACTAGCCCGACTCTAAGGTCCTGACTTGCCATCAACATCAAACATTCCGTTTCCCCAAATTCATTCATGAGGTATTCCGTATGGCCACGAAAGGGAAACTCTTCTCCATGAATAGTACTCTTGTCAATCGGTGCGGTTACCAATGCATCAACCACACCTTCCTTCAACTCTTCCACGCCTTTCTTTAATGAGAGCAATGCGCCTTTTGCGGATTCCTTCGAGGGCTTTCCCGGGTTGATCTCGATCACGTCTTCCCAGCAGTTTACCACGTTGATGGCTTTGGGAAAAAACTGTCCCTTACTTTTTACCTGGCTGTAGTTGAACTCTTCCAGGTTCATTTGTTTGCGATAAAACGACAATACTCTTGTAGAACCATACACCACAGGTGTGATCATGTTCAGCAACCTGTTATCTGCCAGCGACTTGATTACCACTTCCGGTCCGATCCCGTTGAGGTCGCCAAGTGTTATTCCGACTTTTGGTTTATCATGAATTTTACTCATGTCATCTATTGATGTGATGGTATGCGCAATTTACGCTAATTTTCAACTGTTAATAATTTTTACAACTAGGAATGGCCTGACTTCAGGTGCTTGTCAGCGAGTAGGTGGGTTATTCAATTATTGTGTTTAATGGTCAGGCCGAAAAAATTTCTTGGACAACATTTTCTCACCGATCAGAGGATCGCGCAGCGGATTGTTGATTCTCTTCAACTTGAAAGGAAGAAGGCGGTTTTGGAAATTGGCCCTGGCACCGGAGTGCTTACGCAATACCTGCTAAAAAAGGAACTGAATCTGAAGGTGGCGGAAATTGATCGTGATTCTGTTGCCCATCTCAAAGAACACTTTCCGCAACTGAGTGATAACATTATTGAAGGCGATATTCTGGATTATGAATGGAGTGGTTTGTTTGATGACAACTTCAACGTGATTGGCAACTTCCCTTACAATATCTCGTCACAGATTTTTTTTAAAGTCCTTGATCACCGCCAAAAGGTGGATCAAGTGGTGTGCATGTTGCAAAAGGAGGTGGCCGATCGAATTGCGTCACCAAAGGGAAGCAAGGTATATGGCATTCTCGGTGTATTGCTGCAAGCTTACTATGATGTGGAAATGTTATTCAGGGTTCCACCCGGAGTTTTCTTCCCACCACCTAAGGTGATGTCAGCTGTTATACGACTGAAGAGGAATGAAACTCGAAGTCTGGACTGCGATGAAGCGATGTTCGTTACCATTGTCAAACAAGGTTTCCAAAACAGGCGTAAAACGTTGCGCAACGCCCTGAAAAGGCTAAATTTGCCCGCTTCAATAATGTCTTTGCCCTTACTCGATTTAAGAGCGGAACAACTGGGAGTAAGTGATTTTGTTTTTTTAACTCAGCAGATACAGAAATCGAATGGTTGAGCCAGTATCATTCGGACTTACCAAAGAATTTAGAGATCGCTTTCAGCAGGCACTGGATGAGAGGGATGGCCAGTTTATACAGTCAAACCTCGAAGGTATTAACGCTGCCGATATAACTTCGCTTCTTTACGAATTTGACAGCGAAGAGTCAAAGTATGTCTTGGATCTGCTTGATATCGATATTCGTGCGGAGATTATCACCGACCTCGATAGCGATGCGAGAGTAAATTTTCTAAAGGTCTATCAGCCTGAAGAACTCACCGCGATCATTGATCGACTTGACTCTGATGATGCCGCTGACATTCTGAACGAGTTGCCAATCAAGACCCGAGAAGAAGTGCTGGCGGGGTTGGATGCTGTTCTTCGCTCACAGGTTATTGATTTGCTTCGCTACGATGAGAATGTAGCGGGGGGATTGATGGCCAAGGAACTCATCAAAGCCAAGTCACATTGGACGGTGGTGCAATGTATTGATGAAATCCGCAAACAAGTCGAAAACGTTTCAAAGTTTTATGCAGTGTATGTGGTGGACGATCAGAATAAGTTGCTGGGTCGCGTTCCATTGCAGAAGCTTATTCTCACCGATTCAAATACAAAAGTCGAAGACATATACGATCCCGATCTGATCTCCGTAGAGACTCACATGGAAGACACCGAGGTGGCAAGTGTGATGAGGAAGTATGATTTGGAAGCTGTGCCTGTCGTAAATGTGTATGGACAGTTGGTAGGAAGAATTACGATTGATGATGTGGTTGATGTGATCACGGAGCAGGCTGAGGAAGAAAGGCAGTTGATGTCCGGTATCAGTGAAGATGTTGAGGAAGATGACAGTATCTGGCGGCTTACACGTGCGCGACTGCCCTGGCTTGTGATCGGCATTATTGGAGGTTTGATCAGCGTGCAGTTCATTGGTGTGTTCGAGGGTGACTTGCTTAGAATCACGGCTATCGCATTTTTTATCCCTTTGATTCAGGCCACTGGTGGCAACGTGGGCATACAATCTTCGTCAATCGTAGTGCAGAGTTTGGCGAACCCTGGTTTTGTCGAAGACGGTTTGTGGAAGAGGCTTTCGAAAGTATTTCTCGTGGCCGTGCTTAACGGATTTCTGCTTGCGCTAATTGTGCTTGGCGCGAATCTCCTGTTTGGCGCAGGAAGCGATCGACTTGCTGTTGTTGTTTCTATCGCTCTGTTTACAGTGGTCCTCGCTGCTTCTTTTATCGGAACAGTCACTCCATTGGTACTTAATAAATTTGGTTTTAATCCTGCCTTAGCATCAGGTCCGTTTATCACGACTATCAACGATCTGTTGGGATTGGGTATTTATTTTTTGACGATTCACCTTATGCTCTAGGTGATCGGTTTCCATCTGGAAATCTTTATTGTGTGGATGTAAGTTTAAAGTTAAAATTCAATTAAACCCTGGGTTGAATTAGTCGATTTTTGGGATAAATTGCCTTTGATGAGTTTCTAGAAAAATGCGATTCGGTGAAAAAATATTCGCAAAGTTTCAGGCCTTCTATAATGACGTTGTCGAGAAGCCACTACTCACGTCCGTAATTGTTTTAGTATTGATTACCGTCATCGTTGGTGGGCTTAGCCTTCGATATTACCTCAATGATTTTGATGGATTCTGGCCGCAGATTTTGGCCGAAGCGCACGGAATGATTTTTGACATTGCAGTCATTGGTATCTTATTGTTTTGGCTAAACCAAAATGGTGAAATCCGTCAGCGGATTAGAACCTACAAAGATGAGATTGATGACTTCCGTTTGTGGGAATCAGATGAAGCTGCATTCAGAACGGTGGGTAATCTCAAAAGGTTGAATCGACATGGCATTTGCGAAATCAATCTTGTCAACTGTTATCTCGCGCGTACGAATCTCAACTACGTGAACCTGAAGGGTTCCAATCTCAACTCTGCAAATATTTCCAACTCTTCATTGATTGAATCCAATCTGGAGAATACCCGATTGAATCAAACCAATCTCGAAAACTCAAACCTCAACCAGGTGAATTTGCGAGGCGCCTATGCAAGTGGGTCTAACTTCAACGATGCTTTTCTTATCAAAGCACAACTCGAAGGCGCGTTCCTGATCAAGACCAGTTTCAGGAATGCTTTTCTGATGGAGGCAAATTTGAAAAACAGTTATCTTATGGGAGCTGATTTGGAAAACGCCAGCTTGTACAAAGCCGACCTAAGAGGGGTGAAGGGACTTACCATTGAGCAACTTGCCAAGGCGAAAACATTATACCTCGCTCAGTTCGATGATGAATTGTTCGATGAAATAAAAATGAATATTCCAGAGTTGGTGGGGAGCTGATCAGGCTATTCTGATGTTTGATTTAGTGGAATAAAAATATACTTTTGTAAAGAAGTTCAGGACAACGGTTTCACGCTCGAAGCCGTTGTTTCTTTTTTAACGAATCCCAGAAACAAGTGAGAATAAAAATGTGGTTATGAGTGCGAAGATTTCCTATTATACAAAAGAAGGTCTGGAGAAACTGAAGAACGACCTCAACGACCTGAAGACAAAGGGCAGGGCGGATATTGCGCGTCAGATCGCAGAGGCCCGCGATAAAGGAGATCTTAGTGAAAATGCAGAGTATGATGCAGCTAAAGATGCACAAGGTCATCTTGAGGCTCGCATTGCACAGTTGGAAGAACTTGTTGGGAACGCGCGACTGATTGATGAAAGTAAGCTAGATGCATCTACGGTTTCTATTCTTTCAAAAGTTACGATCAAGAACAAAAAAAACGGTACGTCCTTTACTTACACTCTAGTGTCAGAAGAAGAAGCAGATCTGAAACAAGGTAAGATATCAACTCAGTCACCGATAGGAAAAGGTTTGTTGGGAAAGAAGAAGGGAGATGTCGCGTTGATTAAAACTCCTGCCGGAGAAATTGAATTTGAAATAGTAAACATCGCTGTGTAGTTATGTCTACGTTATTCACCAAGATTATTAATCGTGAGATACCGGGCCATATTGTGGCTGAGAATGATAAGTTCATTGCTTTCCTTGAGATCATGCCATTGGTGCCTAGTCACACGCTTGTCGTTCCCAAGAAAGAAGTTGACTACATCTTTGATAATGACAATGAAACGCTGTCTTCGATGATTGTATTTGCGAAGCAAGTGGCCAAAGCAATCAAAGAAACTGTTCCTTGCAAAAGAGTTGGTGTGGCCGTGATTGGTTTGGAAGTACCTCACACGCATGTTCATCTGGTGCCGTTAAACACCATGGACGACATCAATTTCACACGGCCAAAATTGAAGCCCTCTCATAGCGAACTCTCTGCTGTAGCAAGTCAGATAGCGAAGGCTTATAATTCCTAAGTCCGTGGTTCAAATCTCTCGACCCACTTTGTTGCTGGACCGAAAAAAATGTCTTGCCAACATTGACAGGATAGTATCCAAAGCCAACAAAAGTGACGTTGTTCTTCGTCCGCATTTCAAGACTCATCAAAGTCATGAGATCGGGCGATGGTTTCGGGATCGAGGTGTCGAGAAATGTACCGTCTCCTCTCTTCACATGGCAGAGTATTTTGCTGAAGATGGTTGGGATGATATCACTGTGGCCTTTCCTGTTAATCATCATGAGATTGAGGTGATCAATCGACTTGCGTCAAAAATCACACTCAATATTTTGATCGCTTCAATTGAATCAGTTCCCTTGATTCAATCAGGACTAAAACACAACGTGAATGCTTTCCTCGATATCGATACCGGATATCATCGGACAGGTTTTGCCCCTGATAATGTCAAAGAAATTGATGAAGCTGTTCAGTTGATTGACCGGTCTCCAGTCATGCGATTCGCAGGTTTTTTAAGTCATGCAGGACATACTTACAAATGCAGGTCTCAGAAAGAGATTAAGAGCATTCACCAGGAAGAGATGGAGATCATGTTTGGTCTTGAAAATAAGTATAGATCTGCTTTCAAGGACTTGATTATGTCAGTGGGAGACACACCTTCAGCCAGCGTGTTGGATCGGTTTGAAGGAATGACCGAGATTAGGCCTGGTAATCTGGTTTTCTATGATCTCGTACAAGAGCGAATCGGTTCCTGCACCAAAGATCAAATTGCATTGGCGATGGCTTGTCCTGTTGTGGCAGTTTATCCTGAACGAAACGAAGCCATCATCTATGGTGGGGGTGTACACTTTTCAAAAGACTCGATGACTATCGATGATCGAACATCTTTTGGTGAGGTAGTGGAGAAAACAGATAAAGGATGGAGTACGTCATCAACCGGTTCGTATCTCAAATCACTTTCGCAGGAACATGGCATCGTGCACGTGCCAGAGAATAACCTGAAAGTTGGAGATGTGGTTCTTGTACTACCTGTCCACGCTTGCCTTACTGCTGATGCGATGGGATCATACACCACTTTGGAAGGAGAGAAGGTTGCTCGACTGGCTAGTCCTGTATAAAGTCAATGTCGACATCCAATGGATAGCGCATCAATTGTTCCAGTGCATCCTGTACCGTGACGCCCTCAAACAAAACCTTGTAAAGTCGTTCAGTAATCGGAGCACGAACTTTGTAATAATCAGCACACTTTTTAACAATTCTGATTGTATTCACACCTTCAGCAACTTCCGACATGTCCATCAGAATTTGACTTAGCTTTTCGCCTTGCGCCAGCCTATACCCCACAGTAAAGTTTCGACTCATCGGGCTGTTGCAAGTTGTCACCAGGTCACCAATACCGGCTAGTCCCAGAAAGGCTTTGATATTTCCACCAAGCGCTCTTCCGAGATAAATCATCTCCACAGCGCCTCGACTGATCAGTAGCCCTTTGGCATTTTCGCCATAACCAAGCCCGCTCAAAGCACCTGATGCAATTGCGATAATGTTCTTCAGAACACCTGCCATTTCCACGCCTACCAGGTCGTTGTTTTCGTACACCTGAAAACGTTCATTTCTAAGAAGCCTCTTGCCTGTTTCCACTACTTCCTTGAAATGACTGGCGATCACGGTGGCACTCGGTTGTCGCTGTGCCAGCTCTTTTGCCAGATTAGGCCCTGCCAGGCACCCGACCCGAACCACCACGCTTTCCTCGCGGATCACTTCGCTCATCGTCTTCACCTGGTTTCGACTTAGCACTTTCACTTCCTCGACTGTTTTGCCCTCCGGCAAAGTGATGTCAAATCCCTTGGTACCATGAATTAAAATATGATATGGATATAGGTAAGGCGAAATATTTCGCATCATCTGCCGAAAGTGAGCAGCCGGAACAACCGGAAAGATAACCTCGCATTGCTTGGCCAGCGACTCGAGGTCATTCGTTGGTGTTACATTGTCATGAAACTTGTGGCCGCGATTTTCTCGTGTCTCTTTAATTCGTTGCACCACCTCATTGTCACGCGCATAGAGGATGACTTTGTTCTGAGTGGCGAGAATGTTGGCAATTGCCGACCCAAAGTTCCCAGCTCCGATTACACCTACTGGTTTGTCAGATAAATTTCTCGAGGTCATAGCCGGTGAGGCGGTTGTGATAGTAGTACAGCACGTTGAGATCGCGCGTGATGATGTTGCCCTTTTTGTTTTTGAGAAGGGGTCGATTCAGGTGGAAGATGCCCACGTTGTCAAGACCATGCTTGATCACTTCGTCCGCCTTGCCTTTGAAATGTGTGGCATAGTTGACTTTGCCCTCATCCTTCATCTTGTAGATTTCCTTTCTTACGCGTTTAAAGGTCTCGCGGAAAGTGGCATAGTCAATTTCCATTTCCTCTTCCGGGAGTCGAAGGAAAGTGAAGAGGTCAAGTTTCGGGTGCCGTTTTAAAAGCATCTCAAAAGAAATGAACGCGACCAGATGGCTGGCAAAGATTCTATTAATGCGGTGGTACTCGCCAACGATCTTGTTGCCGAGCATACGCGTGTATTCATCCTCACGCTGAAGGTCTACGCACACTTTACCATTGGAGATAAAATAGTCGCGGGTGTTGATGATTCGATCTTGTGCATCCAGGCTGTTGCCATCGCTGTCAACGTAATTTCCCAACACATCCAAGCCCGGTCCAATGGAAACTGAAATGTTTGATCCCTTGGTGAAAAATTTGAATAAGAATCTTAGAAGTTGAAAACTGCCATAGTTGTCCTGCTCTGCAAAATATCGGTCTTGACCTTTTACGTGGAGATAATCCTCAATTAGATCGGGCGCCTCGAGAACGAAATGATAGTTGAGCGTAACAGGAACTACAAATATCTTTCTCACATCAGCACCCGGCTCAGGATTATCAAGGTATAAATTCCGTTGCGCTTCTATCGATGTACTCAGCAAACCAAGGCGAAGCCTCGACTCAATAGCGCCTGATCGTGATCGCGTGCCTCCGGGAAAGAACAAGCTGTGTGCTCCCTTCTGCAAAGCGATGTTAGAGTACATTTTCAGTGTCTCAAGATAGGGGAGATTCTTTTTTCTTCGATCTACCTTGTATGCCCCGAGACTGTTCATGAAATAGGCAATGATCTTTATGTTGAACAGGTTGAGTCCTGCGCCATAGATAAATGCAGGAAGCCCGAGCGCATGAATCACCCAACCGATCAACACTGAATCGAGATTGCTGAAGTGAGTAGGCACCATCACCACAGTACCACGCTTCGCCAACTTGCGAAGCATCTTTACTTTTCCTACGATATGAATTTTATCGCGCAGAGCATATTTGCTGCGAAAGATGGCACCGAATTTTTTTACCCTGGATCCATTGAGCAGTCGTCTGAACCAAAATTGTATGAAGCTTCTTGCAAACTTGTAGGAGCTCGGTTTGAAATTGCCGGCTATCTCATAGGCATAGCGGTGGACGATGCGCCTGAGAATCTCTTCCTCTTTTTTTGTGATCCCGGTGTCGTCTTTACTTAATTCAACCAGCGCGTTCTTAATTCCAGACCAAAAATTGGACTCGTCAGCGGGGTCAACTCTCCAGCGATTACGTTTTATCCTGTTCTGCTCACGATAAACCGTGGCCTCCAGTTCTTCCACTAATTGTTTACGAGTGGGGCGGAGCTCTTTAATTCTGGCAAGAGATTTTTGAATAACCTCTTCGAGGAACTCCTTCCTATTTTTACTTAGCTGATATACAGGCCAATTTGGTATTCCATCCAGGATAGGCTCGTACCCAATATTCTTATTCTTCTTTTCAACTATCTCCATCAACCAGATAGACAGGTGTAACCTCAAATATAGATATAATCCCCCAACTAGAGCTTTTCAACCGATTTCCTCAGACACAGGGCCATGGTCTCAAATTGTTTCATGCAGTCATTAATGAACTCCTCCGAAACAATTTTTTGCAAGTCCTCTTCACCGGAGAGATCATACTCCTGAATTTTGAAAGTTTGTTCAAGCGGACCCGATTCTACTTTAATCAGATACCGGTTGTTCCAATGAAAAAAAGTGATGTTGCACTTCGGGTGTACAAGATTTCCAATGACTCTCATGGGCAGAATGGCTGGCGTTTGGTTACCAAAAACTGACTTAACAGAATTTCTTTATAACTGTTAAATAAAAAAGGACGCGATTATATAAAAAACGAGGTGATTTCATCGTTTATAGGGGGACAAGTTGCGGTATTTTGCGATGGCCGCAACCCATTCTCCGGCTTTATTGTTGTAAATTTATTGCGATTTTGATTTCATGCGTGTGTCGATCAGGAATTCTGTTTTAGCCCCTCTTTTATTCGTTTTCGCCTCCCTGATTTCTATTTCAGGTAAGGCTACGCACTTGCGTGCCGGTGAAATCACGATGGAGCGGCTCAGTTGCACAGGCCTCACGTTTAGAATTACCATCACTGTTTATACCAACACGGGTTCCGACATTAAGTTCGGTGAAGGTCTGCTCGACTTCGGTGATGGCAGTGAGCCTCACCGAACGCCTATCGTTGAAAATACTTTGCGGCCAGATCTGGGCCCGGGCGTTGCGATTGTAACGTATTCTATCAATCACACGTTTGCCGGACCGGGAAAATATGTGGTGAGCTACCTCGAGCCTAATCGAAATGCGGGTATTCTCAATATGATCAACTCGGTGGAGACCACATTCTATATTGAGACAGCAATTAATATCGATCCGATTCTGGGTTGCAGCAACACGCCCAAGCTTCTTGTTCCTCCAATTGATAAGGCCTGCACGGGTGCTGCATGGTTTCACAATCCAGGTGCCTTTGATCCTGATGGTGACAGCGTGTCTTTCGAATTTGCTATTCCAAAAAAAGAAAAGGGGCAGTTCGTAAATGGATATCGTGATCCTAACGCACAGGAGTTCTATGGCGGAGTGGGAATTAACTTTGGCATGGCCAACGAAAATCAGGATGGGCCACCTACGTTTGAGATTGACTCAAGAACAGGAACCATCACCTGGGATGCACCCGGTTCACCTGGTGAATACAACATAGCGTTCCTGATCAAGGAGTGGCGCAAGATTCAAGGAACGTGGGTTCAGCTTGGCTATGTGACCCGCGATATGCAGATTATTGTTGAAGACTGCGACAACCAAAGACCAGAACTTGACGTGCCTGCTGATATTTGTGTGGAAGCAGGAACGATAATTAATCAAGACATCTTCGGATCGGATCCTGATTTGGATAGCGTAAAGATTGAAGCGTTCTCTCAGATCTTTGGCATTCAACCCTCTCCAGCAACGTTCACGCCTAACCCTCCTAAGTTTCAGTCGACAAGTCCCCCTGATCAGGCAATCCTGAATTTCAATTGGGAGACAACGTGTGAACACATCAAAGATCAACCGTATCAAGTTGTATTTAAAATTTCGGATAAGTCGAAATCAGGGCCTAGCCTTGCCTCATTCAAGACCTGGAATATCAGGGTGGTGGGACCGGCACCCGTTTGGGTGGATGCGCAGGTGGACCTGGGAAGTAGAGCGACCGACCTTCAGTGGGAACCCTACGTCTGTGGCAACGCAGAAAGAATTGATATATGGAGACGAGTAGATCAGTTTACGTTTACTCCACCCGAATGTGTGACGGGCATGCCTGATTTTCTCGGCTACACAAAAATTGCACAGGTAGGTGCTGATGAGACTACCTATCGAGACTCGAATGGCGGCAAGGGGCTTGCGCCTGGTGCATCCTACTGTTATCGTTTGGTGGCTATATTTCCACTGCCGGGTGGAGGAGAAAGTTATGTGTCACAAGAAATTTGTATTCCACCGATCCTTGCGGATGCGCCTGTGATTACGCAAGTAACTGTTGACCGAACCAGTACGAGTGATGGCCAGATCACAGTGAAGTGGCTGCCACCCTTTGATGTTGATCCAGTACAATTTCCGCCTCCTTACACATATGAAGTCCTGAGAGCAGAAGGCTTCAGCAGTGCACTACAAATTACCAAACCTCACCCAGGTAGACTGACGGACTTGACTTTTGTGGACACCCCTTTAAATACTGAAGAGATTGTCTACAACTATCGCGTTATCGCGTTTGATGCCAACGACACTCGCGTAGATACCTCATTCACTGCTTCCTCTGTTCGATTGGAGGCAGCATCTGAATTCGAGCAGATTTCTTTGGCCTGGGCCGCTGATGTTCCGTGGAGCAATCAGACTCAAGATTATCCAAGACATTTAATTTTTAGAGGACCGTCTGGTTCGACCGAAAGCCAACTGGTGTTGATCGACAGTGTAAACGTAAATGAAAGTCAGTTCAACTACACAGACGCAGGTCAGTTTCAAGATACACCACTGGTGGATACGGAAATATACTGCTACCGTGTGATGACCCGCGGGGCCTACGGTAATCCGGAAATTGATGAGCCGCTGATTAATTTTTCGCAGATCATCTGTGCGCAGCCCAATGATGACGAAGCGCCCTGCACACCTCAGCTTGAAATCATCGCGAGAGATTGTAATGAGTTCATAACCTCGACTTCTTGTGACTTACAGACATTTTCCAATACACTTCAGTGGAGGAGGCCGGAAGATCCAGTTTGCCGTGCGGATATTCGCAGTTATAATATTTATGTAGCTAATCGTTTAGGTGACCCGTTTGAAATTTACGCCACTAATGTGAGAGATACTTTCTTCATCGATAGCAACCTTCCTTAATTCGCGAGATGTTATAAGATTTCTGCGCTGGATAGATCGGGGAATGAAAGTGAACTAAGCGAAGAATATTGTTTTGACAACTGCCCGTATTACGAGTTGCCGAATGTCTTTTCTCCGAATGGCGACTGCTTTAATCCCGACTTTAGTGCTTTTGGCGGAGTCGTGCTCGATGAAAATTCTTTGGATCCTTGTGGATCTAAACGTGACATTGTTGACATACGATCTAAGTGTGCGCGATTTGTGGAGAGTGTGAAATTCACGGTGCTTGACCGATGGGGTAAAGAACTCTATACCTATCAGTCGGGTGGGGAGAGGACGATCTATATCAATTGGGATGGACACGATAACTCTGGAATTGAAGTGCCCGGTGGTGTTTATTTCTATTCGGCAGAGGTCATCTTCGATGTGGTGGATCCGTCTCAAAAGAACAAGACTTACAAAGGATGGGTACATCTCATTCGATAAACTCCAATGTCATTCTCTTTGACGGAGTTTGTAACCTGTGTAATCATTCTGTTCAGTTTATTATCAATAGAGATAAGAAGGGCTACTTTAAGTTTGCCTCTTTGCAGTCAGCTTTCGGTCAGGAACAGTTGAAGAACTTCAACGTACCCTCGAGAGCGCTAGAGAGTATTATACTCATCAAGGGTGATCGGTACTTTCAACGCAGCAGTGCAGTGCTTGAAATTTGCCTTCATCTTGGCGGTCTCTGGCCGTTGCTTTATGTATTCAAAATTATCCCATGGTTCATCAGAGATTTCTTTTATGATCTGGTGGCGAAGAATCGCTATCGTTGGTTTGGCAGACGCGATGAATGCATGTTGCCAACGCCAGAGTTGAAGGCAAGATTCTTGGATTGAGAGCCTCTTTCATTATTTTTGACCTGTTCAGTATCTAAACAAAAATTCAGTTATGAAGGCATACATCTTTCCTGGTCAGGGAGCGCAGTTTGTGGGTATGGGTAAAGATCTTTACGATAACCCGTCTGTAAAAAAGACTTTCGATCAGGCCAACGAGATATTGGGTTTCAATATTACCGACATCATGTTTGCTGGAACTGCGGAAGATCTTAAGCAAACCAAAGTGACACAGCCAGCGGTCTTCCTGCACTCAGTTGCTGTTGCACTCGCTGCGGCCGACTTCAAGCCCGACATGGTAGCAGGACATTCGTTGGGAGAATTTTCTGCCTTGGTGGCCAACAAGGCGCTCTTTTTTGAAGATGGATTGAGATTGGTATCACAGCGTGCGCAGGCCATGCAACGTGCCTGCGAGATAAACCCGTCAACGATGGCGGCTATTTTGGGATTGGATGATAAGGTGGTTGAAGATATATGTGCGGAAATAGATGAGGTAGTGGTAGCTGCCAACTACAATTGCCCCGGCCAGTTGGTAATATCCGGTTCCATGAAGGGTATCGAGGTAGCATGTGAGAAATTAAAAGCAGCCGGAGCGAAGCGCGCCTTGCCATTGCAGGTAGGTGGCGCCTTTCACTCGCCATTGATGGAGCCGGCCAGAGAAGAACTGGCAGCCGCCATTGACAAAACGAATTTCAGCGCTCCTATTTGCCCCGTGTATCAAAACGTAAACGGGATGCCTGCCACCGATGTGAGTGTGATCAAGAAAAATTTGATCGATCAACTAACAGCTCCCGTACGATGGACGCAATCTGTTCAACGAATGGTGCAGGATGGCGCCACTGATTTCATCGAGTGTGGACCAGGCAAGGTACTTCAGGGCTTGGTGAAGAAGATCGCACCAGAGGCGAACGTGTCGAGTCTTTAGTGCTATTTTTTTGGTTGTTACACAAAGAGCCACAAAGAAGCTCAAAGTGACACAGAGCCGGAAGGGAAGCGTCTTCTCCTGTCGATTGAATTACACTTGTAGCGATCGTTTTTGCAGTCAAGGAGATGCTTCGTTGCCGCTCAGCATCTCAGAGTAGGTATGAAACACCGAGCCAGAAGCGAAGTGTCTTCTCTGTCGATTGAGTTATCTTATTAGCAGCGTGTTCTAATGACCAAGGAGATACTTCGTTGTGACTCAACACCTCAGGGTAGCAATGAGACACTGAGCCAGAAGCGAAGTGTCTTCTCAGTTGATTGAGTTATCTTTTTAGAAGATTGTTCTGGTACCAAGGGGATGCTTCGTTTGTACTCAGCATCTCAGGGGTAGAAATGAGACACTGAGCACGAGCGAAGTGTCTCCTCTGTTCATGGACGTATACCTATTGGATGACCTGTTTGCAGCTAAGGAGATGCTTCGTTGTCACTCAGCATCTCAGGGCTTACCAAACCACCCTCACCTCCAACGGATCGGTACACTCGTTCAACAACTGCTGTATGGTCTTTCCCAATTCCGGGTGAACTACTTCTGATGCAATTTCATTGAGCGGTACGAGCGTAAACCTTCTTGAGGGGATGCCGGGGTGTGGAATGGTCAACCGATCGGACTTCACGATCTGATCTCCATACAGAAGAATGTCCAGATCGATGATGCGTTCCCCCCACTTCACGATTCTTTTCCTGCCCATTTCCTCTTCTATTTCCAGCAATTTGGATAGCAGTGCCGTGGGGGTAAGCTCAGTCTCAATTTGCAGCACCTGGTTGAGGAAGTCAGGCTGATTTTCCTTTCCCCAGGGTTTGGTCTCGTACACCCTCGATTCGCGGTTAACCTTGATGCCTGACTTTTCGAGAAACCATTGGGCTGCCGCCAGATTTCCCTCCCTGTCACCGAGGTTGCTGCCCAGCAATATAAAAATCGGGGTTGCCATTGATCCACAAGATAGTCAGAATGACACTTTAGCGGGAGCTATTTCACACTTCCGTCTTCCGGGTGTAAGTTTGCAATCTTAACGTGTTCAGTATGGGATTCCTAAAGAATTTTCTCGCGTCTTGTCTCGGTGCCTTAGTGGCTTTTATTGTGCTGATTGTGGTTGGCAGCATTGTATTTTCAATGATCATCAACAGCGAAAACAAAGTTGTCATCAGCGACAATTCAGTGCTATACCTTGATTTGAATTCTCCCATCGTAGAACTGGCGATTGACGACCCGCTGGCGGAATTGATTCCGGGAGAAGAACCCGCTATCGGGTTACTGCAATTAAAAGATGCTATCGCTTACGCAAAAACAGATGCCAAGACTAAAGGTATCTATCTGCGTCTGAATGAACTGCAAGCGGGTATTACGTCAATAAAAGAAATCAGGGAATCCCTGCTGGACTTTCGCGAATCCGGCAAGTGGGTAGTGGCCTATTCTTCTGGTTACTCAGAGGGAGCCTATTATCTGGCTAGCGCTGCGGACCAGATCTATCTCAACCCAGAGGGGCAGGTAGAACTCAACGGACTCTCCATCAATGTCACCTTCTTTAAGCGACTACTGGATAAACTGGAGATCAAACCGCAGGTGTTTCGTGTCGGTGACTTCAAAAGTGCGGTGGAACCTTTTGTGAGGGAAAACATGAGCGAGGAAAACCGACTGCAACTCAATCAGATGGTGAACGGACTTTATGACGGTATGTTGAAAGACATCTCAGCAGGACGTCAAATTCCGGAAGACGATCTTGCTGCCCTTGCCAAAACCATGGTGGTGCGAAAGCCAGGCGATGCGATCACATATAAGTTGGTCGATGCGTTGATGTTTGAAGATCAGGTGCGGGACGAGCTGCGCAACAGACTAGGACTTGAAGCCTCGGATAAGATTGGCTTTGTGAGATTTACCGAATATACGCGTAGCATGAATTTCAAATCATCGCCCAACGAAATAGCGGTGATCGTGGCGGATGGAGAGATCATGCCGGGCAAAGCAGACAACGGGTTGGTGGGCTCAAGCACGTTTGTTAACGAGCTAAGACGTGCGAGAAACAACGATCGGGTGAAGGCGATTGTGATCAGGGTGAATAGTCCCGGTGGCGTGTTTCAGGCGGCCGATGACATTTGGCGTGAAGTATCCCTTGCAACTGAAGAGAAGCCCGTCATTGCTTCGATGTCGGACTATGCAACCTCAGGAGGCTACTACCTTGCCATGGCCAGCGATACCATCGTGGCACAGCCGACCACGGTTACGGGCTCGATTGGCATTTTCAGTGTGCTCTTCGACATGAGCGGATTGCTGGAGAACAAATTGGGTATTACCTCTGAGGAGGTGAAGACCGGGGATGTAGGAGGATTGATCACGGTGACACGACCACTTACCGCCATGGAGCAGGAGATATGGCAACAGCAGACCAACGATTTGTATGAGGCCTTTACGCGCAAGGCGGCCGAAGGACGCGGCATGTCACAAGAGGATATCAAGAAGATCGCTTCAGGACGCGTGTGGACGGGCGTGCAGGGCAAAGACAACGGACTGGTAGACATACTCGGTAGCTACCAGGATGCGATAGAGATAGCAGCCACAAAGGCTGGTATTGCAGCAGACTACAAAGTGAGATACTATCCACAACCCAAAACGTTTTTGGAGAAACTGACTTCCGGATGGGAAGACCAGGTGAGTACCAAGGCGATAGAGAAGGAGATGGGTGATTCTTATTATTTCTACCAAGGCTGGAAAAAGCTCCAGCGCTACCAGGGTGTGCAAGCCAGGTTACCTTTCGAGTTGGAGATTAGATAAAAATACCAGACCGTAAATTTCAGAAATGAAAAACTCCTGGGTATTATTTGTAGTACTGACTTTTATGTCGGTAGCGAGTTTTAGTCAAACACCTAAGGCGGACTCCCTTTATAAAGTGCTACCCAAGGAAATTGGAGATACCCGATTCCTGGTTTTGGAAGCGCTGTATTGTGAAATCGTGAATCGTGATTTAGACAAAGCTAAAGAAATAAATGACCTACGACAGGCTGATGCGCTTCTATTGAAGGATACTTTTAAGATATGTGAGGGCTACATCGAATACGCATCGATCTACAAAAGAGAGAGTGACTACATTAAGTCAAACGAAATGCTTGATAGGGCCCTGGCAATTGCCGAGAGACATCATTTTGATAAGAAACTTAAGTTTATTTATAATCTTCTACAGGCTAACTATATCAATTTAGGAAAATACGATTTGGCACTTGAATATTGTTTCAAATCGCTGGAAGCAAGAAAAGTGGAGGGTAACATGCGTGATATCAGCATTGCATATAATAACCTCGGCTATGTCTACTCTGTACTTCGGGACAAGAGAAAGGCACTTCAGTACTATAAGAAATCCGCAAGGATCAAAGAAGAGAATAAAGTGGAATGGGGCCTGGTTATAGCCTATGTAAATATTAGCCAGCTTTACAGTGAATTTTCGGAATTGGATAGTGCCAGATACTACGCAAGCTTGGCAGAAAAATATTGCGAAGGAAAGAATTGTATTCCAAAAGACCTGTGGACTATTCAAACTGCCTTGGTAGAATTCTATCTGGCAACTGATTCATTGACAAAAGCTGAAACAGTTATTGTTAACGCAATGAAAGTTGCGAAGGATAAGAATCTAACAGAGGAGATATTGGATACCTACGTTTACCAAGCTCAATTAGAGTTAGCAAAAGGGGACGCTGAAAAAGCACTGTTCTATTGGAGTAAGGCTTATGAAATGGCGAATGCGAGTTCGAATCTACTTTCGATGCTGGATATCTTGGATGGTTACGTTGAGGCTTATCGAATGAAAAACGACTTCAAACAAGTATCTGATTACCTTCAGCGATCAAGAGACCTTGAGAAAAAACTATTCAGTGGTCCTATGATCCAAAACGTGGCGCAAATAACCCTTGCACATGCGGAAAACGAGAGCAAGGAAGTCATTGGTACGCAAAAAGAATTGTTATCTCTAAAAGAGATCTCTATTCAACAGCAAAAGACAATCAACATTATTGTAGTTGTATTGTTTATTTTCCTTGTGGTTATTGCAATCCTTCTCTGGCTTCGCATCAGGGACAAGTCGATGATTAACCAGCATTTGAATCATCGGGTGCAACAACGAACCCTTGAACTTAATATCAGAAACGATGAATTGAATCGGCAGGCGCTGGAGCGTCAGGCTATGCTCGACAAACTGAATCGCGAGTTATCGGCTTCCATGGCAACTTTGTCAGGATTGATCCAAACGGCAGATAAGGAGGTTGCCAATCCGACCATGACACGGCAATACCTTAGGCTAATGGGTTCAGAAACTAAAAAGGTGAGAAGTTTGTCCGGGTTGTTTAAAAAAGATCGAGATACACATGAATTGGTTGATCAGGCTTCTTAATTTTTGAAGCCGCTAGTTTTGTAGCACTACCCAACCGGACACTCAATCCTCGCCAGTAATCCCTTGTCGCCAGAAGTGTAGGTGATCTTTGCACCAATGGCATCTGCGCGCATCCTGAGTGTGTTGTATTTTGCATTTAGTCGGGCAATAGCCTCTTTGGTTTCCATAAAGCCTGTACCGTCATCCTCAATTTCGATCAGCAGCTTATCGGACTGCCAGTTCATCCTCACCCACACATGCCAGGCTGATGAATGCTTGAAGGCATTGTGTATTAGTTCTTGGACGATGCGTGAAAGATAAGTCTCCACCGCTTTGTGTAGAGTCGTTTCTTGTCCCTGGTGTTGGAAGTGGATGTGACCTGCACCTGGTCGCTCCAGACTCAAGCACAGCAGGTGGATACTTTTCGTGAACGTCCCCTGCTCCATGTGAGACGGCATCAGTTGACGCGTTACCTTTCTCACGGACTGAATAATGTCCTCGTACTCGCCTTTCATCTCAGTGACCAGCGCCTCAACTGCCTCCTGGCTGGAGGCTTCACGCTCAAGCCGATCAAGGTAGAACCGAAAGATGGTGAGACGCTGCAGGAGGTCATCATGGATTTCGGCACCCATCTCGGTAGAGATTTGCTCCAGCGCTTCCATCGCCTCGCGCGAGACCTTTCGTTCCCAGTGTTTGGCGCTTACAATCTTAATGGGCATAGCGGTCACAACTTAGTGAAATACAAAAATCCACAATAAGGAGAACCTTTGCCAGTGGCTGGCGATCTGTTTTTCTATTAATTAAAAAAGGCAACCCCTTGGGAGTTGCCTTTAGCTGCAGCGCTAATAAATGTCTTTTTACCAACTGGTGGATTCAGTAAAACCAGTTTTGTCAATTCCTGTTTTAACGACCATTGCCTGTGAATCCGTTTCATTTGATTGCATTGGTTTTAAAACAAAGCTGAAAGTCGAGATAGCCACAACAACTATAATTGATATTGTAATTACTTTTTTCATGAGCTAGTTAGTAAATTTAATTGGGTGCATGAATTAGAATTTCTTGGTTTCAGTTGTGCCGCCATCTACAGAAGGCTCTATAGACTCTTCCACGCACGAAGTGAATGATAACGAAACAATTAGGGCTAGCAATAATGAGTAGGCAATTTTTTTCATAGGGTTAAATGTTTAATTTGGATTATAAATTTTAGGTTGTGATTGCATTCAGGGCCAAAAGTAGAAAGTTTGAGTAGGGCTCCATCCATTGAATCTTGCTTTAGCATACATGAGTAGGTATATATTCATTTTTTTTATCTTTTTAGCGCTCATTGGCAGAGGCCAAAGCAAGGAAGGTTTGATGGAGGCTCTTGGAAGAGCGGATTCCAGCAGCTTGGATAGTATTTCTTATGAGCTCTTCAAATATTACATGTCAGTAGATATCAATGAGGCGAAGAAATTTG